>WTWZ01000083.1 GCA_009773765.1 Prolixibacteraceae bacterium | reverse complement strand
GCGGCCCAGTTTTACTTTCAGAATTTTGAACCCGGCTGCCTCCTTTACTTTCTGACGCACCACTTCCGGCGTATCGATTCCGATGGTAAATGAAGTTACCGGCGTACTTTCAGCCGAAAGACCCCATATTTTATACCATGGCTGACCCATGATTTTACCGGCCAAGTCGTGCAAAGCAATGTCAACAGCAGCTTTTGCAGCGGTATTGCCGGGGGCAGATTTATCCACATATCCAAGAATTTCATCCATCCGGAACGGGTCGGCAAATTGTTCCAGTTTTAAACCCGACAAAAACCTGCCTGCCGACTCTTGCGATTCGCCCAAATACGGCGGCAATGAAGCCTCCCCATATCCGGTTAACCCTTCAAATTCAATTTTGGCGAGCATTACCGGTGTTGTGCTGCGCGAACTTCCGGCAAGGGTAAAAACGTGTTTCAGTTGCAAATTATAAGGTTCAAAACTCAATTTTAAACCGGCTTTTGGTAGAATTCCTTTTTTCATGTTCAACCAACTGCCCGAGGATTAAATTAAAAACTGGAAAAAATCCTGTTGCTCATTCAGGTATTCGTAAACAAAACCGTTTTCCTCCATTCTCTGAACCAGTCCGTTAAAATCTTCCTTGTTTTGAACTTCAATTCCAATCAAGGCCGGGCCTTTTTCGCGGTTGTTTTTTTTGGAGTATTCGAAATGTGTAATATCATCAGTTGGCCCAAGCACAACATCTACAAAAGTACGCAAAGCCCCGGCACGCTGGGGAAAGCGTACAATAAAATAGTGTTTCAGGCCTTCGTAAAGAAGCGAGCGTTCCTTGATTTCCTCGGTGCGGGTAATGTCGTTGTTGCTGCCGCTGACAATACAAACCACGTTTTTCCCTTTGATTTCTTCGCGGTAAAAATCGAGTGCGGCAATGGAAAGCGCCCCGGCAGGTTCGAGCACAATGGCTTCGCGGTTGTATAAATCGAGAATTTTGGTACAAATCCGGCCTTCCGGGACAACAATAATGTGGTCAACCACTTCGCGGCAAATATCGAAAGTTAATTGTCCCACTTTTTGCACTGCAGCGCCATCAACAAATTTGTCGATATTTTTCAGTTCAACCACTTTCCCTGCCTCCAGCGATTTTTTCATCGAAGGCGCTCCGGCAGGTTCAACGCCGATGATTTTGGTTTGCGGGCTCACCTGCCTGAAATATGCACCTATTCCGGCAATAAGGCCCCCTCCGCCAATGGGCACAAAAACAAAGTCGATATGTTCGCGGGTGTCCTGCAAAATTTCGAGGGCAACTGTTGCCTGTCCTTCAATAATCTGTGGGTCGTCGAACGGATGAATAAAAGCCATCCCTGTTTTGACTGCATCGGCAAGGGCAGAATTTTGGGCATCATCGAAAGTATCGCCCGCTAAAACAACCTCAACAAACTCTTTCCCAAACATTTTTACCTGTTGTATTTTTTGCAGGGGCGTGGTTGTGGGCATATAAATTTTCCCCTTTATTCCCAATTTCCGGCAAGAGTATGCAACTCCCTGCGCATGATTACCGGCGCTGGCACAAACCACGCCGTTTTTTAGTTCCTCTGCTGAAAGATGTTCAATCTTATTGAACGCACCACGCAGTTTGTACGACCGAACCACCTGCAAATCCTCGCGTTTTAGTAAAACATTGGCTTGAAATTCATCGGAAAGGTTCAGGTTTTTTTGCAACGGTGTTTGCAGAATAACATCATTCAGGTTGATTTTTGCCCGGTTTATATCCTGCAACCGGGGAAAGTATTTTTGCGATGAATTCATTTTAAAAACCTCAGGTTCCTTCGGGGAGTAAACTTAATTGATTTGCCGGAACTTCGACCGAGAATATGCTGTTTATTTGTGAAAACCTGATTATAAATTTATTTTTTCCGCGTGCTTCAATCAATTCTCCGCGCAGCCCAATCAGTGGCCCCGATACAATTTCTACCCTTTTCCCGGGCGCAAAATTTTCGGCGGTAACTTCAACTTCAAAATCGTATTGCTTTAGCATTTGTTTCAGGTAATCAATCTGGCTTTCGGGAATTGTGGCTGCTTTGCCCTCGAACCGCACATACGATACTACATTGCTGGTTTGCAGTACCAAATCATGTTCCTTGTATGTTATATTCACGAAACAGTAACCCGATATTAATGGCATTTCAACCCATTTTTTGCGGTCTTTCCACTGGCGCAGTTTTTTTTGGATGGGCAGAAAATTTTCGATGTTTTTAAAATTAAGCTCCTGCTGAATTTTCTTTTCCGCCCGCGAACGGGTATAAACCACGTGCCATTGTTTCTGATGATTTATATTTTTAGTCTCCATTGTAAATTAGTATGTTAGGTGTTTTTCCACAATTACGCAAATCTAATATTTTTCAATTGATTTAAATCCTCTTGTTTCGAAACAGAATTTTATAATTTTACATTTATAATAATTCAGAATTTAATGAGTCAAGTTTTTAACATAAATCGCTATTTTTTTGTTTTGATTTTTTCGGTTTTTATTTTTCAGTCATGCAAAACCGATGAATTTAAATTAAGTGAAATAACTGTAAAAGAAGACTTTGGGGTAAAAATTATCACTCCCATATTTTCCGGCAACGACAAATCAGGGAATAGAAAGGAATTCAGGGATTTTATACACGACTGGGGCAACCCAATTGGCGATACATCTGGGCCGCAAACTGTACTGCAAAATTCTGACGGCACTTTTGATACCATACCAACCCGTTTAATTTTCGATCCATCTTCAATCATTGACAATTTGCAGTTTTTAATTCAGGGAAATTATAGTTTAAAAGATGTTGAACTTGTATTTAAAGTAACTAACAGTTGTCCTTTTCCGCTCAACATTCAACTTGAATTTATTAACCAAAACATTGTTGGCCCGCCTGTTTTGCCTCCTCCATTTGACGGCGCCGATTTTAATAAGTTGCCGGTAAAACCGGTTACCACGGTTCATAGTGTTCCGCTGGATTCAATTCAATTGCAGAGTTTTACTTATAGCAAAAGGTTTAAGTTAATATCGTGGTACAATCATAACAATTTTATTGATCAAAACGATATCCTGTCTGCTCATTATCCAATTGATGTTTCAATAGTGATGATCGGAACAGTTCAGACAAAAAAATGAAGTTTACACATTGTAAAAAAAATATTCTGACCTGTATTTTGATTTTTCTGGGTATTTTATTGTCCGGCAATATCAGTGGTCAAATTAACGGCTCATTGTTTATGCTGCCCAATAATTTTTATGCCCAAGTGTATAATCCGGCATATATGAGAACCGATAAGGCAATAGAAATTTCATTTGCAGGCCTTAGTGGTTTCTCGTTTATGAACCAGGGGAGTTTCAAAATATCAGACCTGATAACCACTCCTTATGGCATTCCGGTTATTGATCCTGTGCATTTTTATGAAAATATCAGGAAAAACAACCATTTCAGTCAAGATGTTTCTGTTCCCATGGCTTTCTTCAGTTTTCCGCTGAAAAAGGGCGTTTTTAGCGCGTATTATAAGGAAAACGCCAGTTCTGCGCTGAAATTCAAAAAAGATGTCATTGAATTTCTCGTAAACGGGAACACAGAGCCTAAATACAGAAATTTTAACACTGACGCCGTTAGTTTAATAACTGCAGGTTATCGCGAATTTGCTGTTGGTTACACAAAAAAAATGAATAAAAAACTGGACGCCGGCGCTCATGCAAAACTTCTTTTTGGGGCGGCATTTTTTAATGCTGATAACTGGAATTATAAAATTGAAACTTCGGCAGACGGCAGCCTGATTAAATTCAGGGCTGCTGGCAAAGGTTATCTGTCGTTACCTTTACCTGTGGTATTACGTGCAGACAGCACGATTTTCAGCGTTAAAACTGAAGGTGCATTTTCGAAATATATGAAAGCATATCAAAATCCGGGTTTTGCAGTTGATTTGGGAATAAATTACAGGATTAACAAGAAAAGCAGTTTTTCAGTGAGCGTGAGAGATTTGGGGATAATTTGGTACAACGATAATGGCATGACCCTAAGTGAAAATCAAAAATATAATTATATCGGATTTGACCTTGTTCATGCTGTCCGTTTCATTGAAGAGCCCGGATATGAACATCCAATGCATTTAATTGATTTGGTAAAAGACAGTATTCGCAATGTGTGGCACCCGAAGGTTGTGAAATCAGGTTTTACTTCAGCCCTTGCCACTAAAACTGTTTTGCATTATCAGTATCAATCTTCTGAAAAACTTTCGTTTGGAGTTACCAATCAGTCAGCTTTTCAAAAAAACAATTTCTGGAATATTTTAACTTTTACCGCAATGCAAAGCTGGCCTAATTTTTCGGCGTTTGGAAATTTAAATTTGCACCAGGCGAACAACGTTTCTGTTGGCGGAGGTTTTCAGTACGAAGGCGATTTTTTTCAGGCTTTTTTGGCAACCGACAATATTTTTGCGTTTTATCATCCGGCAAACAACAAAACTTTTTCGGTTACTGCCGGTGTCTGTATTTTACTGAACCACAAAAAAGTAAGAACTGCAGAAAATGATGAAAAAGGCATTAAAAAAAGAAAAGGGAAAATATCACCCGATTTGCCCTATTACAAAGAACTTCGTGAATTGCGCCGATAAGTTAATAGGAACAAATTTGATTTCAGGATTTTTTTGATTTGATTTTCGGAATATTTAAGCCTCTTTATTAACTTAAACGGACTAATAAAAATAACATTTATGGCAGTATTAAAATTTGACGAAATTCCTTACGAACAGGTAAAAGAAGGATTACAAAGAAAAATAATTTATACGGAAGAATTAATGACCGTGCTGATTGATTTCAGCAACGGGCCGTGGGAAGAGCCGGAATCTCCGCACTCGCACCCGCACCAGCAAACATCGTATGTTGCCGAAGGCGAAATTATTTTTTATTGCGAAGGCGAACCCGACCAGCATCTAAAAGCGGGAGATATGTACGCCATTCCATCGGGATTAAAACACACTGTAAAACTGCTCACCAAAAATGTAAGGCTGATAGATAGTTTTTATCCTGTCCGCGAAGATTTTTTAAAAAGCTGAAATACTGAGTTACTGAAATAAAAAACGTTTTCTGTGAGAACTTTCCATTTATGCATTAAAGCATTGTAGCATTTACGCATTCACGCATTAAAAGGTGTATACCATCGTCAATCCGCTCTGTTTCCTGTTGCCCCAAGGGAAAATATCGAAATTTTTAATGTGCTCGTTGTCCCATTTATACTGGTGGGTTAGGTAAACCAGTTCGGTAGATAATATACCAAAACCGGCGCCGGCAACCACGTCAGAAACCCAATGGGCGTTTTTAGCCACACGCATAAAACCAACAGCTGAGGCACAGGCGTATGCGCCAATGCTATACCAAACGCTGCGTTCTCCGTACTCTTTGTTCATAAAATGTGCCAGTGCAAAAGCAACCGAAGTATGGCCCGATGGAAATGAACGCGGATTTCCGTCGGGGCGGGCGCTGTTACTCCAGGTTTTTATCGACGAAACCATTAGATCGTTGATTAAAAGGCTTTTTACAACAATAGCAGTACGGTTTCCAAAATTATTTTTCCCTTTCACCCTAACTGCATTCAATCCGTAAACCAAAGCCAGAGGCGCGTATTGCAAATAATCGTCGGTGTGGCCTGAATAGGAAAAATTTTTCTGCACCCATTCCTGAAAATCCCCTTTTGTTTCGGTGGAAAAGTGAAGAATAGTTCCGGCGGTAATTAATGCTACGGGTGCAATAAAAGGTTTAATGCCCCTTTTTTTATCGTGATATCTGAAATCGAAACGATGGATAGGCCCAGAGGCCTCCCGCCAACCCCCTCCGGAGATGTGAGCCTTCCCCCAATCCCCTCCCAAAGAGGGGGAGTAAGAAAATTCATTTCGGATATTGAATTCAATTCGTTTAAATGTTGGTAATTCAGATAATGAAACCATTTTTGGCACATCGTTTAATGCGCATAAACCAACAAATGGAAGTTGCCACAACACAATTAACATTAAAAACGCGTATGCAAATTTCGATTTCATTGGGAGTCAAAAATAAAACATAAAGATTAAACAGCGAAATTCATTTCAAGGGTTCATTCTATTTTATTTTCCACTTCCATTTCATTATTTAAATTAGCAAGCAAAAAAGTGGAGAGGTGAATTCAAAATCAGAAAATATTCCGGTTTACAGCCTGCATAATTTTAGTTCGAACGGACGAATCAGCCAGCAATTTCAGGTGGAAGTTTTTGACGCTAACCGGCATTTCAGCGTAAAATACCCACACAGGCACGACTTTTTCGAGGTTCTTTATTTATCGAAAGGTTCGGGTTTTCATATTATCGATGGCAACAAGTACGAAATTCAGCCGCCCTGCGTATTTTTTATGTCGCCGGGACAAGCGCATAAAATCGAATTTTCAAGCGATATTGAAGGGTACATTTTTATTTTTACTTCGGAGTTTTACCTTATTAATCAAACCAACCAAAACCGGCTCATCGAATTTCCGTTCTTTTTCTCCATCAGGCAGGAAAACCGTCCGCTGATTCTGGAATCGAAAGAAGATATTTTATTCCTCGAAACCTTATTCAAAAAGGGGATTGCGGAGATAGCAAAGGGAGAAAACTATTCGGTTGATTTACTGCGTTCAGTGCTTGACCTGATTCTGACTTCCTGCGCAATTTTATATAAAACCGACAAAAATCTGCTGACCAAGGGCAAAGGCAATGTAGTTGTGAAAAGATTTTTACAATTGGTTGAGGAAAATTATCAAAATAACTTATCAGTTAACGAATATGCAGATAAACTGGCAATTACGCCCAACCATTTAACTCAAACCGTAAATCAGTTAACCGGAAAAACATCCTCTCAAATTATTAAATCGAAACAAGTGCTCGAAATCAAAAGGTTGCTGGTTCATACCAATCTCACGGTTACCGAAATTGCCAATAGCCTGAATTTCCCTGACCAATCCTATTTCACCAGGTTTTTTAAACGCGAAACCGGTTTTTCGCCTATGCAGTATCGCTCAAATCAGTTGGGATAATCCTTTAAATTAACAAAACCTGTTTGGTAGTAATTGATTGGTTATTAAATGTTTTATTTGAAATCAGAAACGAATGTTAAAAAATAAACCCATGATAAATACCTAAAAAACATGGTTTTTCACAGTTCAATGTTAATATTATTTTATTGCTTTGTAACCAGAAATTTCATTAAACATTTAAAATCATAAAAAATGGCAAATTATTTCAATTCACTTCCCTTGCGCCTTCAGTTGGAGCAATTGGGAAAATGCGATTTCATGGACGAATCGGAATTCGCAGACGGCGTAAAAAAACTGGTTGGCAAAAAAATAGTAATTCTTGGCTGCGGCGCCCAGGGCCTTGCCCAGGGATTGAATATGCGCGACAGCGGACTTGACATTTCGTACGCTCTTGCCACTGAAAATAAGTTTGCTGTGGGAACTTTCGGGGAGATGATCCCGGTTGCAGACCTGGTTTTGAACCTTACGCCCGACAAATACCATACTCCGGTGGTAAAAGCAGCTATGCCGCTGATGAAAAAAGGCGCCTGCCTTTCGTATTCGCACGGTTTTAACATTGTTGAAGAAGGTATCGATATCCGTAAAGACATCACGGTAATTATGGTAGCGCCAAAATCACCGGCATCCGAAGTCCGTGCCGAGTTTTTACGCGGGTTTGGCGTACCAACATTAATTGCAGTCCACCGTGAAAACGACCCAAACGGCGACGGACTTGAAATTGCAAAAGCGTATTGCGCTGGCACCGGAGGCCATAAAGCCGGCGTGTTACACTCATCGTTTGTGGCCGAGGTTAAATCAGATTTAATGGGCGAGCAAACCATTCTTTGCGGTGTTCTTCAAACCGGCTCAATTCTGTGTTTCAACAAAATGGTTGAAAAAGGTATCAATCCAGGTTATGCTTCAAAATTAGTTCAATATGGATGGGAAGTAACTACCGAAGCGCTGAAACTTGGTGGAATTACACACATGATGGACCGCCTCTCGAACCCGGCAAAAATTGAAGCATACAAACTTGCAGAAGAACTGAAAACCATTATGCGCCCGCTTTTTGAGCATCACATTGACAATATAATGTCGGGTGAATTTTCGTCAACCATGATGAAAGATTGGGCTGCAGGCGATAAAGATTTATTGAGATGGCGCGCTGCAACTGCTGAAACCGGCTTCGAGAAAACCCCTGCAGGCGATATGGAAATTAAGGAACAGGAATATTTCGATAACGGAACATTAATGGTTGCTTTTGTAAAAGCGGGCGTTGAACTGGCTTTCGATGTAATGACAGAAACCGGAATCAAAGGCGAATCGGCTTATTACGAATCACTGCACGAAACACCGCTGATTGCCAACACCATAGCACGCAAAAAACTGTACGAAATGAACCGCGTTATTTCCGATACTGCCGAATATGGCTGCTACCTTTTCGACCATGCCTGCCAACCTTTACTGGCCGCCTTTATGGGCCGGGTTGATACCAATGTAATTGGTAAAAACTTTAACGAAGGCAAAGACGGACACGTTGACAACCGTGAACTGATTGAGATTAATGAAGAAATCCGTTACAGCGAAGTTGAAATTATTGGCGCCGAACTGCGTGAAGCGATGGAATCGATGAAAGCGATTATCTAACCAATTTTAATAAATTTTCAGGAATGGCCCTGTCGGTTGGCAGGGTCATTTTTGTTTTAAATAATATGGTCAAATTCACTGAAAACCAAATTACTTAATAACAAAATGGCAACACAAATTAACAATTCTGAACGTCTTAAAGATTAATTATCATTTCCTGATTATTTTTCACAAAATTAATATAATAGAATGCTATTTTATACTTTTGAAAGTTCATTTTTAAATCAATGATTTTTTTAGATTTAAAGAATAAATATTTCAAATTGGGAAAGAGGTACGATTTCCTGGGGAAATTTGTAAACAGGTTGTTTTTTGTTTTCACAATGTTCTTGTTTGCCCTTTCTATTTACGATATCGGTTTTTCACATATTTTGGATACTGAATCATTTTTCAACAATTTCATTTTCAGAATTTTGTTTCCAACTACCGGGCTCTTATACTTAATCCGATCAGTCTTTTTCACCGACCACCAAATGAATTGGAAAGTATTTTTAGCAAACTCTGTATTAGGTGTAACTGTTATTGTATTATTTAAACTCAGGTACTTTTTGGGAGAAGCTGAATTTTTCAAACCATTCTTCCATAATTTCACCATTTTCCATTTTTTTGCCTTTTTGTTGTTTATTTTGGAAATCTCACGTATCAGGCTCGATTTTCTGATCCGTATTTTTAATCCGGCACAATTATTTATCGTAAGTTTTGGTTTCATTATTATTTGTGGCGCTTTACTTTTAATGATGCCCCTTTCCACACATAAGCCCATTAATTTTACCGAAGCATTTTTTACTTCAACCAGCGCCGTATGTGTAACGGGGTTAACCGTTGTTGATACAGCCACTCGTTTTACTACGTTAGGAAAACTTATTATAATTAGCCTTATTCAGATTGGTGGGATTGGGGTAATGACCATTACCAGTTTTTTTGGTTTTTTCTTTAAAGAAACTTCATCATTCAGGGAACAAATGATAATTCGCGATTATTTAAGCGAAGACAGTTTTAGCGGGATACTGAAAGCGTTAATAAAAGTAATAGGCATCACCTTTTCCATCGAACTGGCCGGAGCTGCAATTATCTTTTTTGCTCTTCACAACGACGGATTGGGTTCGATCGCCGCAGATTTAAGATTTTCATTGTTTCATTCTGTTTCTGCTTTTTGCAATGCTGGTTTTTCAACATTAACCGATAATTTATATGACGTCAGGATACGTGAAAATTACCTTCTTCAATATTCAATAGCCAACCTGATTGTACTTGGCGGGCTGGGATTTCCGGTTTTCCTGAATATTTACAATTATATAAAATCACAAATTATTTGGCTCAAAGAATATATAAAATGCCGTAAACCCTATATTCACCGTGTTGGCATGATCACTTTCAATACCAAAATTGTTTTAATTGCAACAGCAGTATTGTTATTGTTTGGGACAATTTCATTTTTATTACTCGAAAGCAACTCAACTCAAAAAGATGTTGGAATAGGCGGAAGAATTGCTATGTCTTATTTTTTGAGTGTTACCCCGCGAACTGCCGGATTTAATACGGTAAACATGGAAGCGCTTACCAAATCGGCTGTACTGGTTATTATTTTCCTGATGTGGGTTGGGGCATCACCCGTATCAACCGGGGGCGGCATAAAAACCAGCACTTTTACCATTGCCGTTCTGAATACTGTCCGTATAATCAGGGGAAAAAACCATATCGAAATTCTGCACCGCGAAATTCACGAATATTCAGTAAACAAGGCATTTTCAATCATTTTTATATCGTTGGTGATTATTGGCGCCGGTTCGTTCTCAATTTTTTTAATTGATGGGGCACATGGTTTACTGCGTATTGTTTTTGAATGTTTTTCTGCTTTTGGTACGGTCGGCCTTTCATTAAACCTTACTCCCTTGCTATCCTCAGAATCAAAGTGGATACTTATTATACTAATGTTTGTTGGAAGAATGGGAATAATGACCTTACTTTTATCGCTGGCCCAATCAACTTCAGGGAATATGGTTTACAGATATCCAAAAGAAAACTTAATTATAACTTAAACATTTGATATAATGAATATTGTAGCTATTGGAATGGGAAATTTTGGGGCATCGCTTGCAAAAACACTAACCGCAATGGGACATGATGTGCTTGGTGTTGATAAAAATCCTGAAAAAGTTGAGTTTTTTAAGGACAAAATTTCAAATATGATTTGTCTCGATGCCAGCGATCCACATGCTTTGAGGTTACTACCGATAAAAGAAGCCGATGTTTTTGTTGTTTGTATTGGCGATGATTTTGGTGTTTCCGTAATGATTTCGGCACTTTTAAAGAGATTTGGGGTAAAAAAAGTGATTTGTCGCGAAAGTTCATCAATTCACCTTACTGTTTTGAATTCGATTGGGATTGCGCATACTATTAATCCTGAATATGAGTCGGCCCGGATACTTGCTCAAACTCTTACCTTGCCAGGAATTCATCATCTTTTTAATATTTCGGAAACGCTTAAAATTGTTGATTTAACTATTCCTGCATCTTTAACCGACCAAAAATTCCTGCCTGCTTCATTTAGAGAAAAAACCCATCTTAAAGTTGTTGCCCTCCGCAGAAATCAATTGATTCTGTATTCTTCTTCACAACCTTTGCCCGATCAGGAAATCGGCCACATAACATACCAACCAAATGATATACTGGTTTTAGCTGGCGAAATTAAAGACATTCGAAAATTTCTTAATACGTAAGTCAAAATCTTATTTTCTACTTATTTTACTTATTTGCAACAGGCGGTCGGCAATTCTGAAAGGTTATGCTATTTTGGCGTTATTGCCGGCACAACCTGCACGATATTCTGCAATAATCTCCTTCACCTGTGTTGGGGCCACCCTGCCAAAAACTTTTTCGCCAATTGTTACCACGGGTGCAAGGCCACAGGCGCCAACACAACGCAAACAATTGAGCGAAAATTTACCATCGCCAGTAGATTCACCAACTTCCACCTTCAATTGCCGTTTAAATTCGCTCAGTACCTGTTCTGCTCCCCGCACATAACAGGCTGTGCCCATGCAAATAGAAATCGGGAATTCGCCCTTCGGAATCATGGTGAAGTAACTGTAAAAAGTTACCACACCATAAACCCGGGCAACCGATGATTTTAATTCTTTGGCCACAACTTCCTGAACTTCAGCGGGCAAATATCCAAGCTTTCCCTGTACTTTGTGCAAAACATTGATAAGTTCGCTCTCCTTGTTGTTAAATTCAGCACAAACAGCTTTTATCGTATTAATTGTATTTTCTGAAAGTTTAATTTTTGGCATCTTAAGATAGTTTAATTAAAATTTTCAATCTTTCAAGCATTTAATCATTCACACATTTTTTATTCCGTCCTGTCGAAATAAGCCGTATGCAGCAGATGATGTGCCTTTTCGCTCATTGGTTTTCCGAGAAACTCATCATACAGTTTGATGATGTAAGGATTTTCGTGCGATTTGCGGATGGCCTTTTTACTGTCTTCCTGATAAATGGCTTTTTGCCGTTTTTTCAGAATTTCAGCGTTCCCGTGGTGGTATGGCTGGCCGCCGCCGCCGATACAACCGCCCGGGCAGCTCATAATTTCGATTGCATGAAACCCGCTGTTTCCAGCCTGAATTTCTTCGAGAAGTTTCCGTGCATTTCCTAGTCCGTGAGCAATCCCAATGTTTATTGGAACCCCTCCAAAATCGATTGTTGCTTTTCGTATCCCTTCCATTCCGCGCAATTCATCAAAATCGAGCCGTGGAAGTTCTTTTTTGGTATGCAGTTCATAAGCTGTCCTCACTGCTGCTTCAATTACTCCGCCGGTTGTGCCAAAAATAACGCCGGCTCCTGTTGATTCATTCGCGGGTTGTAATGGCATAATCAACATCCGGGTTTTTATTCACCTTGAATTCATCGCGGCCACATTCATATTTTTTTGCAACACAAGGCATAATTGAAACCACTACCAGATTTTCGCGCTTAATACCCAGTTTATCAGCAAAATAAGTTTTGGCAATTGAGCCAAACATTTGTTGCGGAGAGCGTGCTGTTGAAGGAATATCTTTCATGTCGGGAAACTGGTGCTCGAAAAATTTCACCCAGGCAGGGCAGCACGAGGTTAGAATCGGCAGTTTCACATTTTTATCACCGGCGAGATGTTTTCCCAAGCGGTTCAGTAATTCTGTCCCCTCCTCCATAATGGTAAGATCGGCGGCAAAATCGGTATCAAAAACATAGTCAAAACCTAATCTTTTCAGTGCGGCTACCAGTTTTCCTGTAACCAGCGTTCCTGCTTCCATATCGAATTCTTCGCCCAAAGCAGCACGCACCGCAGGAGCAGTCTGAACAATTACAGTTTTTGTGGGGTCGGAAAGTACCCTGACAACTTTGCCTGTATCATCAACTTCGGTTAATGCGCCGGTCGGGCAAACAGCTACACACTGTCCGCAATAGGTACAAACCGAGTGGTCGAGGTTCATTTCGAAAGCAGGCGCCACAACCGAATTGAAGCCACGGTTAATCGCCGACAACACATTTACTGTCTGCACATCATTGCACATCATTTCGCAACGACGGCACATGATGCATTTATCCACCTCGCGAATAATGGCTGGCGAGCTATCTGGGCGGTAATGCGATTGTTCGCCCTGATAATGAATTTTGCGGATTCCGAGGTAATGCGCCATATTCTTGCGCCATATTCTGCAAATCGCAGTTGCCCGATTTGGCACAGATAAGGCAATCGGACGGGTGGTCGGAAAGAACCAATTCCATCACTGTCCGCCGGGCATTTATCGCCCTGATTGAGTGTGTACTAACCATCATTCCTTCGTAAACTTCAGTGCAACAGGCCGGCGCAAGGTTCCGGCGCCCATTTACTTCAACTACACAAATACGGCAACCACCCGGTTTGTTTTCAATATTCAGGTCTTCCAATTTCATGTAACAAAGCGTCGGAATATGAATTCCAATTTCGGATGCAGCCTGTAAAATTGTGGTGCCTTTTTTAACTACAACCGGTTTATGATCTATTATGAGATTTACTATTTCCATTTCTTTTCAGTTAAGTTAGGGTAATTGCATTGAATTTACATTTTTCCAAACATACGCCGCATTTAATGCAAAGGGCTTGGTCGATAAAATGGGGAATGCGGCGTTCTCCGGTGATTGCGCCAACCGGACAGTTGCGGAAACACAATGTACAACCGGTGCATAATTCTTCAATAATTTCATATCGTAACAACGATTTGCATTGGCCTGCCGGGCATTTTCCATCCTGCACATGCGCCAGGTATTCATGTTCGAAATTCGAAATGGTTGAAAGTACCGGATTTGGCGATGTTTGTCCAAGGCCGCAAAGCGATGTGTCTTTTATTACATCGCTTAAAACCTTTAATCTGTCGATATCTTCCAGATTACCTTTGCCTTCGGTGATTTTACAAAGTAATTCGTGCAGTCTTTTGTTTCCAATCCGGCATGGATTGCATTTTCCGCATGATTCTTCCAATGTAAATTCGAGATAAAACCGGGCAATGGCAACCATGCAATCATCCTCGTCCATCACAATCATTCCGCCCGACCCCATCATTGAACCGGCAGCAACCAGATTTTCATAATCAATAGGTGTGTCAAGAAACTTTTTGGTAAGGCATCCGCCCGAAGGGCCGCCGGTTTGTACCGATTTAAACTCTTTTCCATCCTTAATACCGCCGCCAATATCATAAATCACTTCGCGCAATGTGGTTCCCATGGGCACCTCAATTAAACCCACATTGTTGATTTTTCCGGCCAATGCAAAAACCTTGGTCCCCTTCGATTTTTCGGTGCCGATTTTATTAAACCAACCTGCGCCCTTGTTAATGATAACCGGAATATTGGCAAAAGTTTCAACATTGTTTACATTGGTAGGTTTTCCCATGTAACCTGAGACAGAAGGGAATGGCGGTTTTACGGTTGGTTCGCCGCGCAATCCTTCCATCGAACGTATCAAAGCTGTTTCCTCGCCGCAAACAAAAGCGCCGGCGCCATACCGCAGTTCAATTTTAAATTTAAAACCGGTTCCGAGGATATCTTCCCCAAGCAATCCATATTCTTCAGCTTGTTCTATGGCGGTTTTTAGCCTAACAATTGCCAGCGGATATTCAGCCCGGATGTAAACAAGCCCGGCGTCAGAACCGATACAATAACCGCAAATGGCCATTGCCTCTATTACCGAATGCGGGTCGCCCTCCAGAATGGAGCGGTCCATAAACGCGCCAGGGTCGCCTTCGTCGGCATTGCAAACCACATATTTTTGGCCGGCTTCCACGTTTCTGGTGATTTCCCATTTCAGCCCGGTTGGAAAACCTCCGCCGCCGCGTCCGCGTAAACCAGATTCCTTTATTTCGTTAATAACTTCAGTAGGTGATAATTCGGCTAAACATTTTCCAAGCGCCTGATAACCATCGCGTCCGATATATTCATCAATATTTTCGGGATTGATAAATCCGCAATTCCGAAGGGCAATCCGGATTTGCTTTTTGTAGAAATCCATCCCTTTCGATTCGCTGATGTTTTGTCCCGATTTTGGATCTTTGTATAGCAACCTCTGAACAGGCCGTCCTTTTAAAACATGCTCTTTTATAATTTCTTCGGCATCAGCAGCAGTAACGCTTACATAAAAAGTATTATCGGGTATAATTTTGACAATTGGCCCTTTTTCGCAAAAACCAAAACAACCTGTAAACACCACTTGAATCTCATCTTCCAAATCATGCTCGCTGAGAAAGTAGTTCAGTTTTTCTTTGATTTCGTTGCTTTCAGTAGCTTTGCACCCGGTTCCCCCGCAAATGAGGATGTGCATTCTGTAATCGGTCATAATAAAAAGTTCAAAGTTTAAAGTTTAAAGTAAATTTTTGTTTTTATTCGTCGATTGTTTTGAAAGTAATCGGGATGATACCGTCTATCAATTCTCCCTTTTTAATATAGGTATCTATTATTTCCTGTGCTTTGGCCCTGGTTAAAAAACCAAAAACAACCGGGTCTTTTTGTGGCAAAGTAACTTCAACTGTAGGCTCGGCATAGCAATATCCCATGCAGCCGGTTTGTGTTATAACAGCATCAACGGCTTGCTGTTCCAGCTCTTCAACAAAATATTTCATTATTTCCCTTGCGCCCGAAGCAATTCCACAGGTTGCCATTCCAATT
>WTWZ01000082.1 GCA_009773765.1 Prolixibacteraceae bacterium | reverse complement strand
AAAATAAATGACTATCGGTTATTACGCCTAAAACTATAAATAATGGTTACCTTTGACAAAAGCGAGAGTATGAACCTGATGGATTTTTATCAAAGGTTTCCAGATGAAGATAGTTGTATAGTATATCTGAAAAGCATGAGGTTAAAACAAGGAATATCTTGCAAAAAATGCGACAACAATGACTTCTACTGGAAACAGGACAGGTTAATGTTTGAATGCAAGAAATGCAAAAGCAGAACAAGTTTTCGGACGGATACAATTTTTGAGAACAGCAATTTACCATTATTGCTATGGTTTAAAACAATCCATCTCATTTCATCCACTAAGAAAACGTTTTCTGCGTTAGAAGTACAAAGACAATTGAACTACAATAACTATGAACCAATATGGGAAATGCTCCATAAAATAAGGTGGGCAATGGGTCAACGGGATACAAGATATAAATTGGATACATTTTTAGAAATTGATGAAGGCTTCTTTAAAGTAGTAGACAAAGAGTTATCAAAAGAACAAATCAATGAAGGACAAAAACGTGGAAGAGGCAGTGTCAATCATTTGAAAGTTTTGGTATTAGTAGAGTCCGAACCAGTTGAAGAACAATATGATAAGAATAAGCATAAACCCAATAGAAAATGTGGACATCTTAAAATGATTGTAATGGAAGATTTAAAAGCTAAAAGCATCAATGAAGAAATTTCTGAAAATATTCACGTCGGGTTAAATGCAATTACCGACAAATATAGGGGATATGCCAAATTGAAAGAAATTTTAAAACATGAGCAAATAAATACATCAGAACTAAAAGAAGTTCATAAAACATTTCCGTGGGTTCATAGTGCAATCGGAAATGCCAAAAAGATATTGCAAGGCTTTCACCATAGTATTGGAAAAGAATATTTGCAAAGCTATCTGGACGAATTCTGCTACAAGTTTAATAGACGATATATTCCTGATTTGTTCGACAAAGTTTAATAGACGATATATTCCTGATTTGTTCGACAGGGTAGTTATTGCTTGTTTATCAATTAAAAATTAATCTTAGGCGTTAAAGCCGATAGTCATTTAAAAATATATTACAAAACTCGATTCAGAATAATTCTTTTACAATTAGTTTTAACCGCGATTCATCAACTACCATTACGCACTATTTGCGGGTATTAGATTCAGGGAATAAATATTTATTTTCAGTCTTAAGTAATGAAAATACTAAAGATACAGCATCTATTAAAAAATACATTGAAAATCAAATTATTACTAAATAGCTTCATAAATGAAATCTATAATTTTCATCTTCATTCCGCTTTTATTTGCATCATGCTTTTCAATTAAACCTCAGGGAACAAAAACAGGGAACAATTTATGGGAAGATTTTTTTGTTTCACCCGGAGTGATACAATACTTTATTAAACCTCTTTCTTTTAATAATAAAGAGCAAAATCTGGATATCGATTTTACCTTCAGGAATGTTTCGGATAGTGTTACTGTTAATTTCAGCGTTTATTCGAATCAGGAAAACAATAAACCGGATAGTTTAAATATTTCAAATGAATTAACAACTATCAGTGTCTGTAGCCCAAAAACGCTGATTTCGGAATACGTTAACAAAAAACATAAACTGCGACAAACCGGAAAACTATCTTTAAACGAACTCAAAGCTTTGACAAAAAACAATGACTGGACAATAACGATACAGCATGGGAACTTAAAAGACCAGTATTTTACAACTCAGAAAACAAAGAATAATATTGAAAAAATAGATAAGAATTTAATGGTTTCGTTAAATCAATGAGCGTTTTGTTATAATTCCAGTAAGTGCAAAAAAGGAGCCGTTTTAATCAAAATGGCTCCTTTTTATTTGCGCAAATTCATTTCACGAACAGAAAACAGTGTTTCATACACATCTTTTGGTGGTTCATTTTTAGCTACTTACATTTAATCATAATTAATAAAACAGCAATAACTTTAAAAATTAACATCATGAAAAATTTAGTAAAAATCCAGGTTTTAACGGTAATCTTGGTATCGGTATTTTTTGTTGCAATAGCACAGCAATCAACCCAGTTAAATCAGTCAAAAGAAAAACGCAACATTTGGTTTGGGCTTCGTGCAGGAACTGATTTATTGTCTCCTACAACTGATTTCGAAGAAATTAAAACTCAGTTAAATTCAAACATGCAATTCGGTGCTTTCGCCAAGATCGGAAAGAAACTCTTTATCCAGCCCGAAGTTTATGGTAACTTTTTGGTTGAAGACAATTTTAACACTAAAAAAATAGTCGCTAATTCAGTCAGGGTGCCTGTTTTATTAGGATTTGAATTCTTAAACTTAAGAGTTGCCAGTGCCCATTTAATGGCAGGACCAATGGTAAACTTTTATGTAAATCCTTTTCCTGATAAAAAATATGATTATAAACTTCAACTGGGTGGTGGTATCGAATTATTAAGATTTCTTTCTCTTGATGTACGGTACGCAGTCAACTTAACCGACAATATTAAAAATGAACTAAAACAGTTGGCCTGGAAAGGCGGAGTAAATGTTACTTTGGGAATTCAATTCAGATAAATCCCTCTTTAAAAATTCCAGCAATGAAAATTCGATTTATCGGCAATAAATCTGGAAATTTACCATGTAAATATTACGTATTCAGTTCAAAAAAAAACATAACAAAACAAATTAAAAAATTCAATTATGGAAACAATGTTATTTATTGCATTAGTAGCAGCAGTTGCTGGCCTAACTACTTCGATGGTAATACTTTATAACTTACTGTTTGTCAAAAAAAATAGGCTTTTACACTGCGAAAATTGGTCTCTGTTATAAACACAGAAAAGTTTGTTAAAAAAGGAGGCTGTCTCAAAAGGGCAGCCTCCTTTTTTATGTGCGAAAAATCATTTCATAAACTGAAAACAGTGTTTCATACACATCTTTTGGTGGTTCATATTTAGCTATTTACATTTAATCAGAAATTGAAAACATCAATAAAATAATTGACTTCAACTTCAAATAAACATCAATAATTAACTAAAAACATGAAATCATGAAAAATCAACTTTTAAACCGAATTTGTTTCATCGCATTGTTGACAGTTTTATTTTCCAGTAATTGTCATTCACAGGGCATAACCAGGGAACAGGCAAGAATGATTGCTGAATCAGTTTTAAAAAATTACCTTACAGTAACAGGGTCAAAGGAGTCTGGCAAAACAACAATTAATAAGATTGATACAATAAAATATGAATATAAAATAATTGGATACGTGTTTTATTTAAACCCGGGAGGTTATGTCATAATTTCAGGTTTTCGCGAAATGTCCCCCATATTTTCTATGTCAGGCATCGGAAAATACAATACCAACATTGAGAATATTGAAACTGTTCTGAAACCGGCATTCATACAAAAATACATTACAATAAACAGTCATTCTGTTTCGAAGACTTCAGTTGACCGAAACCGCAATATGTGGAATCAGCATTTGGCAAGTAAGTAACAGAAAGTTGCATTTTGATTATCACAAATAGAGTTTTCAAGTTACAAATTATCAAATTACATTAATTTATCATCCTAAAAAAACCTTATTATAGTTGTAGTGAAAGAGGAGTCGTTTAAATCAAAATGGCTCCTTTTTTATTTGCCCAAATTCATTTCACGAACTGAAACCAGTGTTTCATACACTTCTTTTGGTGGTTCATTTTTAGCTACTTAAATTTAATCATAAATAATAAAACAGTAAAACAAAACGAAATACTTCTGCATCGAAAAAATTAAAAATTAAATTAAAAATTAACTTTAAAAATTAATATCATGAAAAACTTATTAAAAATTCAGGCTTTAACGGTAATTTTAATATCCGTATTTTTTGTGGCAACTGCTCAGCAATCTGCTCAGGAAAATCAACAAGGGAAAAAACGTAACATTTGGTTTGGACTGCGTGCCGGAAGTGATTTAACATCTCCTACAACTGATTTCGAAGAAATTAAAAATGAATTTAATTCTAATATGCAATTCGGGGCTTTTGCCAAAATGGGCAAAAAAGTTTTTCTACAGCCCGAAGTTTATGGCAATTTTTTGGTTGAAAACGATTTAAACACTAAAAAAATAGTCGCCAATTCAGTGAGAGTTCCCGTTTTGATTGGATTTGAATTTTTAAATTTAGGTGTTGCAAGGGCACATTTAATGGCAGGACCAATGGCTACCTTTTATATCAATCCGAATCCCGATAAAGTATATGATTACAAACTTCAATTGGGTGGAGGTATCGATATACTCAGATTTCTTTCACTTGATGTTCGCTATTCTGTCAATCTGAATAACAATGTTAAAGAAGAACTAAAACAATTAGCCTGGAAAAGCGGTGTGAACGTTACTTTGGGAATTCAATTCAGGTAAACTTTTCTTTTGCATAATGTTAAAATTTTAATAACGATGAAATACAAATGAAATAAGCTCTGTTGAAGAGTACCCAAACAACAAACAGAATTTCCAAATACTTTAAAAGAAGGCTGTCTTAAAATTGAGGCAGCTTCTTTTTGTGTATTACGCATTCAATTATAATATAGAGAGGAAGTCCCGAACATGACAAACGACATAAATCATAAGTTAAATTAATATGATTTGAGGGGATATTAAAACAAACAGAAGTTTTCAGAACAGAATTCTAATCAGAAGAAAATACAAAACTGACCTTGCATTATAGTAAGCAATTCTAATCGTTCAATTGAACTCAATTGAAATTGAAAAAATCATAGCATAGTCATTATTTCTTTCCTCCAGCAACCACCAACAATTTTTCCCGATCAACACCGATTGTTGCCGGGATTTTCAATTTGCCGGGTTCTCCGTCGAAATGAAAAAACGGGGTTTCTGCCAATTGCAGTTCAACTTGTTTTGCTTTGTGGTATTCCACAACAGGCAGTTTCGGGATGATGCCCAAAAACAATACGATTCCAAAAACCGGCAACCAGATTTTTGGGAACGGCCTTACCACAACCACATCCATCAAACCATCCGAAATATCGGCTTTTGGGGCAATAAAAGCATTGTTGCCAAACTGCCTGGCATTGGCAAACGTGGCCAAAAAAACAGGCTTTTCAATCCAAAGGCCATTCACCTTCATTTTAATTTTGAAGGGCTTAAAAGCAATACTTTCCTTTAAGGTAATCTGAATGTAGCGTAAAAATCCCCGTGTTGGGGCTTTGGCCATTTTATCGGCAACCAGCGCATCGAAACCGATTCCGGCAGTGCACAGAAACCGCTGGCTATTGATTCGGCAAACATCAATCAGTTTTAAATTCCCTTCTACCAGCAAACGGGCGCTTTTTTTTATATTCATCGGAATTCCCAGGTCGCGGGCAAGGCCGTTGCCTGACCCCATTGGAACAATGCCCAAAGGAGTTGCAGTTCCAATTAATCCCTGGGCGACTTCATTTACCGTTCCATCGCCGCCAACGGCAACCACAAGTTCAAATCCTTTGCTGGCGGCTGTAAATGCCAGTTCGGTGGCATGGCCGGGATGATTTGTATATGAGTATTCAACTTCGCAGCCGTTTTCCTGTAATACTGAAACCACCTTGTAAACCGCCAATGAATATTTTTTGCGGTAACCTGCAAATTTGTTGATAACAAGAAATATTTTACTGAATTTATTTCTGGTCATTCCGACTAACTATTGTTATGAAAACCGCGCAAAACTACAAAGATTTATCAATCTTTCACTCCAGAAATAAAAGAACCGTTCTATCCCAAAAGAACGGTCTCTTGTCTTAATTATATTATCTCAATACCCAGTACTTATTTGCCTGTCATTTCAGCAAAATATTTGTAAAACAGCGGTATTGTGCGGATTCCGTTATAGAACTGCTCCAGTGGGTAATTTTCGTTGGGCGAGTGAATAGCGTCCGATTCAAGCCCGAATCCCATCAAAACCGATTTAATCCCGAGCACTTCCTCGAAAGTTGAAATAATGGGGATACTTCCGCCAGAACGCACCGGAACCGGGCGTTTCCCGTAAATATCAGTGTATGCTTTTTCAGCAGCTTTGTATGCCGGGAAATCAATCGGGCAAACATATCCCTGGCCACCGTGCAGCGAAGTTACTTCAACTTTCACTGTTTTTGGGGCAATGCTTTCGAAATGATTTTTGAAAAGTTCTGCTATTTTATGGTGATCCTGGTTTGGAACCAAACGGCACGATATTTTGGCAAAAGCTTTCGATGGTAAAACCGTTTTGGCGCCTTCGCCGGTGTAGCCGCCCCAAATTCCGCAAACATCAAAAGTCGGGCGGATTCCGGTGCGTTCGGTTGTTGAGTAACCCTCCTCCCCTTTCAACTCTTCGAGGTTAAGCGCTTTCTTATAGTTTTCAATGTTAAAAGGAGCCCGCCCAAGCAATTCTCGTTCACCTGCCGAAACTTCAATAACATCATCATAAAAACCAGGGACTGTAATTTTTCCTTTTTCATCGAGCATTTTATCAATCATCGAGCAAAGCACGTTGATTGGATTTGCCACCGCGCCGCCAAACAGGCCGGAGTGTAAATCGCGGCTGGGGCCGGTAACTTCAACCTGCCAGTATGCCAATCCCCTCAGCCCGGTGGTTATGGACGGGATATCAGGCGCAATCATCGAAGTATCAGAAACCAGGATAACATCTGCTTTCAGCATTTCCTTGTTTGCGGCGCACCATTTTCCCAGGTTTGGCGAACCGATTTCCTCTTCCCCTTCAATCATAAATTTAACATTGCAGGGCAGTGTGCCTGTTTTTACCATCAGTTCGAATGCCTTGGCGTGCATCATGCCCTGGCCCTTATCATCATCAGCGCCACGCGCCCAGATTTTTCCATCACGGATTTCGGGCTTGAACGGATCGGAAACCCACTTTTCGATTGGGTCAACCGGCATCACGTCCATGTGGGCATAAACCAGCACGGTGGGCAATTTCGGATCGATAATTTTTTCGCCGTAAGTTACCGGGTTTCCTTCTGTTTCGTAAATCTCCGCCTTGTCAGCCCCGGCTTCGAGCAAAGTTTTTTTCCAGTATTCGGCAGCCCTGTACATTTCGGGCTTGTTGGCTTTTATTGAACTGATGGAAGGAATTTGTATCAATCCAAAAAGTTCTTCCAGAAAACGATCTTTGTTTTGTTCGATGTAATTGTTGATGTGTTCCATTTCTTTAAACTGATAAATTTATAACTGAAAAACCTGTCGGAAAAAATACGGTTTTTAACCGGATTACAAAAACAGAAATGTCATAAAAAAAGGGCAATCCATCATTTGACAAACTGCCCCTATTATATAATCGATTGGTTTTTCTATTTCACTATTTCCTTGAATTTCGGATTTTCGAAATAACGTGCAAATTCCATATCGGTGCGGGCTTTTTCCTTCATCTCAGGATTGAATGATATGGCTTTTTCCAGGCTTTCGAAAAGCAGGTTTTCCTTGGCGGTGCGGGCGCCAATCACTGCTATAAGATATTCTTTCATAAAACAGTTGGGGCGGACGAACGCTTCCAAATCCTGCAAAGCGCCGTTGTTGTTTCCGGCCATCATTTTTGCCAATGCCGTATTTACATCTGCATCTTTAACGAAATACTTTACTGCCTTGTCATATTCAGCATTTTTCATGCTAACAATACCCAGGTTGTAGTTTACTTCGTTTCCTGCTCCTGAAGCAGCGCCAAACAAAGTTTCAGCTTTTTTTACGTCTCCTTCTTTTAATGCAATGGCACCGAGGTTATTTTTAACAACTATTTCATTGTTTTTCAATGTTTCAGCCTTCTCGAACAATGGTTTTGCTTCCTCATATTTCATTTGCTTTGCCAGGACAAAACCGGCATTATTCGGGCCCCTCCAGTCGTTTGGATAAATTTTGATGAAAGAATTATAAATGCCCAGTTGTTCACCTAAATCTTCGAACAAAGTAGCTGCATAAAGCAATTCGGCGGGATTCAATGAGGCGGGATCTGATTTAGCCAGCGCTTTCAGTTCCTCATCGGTTTTACCAATCAAATCAACACTGGTGGTCATTCGTGCACGGCGAAGTTGCGGAAGGATTTCGTTTGCAACATCGGTAAAAGCCAGGCTCAGGTTTTTTATTTCGCGTTCACGGACTTCCGGGTCATTGTACATCGAAAGTACCCTTAAAATCAGTTCTTTATCCTGAATATTCGATTTCTCCATTAATTCCCTGAAACCATCCCAGTCTTCGGGCGTATATTTGGTTTTTAATTCAATGTTAATACCAGCTTCCTTGAGTTTGTTTGCCAGAAATCCGGTTGATGTCTCCTTACGTTGTGCTGCAAGTTCGGTATTCAAATCAATGGTTCCGTCGGGTGACGCATAAGCTGAAACTTCAACTCTTTTCAGTTCGATTTTTTCATCAGCATCTGCCTTTTTTGTAAAATCCTGAAGATTCTGAACCTCTTTTTTCTCCACTTCCTCTTTACGAATATTAGCTTTGTTTATTTCGTAAAGAATTGCAGCCGACACCTCGTCCGGGACAATTCTTTGAAACGGATCGATGTTTGGATCGTAGTTGCCTGTTTTGTTTTCGTCACGACGCACACCTAAAATTGGTTTTGGAAAGTTTGCAACCAGTTCGCTTGTTGCAATAACCCCGTTGGCAATTTTAACCGGATCAAACGTACGCGATTTCTTACCTCTTGTGGCCGTCATATTCATATACAATTCCGATTTAGCCATGG
>WTWZ01000081.1 GCA_009773765.1 Prolixibacteraceae bacterium | reverse complement strand
ACCGGTTATAAATGACGCTGCCGGAGAAAGTAAAAATGCCCCGGCTTTGCCAAATTCTTCAATGTTTTTATAAAGGCATTGTGGAATTTAATATCTGAGAATATCATCCAATCCCTTTTTAACTACTGAAATTTGCTCCTGCTTTAAACTTCCAAATTTAGACACCAACCGATCCTTTGAAATGGAACGGATATGAAAAGTTAGTATTTCTGATGGTTCAATTAACCCATTTTGTTTGTCGGGTGTGATGACAAGGTTGCCTTTGTAATTTTTTATTTTTGAAGTTAACGGGCAAACAATAACGATTGGCAAATACTGGTTGAGCATGTTCCCGCTGATTATTGCAACCGGGCGCAGTCCCTTTTGCTCGCTTCCTTTACCCGGATTCAGGTTGGCAAGCCATATTTCGCCTTGTTTCATAGTTCAAGTTGATTAAGGTAATCAACCATGCCTTCTTCTGCGATTTCAATAATATTTTCATCCACTGATGCCAGCTTGTATGATTTAACATACTCAGCACGTGTTAGTTGATCGAGATAAATCTGCAATGCTTTTTCAATGATTTTATTTTTAGGAACAGCTAATTTGCCTGCCATCTCATTCAGGTTTTTTAAAAGTTCATCAGGGAGTGTACTTGTAAATGTTGTCATTGTTTTTGTTTTATATTTGTAAAATGCAAATATCATTAAAAAATATAATTCAAATGTACCCTGGGTTGGATTTATTTTTTAAGGAACTGAAAAAGATATTCTTTCGGACTTCTGTCCCCTGGCTTTCCCTACCACACCGTTTTCATGATTCCGCCGTCAACTGCAAGGCTAACTCCGGTAATATATGAAGCCGCCGGTGAAAGCAAAAAGGCTCCGGCTTTTCCAAATTCTTCAATATCTCCGTAACGGCCAAGCGGAATTGTGGTTTCGTTTCTTTGTTTGATTTCAGCAACCGCAACACCTGCTTTTTCGGCCATATTTTTATCCAGCGATTTTACACGGTCGGTGTCAATTCGTCCCGGAAATAAGTTGTTTACACGTATGTTGTCTTTGGCAAGTTCGTTTGACAGACTTTTTACAAGACTTGTAACTCCAGAACGAAAAACATTGGAAAGCAGCAACCGGTTGATGGGTTCTTTAACCGACATCGAAGTGATTGTTAAAATTGATCCTCCACCTCCTGTGCGCATGACGGGCAAAACGCCACGGATTAACCGAACAGCGCTCATCAAAGTAAGATTAAAAGCTGACTGCCAGTCTTCGTCAGTAAAATCATCAAAATTCCCAGGGGGTGGACCACCGGCATTCACAACCAATCCGTCAATTCTTTCAAATGCGGTTTCAACTTCGGTAATCCAGTTTTTAATGGATTCGGCATTGTAAGCATTAAAAACCGAAGCGTGAATGGTTGCCCCCGTTTCTTTTCGTAAACTTTCGGCGGCTTTTTCAATATCTGTTTTGGTGCGGCTGGCGATGCAAACAGTTGCCCCGTTTTTTGCCAGTTCGCGGGCAATGCCAAATCCCAAACCCTTGCTGGAAGCGGCTACCATAAAAACTTTTCCTTCTATTTGTAAATCCATAAGGCAATTATTTTCTGTATTTATCATTTAATCCGATGTTTTCCAGAATTAATGGAATAACTTTTTGAACCCGTGCCAGCCGGGTTTCGGATTGTTTTGCAGAAGCAATAAATTCCGCAAATTCGCGCTGTTTGCCGGAAGTAAAACGATTGAAACAATTTTCAAGTACGCTGTCTTCCTGCAAAGCCTGATTTAATTCATCGGGTATTACAACCGGTTTATTCCTTTCAGGTTTCAGCTCCTTTCCGTCTTTCTGGTTCTGAATAGCTTCGTTTACATACTTTAAAACCCGCTTGTCGTCAATTTCATCAACCGATGTAAAACGCCACTGGCGCAATGCTTTTGTAAATCCTTCGGAAGCATTTATCAAAACACCGGCTTCGTCCTTTAAAAGTGCTCCCTGATGAAACCATAGCGCGACATGCGATTTAAATGAACCAATTGCAACCACATTTTTATCGTTAATTGTATAAACCGGACCGCCCCATTTTACAGTTTCCTGAAGTTCGGTGGTCAGCAGGAGTTCGCGAAGAACTATCAGGATTTCTTTCCCAAATGTCGCGTTCAGAATGTATTCATTAACTGTTTTATGATCCTTCATTCTTTAAACTTTAAACCTTAAACCTTAAACTTTAAACTGTTTTATACTTCCCTCAACTTCCACTTACCCTTTCTAAACAGGTATAGTGCGATTAACGCCAAAAACGATTCGGCACAAACAATGGCAATACTTGCCCCAGTTAATCCCCAGTTTAAAACGATTGCCAGAAACCACGCCAGCGGAATTTCGAACAACCAGAAACAAATAAAGTTTATGATTGATGGAGTAGTTGTATCCCCACTGCCGTTAAATCCCTGCATCAGCACCATGCCAAGGGCGTAAAACAAAAAACCAATGCTGATGATCCGCAAGGCCAGAATTCCGTTTTCAACAACAGCAGCATCTGCGATAAAAAGCCGCACCCAAAAATCAGGAAAAACGAAAAGTGCCAAACCCATTATTCCCATGAATGCCATATTTACGAAACCGGTAACCCAAACCGCTTTTTCTGCCCGATCGGGTTTTTTTGCCCCAAGATTTTGGCCTACTAAGGTTGCCGCTGCATTACTTAAACCCCATGCCGGTAACAGCATAAAAATAATAATCCTGATTGCTATGGTATATCCGGCCAGCGCTTCAGTCCCTGAAACGGCAATAATCCTGACCAGAAAAATCCAGCTCGAAGTTGCAATGAGATTTTGTAAAATTCCCCCGCCCGAAATTTTAAGTATTTGCCAAATTACCTCAAACCTAATTTTCAGACTATCGGAATACAGTTTTATTCTGTGGTTGCCCCTGAACAACAGGTAAAACTGGTAAAGTACAGCGGTCCCCCTGCCAATTGAAGTTGCCACGGCAGCGCCCATAATTCCAAGCTCAGGAAACGGGCCTATTCCAAAAATCAACAACGGGTCGAGAATAATATTGATAATGTTGGCAAACCACATTACACGCATCGAAATGGCTGCATCGCCCGAACTGCGGAAAACCGCGTTAATAATAAAAAGCAGCATTACAACCACGTTGCTTCCAAACATAACTGCCGGGTACAAATAACCCTCTTCGGCCATTTTTTCGCTGGCTCCCATGATTATCAAAAAATCTTTGGCAAAAATTACACCGGGTATTGCAATCAAAACCGAAATAAAAACTCCAAGCAATATTGCCTGGAATGCAACCACACCGGCTTCTTTTTTCTTTTTTTCCCCTATCCTACGCGAAACAAGTGCGGTTGTTGCCATGCTTAATCCCATTCCAATGGCATAAACAATGGTCATCGCCGATTCTGTTAAACCCACCGTTGCTACCGCATCAGGGCCCAACTTCGAAACAAAGAATATATCGACAACAGCAAATACCGATTCCATTACCATTTCCAAAACCATTGGGATGGCTAATATAAATATTGCCCGCCCAAGATTTGTATTGGTAAAATCACGCTCTGATCCGGCAATTGCTTCCTTAATGTCCTGCCAGATTTCTTTATAATCGATATTTTTTAGTTTTGAAAAAGACAAAACAAGAAATTTTTTGTTTGTAATTTATTTTCTGATTTTGAAAAAGTGAATAAACTTCGATAATTAACTCAAATAATATACTTTAAAAGGGAAGCGCTGAATGACGGTTTTATAAACTGAGTTTTTCATCGGAGTATATTTTTTTGAATTCAGGAAACAATTTGATTAAAACCGCTCTCCCCACCAGCGTTTCAATCTTTCCAGGATTTTTATTTCGGTTTGATTGTTTTGCGGGTGATAAAATCTTTCTTTTTTAATTTTCATCGGAAGGAAATCCTGTTCCACAAAATTGCCTTCGTAACTGTGGGCATATTTGTACTCTTTGCCATACCCGATTTCCTTCATCAGTTTGGTTGGGGCGTTACGGATGTGGAGCGGAACCGGCAAATCGCCTGTGCGTTTTACAAGCGCAATGGCCTCGTCGATGGCTTCGTAAGCCGAATTGCTTTTTGGCGAAGTGGCAAGGTAAATTGTACATTCTGATAAAATAATCCGAGCTTCGGGTATCCCGATTTTATGCACTGCGTCAAAAGTACTTTGCGCCAATAGCAGGGCATTTGGATTGGCAAGTCCAACATCTTCAGCCGACAAAATCAGCAGCCGGCGTGCAATGAATTTTACATCTTCGCCACCTTCGAGCATCCGTGCCAGCCAATAAACTGCCGCATCGGGGTCGCTGCCGCGAATACTTTTGATAAATGCCGAAATAATATCGTAATGCATTTCGCCCTGCTTGTCGTAAATGGCAAGGTTATTCTGCAGCCGGTCTAAAACTTTCTTGTTGGTAATTTCAACCGTTTCGCCATCTTCTGCTTTAACCACCAGTTCAAGCACATTCAATAGTTTACGCGCATCGCCGCCTGAAAAGCGAAGCATGGCCTGATCTTCGGTTATGGTAATTTTACGGGTTTTCAGTTCGGTATCTTTGGTAAGTGCGGTGTCAATCAGTTTGAGCAAACCAGCTTTATCCAGGGGTTCGAGAATATAAACCTGGCAGCGCGAAAGGAGTGGCGAGATAACTTCAAATGACGGATTTTCGGTGGTGGCTCCAATCAACGTGATGGTTCCGTCTTCAACAGCTCCCAGCAGCGAATCCTGCTGTGATTTACTGAAACGGTGTATTTCGTCGATAAAAAGAATAGGATTTGGTTTATTAAAAAATTGATGCTTTTTAGCTTTGTCGATAACATCGCGGATATCTTTTACTCCCGAATTGATGGCGCTAAGTATATGAAACGGGCGGTTGAGTGTATTGGCAATAATTTTAGCTAAGGTAGTTTTCCCAACTCCCGGCGGCCCCCATAAAATGAAAGACGAAATATTTCCCGATTCAATCATTTTGCGCAACACGGCGTTTTTGCCCACAAGATGTTCCTGCCCGATGTAATCGTCGAGCGTTTTGGGGCGAAGCCGTTCTGCCAGCGGTTGGTTGCTCATGAAATTATTTCTTAACTCTGTTCAATAATTTCTGTTCGGTTGATTTCAATTAAATTACTTCTGGAGAGCATCGAAATAATTTTAGTCAGATTCCTTCGGAAAATTTCAATTAATAAAGGATTTGGAATATTGCCAGTTTTAACCATGACCAGTTTTCGTGGTTCAGCTTTGAGAAGGTATGAATCGAGAAAATCATTGTCTTTTGTTATAATCACCCGATTTTCTGAGATAGCTTTAAGAATAATTTGAGAATCCTTAGTTTTATTTTTTTCTGGAAATTCCAATGTATGAATTGAATTCAAACCTTCACTTTTCAGGAAGTCGGAAAGCGACTTTGGCAGTTGTGCATCAACGATGAATTTCACGATGCGAATTTATAAATGCTTTTTATCTGAGTTAATTTTGCTGCATATTCAAGACATGCTAAAAAATCCTCTTTTTCAAGGTCAGGATAGTCGACAATTAATTCATCAATGGTCATTCCCGAAGCCAGTAATTCAAGCATGTTCTCGACAGGATAGCGAAGTCCGCGTATTGTTGGCTTCCCGTGACAAATATCTGGGTCTATGGTTATTCTTTGAAGTAAACTTTCCATTTTATGTTTTTTACAAATTTATTCAAAATTCGTAAAAATTTGCGGACTAAAAAATCCTTCTGGATAAAAGTCAAATTCTTATTCCACCCTCAACCCCATCACCAGTGTTTTCTTTTGCAGCGAAAACCAGGTCAACCCGATAATCCAAATGAAACCGTTCAGCAAAATTAATCCGGTAACCAATGCAACTGTGCTAAAAGAAGCGTCGGAACCAGCAGAAATAAATGCAGGCAATGTGGCAACCACAGCGGCGGCAAAACCAATCAGTACCCCGGCAAAAAGCAGGAGCAAATATTCTCTGGTGATAATTCTGAAAATCGGTTGGGTACTAAATCCAACGGCCTGCATCAGCGCAATTTCGCGACGACGTTCTAAAAGTGTGCGTGCCAAAATGACTGCCAACCCGATGGTGCCGAGAATTAAACCAAGCGCTCCCAAAGCAAGGAAGATAGAAAGATAAGTATTGGTGACTGAGTAAAATTCCACCAAACGCGTGGCTGTTGACTGCATTTCCCAGCCGTAATCACGGAAAACCGATTGCAATTCTTCTGCAATAGCTTCCTGTTTTTCTGGAGTTCCGTCAACCAGAAAGACCGATGTTCCGCTGTGCGTGGGATAATTTTTCAGGAAGTTTTGGTTCGAAATGATAACATATCCCTGGAAAATTGAAGGTGTTGTTCCGGCAATCAGTTTTAACCGGAGCGTGTCGCCCAATTCGTTCTGATACAAAAGAATATCGCCCACTTTCATTCCCAAACCCCACTGAATCACGGTCTGGTCCCGGAATAGCGCCATCGTCAAAAGTCTGATTCAATGCCAGCCACAAATCGGATTCATCCATTTCCTTCATTTTTGTGGCGAATGTAAAACGGCCCTTCAACATTTCAGGGTCAACTCCCAAAATGGCAGGTTGCGAAATGAGGTTCAAATTAAGGCAACTGGCATCGTCGCCTTCCACTTTTGCAAACTGAATCACCCGAAAATCTTCAAGAATTCCTTCTTCGGCGCGTTTTGCAGGGTCGTTGATATCGAATAAAACGGGCATCGTGGTTTCTGCAAAATAGATAAATCCGCCGGTGCCGCTGGCTTTGTCCTGCGCGCTGGCAAACAAATCGAGTTTGTTGGAGCCAGTTGAAACTACCAAAAAAGTACCCAGTGCAAAAAGTGTTACCACCGTAAGCGAACGACTCTTGTTTCGGGTAAGATTGAGCATGGCAAGTGCCCGCAGATTAGGCGATTCGCGTTTTTTGGTTTCAATACGGTACAAATTTTTTCTGAAAGTGAGTAGCAACCCAGTCAGCAATAATATTCCGGAAACAAAAAAAATTGCCGGTTCCATCTGTTTTGCTAAAGCGACCTGGTAACTAAAAATGCCTAATGCCATTGAAATCGAACTGTATGTAATTGCATTCAACAGTTGTTTTTTACCTGGTTTTTGGATAGATTTAATTTGTTTCTGAAGGTCGGCAGCACATTGTTTCTGGAATCGCCCAACGGAAACGAAAATAGCTGTCATTGAAACCAGAAGGCTGATAAACAGGCCAAAAAACAAGGTTGCCGGATAAATCCGGATCAAAAGCACATCGGTTCTCACAATATCGAACCACAAAGTATTCAGAATTTTAAAGACAAGAGAAGTATAAAATACGGAAACCACCAACCCCAAAATTCCGCCAAAAATTGCCACTACAAAACCTTCTTTCAGAAAAAATCCGTGTACATGTTTTTGCTGAAATCCTAGTGCACCGAACAAGCCAATCTGCGAAGAGCGACTTTCGAGATTAAACCGAAAAAGCAGCGCAGTAAGTATAATTCCGGCAAGTAACAGGAAAAAGCTCAGCCCGATAAACAGCCCGCTGAAATCGGTGCCGTTTTGTGCTGCCTGCAAACCCTGCTCGCGAATGGGCGAAATGGTCATTCCCAAATCGGCAGGCTCAATTTCCTGGGCAAAAATCCTGTTGTATTTTTCTTCGTTAAATGTTTCTGTCGGAAAACGCACGGCAGTGTAATTTCCAAACCGGTTCGACCACATTTGCAGTGCGGCACTTTCTGATACAAAAGCTTTTGGCGTTCCTTTATAGTCGTCCCAGTATTTCTCGTCTTTTTCTCGGATTGCATCCAAATCAATGGGAACACCGGCTTCCCACTCGCGGCAATGGCCGGCGTCCGAAAGTCCGGGCAAGTGCGGCACACGGGTTGAATCGCTCCAAACGGCATTCATTTCAATGATTTTTTTCAACACAAACACCGATTCCTTATTTTCCAATTGCCGCAACGGGCCAATTTCGAAATATTTCAACCAGATACTGTCGCCGGGTTTAGCCCTTAAATCGTCTGCCGCCCAGCGGTTAAGGATGATTTCATTCGTCGCCAAAAACTGGTCGCTAATCGAGGAGACGAAAGAGTAGGGGATGCTGGAAGAGTTTAGAGTTTCGGGTTCAGAGTTCCGGGTTTTCGGCTCCCCTCCTTCGGAGGGGCGGGGGGAGGCTTCTATTTCATTCACAAAATACGTCAATATTGGTTCTGCACCCTCAATCTTCTTAAGTGTTTCGGCGATTTTTTCTTCAATAAAAACACGTTCAGTTGATATTTCGGTTTCGCCGGTTGCTTCGATGTTTTTTAGCTTAAGTCCCGCATCGGCAGGGGTGAGGCATTTTTTTACCGTTCCGGCAACTTTTGTAGTTTCAACATTGGTCGAAATCAGGATTTGGTTGGCTTTGCCTTCAAACTCCATTAAACGGTTCAGCCGTTTTACCGAAATAAAAATATTGTATGGTGCGGTTTGCGAGTTTTTCAGGTTAAACCGTCCAAGTTCATCTTTCAACACCACCTTTTTTATGGTTGCCCTCAGTGAAACGCTGGTTTCTTCAGCCGAAACAAATGGCGCATTCATCGGAACCAAACTGGCTTTTTTTATTCGAACCAGCAGATTATCACCTTCTTTTATTTGAAGCCTTTCGGCCAGGTTTTTGCTGATTGCAATTTCATTATCCTGAAGTTCAGAAAGAATCGGGGTATTCGAAATTTCCTCAAAATCGGTGTCCACACCTATCACCTGCACCCTGTTTACCCTGTTTTCGCCACCTTCTGCAACAGCAACACCTTCGAGCAACAAAACAGAAGTGGCTTTTATTTCAGGATCAGAGGCTTCAATTTCGGCTGCTATTTCCTGTCTGAAATACCGTTCGGTAACCGAAACAAGGTGTGTGATTTCTCCCAATCGCGAATATGTGGATTGCTCCAGGCTAAACCGAACTGAATCGCCAATAATAAGCGAACCGGTTAAAACGGTTGTGCTTACTGCCACTCCCAACGCCACCAGCAGGTTTTGTTTGAAGTAAAATACAAATGTTTTTATGACAAAAAAGCCCCCTCTAACTCCCCCAAAGGGGGAGGATTTTGAAGAATTAAATATCAAGCTTATATATTTTGCCTTTATCATTTCAGTCAGTTTTCTATCCTTTCCCCTTCGGGGGAATAAGAAGGGGGCTTTAGAGTTTCCCATTTTTAAGTGTGAATTTTTTATCCATTTTCCCCGCCAGTCCGGCTGAATGTGTTACTGTTACAAGCGTTACATTTTCATCAGAACTTAACTGGACCAATAATTCAGAGAGTGCAGTGGCATTGTCTTCGTCAAGGGCACCGGTGGGTTCGTCGGCCAGAATCAGTTTTGGTTTATTGATGAGCGCCCTAACCACAGCAGTCCGCTGGCATTCGCCGCCCGACATTTCCGAAGGTTTCTGGTTGCGTTGTTCCCAGATACCCACTTTTTTAATGAGGTGTTCTGCCCACACTATTTGTTCTTTCGAAATCCTGTTTCCCTGTGGCAGCAAGGGTAGCAGTACATTTTCCCAAAGCGTGAGTTGCGGCATCAGGTAGTGCATCTGAAAAACAAACCCCAGTTTTTTGTTTCGAAAACCTGCCAGTTCGTTTTTTGAATAACCAGTAATATCGGTTCCTTCAAAAAAAACTTTTCCTGTTTCGGGCAGGTCGAGTGCGCCAATCAGGTTGAGCAGCGTGGTTTTACCCGAGCCGCTTGGCCCCACAATTGCAATTTTTTCGCCTTGTGTTAATTCAAGATTTAGGTCTTTCAGTACCGGCCGATAGCTGTGTGTGCCCGGCTGCCCGTAGCCTTTTGTGATATTTTGTAATTGTAAAAGCATATTTTTCTGTCACCCTGCGTAGCCGAAGGATGTTTTTTAAGTTAATAATTCCTTTTTAGCATGCTTCGACTACGCTCAGCATGACGGGCGGCCGTCACATTGAGCGTAGTCGAAATGTGTTTATCTATATTTCAAATTCGATTTTTTATATAAAACAGACTTCGACTTTGCTTAGTCTGACGATCCTTTGTTTATTCAATTTCCTTTTTGTAATTCGAAAAATGTGTTTCATTCTGACAAACAGAATACTCTTTCAATTTTTCCCAATTGCTTTCAATTAATGCTTCCTTTTTTCTTCTTGACCATCCTTTCAATCTTTTTTCCCATTGTTCAGCAATTGCAAAGTCATTAAAAGTTTCAACAAAAACTAGTTTTACTGGTCTTCTGATCACCGTGTAACTATCTGGCGATTCTCCAAAATTATGTTCTTCCAAACGTCTTTCAATGTCGTTGGTAATTCCAGTGTAATAACTATCATCGCGGCATTTCACGATATAAACGTAAAACAGTTTCATATTCTTTGCATTTAAATCTTGTTTTAAGCATCCTTCGACTACGCTCAGGATGACTGTTCCCGTCACATTGAGCGGAGTCGAAATGTGATTACTTTTCACTCATTATTTTTTTTATAAACATCCTTCGACTACGCTCAGGATGACGAACGCAAATTCTCATATAATCCAATAATCTCAGCAGCATGGTTGTGAATGTTGAAATGCTTTATGGTGCCTGAATAACCATCGTTACAGAGTTTTTCCAGTTTTTCAGGATTGGAAAGCAGTTCAGCCCATGTTTCGCTTAATTTTTCAGGTGAATTGGGCATGTAAGTTACCCCGCCACCCGACAGCCCGACTATTTCGGGAAAAGCGCCCAGCGCAGGCTGAACAACCGGAACTCCCGAAGCCATTGATTCGAGCAGATACATTCCAAAAGCTTCTCCAATGCGAACAGGAACTGAAATCAATGACACCTTTTTGAAGAAATCGTGACGCGTATCGTCTTCAAATTCATCGATAATTTCAAACGAATCATCCAGATTATTTTCCCTTATTTTATGTTTTTGTTCTTTAATAAATTTCGCATCATCGCCGGTTGAACCGCCGGTGGCAAACAGTTTGACATCTTCGAATCCCGGGGTTTTTTTCAGTTTGATAAACGCGTCAACCACTATGTCGAACCCATTTTCGTGGCACATTCTCGATATATACCCGATGTTGCGCGGTTTTTCGTTTACAGGGATAAAATGGTAATCATCTGCATCTACTCCGAGATAAAATGTATGAATTTTCTCATCCCTAAGGTTCATGAGCTTTTTCATAGTTTCGGCAAAGAAATTACTTACTGCTACTAATGCGTCAACATCTTCGGCGCGTTCGTGCATTAAATCCCATATTTTTTGCTGAAATTTTGGCTGCATCGCGTCCACCCAAACATCCTCGTCCTGCAGCGAGCAAAGTACCGGAACACCGGTTTTCTCTTTTAATCGCCGGGCAAGTCCCAGCAATAAAGCATTCGAAATGTGAATGACATCGGGTTTGCAATGTTCGGCAATCCAGTTTACCATTTTGTCGAGTTCCTCCTTTTGTTCGCCCTGTTCGCCAAGCAACATCGAAATAGTCATGTCTTCCAGCCCTTTTGCCCGGGTTGAACCTGCCATCGAAGCAGCAATTTTCATCATGGGTTTTGAGTCAAGCAACTTCTCAAACCAATCGGGCATTTTCCGAAAGATTGGGTAAACCTGTTTCAGATAAGTACTGATTGCACCATAAAAAATGGGAATATCGGTAATGTCGTGTTCGTCGGAAAACAGCGGTAAATACATGGGTATTTTAATCACCTGATGTCCCTGTTTGCGCAGGGCATCAACATATTTACTGTCGCGCAGGCAATTGCCGCAGTAAAAACTTCCTCCCGAACCGGGTATAATTTGAATGATGTTCATAAAGCCCCCTCCAATCAAAGCCCCCTCCAACTCCCCCGAAGGGGGAGGGAAAGGAATTTATTTTATTAATATTTTAAGTTGGAAGTCTCTCGAATTCCTCCCCTTCGGGGAGGTTAGAAGGGACCCCCAAAACAATATACATTTCCATCCTGAGCGCCCACATAAATCCTTCCGCCTGCAACCGCAGGGTTGTTGATTATCGGGCTGCCAACTTCATAACTCCAAACAAGTTTCCCGTCTGAAAGGTTTACAATGGCCAAATCGCCGCGCATGTTGGCCACAACAACTTTGTCGTTTACCACAACAGGCGAGGCTTCCACCTGTCTTCCGGTGTTGTATTCCCACAGTTTTTCACCTGTGTTTTTGTCGAAACAGTACAAAAATTTGTTGTGGTTGGCAGTTAATACCCTGTTGCCGATGAGCGCCGGAGAAGCAATAAACTGCAGCTTTGTAGTTTCGTGCTGCCACTCCCAGGAGGTTCTTCCAGCTTTAATGTCAACCTGGAAAAAGCGACCATCATAATCACCGATGTATGCTTTTTCATCAGCCACTGTAATTGAATTGGCCACATAAGTGGAAACGTCGATTTTTTTGAACAGTTTGCCAGTAGCAATATCAACAATGTGCAGAAAACCGTCGCAACCGCCAAAATATGCCAATCCGTTCGAACTGGCCGCCGCTCCGTTGATAAAATTGTCTGACTCATATTTCCATCGCAATTTGCCTGTTTTGGCGTCAACACAATGCAGATAATAATCGTAACTGCCAACCAAAATGCTGGTTGTGTTTCCTTCTTTCCACCAGTTGGCCGAGCCAATAATCTGGTTATCGGTTTTATACTCCCAAAGTTTTTTCCCTGAATTCAGGTCGAGGGCATACAAAGTACCATCAAGGTTGCCGATATAAACCGTGTTTTCGTGGATGAGTGCAGGCGCTTCAATTGCGTTGCCTGTTTCGAATTTCCAGGCCAGTTTCCCTGTTAAATCAATGCAATACACAAAACCATCGGTGGAGCCAATTACCACTTTGGTATTTGCGACTACCGGCGCTGATTTTATTATATCGCCGGTGGTAAAAGTCCACAGTAATTTGGGGGCAGCCGGAAGAACGGTTTTTGAGACGCCTTTCAGGTTTTGGTCGCCACGGAAAATGGGCCACGAATCGGTGGGCTGGGCGAATGTATCAATTCCGAAGAAGAGAAAAATTATCAATTGCAAGTATTTCATATTCAATTAAACTATGTTTTTTTATTAACGATTAACGATTGCAGATTTTTGATCGCAGATTTGTCTTCTTCAAAATCAAAAATCGATATTCGTTAATCTTCAATCGTTAATCAAAATTCTTCAAACTAATCGCCCCAGTCGGGCAACCTTCTGCAACCTTAAACGCAATTTTGCTCAATCCGGTTTTAAGTTCCTCATTGAACGGGATTCCGATTTCCACATCAAAACCTCTGCCAATATAGGTAAACCCAAACTGTTCGCCATACTTTTCGGTCAATCTCACGCAAATGCCGCATTTGATGCACTTTTGCGGCTCATAAATTACCGAACCGTGGCTGGCCGATTTGGTGATGCTGCGGCGCTCACTGGTTTTAAACCGTTTCTGGTTGGCATTGTAATGGTGCGAATACTCGCGCAGTTTGCAATTGTCGATGGCGCGGCAATCGCAGTGCAGACAACGCTTTGCTTCGGCAATGGCTTCGTATTTCGAAAAGCTGCTGTGCCCTCCCTTTTCGGGGAAAGTACGTTTTTCATTTACCGATTCTTTCATGTATTCTGAAAATTCGGCGTTCACAAGTTTGCCAAACCGCGAGTTAAACATCCAGGGTTCGCCGGTTGGCTTCTGACCGTTGAAGAATTGAAGAACTGAAAATGCAACCTCTTTTCCCTGACCAACCGAACGCACTGCCAGCCGCGACGAGCGCAGCACATTTCCCACCGCAAAAACTTTTGGGTCGGAAGCCTGGTACGAATCCTTACCGGCGATGATTCCTTTTTGCGTGGCTTTCAACCCGAAAAATTCAGCGTTTTCAGGGAGTGTTCCGGTTGCCAGAATCACCGCATCGAAATCGTTTTTCAGTTGAGCGAAAACTGCAACGTTGATTTCTTTTCCTCCCTGAAAATTAACCCCGGTTTTCAGAATCATTTCAATCTCTTTGTCCAACATTTCTTTTGGCAGAATTTCTTCTGATATGGCAGTTCGCAGCAATCCTCCGGCTTTTTCGTTTTTATCGAGCAAAGTTACCTGAACACCTTTTAGTTGAAGATAATATGCAGCGGCCAATCCTGCTGGCCCTGCACCAATTACAGCCACCTTTTTGCCAGATTTTGGTTCCGGAGTTACTTCAGGTTCAGCGCCTTCGTCACCAACAAAACGTTTCAGCAAACAAATAGAAACCGGCTCATCCACAGTACGGCGGGCAAAGCAATGTCGCGTTTTACCACTGCCAGCGATTCGTCGAATTTTCCGGCGGCAATCAGGCGGTTCATCAGCGGAATGTTCATGTGGGCCGGACAGGCAATCTGGCAGGGCGCTTCACAGTCGCCAACATGTTCGCTTAAAAGCAGTTCAAGCGCAGTTTGCCGGGCTTCTTTAATTTCTGAGTCATCGGTAATCACTTCCAATCCTTCGGTTGCATTTACCGAACAGGAAGGGAAAAGCCTCCCATTTTTCTGGTCTTTTACCAGGCACAACATACATGAGGTGAAATGCTCCAGTTCATCGTGCCAGCACATATTAGGAACGTCGATTCCCATCTGTTGAGCGGCTTTCATCACTGAAGTGCCGTTTTCGACCTGGATTTCGGTGTTATTTATTTTTAGTGTAATCATATTCTCTCGCAAAGGCGCAAAGACGCCGTAATCTATCATTTATAAGAAACCAGCGGTTTCGCATGTTTATAGAAACTTGTTGAAATTTGATGTTCGACTCCAGCCGGAGTCGTATTTGTCAATATATCGGTTTTTCTATATACATTTGACCTCGCTGAGGTCTTTTATTATTTTTATTTTATGACCGGGTTTTACCCTGCCCTGTTATAGGTCGTCCCTGTCTACCGTCAGGCAGGCTTTCAGGACTGTTTTAAAATTTTCTTTTCTAAACATCCTTCGACTACGCTCAGGATGACTGAAACTCGAAACACTGAACTCGAAACCCGAAACTAACGCACGTCAATTGCATCCTCGGGGCAAACGGCGCGGCAGGCATCGCATTTGATGCAAAGTTCGGTATTAATCGAATGCTTTTCGTGCGGGGTGAATGGAATGGCATCCACCGGGCATTTTTGCACACAAAGCGTACAGCCGATGCATTTGTCGTTTACCGAATAGGTAATTAGCTGTGTGCATTTTCCTGTCGGGCAAACGCCGTTAATGTGTGCTTCGTATTCGCGCCTGAAATACTGAAGTGTGCTCAACACCGGATTTGGCGCTGTTTTCCCCAGTCCGCACAAGCTTCCTTTTTTTGTCCAGTGCGCCAGTTTTTCAAGCTCTTCCAAATCGCCTTGTTTTCCTTTTCCTGACGTAATATTTTCCAGGATGTCGAGCATCCGTTTGGTACCCACCCGGCAAAACGTGCATTTTCCGCACGATTCGTCCTGCGTAAACGACAGGAAAAACCGCGCAATGTCAACCATGCAGTCGGTATCGTCTAAAACCACCAATCCGCCCGAACCCATCATTGCGCCCATTTCGCTTAACGATTCGTAATTGATGGGTGTGTCGGCATGTTCGGCAGGAATACAACCACCCGAAGGCCCGCCAATCTGCACCGCCTTAAATTTCCGGCCATTGGCAATTCCGCCCCCAATTTCCTCCACTACCTGACGGATGGTTATCCCCATTGGAACTTCAATCAGTCCGCCGCGTGCCACTTTTCCCGCAAGTGCAAACACCTTGGTTCCGTGGTTGTTTTGCGTGCCGATGCTGTTGAATTTTTCGGAACCTTCACGTAAAATGTAGGATATCTGGGCAAAAGTTTCGGTGTTGTTTACCAGCGTCGGCTGGCCCCACAAACCCTGTTGTGCCGGGAAAGGCGGACGAATGTGCGGAAATCCGCGGCTACCTTCGATTGAGGCAATCAGCGCGGTTTCCTCGCCGCAAACAAAAGCGCCGGCGCCTTCATAAATTTTTAAATCGAAACTGAAACCGCTTCCCATGATGTTTTCGCCAAGCAGGTTGTTTTCGTAACACACTTCAAGCGCTTTGGTGATGCGTTTTACCGCCAGCGGATATTCGGCGCGGATATAAAAATAACCCTTGTGAATATTTGCGGCATAAGCAGCTATGATGATTCCTTCGATAACGCGGTACGGGTACGATTCAAGGATCATGCGGTCCATAAATGCGCCGGGGTCGCCTTCGTCGCCGTTGCAAATCAGGTATTTATCGTCGCTTTTTTCCTTTTTTACCAACTCCCATTTTATCCCTGTGGGGAAACCGGCGCCTCCACGTCCGCGGATGCCGCTGTTTTTTACTTCCTGAATAACTTCGTCGGGCGACATCGATTGCAAAACCTTGTTGAGCGCGGTAAAACCGCCCCTGCTTTTGTATTCGTTAATATCCACAGGGTTGATGATTCCGCGGTATTCGGTGGCAATGGGGACCTGGTTGCCCAGGAAAGAGGCCACCGGTTTTTCGCGCATACTGATTTCGTACCGCTGAACGCCTTCCCAGTTGCGGTCGGTTTGAATTTCTTCTGCCAGGTTGACAATTTTGTTTTTCATTCTGGCGAAGAATGTGGGCGGCTCGAAATGCGATTCCACAATCTTTTGCACATCCTCGGGCTTCACTTTGGCATAAAGTGTGGGTTCGCCTTCGTTTGGGACAATTTCAACCAGCGGCACCTGGTGGCACATTCCCACGCAACCTACATGTTTCAGGTTCACGCGCAGGTTGTTTTCCATGGCTACTTTTTCCACTTCCCTGCGGATTTCATCGCTGCCGCTGGCCACGCAACACGAGCCCAGCCCGATGCGGATTTCACCTTTAATTTCGGCGCCATTGGCTTTGCGGTATTTCTTTCCCTCGGTTTTCCCCTGCTGACTTTCGAAATCGGCAATTACGGCATCCACCTGGTCGGGAGCTACGTGCCCGTAAGTAACTCCATCCACCTGAACCACGGGCGCCAATGTACAGCACCCGAGGCAGCTCACTTTTTCGAGGGTGTATTCGCCGGTTTTATCGGTATCTTCGTTTTCTTTCAGTTTGAAATGGCGTTTAAAAGCATCGTGGACCAAAGTAGCGCCTTTTACATGGCAGGCGGTTCCCACACAGATTTTCACGATGTGTTTTCCTGAAGGTTTCATCCTGAACTGCTTGTAAAAGCTTGCCACGCTTATGATTTCGGCGGGAGTGATGTTGCTTTTTTCAGCCAGGTATTTCAGCGATTCTTCAGGCAAAAAATTGTATTCGTTTTGAATGGCCTGCAAAATGGGGATCAGGCTTTTCCGTTCGGTGCCTTTTTCTGCAATCAGCTTGTCGATATGTTGAAACTGGTTTGTCATTATTTTTCTCGCAAAGGCGCAAAGGCGCTGTTTTTTCTTTTGTCATTTCGACCCCGGGGCTTTGGAGGAGAAGTCTGTGCCTTTAAGCGTGAGATTTCTCATTCGTACCTCTTTCGAAATGACAGTTAAACAATGTTTTAAACTATTTCAAAAACTCTCCTTCTTCGGTTTTCTTAGCTTTCCCCCTTAGGGGGAACAGGAAGGGGGCTTCTTTATTTCCCTATGCAATACAAATTTTTATCTCCCCTGATATAGATTTTTCCGTTGGCAAAAGCGGGAGTGGACCCGGCTTTTTCGCCCAACTTGCTTTCCGAAATCAACTTCATTTCTTTGCCGAATTCGTAAATCCTCATAACGCCATCGTTATCCATCATATATAGTTTTCCATCTGCATACATTGGCGACGAATAAAATGTTTTGCCAACATCATGTTCCCAGTACTTTTCTCCGGTTTTCAGGTCGTAGCAGGCCAAAACGCCGTAGCTTGTGGCAATAACCACGAGGCCGTTGTAAGCCAGCGGACTTGAAGCTTCGGGCAGGTATTCATCATCTTCCCAAAGAACCTGGTGTGTTTTTACATCTATGGCCACCATTTTAGCGTACTCGTTGGCCGCAACCACTATCCCATCTGCAAATCCCACTGACGGGCCTACTTCGCCCATCATACATTTTACCTGCCAAAGCTCTTCACCTGTTTTGGCATCGTAACCGGCCACAATCGGGTCGGCGGTGAGGATGAGCTGGTATTTGCCGTCAACCAGTGCCAACACCGGGCTTGCCCAAGAAATCTTCGAAGCGCGGATTTTCTCCCAGGTTGTTTCTCCTGTTTCAGTATTCAGCGCCATTACTTTGCCGCCACGGTTTGTATCGTACTGAACAAACAGCTTGTTGTCCCAAACGAGCAGCGATGAAGAATGGCCGTAATGATTGTCGGGAACGCCAAGGTTTCTGGCCCAAACGCGGCTTCCGTTCATGTCGAATGCAATTACATCGCCGGTACCAAAAATGGCATAAACGTGGTTGCCATCGGTGGCAAGGGTAGGCGCTGATAGCCCTGTATCCTCGGTTACTCTTGGCGGTGTTGCAGGCGATCCCTGAATTTTGTCGGCAACACCTGTCCATAGCAATTTGCCATCAGCACTGTTAAAACAGTACACCTCACGGCTTTGATTGTCGGAGCCGGAAACAAATATTTTATCGCCCCAAATGACAGCCGAGTTGTAGCCGTGTTTCGGAATTGCGGTTTTCCATGCGATGTTGGCACCTGTAGTGCCGTTCCATTGTGTTGGAATGTTTTTATGAAACGAAATACCCTGGCCAAAAGGGCCGCGGAAAGAGTTGTGGTTGTTTCTGATATTTTGAACCGATAAAACAACGGTTGCAGGCGCAGTTTCAGATTTTACCGAACCGGTTGCCATAACTGCAGTGGAAGTCGAATCGCCGGTTGTTGCAATTTGTACCGTATCAGTTTTTGCCGAACCCACATCAATTACCTGAATACCATCATCTGCAGGTTGTGTTCCGTTTTCAGCTACGGCAGCATCTATATTGAATTTGTCGAGGTAATTGACCGAAGCAAATGAAGCGGCAAAAGCCAGAATAAAGACAGCGGCTCCGGTAATGATGATTCCTTTTTGCGCCAGAATCCGGCTCGTAATTTCGTTTTCGAGCACCTTTTCGGGCGCCTCAATTTTTGCTTTTGCCGAATAGTACACCCGTAATGCAAACGCGAGAACAATGGCACCAAATAGCAGCAGCAGAGCGCCGGTTTGTATCTGCCACTGACTGTTAAAATAGGCTTTTCGCGCCAGCAAATCGTAACTGCGGATTTCGGCTTTCAAACCGTCGTTGTTGGGGTCGTCCTTTAGGCGTTCAAAAAGAACTTCAAGCGCTTTGCTTTCGATGGGATCGGCTTTTGAAATCTGCCAGAAGTTCAGTAAAAGCAGCAGTGCCACAACCGAGCAGAAAATTCCGGCAATGACGGCAATGCTTTGGGCGAGTTTAATTTTATCAGTATTCGTCATTTGTTATGATGTACTTTTTATTTCAATTATTAATCAGTCTATCTTATCCAGAATCGCGGTTAAAAACCGCGACACCCATTCACCCATTTACTCTATCAATCAATCAATCAATCAATCACTTATTCACCCAATCACTGTTTCACTTCTCCACCGGGCAATAGTTCATACACCGGGCGCAGCTAAGGCAGTTGCCGCGATGCGGTTCGTAATCCTGTCGTTTGCGGAAAACTACTGTATTCAGTAAAGTCATTCCAATTACAAGTCCCATAAAACCGCCGGCAATCATACTGCCGATATAAAACTTTTCGCGGATTACTTCGGCTTCCTGTACCAGTGTTTCCAGCGTTTTTCCTGATGAAAGGAAAGTCTGCACGTCAATATTGTCTTTATCGTTTTTGATTTCAGGATTTGAAATTAGCAACTCGGCCAGATAAACATCGGGATTGGCTTTCGACAGGAAGGTGTGCGATTTTGCGCCTACAAAAACACCGAGCGCAATCCACAACGGGATTACAAGCGCATAAGTGAGAAAACGTTTTGGCCCGAGACCCGATTTGACGACTTCCTTTTCGTTGGTGGGGAAGTCGATGGCATCGAACGGGCAGGAGTTGGCGCAGAGTTTACACTGGATACATTTCGATGGTGTGATGGCCATGTGCC
>WTWZ01000080.1 GCA_009773765.1 Prolixibacteraceae bacterium | reverse complement strand
TACTGAACTTCGCAACCCGCTTTTTCCAAAACCTTAATAAAACTGAATGCGGTTTCGGGATAAAACTGGTCGATAAAACAAGGGATAAAAACATCAACTTTCATACGTCAAAAAATTTGGCCTTAAAGTAGAAAAATGAATCGGGGATGAAACGATTAATACAATGTTTCCACTGCTTTACTGACATACCACTTTTTCAAATAATACTTTATCGCCAATAATTGCCCTTACCCAATAGGTTCCTGCTGAAACCCTTTGATTTGATGTATTTTCGCCATTCCAACGGATTTGATGGCTGCCCCTGCTTAAACCGTTTGGCGGATAAAGCATTTTTACCGGCTGGCCTAACAGTCCCAGTACTTCAACCTGAACTTGCGACTCGTTTTCAAGGCCGATTTCAATTGTCAAATCATTACTAAACGGGTTTGGGTAGCACCTTATTTTGTTGTCTGTCAATCCGGCGGTTTCTTCCAATCCGGTAACTGTATGTTTTTCAAGAGTGACGAATACAGTTTCGTTTTTTAAAAAGGTTGAAGAGCCTTTCAAAATAATTGGATTTATTTCAAATTCCTTTTTTTGCAGTGAATCCCAAAGTTTAAGTGAAAATGGGTTTCCTTCAGTAAAACCTTTCAATCCCAGATTATCTGATGCTGAAGTTACTATTGAAATCGAAAAATTACGCAAATGGTGCGGTTGAATTTTAACTGCGCCCACACAAATTTCCTTATCGAAAATGGCCAGCTCGTCGCCAACATTCAAAACATCGGGATGCAACCCTATAACATTTATATTCATATGGTTAAATCCGTTTCCTACATATATCGGAATAAAATGGGCGGTATTTTTCGGTTCAGAAATCATGATTTGGGATTTCAGAATGTTCTTATTAACAGTTAAGGTGCAATCGTCTGTAACATTTACTTTGTAGCCTTCATCGGGTTTAAAATTGCCAATACTGTTCCGCCATCCCCCAAAAGTACCCCAGTCTTCGATGGTATTTCCAGATTGATCCATCACTTTTTTTAATTTTCCTTCACTGATTAGTGTTTGAAAAACATCCATTCCATTCTGCTCCGTATGCGCCGGCCATGATATAATATTCCATCCTTTTTTAAGGGATACGCCTATCGGAAGTTGAACCGGACTACCATATATTTCAAGCGGAGATGAACCTGTTACATTTATAGCATATCCCTCGGTGGGAATTTTATTGCCAATATCATTGGCCCAACCGCCAAAAATACCCCTGTCTTCAATCGTATTGCCCTCTTCATCAATTACTTTTTTCAGTGTGCCCGTATTAATTAAAGGTTGAAGTATATTCATGAGGTTCGAATTTTTAGGAACCAGGTTCGCAGAAAAAATATTCCAACCTGCTGATAAGTTTATGACTTGTTTATCAGGAAACTGATCAATGCCCAAATTAAAAGCCATTCCCTGATTGATGGGGTTACCAAAATAGTCCCTATTTCCAGTGTTTATGTTAAAAAGCAATTCAAGGTCAAGGCCTTTGTCAATTACAACCGAACTTTCTTCAACTTCATAATCATTAACAGTACTAAGTAGCAAAGGATTGGTAAGGGTTGAATTTCCCGGATTAATAAACCGGGGATTGGCATAGATTCCAACTATAACGCCGTTTAACATTTCCTGATTATTGGCTTGCGCCCAGGTAACAAAATCAATCGAATCCTGAATAGTTTTATTGGTTAATGTGTACCAGTTATTCCCCTGAAAGTTTTCTCCATTTATCTGGTCATAAACTTTACCTGACCCGGAAATAAAAATGTTATTGCGAAAATTGAAATTCGAATTGTTGTGGTTTAAAAAATAAACAGCTTTGCTGGTTTCATTATAAATTACGTTATTATAAAACTCAAGGCCTTCAAAATCAGCATTAACCTGAGTGCCATTCCATATTTCAATACTGCCGTCGGCCGAAACATTTCCGTCATTTTCACTGATGCAGTAACGGATTGTATTGTTTCGCCAGTGGGTGGCGTCTGAATATTGGTAAATACCAAACCCAGCCCCGTGATTGTTGTACGATAAACAATATTGAACAACAGAATTTGTAGTTCCTCCGTCTAAATCGAACCCCACGCCATCCTTTGCGCCAGGCGATGTTTTATTATCGTGCGAAATGCAGTATTGGATAATTGCACTGTCTGCCTCAGCCACCCAAATTCCACCCGGCCCGTTTCCAATTCTGGGCATATCCCAGCCATTATTAGATGCCCGGCAATATTCGATGATAAGATTGGTGGTGTTAAACCCAAATATTCCGTTTCCGCTGTGGTTTTGAAGAACAGTAGGATCGCCAGGATTATTATTTGCAACGCAATGCCCAATGTAGATGTTGGTTAACGATTTTTTATGAGTACCAAATATAAATATTCCGGCATAACCATTATTATGTGCATAAACATTGGTAAAACGATAATTAGTGCCCACATTTTTTGCTGTCAGCCCGGAGTGTTGAAAACCGCTGACCTCAACACTGTCAACAACAATATTTGAACAGTTGCTAAAAGTCAATCCGTTTCCGGTATTTCCGGTTTTTCTCCCGGCACCCCTGAAATTAAGGTTTTTAACAACAATATATTCGCAGTCAGTTGCAGCTAATCCTGTTCCGGTAAGTGCATCGATAAGAGCCCTGCCATTTCCGTAAGATCCAAAAGTTAAAAAATTATTGGCAGTACCCGAGTCGTTGCTGTGCAGGAAAATAGTGCCGTTAAAAGTTGAACCTCCTTCAAACAGTATTTTGTCTCCCGGTTCAAAATCAATTTGATTTACTTTGTCTATGGATTGCCATGCATTTCCGGGCGAATTTCCGGTATTGCTGTCGTTTCCAGCCAAACTGACGTAATAGGCCCCCAAGCCACCGGGTTCGTCTGGGATTTTGCCTGTTGTATCCGCAACCAAAGAAAAATTATCAATCCATACACTTCCTGTTCCACTCTCTTTCCAGATATAAACCCGTGGATTGTTGTAAGGATTGTCGCCTGTTGTAAATGTAAGCGTGTCTGTTTTGTATTCTGTATTGTTAATTTCCAGGCTTTTACCTTGCGTACCATCGAAATTATTTGCTCCCAAAAATGTTAAATTCCCCGATTCAGTTTTTATTGTAGCGCTTAATTTGTAAGTTGTATTAGGTTCTAAATTAACAGGTTGATATAAATAGACTCTCTCACCGGTTAATTCCGCACAAAAATTTCCGGAGTACGCATTGTTTGCATCAATTTTGAACGATGAATTTATGCTGTCTGTCCAGGTAGCCCAGTAAGGAGAAAATACACCGGTTTCAAACCCCGGATTTTTAACCAGGTTTTGAGATAAACCAGGATTTAACGCAATAAAACACATTACAATGCTGAATATGCTTATTCTCATTATAAACTTTTGAAAATACATGATAACTTAAATGTTTTTAACGCGTCTTTCTAAAAAAAACCTGAAAATGAGTAGCAAATTTATATTAATTAGCGATATAATAGCACTTTACTCTCAAAATCATATACTTTCTTCGGGAATTTATTACAAGGAATAATCTGAATATGTTTTTTTAAAAGTTACCCCTTTATAAAAAATGCAACAGCAGCTATTAACCCGGCAGTGACCACAATCCATCGAAGGATTTCGGGTTTCATGGTCCCGGCCAGTTTGCCGCCAATCCATCCCCCTGTCAGCGAACCAAAAATCATGATAAACGCAACCATCCAGTCCACTTTTCCTGAAAAGGCAAAATAAATGGCTGCAGCAAGATTAATAACAAACCCCAAAGCCTGTTTCAGAAAATTGAGGCGGGTCAGGTTTTCGTCTGTTACCAGGCCGAGCACTGCCATTAAAATAACGCCCAGCCCGGCGCCAAAATAACCGCCATAAACGGCGGCTGTAAAAACCGCCCCCATCATTATTGCCGGGTTGTGATGCTCGGTGTGGGCATGTCCAATCCGGCTGATTATCCAGTTCTTAATCTTTACTTGTGCCGCCAAAAGCAGGGTGGCCATTAAAATCAAATAAGGTATCAGGCTGCGAAATGCGTCTTCGCTTGTGTTTAAGATAAGCAATCCGCCGGCAACCCCGCCCAGAATTGAAACCGGTAAAAGTTTAATTAGCCGGATACGCTGCGAAACAAAATCCTTTCTTTGCGCCCACATTCCGCCAATGGTTCCCGGAACCAGGGCAACCGTGTTGGTAACATTGGCTACTACCGGCGAAATACCAAGCGCCAGCAGCACCGGGAAACTCACAAGCGTTCCCCCGCCAGCCATCGCATTGATAAAACCTGCAGCCAATGCAGCAAAAAAAAAGAGTATTTCGTTGAAAACTGACATTTAAAAATTTCGATTGGCAAAGATGGTGAAAGGCCACCGATATGCAAAAAAACAGTAAATATTCAGGAAATATAATTAACCTTTGATTTTCATGGATAAAATTCATGCATTTGCTTATCGGTTCACTTAAATTATCTATTTTCGATATCACAAAATCCTTACTGATGAAAAAAACCTTTCGCTTTTTTACTTTTTTTTTACTCCTGATATTAGTGGTTTATATGATGGGGCCAAAACCACCACTGGTGGACTTAAACAAGGATTTGCCTTCCATTTCGGCAAGCATTTCAAACATTGAAGATTATGCAAATAAAAATGATGAGGGATTAACGTTAAAACCTGACAATCAATCGCGGATTATTTGGTACAATGATTCATTAAAAGGGCGCACTAATTATTCGCTGTTGTATTTACACGGATTTTCAGCATCATGGTACGAAGGATTCCCTGCCAATATGGAGTTTGCAGAATATTTTGGATGTAATGCCTATTTTCCCCGGCTCGCTTCGCACGGAATAGAAACCGATGACGCATTGATTGACATGTCTCCCGGCCGGCTTTGGGAATCGGCGAAGGATGCTTTAATGGTAGCGCGCACATTGGGCAAAAAAGTAATTATAATGGGCACTTCCACCGGCGGAACGCTGGCCCTGAAACTGGCAGCCGATTTTCCGGAATATGTTGACGGCCTTATTTTGTATTCACCAAATATACGCATCAACAACAACGCAGCATTTTTACTTGCGAAACCGTGGGGCCTTCAAATTGGAAGAATGGCAATTGGCGGGACACACCGCGTGATAAATGAAGATTTTGACTCGAAAATTTGCCGGTACTGGAACTGTAAATACCGCGTGGAAGCGACGGTTTTCCTGCAACAACTGGTAGAGGAAACCATGAATAGCCAAACTTTTAAAAATGTTGACAAGCCTGTATTTTTGGGTTATTATTACAAAGACGAAACTCATCAGGATGACGTAGTGAAAGTGGATGCTATGTTAAAAATGTTCGGTCATTTGGGCACACCTGACGAGTTGAAAGTAAAAGTTGCATTTCCGGATGCAGGAAACCATGTAATTGCTTGCGAAATTACATCGGGTGCATACAAAGATGTGGTAAACGAAACCATAAAATTTGGGAAAAATGTTTTAAAAATGAAAACAGCCCGGTAGTTTTTATTGAATTTTTTGTGCTGCCGCTTCGTCAATAAACCAAATCAATTCGCCATTTTCAGGGTAGATATAATAAGCAGGGAGCAGTTTCGCGGCTTCGTCGTCATTCATAATTTCTGAAATTCGTTGCGCCTTGTTTGCCCCTGTTACCATAAAAAATACCCGGCTGGCATTATTTAAAACCCTGCCCGTTATGGTAATCCGTTTTTGTCCTGTCAGCGGGTGAATTGTAACTGCGCAAACGCGTTTATCCTCAAATAGTTCCAGTTCGTCGGGAAAAATGGAGGCGGTATGCCCGTCTTCGCCCAATCCTAAAATTACAAGATCGAAAACAGGATTATTCCCCCTGTAATTCAAATTGTTTTTTATTTCAGCGGCATACCTTGATGCTTCCTCGTCCGGGTTATTCTCCCCTTTAATGCGGTGAATGTTTTCATCCGGAATTAATATCTGTGATAACAACAAATCGTTGGCTTGTTTAAAATTGCTGTTTTCATCATCGGGGGCAACACACCGTTCATCGCCCCACCAAAAATGTACTCTTTGCCAGTTAATGGAATAGGCGTATTTTTTGTTTATCCTTTTAAACAATTCAGTTGGTGTTTTGCCACCCGAAAGACAAATATGAAAACGCTCCTGCGACGATGATATGGTAAGGTTATAAATTTCCTTTGCCAATGCTTTTATTACCTTTTTTTGATTCGAAAATATTTTTACTTCTGATGCTTCCGACATAATAAATGTTTTTAAAATATAATTTTCTAAAATCAATTGTTTTGCGCTAATTTAATGCACATTCCAAATTATTTCCAAATTTTGTTTAATAAAAATACTGGCAACCGGAAAATCTAACCCGCCTCTGTAATTAATTGCACTGCGGAAAATCTTTATAAAATCTTTATGCTCCTGAGCATATCTTAATATGATTTTTATAAAATCGTATTTAAGGTTATTAGCAGAAACTTTTTTATTGTAACTTGTGCATTGCTGGTATGTGCTGTAATTGCAGTAATTTTTGATGAAAAACCACTCGTTTTATTTATTCCGCAAATTCTTCATGGTTAATCGTTAATTATCCTGGATTTAGGTTTGCCCGATATGGATGGAATGGAGGTCCTCAGAAAATTAAGGGAATGGTTTTTTAAACCCATTATTGTTTTGTCGGTGCGAAATTCGGAATTTGATATTATCAATGCCCTCGATAACGGGGCAAACGATTACCTGACAAAACCTTTCATGACCGGTGAGCTTTTAGCCCGGATGCGCGCTGCAATCAGGTTTGGCGAAAACAAAACCGTTGAACCTGTTTTTGCATTTGTTCTTTAACCGTTGATTTGGTAAGTCATACAGCTCAAAAAAACAAAGAAAATTTAAAGATTACGGCCACTGAATTCTCTTTGCTGGCATTATTCATCAAAAACCGGGGCAGGGTCCTCACCCACCAGTATATTTTAAAAGAAGTATGGGGTTATGGATATTTGGAACAAACCCAGTATTTAAGGGTCTTTATCGCGCAGCTCAGGAAAAAAATTGAGGATAATCCTGCGAAACCAAAACTCCTGACAACAGAGTCGGGGATTGGGTACCGTTTTACCGAATAAAACATAGCATTTTGTACGGCAAATTACAGTTCACAATACAACCCGTCATCAGTGAGATTTTTGCACGGATAGCGCCAGCTTGCGCCTTTAATCAATTCATCGGAATGCACGGGCCCCCATGTGCCGGCAGGATATCCGTAAATGGGAATTTCAGGATTGGTTCCCCATGCATTGATTATGGGCTGAACAAACTGCCAGGCCCGTTCAACAGCGTCACCACGTGCATACAATGTGGCGTCGCCCTGCATGCAATCAAGCAACAAACGTTCGTAAGCCGAAGGAACTTTAATGTTGGTTAAACCGGAATAATGGAAATCCATATTTACAGTTTGAACTTCAAATCCGGCGCCAGGTGTCTTCATTCCGAATTTCAGTAAAATCCCTTCGTCGGGTTGTATCCTGATGATTAGTTGATTATTAACTGAAGTTGATGAATTCCCGAATAAAAGATGTGGAACCGACTTAAAATGAATTACAATTTCGGTAACTCTTGTGGGCAATTTTTTGCCTGTTCTGATGTAAAACGGCACACCTGCCCACCGCCAGTTATCGATAAAAAACCTGATGGCAACAAAGGTTTCTGTTCGCGAATAAGGGTCAACCCCGGGTTCATTGCGGTAGCCAGTTACTTTTTCGTCCTTTATCAGCGATTCGGTATATTGCCCCCGGATTACATTTTGGGCAACCATGTTTTCCTTACATGGGCGGAGCGACTGAAAAACTTTGGTAATCTCGTTCCTGATTGCATTTGCCTCAATTACTACAGGCGGTTCCATGGCAATAAACCCCACAAGCTGCAATAAATGGTTTTGAAGCATATCGCGCAGTGCGCCCGAGTTATCGTAATATCCGCCCCGTCCTTCAACGCCCAGGCTTTCTGCTGAGGTAATCTCAACCCTTTCTATAAATTTATTAACTGCTTATCCACAATAAGCAAGTTATTTTATAATGTCATTATAAGTCACAGATGAAGTGGTTACTGCTTGTTGCATTAGCCTGTAAAACAATTT
>WTWZ01000079.1 GCA_009773765.1 Prolixibacteraceae bacterium | reverse complement strand
ATTTCCCACTGTCAGCAAAATTAGCCGGAAAAATATTTTTATCAACCTATTATAACTAATTAGTTTTCAATAACGTTTTTTTTACGCTGAACTGATGAACTTTTCGGCAGGGCTGTTCAATTCTAACCCTGATTTTAGCTGATAAAAACAAGGAATGTTCATAACTTTGTAATACACTAATATTCAAAACTATGATAATAACATTCCTTGATGATTTGAAAGACCATCGCAGGCCTCAGGGTCAAAGGTACGAATTGAAATTTATTTTACTGTTCTCAATCATGGCAATTTTAAGCAATGCAAAATCATACCGTGACATTGCCAGATACATGAAAAAAAACCATTCCAAGCTAAACAAATATTTCGGGCAGGAATGGAAAAGGGCACCTTCTTACACTACTGTCAGAAATATAATCCAGGGTGCTGACAAGCCGGGGCTGGAGACATGTTTCAGGGCATATTCAAGGTCATTGCTGGAACCGGTTGAAACACTTCGTTGAGTTTTTCGATGCGTTCGTCAAAACTCATTGGAGTGGTTTTTCGGGTGATGGTTTTTAGCTTTTGCTTTAGCTTTTCCCAACTCTTTTCAGATACAAACCGTGCATTGATAACCTGCAAAACCGCTTGTTGAAGCAACCGGCCGGTTACGGTGGGGATGCCCAATAAACGCACCGCACCGCCCCCTTTCGGGATTTCTACCCCTAAAATGGGTTGTGGCAGATACTTCCCGCTCCGAACTTTTTCCGTCAGTACATCTTTGTCTATCGACATCAGTTCCGACAGTTTGGTCACAGGCATGTGGTCAACCCCAGCCGAACCGTGGTTCTTCTGGACTTTATACATTGCCCGTAACATGTTCTTTCTGGTTAAAATCTGCTCAATCATTTTAGTTTCAATTTATTGTTTCCCTGTTCCGCTTAATGCAAGGCTGGTAATTGCCTCCCTGCAACATTTGGAACAACTTAATCCCGATGAAGAAATCGGGACAGGCTGTTCAGTCCTTCAGTTCGTTTGTGAGGCCTCCGCCGTTTAATGACAGCCCGTTTCATGAACCTACTACGACCTCTGCTGACTTCTCACCACTCTTTTCAAAGCGGTGAGACCTCCCCAGGTAAGAGCATCTTCCCTGCCCGTCCGGTCAGGCGGGCTTCCTCCAATCCCTGCGCAATCTACATGGCTACCATTTTGTGTTCTTAGGGCTTTGCAGTGATGTGCCTGCTTACCCAAATAACCATGCCTCATATTACGTCCCCACTCATTTATTGTGAGCAGATTTTCTGTTCGTCAGTACCGGAGTTTGCCGTTTGGCTTCCTTTAGTGCATGGGTCGCCCCAAACCACCTTGCCACTTGCTAATACTTCTGAGCGTTACCTCAGTGTATAAGGGACTTACACCCTCTGGAATAATCTCATACATCACTTTCGTTTATCTTCCCTGAAAATTTGTATTTTCGACATTTTTTCAGAGCTTTCACAAAAGTGTGCACATGCTGGGCACACACAGCATATATAACTTATGGCGGGGGAAGTGGTAAATTCAAGTTTAGTGCTTTTAAGTAAATTTGGTGCAATCCGACAGGAAAGTGCTCGAAAACCGCCACAAGTCATATACGCAAAACGTTACCGGCAAGCGTAAAACCCCCACTGCACAGCCATAGCTTCTGCAATTCCCTGGTAGGTCTTACTTCTTATTTTCCATCTGTCTTTTGAAGGTGCAAGTTTGTTTTGCCCACTTTTAGTTTGATTATCCCACATTATTTTTGCAGGGCCATCACAGCAACCATATTCACCCAACTCAGCTTCAAACACATTCCCGCATTTACATCGGAAATACTTCCAGTCTGCAAATTTCGTAGGTTTTAATTCTGGTAAATTTTTCAACCATAAACAGGTTGCTTTGCTTTCCGGGTGTCCGTATTCGTAAGGCTGGATTATTTGTTCAGGCTTTCTTATCCGGCTGCTTATTGCTCCAATAGGGTTTTCAACGGCGATTTTTTTTATTGGCGCATTTAGTAATAATTCAACAAATACCAGTGCTTCTTCTGTTTTCTCCTGCCTTCCAGGTGTTCTTTTATTCCAATGCAACCCTGATGATGATAAGTATGTGCATGGCGGATGTGCAATCAGAACTTCCCAACCATCATTCAATATTTCCCTTACATCGCATTGTAGGTGTTTTCCTGGTTTTTCAGTTGGCAATATATCACAACTCCAGGCGTCAAGGCCCAATTCTTTGAAGGCATCCCTAACGGTTCCTGAATATTCACAGGCAACCAGGACACGAACGCCAGCCGGTAACAAATTAGGAATTTAAAATAAAAACATTCTGAATTGGAACATCTGCAAAAAAGTGAATAACAAAAAGCTAAATTTGTTACCATCAACATCAACCTAAAACTTATGAATTCAACACGCAGAGATTTCATTCGTCAAATCAGCCTTGCCAGCGGAAGTATCATGTTTATACCGGCTTGTTCTGGATATGGTTCTGTCTGGCGCTTTTTCACAGAAGCTGAAGCAAAAACCGTAATTGCCTTTGCCGAACAAATCATCCCGGCTGACAAAGACCCCGGCGCTACTGATGCCAACATAATCAATTTCATCGACAAACAGTTGGTTGGCCCGTACACCCGCTTTCAGGAAATGTACCGCAAAGGAATTCCTGCAATCGAAAATTCAGCACAAAAACTGTTTCAGAAAGCGTTTCATGAACTTGGTTTCGAAGTTCAAACCGGGTTCATGGTTCAAATGGAAAAGGGCGAACTTCCGGAAGAATTTTGGCAGGAAACAAATCAGTCCGGGTTTTTCAGATTGATGCTCGACCACGCCATGCAGGGATTTTACGGTTCGCCGCGCCATGGCGGAAATACAAACTATGTAAGTTACAAAATGATGAAACTGGATTACCCTCATGTAATGGGGCAGAACCGGTATGTATCGAAATGTGCACAGCAGCCCCTCCCGGCTTCCCCACAAGGGAGGGAGAAAGAATTAATAAATGCTCCCGGTCAAACAATTGAAATTTATTATTCATGAAAAATAAACATATAAATGCAATCGTTGTTGGGGCCGGTGCAGGCGGCGGGGTTGTTGCCAAGGAACTGGCTTTGGCCGGGCTTTCGGTGGTGCTTTTTGAACGTGGCGGCTGGGCAACTTACGACGACCACGATGACGACGAACTGATTTCGCAGCGCACAACAGTTTTAGGAAATGCCTTTGGCCCCGATAATAAACGATACCGCAGAGTCGTGCAGTACAATGACGGCAGCACACAAATCGTTTTGCCCACCGAGGGAAGTTACAGCAATAACGCGGCCTGCGTTGGTTCGGGAACGGTAAGTTACGGAGCTATGGCCTGGCGTTTTATGGAACAGGATTTTAAACTGAAAACCATTTATGGACATATTGAAGGCTCGACTCTGGAAGATTGGCCAATCAGCTATTTCGATTTGGAACCATGCTATGAAAAAGCAGAATGGGAAATTGGCGTTGCCGGCGAACACAATGCCAACCCTTTTTGTGCACCCCGTCAAAAGCCTTATCCAATGCCGCCTTTTTCATACAACCGCGAGGGGAATCTGCTTTCGGATGCCGCCAAACGACTTGGATTGCACCCGTTTCCAATTCCAATGCTGCGCAATTCAATACGTTACAACGGCCGACCAGCCTGCTACCGGATGCGCAGTTGCGTTGGCTTTGCCTGCCCGGTAAATGCAAAATGCGGAACCCATAACACGGTAATTCCCACAGCAATTCGAACAGGTAATTGCGAGCTACGCACCCATTGCCAGGTTGCCGAAATTATGCTCGATGAAAAAGGCCGTGCCACCGGGGTAAAATATTTCGATGAAAACCACCAGGGACAAATACAAACTGCCGATTTGGTTGTGGTTAGCGCCGCTGCCATTGAAACTGCCAGATTACTTCTGAACTCTAAATCGAAACTTTTTCCCAACGGGGCAGGCAACAACAACGACTGGGTTGGGCGCAACCTTCAGGGACATGCTTACACCGGCGCGGCAGGTTTAATGAAAGATGAAGTTTACGACGATGTGGGCCCGGGCGCCTGCATGGCCGTTTGTGATTTTAATCACGGAAATAAAGATATTATTGGGGGTGGCGCGCTTTGCAACGAGTTTACAGCCATGCCTTACCTCTTCTCGAAAATGCGCCCTCCCGGAGCAAAAAAATGACTGGCAAGTACCAACGGTGCGCCTTTCAGGCGAGCGGCACAAATACGACAGGATTGGCTGCCAGTTTATGTCAGACAGGGCTGAGGAAATTCTGAAAGAAGCCGGCGCTTATTTCACCTGGCAAAACGTTGGTGGACGGGGACTCAGCGGGCATCAGCACCAGGCTGGGACCGCACGGATGGGCAACGACCCGAAAACTTCGGTTACCAATAAATACGGCCAGGTCCACGAAATAGACAACCTTTTTGTGGCCGATGGAAGTTTGTGCGTTACCAACGGTGGGTTTAATCCCGTACTGACCATTATGGCGCTGGGTTACTGGGTGGGCGGTTACATTGCGAAAAACTGGAAAGGGACGAATTTTAGGTAGGCACAGGCGAAGCCAAAGGCGAGGGAAGAAATGGCTGGTGTTGGATGGCAGTATTGACGTACCCCTTAGAGGTTTGCTTCATTATAAATTAAAAAAACTAATGTATTCTTGTGTATTTGGTTTAAAATTAAATGTTTATGAAAAATAATATCTTTCGAAATGTCATAATATTATTACTCATTCTGTTTGTAGTTCTAATTGTTTTTGGTGGTAGTTACACGTACTGGAATGCGGCTAACCCTGAAAAAACCTGCGCCAGTTGCCACGAAATCAGTCCATCGCACCAAACCTGGGCAAGTTCGGCACACAGCCAGATAACTTGTTTCAAATGCCACGGAACAGCGCTCAGCAATGGCCTGCACAGTTTTTCAGAAAAAGCAAACATGGTTTTTACACATGTAAAATCGGCGCCCCACCGCGATGAAATCAGAATGAGCGAGGAGCAAATTCTGGAAACCATGCAACGCTGCAAAGGTTGTCATGAAAACGAATATTCAAACTGGATTGCCAGTGGCCATTCGGCCAGTTATTCGCATATTTTTTTGGATGAAAAACACAACGCCACGGAGCAACTGAATTTCGATTGTTTACGCTGCCACGGTATGTTTTACGCCGGAACGACATACGATTTGGTGGAGCCCATTTCGGTGGAAGGCCCCTGGAAAATGAAAGATGAAAGCCGGGCAGATTTAGCTACCATTCCGTGTATGGCCTGCCACAAAATCCACAGCCGCGGAATGCCATCGGTACGGCCTGATTATGCAAATCCCGGCTACATTTTTTATGGCCGGGTGGTTCAAAACAACTCGATTGGCTTGTATGTAAGAAACGAAGAAATCCATTTTGATTTGGCCAACCTGCCAACTCCGGTAATTTTAAACGATACTGACACTGTTCAAACTCCAAACGACCCGGTTTACAGGCTTTGTGTGCAGTGCCACGCGCCATCAGTTCGTCACCAGGCGGGCAGCAGCGACGATAAAACTCCTACAGGCGTTCATGAAGGAATCAGTTGCCGGGCTTGTCACGAGCCACATTCCAACTTTCAGCGAAACTCATGCGATAAATGCCATGGGGATAAATCAAAAAACTGCAAATTAGATGTACGGACAATGAACACTACCTATATTTCTCCCGAAAGCCCAAATAATATTCACAGGGTGGCTTGCCAGGATTGCCATGATGATGGACGGAATAGTTCCAAATCAGTGAAACAGTAAACAAGGTTCATTTCTTCAGCTTTCTGATTTTGTGTTTCTTATTCTTTATTATGTTATTTATTTTGAAATCTAAAACATCGCATAAGCCTGCCTGATCGCCCGCCTGGATGAACAGTTCGGACAGGGACGGGCAGGAAATGAGAAAGTTTTAGGGGAAACACCAGGACATGGACTTCCCAAAGTCCATGATCTTTAAAAACTTTGAGTTGGGAAACTCAAAGTCCCAAACTACAACGAATTTCTTTGAATAAACTCAAACGGACTTTTGATGCGTTTGAAATCGCCGGTTAGTATCATTTGAGCAGCAAACCAACCAATTGCATCGTGATTGGTGGAAATGGTTGTAATCCCATCTTCGAGCAACTCTTTCACCGGGTTATCATTATATGCTACCAGTCCTACATCCTTCCCGGGTTTCCAGTTTTTGATCCTGCAGATTTTTATAAACCGGTACAAATCGTCATCCGAAATCAAAACAAATGCTTCGTCCTTATTTACATCCGATTCCTGCAACTGATCGATAATTGAAAATGGCAGTTGGTTCACCTGGCAGAAAATCTGGAACCCCCGTGCTATATTTCTGGAATAATACTGATTCAGCGGAAACACAAGGTTTATTTTTTTGTAGTTCCTGATTAATGAAATCCCGGTTTCAAGCGCTGTCTGAATGTCTTTTTCATACTCCTGATAAACAACCGGATAATCTTTTAACAATTCGAGATTCCGGTCTATTAGCAATACCTTTTTTTTTGGAATTTTCCTGATAATATTGATCCCTGTTGCATCATCATCCTTAAAATAAGGCAGAATCACAAAATAATCGTAATGGATCATCTGATTCGAAACAATTTCATCAAAATGCCCGATGCTGTAATTGTAAATAAAAACATCCACACTGGCTTTGCTTCCAAGCGTTTCGGACAAGGAGTAATAAATACTTCTTTTATAATTACTTAGCTTGTTTAAAACAAGTGCAACCTTGATTTTTTTGTGAATATTTACCTGGCCGACGTAGTAACCTTTTCCGCGAACGGACACCAAAATGCCTTTTTTACGCAAATAAACATAGGCTTTTTCAACCGTATCGCGCGAAATTAAAAGTTCCCCGCTGGTTTCGTTAATAGAAGGGATTCTTTGCCCGACCTTGAATATTCCCGCCTCAATATCCGACACAAGCAAATCAACAACCTGCCTGTATTTGGGTATTTCGGAATGGTGGTCGATGCGTAAATCGTGGTTCATTTTTTAAATTACTTCTCTAAAATCTTAATGGTTGTCCTCCTGTTTAAAGTTCTACCTTCGGGAGTTTCGTTTGTGGCAATCGGGACTTTATCACCATATCCGCCCCAATTCAGGCGACTTGACTGAATACCCTTGCCGGCGAGATAATCAACCACCGATTTTGCCCTTCGTTCAGAAAGAACCTGGTTAGCCTGCGCACTACCAGAACTGTCGGTATGTCCCTGGATTTCAATTTTTAGTTGGCCGTTGTTTTTCAGGAATGTCACTAAATTCTGTAATTCCGGTTCCGATTGCGGCAAAATCCTGAACGAATCGGTTTCGTAATAAATATTATACAACTGAACTTCGGCGCCAATTACAATGGGTTGCAGGTGTATGTCCAAAACCTGGGGTTTGTCAATCGAATTTTTTTCAACCGGTTTAAAATTGTTTGAATAAAATAGATAGCCTGGCTCAGATATGCTTATAACATAGTTTTTGTTTAGCTGAAGACAAAACATGGTTTCGCCTTTTTCGCTGGTTTGCTGAGTTTTTATTCTGTCTGATTTAACTGACTGGTTTTCAACCTTAACGTAAGCCGGAATTGATAGTTTTGTTACTAAATCGGTAACCTTTGTTTTTACATACGAAACCGGGATGGTTACCAAACCACTGTCGAGGTTAAAGGCAAATATTTCCAACCCTTTGTCTGATATTCGCGACGAGGTAAAAAAAGCCGATCCAGCGATTGAGCTAATGTTTAAGCCGGGATCATCATTGAAGGTGTTAATCGGATATCCCAGGTTTTGTAAATTCCGCACATTTCCTGATGCATGAATTTCAGCTTCAAATACATCCAATCCGCCCAATCCGGCGTGAGTATCTGAAATAAAATAAATATTCTGTTTTTTGGGGTGCAGGACAGGTGAAATTTCGTTGCCAGAAGTATTAATTATATTTCCCAAATTAACCGGTTCTTTCCACTGTGGCAAACCTTCATCCGAAAATCCAAGCAATTCGGCTTTCCAGATGTCCTTATTCCCAACTCCACCGGTTTTGTCGCTCGAAAAATACAAAAAACGGCTGTCGTCAGAAAAAGAGGGAAAAGCTTCCCAAAACTCCGTGTTCAACGGTTTTCCGGCATTAACAGGCGAACTCCATTTTCCATTTTCAAATTTGACAAAATAGATATCGCAATCGCCCAATCCATCCTCACGGTTGCAAGCTGTAAAAAACCTGATTTTATAATTATCCGAGATTTTCTTAATCCCTTCATTATCTATAATATTAATATCACTTAACGGTTTTGCAATATCCCATTTTGCCGTATCATATCCTGCCGTAAAAAAATCTTCCCTCTGTCCTTGTTTCTGGTTCCTTTCCATTCGGTTAAATATCAACACTTTCCCGTCAGCCGATGCTACCGGCCAGTATTCATCGGTTTTGGAATTTCCACCAGCCTGCTTCATCAAATCATCAGTATTATATTCAGGATGAATGGTAAATCTGCAACTGGCAATTTTACATGCCAGTAAAAACCGTCGCTTTTCATCAATGTAATTATAATCGCTGTAAATATTGTAATACCGCAAAGCCTCCGAATAATCGGCCTTTTTAAAGTGAGCTTCGCCCAATCTGAAAACCACTTCCCACTCGCGGCCAATTTCACCAGCTTTATTTAAATGAAATATTTCCAGATCAACAGAATCAAGTTTTCCATAAACATCGGCCAACAGCAAATGGGCATCCTTAAACCAGGGTTCAGCCGACAAAATCTGGTTGCAGATTTTTATTGTGCCTGGATAATCTTTGGTTGCAAAATGTTTTTTTGCCCCGGCATATAAATCATCAACCATTTTGTTGGTTTGTGCATTCGTTGCAATGCTGAAAATCAACATAACCAGTACAAAAATAATTTCTGCCTTTATGAGTATTGGGTTTGTTTTTAAAGTTAATTGTGTCATTTTCACGTCCTGTAAAGTATTATTAATTCGGTTTTTCAAAGTAGTATAATTGTAATCTTCAAATCGGCCATAAAAATAAAATATTTTCTGAATTTTACTTTTCCGGTGGTTTTGCAATTTTCACAGTGGTTCTGCGGTTTAACACTTTCCCCTCCACTGTTTCATTTGATGCTACTGGCTGTGTTTCGCCGAACCCTTTAAACTGCAACCGGTTGCGTTCTATTTTATTGGTTACCAGATGTTCAACTACCGATATTGCCCGCAATTCCGACAAGGCCAAATTATGTTCGGGACGGCCTGTATTATCGGTGTGTCCCTGTATTTCAACCTCCAACTGGGGATTATTCTGTAGAAAAAGCACCAGTTTTTTCAACTCCGGTTCCGAGGCAGGTAAAATTTTAAAAGAATCGGTTTCAAAATAAATATTGTATAAATTCATTTCAGCGCCTGGTTCTATTCTATTTAACCCAATTTGAATATTTTCAGGCGCTTCAATTGTTTTTGTTTCTTTTAACTGAAAAGCCCTCGAATAAAACAAATACCCCTCAGCGGAAACATTAAAGGCGTAGTTTGCATTTAAGGGCAGGCAGATTAAAATTTCACCGTTTTCATTGGTTTTTTCCGTGCGCCTGTTTACAGTATCGGTTGAAAGATTAATTAAATCAACAACTGCCCTGACAGTTGTCCCGGATACTGCATCGGTAATTTTTGCCTTCACATAGCTAACCGGCCCAGGACGAACCTCTTCCGGAAGTCTGAATGTATAAATATCCAGGCCATATCCCGGTACGCGTTATGTGTATTGATTGGAAATCCCAGATTTTTGGGTTGAGAAAAAGAGGTGCCGTTTTTAATTTCAGAAAGAAACAAATCCATTCTGCCCATTCCGGGGTGAAAATCGGAAGCAAAATAAAAACTTTTGTTGTTGGGATGAATGAACGGCGAAATCTCATCTCCTGTTGTATTAATCACATTGCCTGCATTTTGCGGCTGTTTCCATTTTATGGTTCCGTTTTCGTTAATTGCCACAATTTCAGCGTGCCAAATGTCTTTTTTCCCTTTTCCACCATCCCTGTTTGATGAAAAATAAAGAAACCGGTTATCCGATGAAATTGTTGGCTGTGCATCCCAACTGCTGCTGTTAATTACGTTACCGGCATTTTTGGGGGCACCCCACTTTTTACCATTAAAAAACGAGTAATAAATGTCGCAGCTCCCATGTCCGCCGGGGCGGTTGCAGGCGGTAAAAAACAAAAGACTTGCATCTGCCGAAAGCGCCTGTGCCCCTTCGTTTTCGGGGGTGTTTATGTCGGTTACCGGCATTGCCTTTCCCCAGCTTTCCGAACCGGATTCAGCAATAAAGAAATCCTCCTGGGGCAACTGCCCGTCAGTTTTAATTAAACGGGTAAACACCAGTCTGCCACCATCGAGCGAAACCGATGGCCAGTATTCGTCGTTTGCTGTGTTGATGTTTTCAGATAACCGCTCAGGATTAAATTCCACCGGATTTCTAATTGCGTCAACTGCAAACCGGCAACTTAAAATATATTGCTCAACTTCCGTCTTCCGGGTATCGGGGATTCCCATTTCCTGTATATATTTTTCGAAATTTAACAGCGCATTTTCATAAATGCCCGAAGAAAGATTCGCCTTTCCAAGCCGAAAATAAATCAGCGCTTTTTGTGAATAGCGAAGGGCATTTTCCAGTGCCTCAATTTCCAGTCCGGTTGCTTTCATTTCTTGATATACATCGGCCTGCAAAAGAATAGCATCAACATAATCATGAGTTTTTTTCAATAATTTTTCAATTTCGGCAATAGAATTTTCATATTCCTTCATTTTGTAATACTGCAAAGCCTTTTCGAACTGTTGCTGTGTTTTAGCGCTGTTTTGGGCTCCGGCAAAAAAAACCGCCAGCAGGAAAATACAAAAAAGCAATTGCCTGTATTGAAGAGAATTTTTCAACATTTTAAAAATGATGTTACTAACAAATAACGTAAATTGATTTCTGTTATTTTAAAATTGATTTTTGGATAAAAATAAAACTAAATTTGACAATTAAAACCTGTTATATTTTATTAGTTAGATAGTTATTGAATTCAAACTCTGAAAAAAATTAAATCCGGGTGCATCGCGCAATTAAAAAATTATTTATTTTACGACTTTAAATATTTAATCATTCAAAGTTTCATTTTTAATTTTTATTGACTCAATAAAATGAAGAAAAGTAGTTTGAAAAAGCATCATTCTGATTTTGATGACAGTTTTGGAGCTGCAAAAAAAATCGCTATCGGCAAAGACAAAAGCCCTAAAAAAAGACTTTCTATTTACGACGAGTACGAAGAAGAGGAAGATTTATTTCCGCAACAGGAAAAGTTCAAAAGCCGCCGGAAATAATTATGGGTAAATCAACTGTTTGAATCGTTCAATTCTGTTCGATATGACCTGAAAAAATCAATAATACACTTTTCCCAAACCAAAAAAAGCAATAAATATTCATTGTTTTACTGTTCGTAAAATGCCTGAATACCAGGGTAATGATATTTTGTTTTGGCTATAATTTCGGGGAAACAAAAGTTAATTACTTTGGCATTGGCACATTCTGTTCCCTCCCCATCGAAAAGCGAAACAGCAATGGTTGCCAGACTTTTGTCTTCCGAAATCAGTTTACCTTTAACTGTTACTTCGCCTTTCGAGATGTTCACAGGTTTCAGATATCTTACATTTAATGCCGAAGTAACCCCCGCAGTTTTTATTTTAACCATAACAATCCAGCCGGCCAGTTCGTCAATCACCGCTGCCTGAATTCCGCCATGTACAACGTTTATCCAGCCTTCGAGCGATTTGCGGGGTTGCCATTTGGCAATCAACTGGTTGCCATCTTCCCAAAATTCGAGCTGCAAACCAATTTCGTTGAACGGCGAGCAACCAAAACAGTTGTAATCGTGGCGGGCGCCCATCATTGTAAAAGGATTTTTGATTTTAATCATATTTATTTTTTATTGCCTTAATAAACACAAAAAACTGCAATAATTCAATGTACGACTGTTATGTTTAGATTACTCAATTCAGCTAATCGGTATAGATTATGAAGAAAAGGTGCTTATTTCAATATTGCCTGTCACTAATTAATCAAATTTTAACCAAATATAAAACTTTTTGAAGACATTGAATCGAAGTAATTTTAATGTGTCCTAACGGTTTGCAATATGACAAGTGGCGGATTGCTGGCGACATCACTGTCCACCGTTACAAACCTTGATGCGGTGCAGGCGCTTTCAAGCTACTAAGCCCGACATTTGTTATATTGTTTGTTGAACTATATCCCGCCGAAGCGGCAACAATTCAGCGTAAAAAAAATATTGTTGAAAACTAATAAGTTATTATAGGTCGATAAAAAAAATTCCGGCTAATATGTTACGGTGGACAAATACATTGCCTGAGCCATAACTTGCTGTTTTTCAGTATAGCGTTCTCTCATTTCGTTTTTTTATTGAGATAGCAGAGAACAAAAACCACAGCAGCCGAAAGGGGCAAAATTATCGTTTACCGCTATTATAATTTGTGTTTGCCCGGTTGACGACGAAAATCAAAAAATGCACTTTAAACTCTAAACCCGAAACTCTGAACTGCTTATTTCCCTTTTCTCCAGAAACTGGTTACTGTTTTTATCGGGAATACTCCGTGGCTGACAGATTTTACATCTTCAATTGAATAAAAAGCTTTTGGATTGGTTGTTTTTACAATTTCTTCCACCTTTTGAATTTCGTTGCGGTTGATGATGCTGTAAATTATACTAACATTTTCATTTCCTCCCTTTGCTTCATGGTGGGTTATTCCGTAACCGGCGGCTTTCAGGTTCATTATCAGGATACTGGCTTCTTTGCTGGTGATAATCTGAATTTTAACAATCCCAATCGCCATTTTTTCTTCGATAATCAAACCGATGTAGTTTCCGGTGGCAAACCCGCCTGCATAAGCAGCATAACATACCCAGTTATCGAGGTTTTGAAATATTTTTGAAATGGCAATCAACCAGATTAGAACTTCGAAAAACCCCAGTACCGGAGCCCATGTTTTATGCCCTTTGGAAATCATTACAATACGAATAGTGCCAATGGTTACATCGATAATTCGCGAAAGAAATATCAGAAATGGCAGCAGAAAATAGGTGAAAAGCGCACTGTCGTAAAAAGTTTCAAGAATGACCATGAGAAATATTTTATTGCAAAACTATAAAAAAGAAAAGTCGAATGATAAAAAAACTTTAACCTGTCAGGTGTCGGATGCGCTTACTGAGACACTGCAATATTTTTATGAAATGAGATGAAATGTAATGAAGAGTCTGTGTCATCAATTTATTATTTTCCAGCAAAAATGATATTTTATTTAAAGCAGAAACACGTTTGTTAGTCACCCTTCATGGCCGGGTTGAAATATTAATTCGAAAATCAGAATTCTGAAGTAAAATGGAACCTGATATTTTTGAATTCATCCTGTGCCATTTGCAAAATAAATGCTGAATCGGCCATAAATACATCACGTCCCCTCTTATCCACTGCCATTTTTTGGTGCTTTCGTTTTTTAAATTCTTCGAGTTCTTTTTTATTTTCCGACTGAATCCAGCAGGCTTTATACATCGGCATGGTTTCAAACCGGCATTTGGCCCCATATTCGTGTTCGAGCCTGAACTGAATTACTTCAAACTGCAGTTGTCCAACTGTACCGATTATTTTACGCCCGTTAAACTGGCTGGTAAAAAGCTGTGCCACACCTTCGTCCATCAACTGGTCAACGCCTTTTGCAAGTTGTTTTGATTTCATCGGATCGGCATTTTCAACGTAACGGAACATTTCGGGCGAAAAACTGGGCAACCCCTTGTAATGTATCTCCTCCCCGTCGGTAATCGTATCGCCGATTATAAAGTTCCCTGTATCAGGCACCCCGATAATATCGCCCGGGAAAGCCTCGTCAATCACCTCTTTTTGTGCCGCCATAAAAGCAGTAGGGCTCGAAATACGAATGATTTTACCCGACCTGATGTGTTTGTACATATTGTTGCGTACAAACATGCCCGAGCAGATTTTTACAAAAGCAATCCGGCTGCGGTGGTTGGGGTCGATGTTGGCATGTATTTTAAAAATAAAGCCTGAAAAGTGGTTTTCGCTGGGTTTAACTTCGCGTTCTTCGGCATAGCTGGGTTTTGGCGGCGGCGCAATTTCCAGGAAAGCATCTAACAGTTCCTGTACCCCGAAATTGTAAAGGGCGCTTCCAAAAAACACAGGGGCAAGATCGCCTGTAAGGTAGGGTACGGTGTCGAATTCGGGGTAAACACCTTCAACAAGATCAAGTTCCTCGCGTAAAACCTGTGCATCGCTGCCTATATATTTTTCAAGTCCGGGATTGCTGATGTCTTCAAATTTGATGCGCTCCCCAATGGTTTGTATATCGGGTTTAAAGAGTTTCAGGCTTCGGTTGAAGATATTATAAACTCCTTTAAAATCAGGCCCGTTATTGATGGGCCAGCTCAGCGGGCGAACTTTAATTTTGAGTTGCTTTTCTATTTCGTCCATCAATGAAAACGGATCCTGTGCAGGGCGGTCCATTTTGTTCACAAAAACAATCACAGGTGTTTTTCGCATCCGGCAAACATTCATCAGTTTTTCGGTTTGCGGCTCAACACCTTTGGCTGCGTCAATTACAATAATTACACTGTCAACAGCAGTTAAAGTTCTGAAAGTATCTTCCTGAAAATCCTGGTGGCCGGGGGTGTCGAGTATGTTTACCTTGTAGCCGTTGTATTCGAAACCCATTACCGATGTGGCAACCGAAATGCCGCGCTGGCGCTCGATTTCCATAAAGTCGGAAGTAGCGCCTTTTTTGATTTTGTTGCTTTTTACTGCACCCGCCACACGGATTGCACCACCAAACAGTAACAGTTTTTCAGTCAAAGTGGTTTTTCCTGCATCGGGGTGGCTAACAATCCCAAAGGTGCGCCTGCGTTGTATCTCTTCCAGAAATGTCATTTTCCAATCTGTTTATTTTGAGGGCGCAAAAATAGGGAAAGAAGTTGAAAGTTTAAGGTTTAGAGTTTAAAGTTGAAGAAAGAAGGAGATTTATAGAGATTTATGGTGATTTATTGTACAGCCACAAACAATCCCTACCAATCTCAAATTTTCATTTCTTCCCTTTCCTCAAAACATAAGAAATATATTCCCAATATTCTCTGTGGAAACGTTCGCTTTTTTTACCGATAATGTCGTTGTAGCTCATGGGTTTATCTTCGGGATGGAATTTTAACAGGTTCAAATCTTCGTACAAAGCAGGTACTTCAGGATGAAACTGCACTGCAAACACGTTGGGGTATTTTTTGTGTGCCAGTCCTTCCACAATTTTTCCATCGGGTGAAAGCGCGGTAATTTCCAGACCTTTCCCAATTTTCCCGGCAGCCTGGTGGTGACTGCTTAAAATACGGGGCGTGAAACTTTTGGAAACATCAACGGCCACTCCGAAAAACGGGTGACTGGTAAACTGGATGGCGTGCAGGTTAATTCCCATCAGCAGCGAATCGTCCAAAACCTCCTGCCAATAATTGCGGTGCAGGTTGGCGCGTCCGATTTCGAGGGTTTTTTCGGGTGTTGTTGCCCCGTAAATTTCTGCCGGAATATCCTGAATTAAAGTTCCGCCGGCGGCAACATTCATGGTTTGCATTCCCAGGCAAAATCCGGTAACCAGATATTTTGGCTTTTCCTTTAAAAAAGGTTCAAACCCTTCATTCCAAAAACCGCCCAATAGATGAAAAAGAAAGGTGGTTTCAAAATAATGGCGTTCCGGGTCAGTGACAACCGAAAGCGTGTTTTCCTCGCCATAAATCACGGGCGGAATGTCGGGCCCCCCAAAAAAGAAAATTCCGATGGAATTGTCGAAAACTTTTTTCATGTCATCGCTGCATTCGTTTTGCTGATAAAGGTTTTTCCCGTTTAATTCGCCTTTTATTTCGTGCAAAAAGAAGTTTTCGAGATTATTGTTTTCAATGTACAGTTTGGTTTCGTTAAAATCGTAATCCTGTTCATTGTAATAAACACCTACAAACTTTGTTTTTTTTGTATTGATGTCGAGCAAGCGCGCATTTACCAGAAAATGAATGGTTTTCAGGTTTCCAACGGTTGGATTGGCAAGGACAACGTAATTTTTCCTTTTGTTGAAATCAGAATTGAAAAAATCCTGCGAAAAAGCTGCCGATAAATAAAAAATGGCAATCAGTACAATAAAAATTCTTTTCATTATTGCTGGTTTTAAAGAACCAAATATAACACATTCTCATTTTCTGAATAGCAGTTTGCCGGATTCTTCTGTTTTCCTACTTACTAAATTAACCGTCAAAATTTATACATTTGCCTAAATTCAAAAAATATAAGTTATGAAATTCAATTTTAAAACACAGTACATTATTATCGCAGTTGTTGTGCTCATTTTTTTACTGCTTTTTGGCGGCCGTATGTTTCTAATTATTCAGGCCGGCGAGCGTGGCGTTATTTTTAAACCGTACACTACTGGCCTGGACAAGGATAATGTTTACAGCGAAGGCTTCCACATTATTGCGCCCTGGAATGATATGTATGTTTACAATGTACGCGAGCAGCAGCGCGACGAACCAATGGACGTGCTCGATAAAAACGGGCTGTCAATCAGTATGGATGTTACAGTTCGTTTCAATCCATCGTTCGACAGAATCGGAAATTTGCACGAACAGTTCGGAATTAACTTTGTGAATGTGCTGGTGGTACCCGAAGTACGTTCCTGCGTGCGGAGAGTTGCCGGACGATACACCGCCGAGGAAATTTATTCGACCAAAAGGGCAGAGGTTGAACAATCGATAATTGAGGAGACCAAAAAGATATTAAGCGAAAATTATATCGAAATGAAGGCGTTGCTGATTCGCTCAATAAATTTGCCCGAGCAGATTAAAGGCGCCATTGAAAGCAAACTGAAACAGGAACAGGAAGCGCTGGCTTACGAATTCAGGCTGCAACGCGAAACATCGGAAGCCGAACGCCGCCGCATTGAAGCTGAAGGTATTGCCGCTTTTAACCGCATTATCAATGCCAGTTTAACCGACAACATTTTAAAACAGCGCGGAATTGAAGCAACCATTCAACTCTCCGAATCGCAAAACAGCAAGGTAATTGTAATTGGCAGCGGGAAAGATGGCCTGCCGCTGATTTTGGGGAATAATTAGGTTTGGGTTTCAGAAGGCCCCTTGATTCTTTTTGGATTAGACTTTTTTAGAAATTCAGGGAACCTGAAAGCAAGAAAAAAGTATAATAACTTCGGGGGATTAGCTAGTTATAACCAATCTTAAAACATTGCAAATCGAAAGACATGACTAACGAACAAATCATTATCGCAGGAATACAGATATTAGTAAACTTGACAATTCTATTCTTTGTATTAAAGTCTAATACAGTCGTAAAAGAGAGACTAAAATCGCAGGACGACATCAATTCTAAAATGAAGTCGTTCATGGACATTTTCAGCGTGGACGAGTTGAGAAAGTTCGTTGACATTCGCACTGAGAACATGCGCCTTAATTTAGAAAACCACATAGAAAAAAATAAAAGAGAGTTTTCCAAACAAGCGGAGCCATACATAAGAGACGTTTTGCAAAAAGATTTGGACAAGACCGTTGACCATATGCAAGAGAGATATGATGAACTTTGTGAAAGCATATATAATCTGCTAATTACATTGCCAGTTGACAAGCGGCGGCAGTTTATATATAAAACGCATTTAATAATCTGACATATTTATAAAATTGCTACCTTTGTTTAAAAACGAAGGTAATATGAAGACAAGAGGAAAACCAGTAAATATATCAGGGATAAATGTTAACGAACTTGAATGTTGGATTCATGAAAGACCTGATCGTCAAAATGCTATTAAATGTCAGGCTTTAATTGCGCTT
>WTWZ01000006.1:11519-104464 GCA_009773765.1 Prolixibacteraceae bacterium | reverse complement strand
GCAAGAAATTCTTGAAAATCCTTTGGGTATTTTTCTTCTATTTCCATGCAGTAAATTTAATCATTTCGTCAACTTGCCTGTTGTGGATAAGCAGTTTTTAAAATTTAAAATATCCAATAAGGAATAAGAAATCAGAAAGTTTTTTTTCACAATTCGACATTTTGAACACTTTTTCATTCGTTATTCCTTATTTCTTATTTTTCATTTTCCTGAAGTTTTTATTCAATGATTATTTATAAAAAGTAGCCGTCCTATGCCCTCTTCTCTCTGCCCCTTGCTCTCCGCCCTCTGCCGTTCTCTTCCAAAATGTGTGAATAATGCAAATCATACCTGTTAATGTGTAACACATTTCCAGTTAAAGAAAATGACCTTTACATCGTAACAATTAAGTCACAATAAAAAACTATAAAAATGAACAAAAATAAAGCTGAAGGATACTGGAATGAGCAAAAGGAAAAACTTAAACAAAAATTTGCAACATTAACTGAAAATGACCTGATATTTGCAGAAGGCAAGAAAGAAGAGATGCTTGGGAAGCTTCAAACAAAGTTTAGTAAAACAAAAGAAGAATTGAACAAGATTATAACCGGGGTTTAATAATTCGTGGTAAAACTCAATTCTATGAACAAAGGTGATGAAGACAATTAGACCGGCTATTTATAAAATTCCAAAACTGCCCGATGTAAAAAAACAGGCTATTATGCTAAGTGAGACGACCATTGAAAAAACTCAAAAAGTAAATGCTTTCTTTTTGGCGGCAGGTGATTTTTTTTTGTTTGTATTTATTACTACCAGAGAAACTTTCTCGCGCCAGTTTGAATTTAAGGAATTCCTTCGCCAGTGCTATCAGATTGGGAATAAAACATTACCGCTGATTTCAGTAACCGGACTTATTATAGGCCTTGTACTTACCATACAAACGCGACCTGTTTTGGTTGATTTTGGCGCAGTTTCCATGCTTCCCGGCATGGTGGCTTTAGCAATTATCCGGGAAATGGGGCCGGTAATTACAGCGTTAATTTGTGCCGGTAAAATCGGTTCAGGCATGGGCGCTGAACTTGGCTCAATGAAAGTAACGGAACAAATTGATGCCATGGAAGTTTCTTCCACCAATCCTATTCGTTTTCTGGTGGTAACAAGGGTTTTGGCAGCAACGCTGATGATTCCGTTGCTGGTTTTATATGCCGATGCACTTGGGATTTTAGGAAGTTGGGGCGGTGCAAATATTAAAGGAGACGTGACTTTCACACTGTTCTTTTCCCAGGCGTTCAGGGTTGTTGATTTTATGGATCTTTTTCCTGCCATCATTAAAACCTTCTTTTTTGGCGCAGTTATCGGATTCGTAGGTTGTTACATGGGATATACCGCCGGGCGCGGAACTGAAAGCGTTGGCAAAGCGGCAAATTCGGCGGTGGTACTTTCATCGCTGCTTGTAATAATTGTCAATTTAGTCGCAGTGCAAATTACTGATATGCTTTTATAGTTTGAAGAATAAGAAACATGGAAAATACTGAAACGGTTGCTGCCGAAAAAACAAAAACTCCACGTCAGGTTATTGAAATTAATAACCTCAGCAAAGGTTTTGCCGATCTGAAAGTATTACAAAATCTGTCGTTACAGCTTTTTGATGGCGAAAACCTGGTGGTACTCGGCAAATCGGGTTCCGGAAAATCTGTTCTCATTAAATGTATTGTACGCTTGTTAAACCCCGACCAGGGAACCATTAACGTATTAGGCGAAAATATTAATGAGTTGCGCAGAAAGGAACTGGCAACGTTAAGGGAAAAAGTTGGTTTTCTATTTCAGAGCGGCGCCTTGTATGATTCGATGACGATAAAACAAAATCTTGAATTTCCGCTAAAAAGAATTCGAAAAAACCTTTCACAAAAAGAAATTGACGAAAAGATAAACGAGGTTTTGGAAAACGTGGGACTGGCCGACACATTAAACAAAATGCCCTCCGAACTTTCGGGCGGTATGCGTAAACGTGCCAGCCTTGCGCGCACAATTGTTGTCGATCCGATGATAATGCTGTACGACGAGCCTACTACAGGACTCGACCCGGTTACATCAGACGAAATAAGCTGGCTGATTAATGATGTTCAGAAAAAATATAAAACCTCGTCCATCATTATCACGCACGATATTGAATGTGCCCGCGCAACCGCCGACCGGGTTATAATGCTAAAGGACGGAGAAGTTTACCTTGAAGGTGATATCGACGATTTTGAAAAGTCAACCGACCCGTTAATCGTATCTTTTTTCAAAAAACAAAAGAAAAATACTCAATCTTAAAAAATAACAAGATGGATAATCATACACCAGGATTTAAAGCACGGTTAGGAATGTTTATTGCCGGTGGAATTGCCGTTTTTGTAATTGCAATTTTCATCATTGGCAAGCAGCAAAATTTATTTAACCCTGTTTTTAAAATTACCACTACCTATTACAATGTAAGCGGATTGCAGGTTGGAAATAATATCCGCTTTTCAGGAATAGATGTTGGAACAGTTGACAACATTGTGATTATTAACGATTCAACAGTTCAGGTTGATATGTTAATTAGAAAAACCGTGCAGCAATTCATAAAAACTGATAGTGAAGCTGTTATTGGTTCTGAAGGTATTATTGGCGACCGCATTATAATAATTACCCAGGGAAGTAATGACGCACCAATGGCAAAAAACGGGCAACATATTTTATCGACCGAACCGGTTGAAACAGATGCCATTATGGCCGGACTGAATGTAACAGTTCTTAATGCGGCTATAATTACCAATCAGTTGGCAGAAATTATGATTAAAATAAACAGCGGCAGCGGAACGATTGGCAGATTATTGCAGGATTCAACAATTGCTGAAAACTTAAATATGACCATTTTAAACCTCCGGAAAAGCTCGAAAGGATTGGATGAGAATATGAATGCTGCCAAAGAAAATTTCCTGCTTAGAGGTTATTATAACAGAAAAGCAAAGGCTGCTGTAAAAATGAAGGAAGAGGAACAAAAAGCAATTGACGAAAAGAAGAAATAGTTTGTTGGTGATAAATTGCTTTAACATGAAAAATGCAAATGTGGCTCAGAAATTTTCTTTTTATAGTCATTATTTCAATCTCCATTTGTGATTCAGCATTTGCACAGGAAACACCTGCAAAAACAGATTCTACCCGGATTTATCAGAACATTGAATCGTTTTCTGTAAAGCGAAAGTTTACCAAATTTATGTACAAGCTGTTTTTTAAACCAGCATCACCCGCTACAAAAAAAGAAGCCAAAAAGAAAACCTATAAAAAGCTCATACAAAAACCGTACTCCTCGTTCGAAGGCAAAACCATCAGAAACATCAACATTGTTACCCTCGACCCGTTTGGATTCTCCATTGGCGATTCTATAAAATCGCAACCCAGTTTTATATCAAAGGCCGGAAACAAAATACATATTCAATCCCGAAACTTCACCATCCGAAACCTTTTACTCATTCGCAAAAATCAACCATTCGATTCGTTGCTGGTAAAAGAATCGGAGCGTCTGCTGCGCAGCATGAATTACGTTAGCGATGTATCATTTAACGTTAAATCTGTTTCAGCAAACTCCGACTCTGTCGATATTTTTATCCGCGAACTTGACAAATGGAGTATAATTCCGGGAGGAGCGGTTTCCAATTCGCGCGTTGGCATTAACATCAGGGAAAACAATTTTCTGGGAATGGGTCACGGGTTTCAAAATGGTTTTACATGGAATCACGAAAAAGGCGCTTATGCATTTAACACAAATTACTACATTCCCAACATCCGCAATACTTACATTAACTCAACACTTCATTTTAATATCGACGAATTTGGAAATTCAGCCCGTAGTTTTGCAATCGACCGCCCGTTTTTTTCGCCCTTTGCAAAGTGGGCTGCCGGAGTAAGTTTTGCCCAGTTTCGCAGAGATTCTGTGTACACAAGCAACGTTCTGCCTGAGTTACAGAAAACCAAATTTAATGTTCAGGATTATTGGGCAGGCAGCGCCGTTCAGATTTTCAAGGGTAACACGGAACACACTCGTACAACCAATTTTATTTCAGCCGCCCGGTTTTTACGCATCAGATATGTCGAAAAACCAATTGAAATGTACGACACAACAAATTTTTATACCAACGAAAATTTTTACCTGACAAGTATTGGAATATCAACACGAAAATACGTCCAGGATAAATTCATATTCAATTTTGGCGTTACTGAAGATGTTCCGGTTGGCAAAGTTTTCAGTCTTACCGGCGGTTATCAGCATAAAAACAATACAGGCAGGTTTTATTTGGGTGGGCGCATTTCTTACGGCAATTATTATCCGTGGGGATATTTTAGCTCTAACTTCGAATATGGAACTTTCTTCTATAAATCACATTCGGAGCAGGCTATTTTTAAGGCTGGGGCGAACTATTTTACAGGCCTGATTGAAATCGGGAAATGGAAATTCAGACAATTTGCAAAAACTGAGTTTACCATGGGAATAAATCCGTTTGTAACCGACAGTTTAACCATTAAAGATGGTTATGGTATCCGCGGATTTAACAGTGTTGGACTGTCGGGAACAAGCCGCCTGTTGCTTACGTTGCAGACACAGTCTTATGCACCGTGGAATTTTATCGGATTTCGTTTTGGCCCATTTTTCAATATTACGCTTGGGAAATTGGGCAACGAAGAAAATAACTTTAGAAAAAGCAAGCTGTATTCGCAAATTGGGATTGGCGTTTTAATAAAAAATTTGCACCTGGTGATGAATACATTTCAGGTGTCTATCGCATTTTATCCCTCGATTCCCGGTAACGGGAACAACATTATTAAAATGAACTCTTTTAAAACCACCGATTTCGGTTTCAACGATTTTGAAATCGGAAAACCGGCACCGGTTAGGTTAAGGTAGAATACAGTATATAAATGATGTGTGAATGATATAACTTTTAACTGAAATTGTGTAACAGGATAAATTATAGAAGGAGCCAAATTTGGCTACAAATCAAAGTGGTATAAAACATTATTATGAATTACTCAAAATTGAAAACATTCCTCCCTGCATCAAAATATTTACTAATTTTTGTACTATTCGGATATCCTTTTTTCCTAAGCTGCAAGTATCAATATAAACCCATGAACATTGTATCTGAAAATAAAATGGTTCATGATTTTTATGCCAATAATAGTAATCAGTTTTGGTTTGCGTCGAACAAAAACATGAAAAAGGCAAATGAATGGCTTGATGTCCTTGATTCCGCAAATAAATTTGGCCTGATTTCGGATAAGGTTCAAATAGAACAGGCACGAACTGCTTTGGAAAATAATAAGACAGGCATTGAATTAAAGGAAGCAACAGATCAACAGATAACAGGTTTGGTCTTAAATTTCATAAAACAACTTCAGGAAGGCAATGTACATTTTGATTTTGATGAGGTTCGCATTCCGCGGGATTCTGTTTATGCCAGTCAGTTGCTGAACTCAAAACACAGCGAATCGGTTTCAGATATGATTGCCAGGCTTGATTGTAAAGATCCTGATTATTTGGTCTGTAAAAAATTTCTGAATGATTCCCTCACGGTGAATGACACTTTGAAATTTAAAACAATTTCACTTGCTATGAATTACCGCAGGTATCTTACCCTAAACGAACATTCGGATTACATCATTGCCAATATTCCCGAAACCAAAGTCAGGTATTACCGAAATAAGCAGTTGGCATTGGAAATGAAATCGGTGGTTGGCAAAAAGAAAAACCCTACACCCACTATTGCGTCATATATTACAGATATTGTAACCTTCCCGTTCTGGAACGTACCATTCTCAATTGCATCGAAAGAGCTGTTGCCCAAAGTACAAAAGGATGAGAGTTATCTCGAACGAAATAACTTTGAGGTAGTTGACGGAAAGGGAAACGTTGTTGACGATTCGGATCTGAACTGGGAAAACTATACTGAAAAGAACTTTCCTTATTTTTTTCGCGAATCAACCGGACCAAACAATTCGCTTGGCGTTCTAAAGTTTAATCTTCAAAACCCATTTAGCATTTATTTACATGATACCAACTCAAAAGGAGCATTTGCTAAGGATAATCGTTTTTTAAGTCACGGTTGTGTGCGTCTGGAAAAACCTTTAGAACTTGCTGAGTTGCTGGCAGAGGACAAAATAGATGTGAAGGCAATAAAAAGTGGAAAGGCTAATACCGAATCAAAAACAATAAAGTTAGATCAAAAAATTCCGGTCTTTATTATTTATATGCCGGTAATCATTGAAGGAGAAAAAGTTACATTCATAGAGGATATTTACGGCTTAGTTAAGTAATACTGATTTGCTTAAATATTCCATGTTAGGATTATAAATGAACAAGCAGGTTCCTTCTTTGATGGTTTCAATGATGGGTTTATTCATTTCAGGAGGAAGCGAAGGACATCCATAACTTCGGCCCAGTCGCCCGTATTTTTTAATAAAATTTTCAGTGGCATATTCAGCAGCGTGAATGATAATCGCACGCTGAACAGCATGGTCGTTAAATCCTTTCTCAACACCTTCGATCTGTAATGAAAAACCTGTATATGTTCCTGTAATTGGATGTTGGGTAACGTAAAATCCCAGACTGCTTTTATAAGAGCCTTCTTTGTTCGAAAAAGAATTTGCAAACTCATCGCCAGTGTTCCGTCCATGTGCAACGTAGGTATTAAAAAGCAGTTTTTTATTTTTCAGATCGATAACATACAAACGCTTTTTGTTGCTCGATTGCGAATAATCGGCTATTGTAACAATATTTGGATTCTTCAGTTTTCCCTCCGAATCGAGTTTTTTTAATCCCTTAATTGCCAGTTCGAATACATCCTTTGACAATCCTGTATCGATAAGACTCAAAGTGGAATAAATGTCGTTATTGTCCAGGTTATTTGAAATAATTTCAGTATTCCAGTAATGGTTAATTACGGGAAAAAGGATAAAGATAAAGTAAACAACTGCTTTTATCATTGGGGTAAAGGTAGTTAAATATTCATAGAACCAAAACCGGATACTTTTCGACATTTTAAAATTCCTTTTATTCCCTTTGTTATCTCAAATGTGTGAATGATGTAATTCATTTCCGGAATTGTATAATATTAATGGAAAGAAAACGACTCACCTTTGCTCTGTAATTTTCTATTAATCATTTAATTAAAAAAACATGAAAACAATACAAATTGAAAACCGTAAATTCCTTACCTTGAAAAAGATAATGCATGCATTATTTTTAAGCCTCTTTGTTTTGGTTATCGCCTCCTGTGATAAAGATAACGACAACGACAATAAGGCTCAACTCTCAGTTTTAATGACCGATGCTCCGGGTGTTTATGATGCCGTGCTGATAGATTTGCAGCGTGTGGAAGTAACCGGAGATGGCGGAGATGCGATTGTATTAAATACAAACGACGATATTTACAATCTTCTCGATTTAACCAACGGGGTGAATACGCTCATTGCAACATCGGATATGGAACCTGGAACAATTTCACAAATCAGGTTGATACTGGGACCCAACAATTCGGTGGTAGTTGATGGAGTAAGCCACCAGCTTAGCACGCCAAGCGCTGAGCAATCGGGATTGAAACTTCAGGTTCATCAAACCTTTGAGCCGGGTGTTTCTTATGCGATCATGCTCGATTTTGATGCCAATCAATCCATTGTGGAAAAAGGCAATGGTGAATATCTGCTGAAACCCGTTATCAGAACAATCGATATTGCATTGTCAGGTTCAATTAAAGGTGGTATTGCACCTGTTGGCACAGTTGCAACAATTACAGCTTCATCCAATGGAACAACTTTCTATTCAACCGTAAACAATTCAAACGGCGATTTTCTGGTTGCAGGATTGCCGGCGGGAACCTACAATGTTACAGTTACTCCTGCCCTTCCATTGTTGCCTGTCACAATAACCGGAAAAACAGTTACTGTGGGTGAAACTACCAATGTTGGAATAATAACTTTTTAAGACTGAAAATGTGTGAATAATGTAAATTTTTTCCTGAATTCTATAACACACCACAGATAAGATTCTGCGATTTTTGGAGCATAAATATTTACAATCAGAAAATTCTATGAGGGCATTAAAAATAACTACCCAGATAACCACCCGCGATAGTTTAACCCTGGATATGTACCTGAGTGAAATCAGTAAAATAGCAATTTTGTCAACAGAGCAGGAAGCTGAACTTGCAGGACGGGTTACCAATGGGGACACACGGGCCCTTGAAGAATTAGTTAAAGCTAATCTTCGGTTTGTTGTTTCAGTAGCAAAACAGTACCAAAACCATGGCATTAAACTGGTTGATTTAATTAACGAAGGAAATCTGGGGCTGATTAAGGCAGCTCAGCGATTTGATAAAACCCGCGGATTTAAGTTTATTACTTATGCCGTTTGGTGGATTAGACAAGCTATTATGCAGGCCATTTCCGAAAACTCCCGCATTGTAAGGCTGCCGGCAAATAAAATCGGTTTGAAAAATAAAATCAGTAAAGCATTTAATCAATTGAGCCACGAGTTTTTTCGTGAACCAACCATCGAAGAATTATCAGATTTAACCGAATTGCAACCCGTAATAATTGAAAACGCCATGAATTCTCTGAATTCTCATTATATGTCGATGGATGCACCTTTCGGTGAGGGAAACGAAAGTATGGGCAACCTGTTGTTAAATGAAGACTCTCCCAGTCCCGAATCCGGATTAATTAAAAATTCGCTCAGAACTGATATTGAGCGGTTACTTAACACGCTAAAGCCAAGAGATGCCAATATTTTACGCAACTTCTACGGGCTTAATGGTTATGTAGCCCAACCCCTTGAACAAATTGGAGATGATTTTGGATTATCACGTGAAAGAGTCAGGCAGATTAAAGAACAATCATTGGAAAAATTGAAAAACCACCATTCCGGCAATCTGTTGCTAAAAGAATACATCAGCAATTAGCCAAATGTGTGAATGATGTAACTCTTCACCAAAGTTATGTAACACTTCATCCTGTGAATATCCTCAGCTTTCACTCATTAAATAATCACTTAAAAATGAAAAAAATGAAAAAATCAATTCGCTATTTTACTTTTTTTGCTTTGAGCGCCGGAATGTTGTTTACATCGTGCGTTTCGAACAAAAAATTTACAGCTTCTGAAGCCCAAAAAGACAAACTGCAAAAAGAAAATTCAAACACACTAAGTAAACTGAATGACTGCAACATGCTCGGGTTGAAATCACAAGAGGAAATTGCAGCCCTTAAAAAAGAGAATCAAGAAGTTATGAAAGACTATTCAGGGGTGAAGAATGATTTGATGGTACTTTCTACCCAGTCGAATATGACCATCAGGGAACAGGCAACACGTTTAAAAAGTCTTCAGGATAAAATACAGGCACAAACAGATAAAACCAATGAACTGAAAAATTCAATTTCGAAAGCATTAATGAATTATAAAACCGACGAACTGAATGTCTATCAGAAAGACGGAAAAGTTTATGTTTCGCTGGCAGAAAAACTGCTTTTTAAATCGGGCAGCGACGTTGTGGATCCGAAAGGAAAAGCAGCGCTTAAAACACTTGCTGCTGTTTTGAACAGTTCGAAAGACTTTACGGTTGCCATTGAAGGGCATACCGATGATGTTCCGATTAAGACAAAAAAATTCGGGGATAACTGGGATTTAAGTACCGCAAGGGCGTCATCCATTGTTCGTGTTCTTACCTTAGACAATGGTTTCGATTCGGGCCGCATCACGGCTTCAGGAAAAAGTGAATTTCATCCGGTTGGTGTAAATACAACAGCCGAAGGACGCGCCAATAACCGCAGGACGGAAGTAATTCTTTCGCCCGATTTGCAGGAAATATATAAGCTTTTATATCAGTAATTGACTTTAAGGATTTGAAAGCTAAGCAACCGCGCATTTGTAAAAGAGTGCGCGGTTTTATTTTGTAATCCGGGACTTTGACTTTCCAAGTCAAAGATTTCTCATTTTTAAATTTACGAATCATGGACTTAGGAAATGTGTGAATGATGCAACTCTTATCATAAATTGTGTAACATTTTCAGGCTGTTCAGCAATTACTTTTACTCTCAATAATTTTATTCACCAATTAATTTTAGCTATTATGAAAGCACAGGAATTAGTTCAATTAACCAAAAAATTCTATTCAGGAATCGTACTGGTGACCACGGTGTTTTTAATTGCTTCGTGCGCTACCAACGCATCTTTTTTAAATTCTTCGGTTGTTCCGGCAGCCACTGGTAATGTAGAAGTTAAAAAAGACATCAACAAGAATTATGCAATCAAAGTTGAAATAGACGATTTGGCAGCAGTTGAAAGACTTCAAACTTCAAAACAAAACTGACAAATTTTACAAATAATTATTTCTTAAATCAAAATCAAAAAAAAAATGAAAAAGCAGATTTTAACTTTTATTCTTGTTCTTACCACAGCAACAATTTTTGCGCAAAGTCCACTTCCAAAAGGCAAGTCGCAGATTAATGCGGGCTTCGGGTTTTCAACCTGGGGTGTTCCGGTTTATTTGGGCTTTGATTATGGCGTTCACCCCGATATATCTTTGGGGGCTGAATTATCCTATCGCAGTTATAACGATAACTGGCGCGACCATAAGTACAGACATTCAGTAATCGGCGTTTCAGGGAATGCAAATTACCATTTCAACACCGTTTTGAATATCCCTTCAAACTGGGATTTTTATGCAGGTTTAAATCTGGGATTTTATAACTGGAATTCTCCAAACGATTACGATGGATCTCACACATCGGGTCTTGGACTTGGCGCCCAAATTGGCGGGCGGTACTTTTTCAGCGACAAAGTCGGCATCAATCTGGAGTTTGGCGGCGGTAATGCCTTTTCCGGAGGTAAATTCGGATTAACCATAAAACTTTAGAAATGGAAACTAAGTTTGATTTATACCATTGGGAAAACATAAAAGGAAAACTTAAAAGTCTGTATCCGCAACTAACGGATGCAGACTTAATTTGGCGGCATGAATCAAAAGATAATTTGTATTCACTGATTGCTTCCAAATTGCTAATTTCAAGAAAAGAATTCACAGAGATTGTTGATGGTTTTAAAAGTTTAAAGTATGTTACCTGAAATTTAAACTGAACTTAAAAATTAGCTGTTAAAAGATGTTTTTTTTCTAAACAAAAACCAATCTTCATATTTTGAGAAAAGTAAGATGCTTTGCCTATTTTTTGAGATTTTTGACGGCAAATGAATATACAGCAAGAACTTTTTTAAATCACTTTTAACTCATTTAAATGGTTGGTCTTATTTTTATAAAATTTTAAAGGGGGAAAGTAACTTCTGTATTTATTATTTTGGGAAGGTCACAGCGGATTACATCATTAATCCCAAAAACTTCATTAAAAACAAAATTGCTGTTTACATTGGGCATGAATCAAATGCACAAGACAGAACATTTAAAATAAAACCATTTTAAAGTATCCGGGAAGAGTCATTTAAATTATCTCGTAAATGGTTTTTCCCATTTACAGAACCGCAGTATAATTCCATTTAAAATCGCTCAACTCAATTGTTATTATAAATAGCAACTTGTAACAGTCTGGGGAGCCAGACAATCTAAAATATATTTCATGGTCTTTCCATCCGATTTTTTTAATACTCAACGATTTTCTCCAATATCGGAAATGTTTGGTTCAGAAACTAATTAAAAAGGCTGTATGTTGCTTTTAAGACGTGTTACAAATCGTCCCTTTAGAAAATATTTGACTGGCTAATCCTTTGCTGTCATGCAACTTAGCGTTAGTTATATTGATATAGTCCGGCAGCCCCAGTGTATCGTCCCAAACGGTATGGGTTTTCAGCCCACCTTTAGCTGTTCGGAACTTTGCCCAGTTAAAAAGATTCAAACAAAAACTACCCGTTAAAACCATCCATCTGGCTGACGTGCTGGCAAACCACTAACTAAATATTGAACGAGGCAAGAAGTCCTGAAATTCCTTCCAAGGACATCCAAACATTGCTGCATTCTCGCATTCTCCAATTAAAAAGACCACTTCACCCGCCCGTAAATGGCCTGACCATAATCGCCGTACTCGGTTCCCGAATCGCCAAAAAACAGTTGCCCGCTTACCATTAATTCCCAGTTATTACTGAGTGAGCAAGTCAGGGCTGGCCCAATAAAAAATGAACTGTCGCAGGGGTTCAGCATGGTTGAAAAACTTCCGGAAAACAAAGGGGTAAATGGATATGAAATTTGTCCGAACAGATTGTAGCGGCCAAACGAAAGTATTTTTGCCGAAATGTCGGGAGAAAAGAAACTGCGGCCACCGGCATCGCCGGTTGTACCATGACTGTTAAATAAAATTCCTCCGTGCAGATACAGGTTGTTTTTCAGAAAGTAATCGCCTGAAATGGAGGCAACCACTGCTTCGTAACTTCCGTTATCGCTTTGGCGTGGGATAAACCACGAAACCTCACCCCGGAACCCGCCGCCTTTGATGTCGCCCGACCAACCACCGCCCAAAACAAAATCTTTGCCCATCCAACCTCCAAGTAGCTGGAAATCATAATCAAAACGGGCAAATCTGTACATGCCTGCAACAGCAGTTTCATCGCTGCTTTTACCAATTTTGTACACCAATTCGGCCGAAGATGTTTCGCCTGTATAATACTGTATTTTAACCCCATCTGTTCCGGGACGTTCTTCATAATCAAATTCAAAATACGAAAATGTATTGAATATATCGTTTGGGTTCCAAACCAGGTTTACTCCCCAGTTAACACGCTGCCGGCCTGCGCGGAATTGCCATTTGCCGACAGTATAGTCAACCCATGCGCGGTCGATGGCAGAATGCAGAAACCAACTGTCGGACGAATAAACAATTATTCCAAGGTCGATGTACCCACCATCCAGATTAATCATTTCTTCGTATGCGGGAAATTTTTTAACCATTTGCCCAAAGAAAAGCCGGTTTCGCATTTCGAGGCCAAAAGTGATATTTTCAGTAGCAAACCATTTAAAATTGAGCCGGTTGTGAACCTGGTTCAGAAACAGATAATCAAGTGAATCGGTGGCAATGACGGGAATGGCTTCCACGGGTTTATAAAACATGCTAAGCTCTTTCAAATACCCGTTAAACGAAAATTTCGACTGTGGGAAAGCCGCAACTGAGGTTATCGATAAAACCAGAAAGAGCATGTATTTTTTCATTTCTCATTTTTCGTTGTTATTTTCCATTCCTCCCGCAAAATTCATCACGCACATGGTCAGATATTCAGGATGTGTTGCGGTTGAAACCCCAATCAGTTTAAAGTCGGGATTTAGCATATTTGCACGGTGGCCGCGGTCTTTCACATTGTCGTCTATTAACAGGAAAACCACCATTTGTCGGGCTGAAGTGTTTCCGTAAGCAATATTTTCAGCAATTCTCACTTTCCATTTTCCGTATCGTTCTATCCGGGTTTTTAAATTTGAATTGTCGCTTCCAGTGTGCCCTGTCCTGCCGGTTTTCGACTGGTCGCGGCAATGGTCGCCGGCAGCGTTGGTCAACGCTTTGTTTGGGTACAGAATTGGTTTTGGTGTTGCTCTTTTAAGTTCGCGCACACATTCGTGAAGGGCTTTTACACCTTCCACCGTTTTTATTGGTAAGTCGCCAGGATATTGCAAAAGGTTTTTCTGGTAATTTTTCGCAAGCGGGGCAATGTATTTTTCGGCATACCGCGCCGGGTTTGAGCGAAAAAGGTTGATTTCGTAAACGATTTCTTTTTCGAGCGGGGAGAGGTAGCTTGCATTGGCCGCGGTGTTCAGCGGGGATGCTGAACCTGGTCCGCTTGCAAAAGCCAAATTTGAGATTGTTATTAATATTAAAATCACTGTTACTCGCATTCTTTATTTTTTAATCCAGCCATTTTTACCCATCCTCTTTTCCCTCTCTTCGCGCAGAGAGGCCTGCCTGCCGGTGAACAGGGACGATTGTACCGCAGGCGCAATCAGGGTGAGTGGTTCAAATAAACTTTTCAATTCTTTTTTATCTACTGACTTTTTAATTCTTTTTTTACATCACTTACAATTTTCCCGTCTTCGAGTGTTATTACGCGCCGGGCTTTGTTTACAACCCGTACATCGTGGGTTGAAAATATAAACGTGATTTTTTCTTCTTTATTAAGTCGTTCCATGATATCGAGCAAATTTTCAGTCGATTTTGAGTCGAGGTTGGCAGTAGGTTCATCGGCCAGCACAAATTTTGGTTTCGATGCCAGTGCCCTTGCCACTGCGACCCTTTGCTGCTGCCCGCCGGAAAGTTTCGCTGGACGGCGATTCATCATTTCGCCAAGCCCCACTGACTGAAGCAGTTCGGTAGTGCGGGATTCACGATATTTTTTATCGGCTCCCTGCAAATGCAAAATAAATTCCACGTTTTCGCGGGCTGTTAAAACCGGGATCAGGTTGTAGGCCTGAAAAACAAATCCGATATTCCGCATCCTGAAATCTGTCAGTTTCCTTGCCGAAAGCTGATTAATCAACACATTGTCGATGGTAACTGTTCCTTCGGTGGCATCGTCAAGACCTCCAATAATATTTAAAAGAGTTGTTTTTCCGGAACCCGATGGTCCAACTATGGCGGTAAATTCGCCTTCTTCAAACGAAAGGTCAACTCCGTTAACTGCCCGCACCGATACCGAGTTGTCGTTATAAACTTTGTGCAGGTTTTTTATTTCTATGATTTTCATCTTTAATGCTATAATGCGTTAATGCTACAATGCTATAATGCGTGAATACTTTAATGCTACAATATTTAAATGCATAATGACTTAATGTATTAATGTTGTCAGAATTTGACATGTTTTTTAGGGATAAAGTTTTTTGTACATGGTGTCTTTTGTTTTTGAGACAATTTTTACAATTTCGGTTGCTTCGTCGAGTAATCTCTTTAATTCGACAAAATTATTTGAGAGCCCTGAATCTTCAATGACTTCGAGCCAGAAAAGCGATTCATCCGATTCTTCCACAACAATACAAATTTTGCTGAAAAATTCATTATCAGACCTTCCCCTGCACGCAGCACGATAATTGGCTCCTGTTGATGTTGCCGCCTTCACTAACTGATAAGTGACTACCGAAGATGCCTTGCATTGTTTTAATGAATCGCAAAAAAGGATTACATCCACACTAAACTTTTTTGTTTTCTTCTTCATATCTTCAATAAAAATGTCTTTCCTGTTCATATATGAGATTTTAAAATTGATTTTCATTTAAAACATTATTGTCACTTTTTTTATTCCAACATTATAGCATTCCCGCATTCAAGCACTGTAGCATTCAAAAATTCCCGCATTCACGCATTTCTTCACTCCGTTCTCGTCGCTTCCGCCGGGTTTAGTTTCAGCGCTTTCCGTGCAGGGTAAATGGCCGATAAAATTCCGGTAGCAATAACCAAAACGGTAATTGTTACAATAGTTTCCAACCGCAGCGAGGTGTAAATCTGTGCGGCAAAACCGTATTTCTCCAAGCCATCAGCAAACACTGAAACATCAATTGGTGTTTTTTCAAAAAACTTTGTAACCCCCGAACCAATGATAATACCGAGAATCCCTCCTGAAAATGTGAGCATTACCGATTCAAGAATGATCATCATAAAGATTTTTCGTTTGTTCATACCTACGGCCATTAACATTCCAATTTCTTTAATCCTGTCGAGTACCGACATTAACATGGTGTTGATTATGCCGAAACAAAGGGCAAGCAGAATGATGAGGATAAAAATGTACATGTACTGGTCCATTGAATCGGTGAGCAGCGACATTTCGGGGCTGAGTTCTTTCCAGGTCTGCACAACAGTATTTCCGGCAATTTTTTGAATGGCTGGTTTAAAGGTTGCGGCTTCGTTCCCGTTTTTTACCACCACTGCGATTTCGTGTGCAGCATTGTTTTCTATCCCAAGTTGCAACTGCAAATCTTCGAAACGCACAAAAAGGTGGTTTTCGTCGAAAGTAGTGTTGTCTGTTTTGTAAATTCCGCTTACCCGGTAACCTTTCGACGATAAATCGCCGTTCAGGTCAACCATCTGTACATTGATTTTTGACCTGGTTTTCAGTTGCAGACGGTTTGCCAGTTTTTCGCCTATTAAAACGGGTGGCATTCGTCCTGTGCTTTCCAAATAATCTCCTTCGACGATGTGTTCCCAAATATCGGTAACTTTCATCTCTTTTTCGGGCCACACGCCAATTAACCTTCCACCGCCCGTGCCGTGCGCTGCCATGATAAAAGGTTCGGTAACCAGTCGTTCACTTACCGCAACAACGCCCTCTGTTTTTTCGATTTTATCAACCAGCACGGTTGAATTTTGAATGTAAATGCTGGTTTCATTGTTGTCTAAAAAATGTGGTGCATGTGTGCCAGTTCCGATTTTGTGGCCGATTCAATCCGGGCATCAACCGCGCCCTGCATAAATGCCATTGTAAACACACCAGCAAATAAACCCAGCGCAATGGCAACCATCATTATGATGCTGCGCACCTTGTTCCGCCAAACATTCCTCCATGCAATATGCCAAATCATATTTCTCAGTTTAAAGTTACGGCTTTAAAGTTTAAAGTTCAGTTCATAATATTTCAAAGTTCCGGGCCCCAGGTTCAGAGTTTAAAGTTTAAAGTTTGTTTTCCAGGCTGAAATCTCACTTCTCAATCCCACATTCTCTCAATCACCTATTCACCCAAACACCAATTCCTCATTCATCAATTCTTTCATTCAAGCATTATAGCATTTTCGCATTCATGCATTTCCGCAATTCCTCACCCACGAATCGCCTTTGTAATTTTTAAACGGTATATATAGTACACCGGAAAAACCGAAATAAAAACACTGGCCATAAAAACGATAATCATCTGGCTGTAAAAAAGCGAAGGTTCCATCGAGAAAAACATATAGGGCTCCATTCCGTATTGCTCTGTGGCGGTGGCCATTTCACCGGTGAGCGGAATTGGGTTGTAATAAAAATACAAACAGAAAAAATAGCTAATCAGCAGTCCAATGGCACATCCGATAAGGCCGATAAAAATGGTTTCGAAAAACACCACCAACGCCAGTTTGTTTTTCTGCATTCCAATGGCATTAACTACACCAAATTCACGCTTGCGTTCCTTCGCCATCATTATCACAACGCTAAACATTCCAAATGCAATTACCATGTAAAGGATCCCCAGCATGATTAACCCACTGCCGCGGTCGCTCTCAATCAGTTGCACAATTTCGGGCTGCATTTCGGCCCAGGTCATCACCGTGTTGTTTGCGGGGAGAAACTGTTCAATTTCGCTTTTCATCCGGTTGATGTGCTGATGATTGCCGGACATGATTACCAGCGAAGTTGACAAACCTTCGGCAGAATAAAATTCGCGCGCAGTTTCAATGTCGAGATAAACCATACGTTTATCGAATTCCGGATTCGGGTGCGAAACAATCCCTTTTATTACAAAAAGCCCGCTGGCGCTTATTCCACGATAACCCTGGCTAATCATCACCAACGTATCGCCAACATCAAGATGAAGGTAATTGGACAGTCCCTGCCCGAGGACAACCCCTGTGTCGCCATTTTTCAAAAAGTGTCCCTTTTTTATTTTTTTCGAAAGATTGGTGATTTGGCCCTCGGCTTCCGGCTCAATACCAATAACCATTGCAGGTTTGCTTTTTAAATGATTAGCGGCCAAAGCAAATGATTCGATACGGCTTGAAACAAGTGAAACATTTTTAATGCTTTTAATTTGATTTTTCATTTCAGAAGAAACCTCAAAACTATTATCCAAAGTGCGTTCGCTCCAGTAAGCCGTATCCTGAACCTGAAGATAGCCGGAGTAGAATTTCACCACATTATCGATCATGCTGTCATACGAACCTTCCTGCATCGACCGCATCCACGATGCCAGCAGCACGCTGAACACTATCGAAGAAATAGCGATGAATGTCCGCCGTCGGTTTCTCCACAAATTACGCCATGCAAGTTTAAAATTGGTTGTCATTCTGGTTGCTTGTTACTTGTTACCGGATTCTTGAAAATTTGATACTTGTTTTTTTCTTCTGATTTACTTTTAATTTCCGAATTCTTCCACCACATAGTCACATTAGGACACATAGTTCTTTACATTCTGCAATCACAAATCGTTAATCATCATTCGTTAATCTTATTTCTAACTTTCGTCTTTTCATTCATTCAAGCATTACTTCACCTTCTTCATATTCTGCTGCGAGAAAAACGATTCATCGATTTTGATGTTGAATTTAATCTTATTGAAAACCATTACAGTTTTCTGGCCAGGTTTGTCAGCCGGAACCATTTCCATGCGGGTGGGCATTTCGCGGTCGTCCATCCATTTTACTTCCGACATGATTTCGGTATTAACCAACTGTCCGTCTTCATCGTAATATTCGGCTTTGAGCCAGTGGTAATCTTTTTTCGAAACCCACATGATGATTTTCCCCCAAACTACGGGTGCATCGTCATGCGGAATTAATTCTGCCTTGAAGCAATTGTAGCCGCTAATTGTTTCCTCTCCCAAAAGTTTCTTTTTGTAATCTCTTGTTATCGACGATTCGCGCACCAGGTCATCGTTTGTAAAATCCGATCCCATCCACGACTGCATCATCATCGATGGTGGTATTTTTATCATCCGCTCAATGTTGGGCACCCAGTTCCACATCTCTTTTTGCCGTTTCAGAAAAACCTGTCCCTTTTCCTTTGCAGGTGCAGAAATATAAACCAGTGAATATTCATTTCCCAGCGTCCAGTTTTTCATCGAAATTTCGCGCGACCATGTGGGGCGTTGAATTATCATTGTAAACTCGCCCTGACTTGATGTTCCCCTCATTTTTTCATCGGCTTTCCGGATGATTTCGTCAATGTCTTGTCCGCATGTCAGAAACGGAAGAATGGGGAAAAATAGTAAGAGCAATAGTTTAGTTTTCATATTTAAACAGTTACATTGTTATTCGAAAGTATTCGTTGAATTGCAGCAATTATTTTTTCCTCCAAAAGTTCGGAAGGGTAAAAATCAGAAAAAATCATAATTACAGAGGCACCTTTAAGTAAAGTGCTGATTACCATCATATCACCGTCCGGATCTTTACTTCCTTTCGAAATCAGAAAATTTCTGATAAGATCGAAAGCAGGAGTTAACTTTTCCACCATCGACTTGTTTTTTTCTTCAAGGATATTGGTTTGCAAAACAACCGAGGTGTAGAGTTTCCAAAATCTTCTGTTTCTGTTTATCAATTGAAAAGTTTTTTTAATAAAGAAGTAAAATTCTTCATCGGTTAAAATTCCATCGTGATTAATATCAATGTTTTTATAGATTTCTTTGGAACTGGTTTCGAGAATTTCTTCCAGTATTTCATTTTTACTTTGAAAATAATTGTAGGCGAGGCCCTTTGAAATACCTGCTTTTTTTGCAATCTGGCTCATCGACGTGGCGTGAAAACCATTTTGGGCAAACAGTTCAAGCGCTGTTTCCATTATCAGTTCCTTTTTTTGTTTCCTGATTTCGCTGTATTGTTTTGCACTTCTTGGCGACATTATTTTAATTTTGATTGAACGTTCGGTCAAATTTAAAACAGTTAAAAAAAAATGCAATAGATTTAGTGTTAAATTATTTTAAAAAATGACCAATTGGTCAACATATAGAATAAACAGCTTTTTCATGCTCCTGGTATTTTCAGTAAAATCATTGTGGTAAATGAGTTTTTAGAAAAAAATGTCACATTAAAAGTAATAGAATTTCAATTTCGATAACATTTATTAGCCGAATTTAATAATTTTGAACCTGAAGTAATTCGAAGTTTAAATCAACCTAAATCAATATAATGAACCGGTTCAAATTCTTTCTCTTAATTCCCGCTTTCATTCTCTGTAATTTTGTTTCTGCCCAGAATTTTAATCCTCCATTTTTCGTTTTCGAAGATGGATTGTGGAATGCTAAATCCGATTCGCCGGAATACTGGGCCGATTTGGTAAAAACATCCGGGTTCGATGGTGTCGAATTAATCGGGCTCGATAAATTAGATGGAATGATGCCCGAACTAAAACGAAATGACCTCCGGCTTTTTACACTTTACATTCAAATCGACCTTGAAAAGGAACAACCTTACGACATCCGGTTAAAAGATTATATTGAAAAACTCAAAAATACCGGACTGCATTTGTGGGTGCATGTTCACAGTGAAAAGTATTCGCCATCCGATTCTGCCGGAGATGCAAAATGCATCGAAATTGTTGGCGATCTGGCTGATTATGCTCAGAAATACGGAGTGAAAATTGCTTTTTATCCACATGCTGATTTTTGGGTCGAAAAAGTGGATGACGGCGTCAGGCTGGCTAAAAAAATAAACCAGACAAACGTGGGGACTGTTTTCAATTTATGTCATTTTCTGAAAAAAGATGAACCTGAAAAACTGGAGCAAAAACTAAAAAATGCCATGCCTTATCTGTTTTTGGTTTCCATTAATGGTGCTGATAAAGGAGACACGCATCAAATGGGCTGGGATCGCCTGATTCAGCCGTTGGGCAGAGGAAATTATGATGTGCTGAATGTGTTGAAAATACTAAAAGAATCAGGATACAAAAACCCAATCGGGCTGCAGTGTTACAACATAAAAGGTCAGCCCGAAGACTTTTTAAAAGAATCGGTAACAACCTGGAAAAAATACATTAGCCAGATCAATCAGTAAGCAGTGTAAGTAAATAGTAGGCAGTAGTTAGCAGGCAGTAGGCAGTTGGCAAAAAGACAAAAGACAAAAGACAAAAAGACAAAAGACAAAAGACAAAAGACAAAAGACAAAAAGACAAAAAGACAAAAGACAAAAACCAATATCAGGTATCAAGAATCAAGCATCAAGCATCAAATATCAAGACTAATGACCAGTGACCAGTGACCAGTAACCAGTAACCAGTGACCAGTAACCAGAATCCAGAATCCAGTCATTAAGAACACGGCGCTGGTAACCGGCGGAATTATTGCTGTTCCCACAATCATTCCATCGTGTGCAAAAGGGGCGAACGACAAAATTACGCTTGGCATGATTGGCACCGGAGAACACGGAATACTTTGGAACATGAAACATTTTTTTGATGTTCCCGATTGCCGGATTGTTGCGGTTTGCGATGTGGATAAAAGCCGGATGCTGAAAGCAAAACACACTGTTGACGAAACCATGGGCGACAGCAGTTGCAAAATGTATTCCGATTTTCGCGACCTGCTGGAACGAAAAGATATTGATGCAGTGCAGATTTCTACACCCGACCATTGGCATGTTCACATGGCAATTATGGCGTTGCAGGCTGGCAAGGATGTTAGTTGCGAAAAACCAACCTGGACCATCGATTTGGGAAGAAAACTTGTAAATGCCATCGGAAAAACCGATCGTATTTTTGCTACCAGTATCGAAGACCGGTCGCTGGAGCCTTATTACCGCATGGCTCAACTTGTGCGAAACGGGCATATTGGAACCATAACAAAAATGAGAATAGGTTTACCAGGGGAACATTCCATCCGTGTTTCAAAAGATACTTCCATTCAGCCAGTCCCGAAGGATTTCGACTGGGAAATGTGGTTAGGCCCTGCTCCGTATTCGCCCTATTCTCCTGGTAAAACACACTTCAATTTTCGCTGGTGCAGCGATTATTCGGTGGGCAGTATCGCCGATTGGGGCGCCCACCTGATTGACAATGCACAATGGTGCAACGGTACCGAAAAATGGGGCCCGGATGAGGTTGAAGGTGTTGGTTCAATGCCCGCAGAAGGCTATTACGATACATTTAACAAATACACGCTGAAATACCGTTACGAAAATGGCCTTGAAATGGATGTTCATGGCGAAAGTATTGAGATTTACATCGAGGGGACTAACGGCTGGTTATTGGTGGAAGGTTGGAATAAACCTTTGCAGGCAAGCGATTCAGAGTTACTGAAACTTGATTTAACACAGGATGAAATTCAACTTTACACTGCAAAAACCGAGCAGGCAAATTTTATTGAATGTGTTAAATCGCGCAAAGAACCTTACCATCCCGCAGAAGATATGCACCGTTCGGCAACCATTGCGCACATGGGAGTAATTGCCATGAAACTGCAGCGAAAACTTCTGTGGGACCCCGGAAAAGAAGAATTTGTGAATGATGCAGAAGCAAACTCACTGCGCTCAAGGGATGAACGCGATCCGTGGAAACTTGAAAATCTGATTGTTTTTAGTTGAAATTGTACAGGATTTTTCCAATAAATTCCAATAAAATCAATTTCATAAAAAGTATTTTTACCGACTCGAAAAATTGTATGATTCAAAAAGAAAATTTTTATTATGGACTTTAACAGGAGAAAATTTATTAAGAATACAGCCGCTGCTGCTGCGGCAGTCAGTGTTGCCCCGACTATTTTAAATGCCTGTGCTTCACCTTCAGAAAAAGTAACCGTTGGTTTAATCGGTTGCCGCTCGATGGGTTGGAGTGATTTATCCTCCTTTTTAAAACAGGAAAATGTTGAATGTGCTGCACTTTGCGATGTTGATTCGAAAGTGCTGGAAGAAAAAGCGGCTGCAGTTGAAAAGCAAACCGGCAAACGTCCGCAAACTTATGTCGATTTCAGAAAAGTTCTCGAAAACAAAGATATTGATGCAGTAATTTTAGGGACACCCGACCACTGGCACGCCATAATGATGATGATGGCTTTGGATGCTGGTAAACACGTTTTTGTTGAAAAACCAATGGGACACAGTATTGAGGAATGTAACGCGATGGTAAAAGCCGCTGCAAAACATCCGAAATTGAAGGTACAGGTGAACATGTGGCAACGCAGTTCAAAACACTGGTTCGAGGCATCTGATATTGTGAAATCGGGGCAACTTGGCGATGTTCATCTGGTAAAAGCCTGGATTTACAAAGGTTATAACACCCCGTACCCATATCATCCCGATTCCGAAGCGCCTGCTCATGTTGATTACGATTTCTGGCTGGGCCCGGCGCCAAAACGCCCGTTCAACCTGAACAGGTATCATTATAATTTTCGCTGGTGGTGGGATTATGCCGGCGGCGCAATGACCGACTGGGGCGTTCACCTGCTCGATTTTGCCCTTCATGGAATGGATGCCGGTATGCCACTATCCATTTCTCCCGGTGGCGGAATTTATTACCACGAACCCGGGACCCTTGAAACTCCCGATATTCAGCAGGCCATTTACAGTTATCCGAAACATACCATGATTTGGGAATGCGGATTAAATCCGGGAATGGGCCCTTACGGAAAAGGCCACGGAGTTGCTTTCGTAGGGAATAAAGGTACTTTGGTTGTCGATCGCGGAGGCTGGGAAACCATTTCCGAAAGGAACAACGCTGAAAAACAACCTTTCTTCGAGGGCAAAAAGCAAAAGGAATATGGCGATGGAATGGATGAACATGTTTTGAATTTTCTTGAATGTATCCGAAAAGGTGGAAAATTAAATACCCCGGTTGAAATTGGAGCAAAAACTGCCATAGTTTCCGAAATGGGGAATATTGCCTATCGGGTTGGAAACCGGATTCACTGGGACGATACAACAAAATCATTTGCCGAGGAGGAAGCCAACCAACTGATAAAGCTCAATTACAGCGAAAACTGGAAATTGCCGGTAGTGTAGTGCAGTTTTTGGATGATTCGGGTACATAAATCCGTTCTTTGTTGCCCCTCTGCGAAAAATCGATAAATGTGAGTACCGGTTTATTCTTATTTTTAAGCCACATGAAATCAAATATCATCAACAACAATATTTGCCCATTGGTAATTCAGGATTTTGGCAATGTTTGGGCAGTTTGGTTTAAACGGAGCGGGTCTTTTTTACTAATGGAAGAACCTGCATTTTTTGTTTTACAACTTTTTACAGGGAGAAACGAAACAGCAGTTATTAAAGAAACCTGCCGTAAAAAATACAGCAGTCCTGAAGCAGAGACCGATACCTTTGTTGATGAAACAATTCAATTCATCATCCAATTAAACCGCACAAAAAATGGAAATCAGGTTTCAAAAAAGAAAGAAGCAAAACATGAACCTGTTCCCGAAGACTTCAGCTTCAGAAGTTATTATAAATTCGGAAAAACAGTCATCCGCGTTGATTATCAGGATGAGTGGTTACAGCACCTGGTCCATCCGCCGTTTACTCATCTCGAAACAGAAGAACAGCCTGTATCAAAACATCACATCCGCTGTTATCGTTCCGGGAATTTATTTGTTGTTTCGTGCAACCATAAAATAACAGAAGCTTTTAATTTTAATGCCGTGGAATATTACAAGGGCGCCATATTGCAACTGATTTACAGCATCATTTACAAAAAGCCATTTGCCGGCTGGATGTGCATGCTGCATGCATCGGGGGTTTATTCTGACAATAACGCAATTATATTTTCGGCTGCTGCCGGGAGCGGTAAAAGTACGGTTTCCGCTATCCTGAAAGCAAATGGACTGGGTTATATTTCCGATGATTTTATTGCTGCAGCCCCCGACGGACATGTTTATCCCTTCCCTGCCTCCATGTCGGTAAAAGAGGGCGCTTTTTCTGTACTTTCCAAATATTATCCCGAACTGGGCGGAAAAGTACCTGAAAAAGCCTCCACAGGTAAAATGGCCAGGTATTTACCTGTTCATAATTTCCCCGAAAAACAGTGTAACGGAATTTGCGTAGCTGGTTTTATTTTTGTCAGTTATCAGGCCGGAGCCGGGTTCAGTATTACGGAGGTGAGTAAAAAAGAAGCGCTTCAACTGTTGTTAAAAGAAACCTGGGTTAACCCGAACCCCGCATTTGTAGAAGCCTTTTTTAAATGGGTTGAAAAAACCCCGTTTTACCGGATGACCTATTCTGACAACGATATAATGAGTTCTGCAATCAAAAATATGCTCAATAAACAGAATTGACTTTCAATGGACTTCGTTTGTTATTATCACACGCAATTTATTTATATACACAGGTTTGTTTACTCCGCAGCCAATGAGCCGGTATCATCTTATCCAACAGGTAAAACGAAAAGGCACTCATCCGTTTATAAATATCTTCATAAATAAATAGTCCCCCCGTTCCGGTTCATAAAAAGCACCATAATTAGCACTCAACAATCTTATCCTCAATTAGTTTAACATATATCATTTCATTCCAGGCCTTTCCCTGTTTAAACACTGCATTTTCGCGGACGGCTTCCCTTTTAAAACCGCATTTTTCCAGCACCCGCATCGATGCCGGGTTAAACTCAAAAATACCAGCGTGAATGCGAACGATATCCATATTTTTAAAACCATAATCACAAATAAGGGTTACTGCTTTTGCAGCAATTCCCATGTTCCAGTAAGGTTCGCCCAGGAAGTAGCCAATTTCGGCCGATTTGCGGTAAACGTCGGTTCCCTTATGTAACCCGATATTTCCAACATATTCACCCATATATTCAATGGCAAAAATCTGTTGCGGATCCTGTGCTGCAAACGCCTGAATAAATTTCTCCGCATCGGCAAGTGTGTATGGATGTGGAAAACCGTCGCGCAGGTTTTTCGCAATGCGTGGATTGTTTGCAAGTTTAGCCAACCTGTATTTGTCATCAGGCGTTAAAGGGCGAAGTTTAATATTTTCGTTGCTGAGAATCAAAAGTTTTGGTATTTGTTTGAATCCGTTTTAAGTTGCCCAGATTTACGAATAACAAAGATCACTTTGTTTGCCCCGTTTCATAAACATTTTTTCGAATTGATTGAGTAATTTCTTCAAGTTCGTCAGACGAACAAACAGGATTTGTACTCATCAGTGTTAAATCAACCTCGGGTTTATTTCCTCCATAAGAAGGCTGAAAATAGGTGCGTTTCAGTATGTGGAACCCGTTTCGTTCGTAAAACCTGATTCTTCGCCTGTTCAATTCATCAACCGGGGGTTCGGTTTCGAGAATTATGGTTTTTTGAAAACGGGTTTTAATTTCGGCAATTGCCTTCTCTCCTGTTCCCTGTCCCCTCAGTTCGGGGACGATGGCAAAATGTTCCAGAAAAACAAATCCGGTAAAATTCCAGAGAATGATAAAACCGGCAATTTTTTCACCTATCAATATCAGGTTTATATGGCACGCTCCATTATAAACCTGCTTTTTGAGTTCATCAAATTCCCTTCGTTCATTGGGCGGAAATGCAGTGATATAGAGGTTTTTTATGGCCTCTAATTCCGGTTTCGATTCTATTTTTTTAAAACTGATTTGCAAAATATTAAATCCCATGTGGAATATGATTCAAAACATTACACTTTAGGCAATACCCATGGCGCCCGGTAATTGGCATAAACCATTTTATTGGCTTCGGCATCGCCTTTAAATTCCTGCTTTACCGGGTCCCAGAAAACTTTTCGCCCCAAACGGTAGGAGATGTTCCCGAGGTGTGAAATTCGGGCGATGTGGGCTCCTGTTTCAATGTCGCAGTTGGGTTTTGCACCTGTTTTTATACAGTCGATAAAATTGGCGACATGTAAATCCAAACCTTTCCCTGTACCTTTTTGAAGCGGTACCTTTATAAAATCTTTTTTTGCTGAAACACTTGTAGATTCAGAAATTACCTCCCAGCCACTTCTGTCAGCCACAAGCGTTCCCCATTCGCCAACAAAAGCCACTCCATGTCCGCGGTTTCCGTAGTTTGCACCGTAAATTCCGATGGTGTGGTCCCACAAAACGCCAAAATCGCCAAAATCGTAAACCGCCATACAGGTATCAGGTGTTTCCATGGCATCGTCGGGGAAAGCATATTTTCCGCCGGTTGCCATTACCGATTTGGGTACATACTGGTCCATCCCGAAAAGTGCATAATCGAGAAGGTGAACGCCCCAGTCGGCCAGTAAGCGTCCTGCATAATCCCAGTACCAGCGGAATGTAAAATGAAACCTGTTTTTGTTGAACGGGCGTTTTGGGGCCGGGCCCAGCCAGAAATCGTAATCAACCCCGGCGGGAACAACAGAATCGGGCACAACCGGAATTGATCCTTTCCACCCCACATACGACCAGGCGCGAACCGAGCGTATGCGGCCAATATTCCCGGCATGTATGTAATCAACTACCGCTTTCCAGTGCGGGTCGCTGCGCTGCCATTGCCCCACCTGAACCACGCTTTTGTATCGTTTTTGGGCGGCAACCATTAAATTACACTCCTGAATGGAGTTGGCCAGCGGTTTTTCGGTGTAAAGCGCTTTTCCGGTTTCCATTGCGTTTATGGCAATCAACGCGTGCCAGTGGTCGGGCGTTGCGTTAATTACTGCATCAATGTCTTTATTTTCAAGCAACTTTCGGTAATCGGTGTAAAGCAACGGTTTTTTGCCCTGCAGTTTTTCCACTTCCGCAGCCCGTTCGTTGAGTACATTTTGGTCAACATCGCACAAAGCGCCACATTCAACATTGGGTTGTTTCAAAAATGCTTTTAAGTTGCTGAAACCCATGCCAAGGCAACCAATTAGCCCAACTGTCAGTTTTTCGTTGGCCGGACCTGCTCTTAGAATGGATGGAAATACCCCGAATGCTGCAGTTACAAGGGTGGATGTTCTGATAAAATTTCTGCGGTTAGAGTTCATAGGAATGTTTTTTTATTAATTAATGCTGTTAAAATTCTGCTAATCTAAAAATCAAAGTTTTACTGCTTCATTGCAGCATTATCGCATTCACGCATTACCACATTTCTTACCCTGTCGTTCCCATTGCATTGGCAATGGCATTTACCGAAATCAGCAACTGGTTCAGCAATTTGCTTTTTTCTTCCTGATTTTTACCATTGCCGGCTCTCCACCGTTTTAATTTCTCGATTTGGTTTTTATGCAGAATGTCAAGCGCTTCGGCGCGGAGCGCTGTTGAGTGGTAATGATTTTTCCGTCGTTCCTGCATCGGCCGTCCCAGCAATTCCTGCATTAACCTCCTGGTTTTTTCCAGTTCGGTTAAAAGCTGATTTAAAATGGTGGTTCTAACAACCTGATTTTCTACAAGTTGCGCATACATTTTCATGATTTCCTCGTCGGTGCTGGCCAGGCTTGTGTCGATATTGGTGAGTACATACTGTACAAACTGGCTGCTGCGAATCATCCCTTTCAGTTTTTTGTATTTTTCAGGATGTTCGGTGAGCATTTTTTCCAAAGTCGAACCCACTCCGTACCAACTGGTGATGTGGTACCGCGACTGCCCCCAGCTAAAAACCCAGGGAATAGCGCGCAAATCGGCTAAAGTACGTTTGCCTGTACGCCGTGCCGGGCGCGAACCGATTTTGCTTTCCTCAATCACATCGATGGGGGTAGCTTGCTGGTAAAATTCAAGAAAATGTTCGTTTTGAAGTAATTGCACATAGAATTTGTAACTTTCGCTTCCCAGGTATTCCAGAATTCCGGCCACCTCATATTCGTTATGCTGCTCTTTTTTGTGAAGCAGTGTGTTCATTGTGGCGCTGGCCAACATCAGTTCGAGGTTGTAAGCGGCATTTATTTTGTTGGCAAATTTCTTTTCAATGGTTTCGCCCTGCTCGGTTATTTTGAGTTTTCCGGTAAGCGTACCGTGGGGCAGCGATTGCATAAACCAATGCACCGGGCCTGCGCCGCGGCTGATTGAACCTCCTTTCCCATGGAAGAATTTAATTTGAACACCGTACTTTTTTCCCACTTCGGCAATCTCTTTCTGCGCTTTGTACAAGTACCACGTGCTGGCCAGAAATCCACCGTCTTTGTTGCTGTCGCTGTACCCAATCATCACCTCCTGAATTTTGTGCTGCCTGTTTCGCTCTTTTCGCTGGTATTCCAAACTGTTTTGCACTTCGGGCAGACTGAAATATTCTTCCATAATTGCGGGGCTGGCAATTAAATCAGCAATAGTTTCAAACAGAGGAACCACGTGCAGTTTAATCACGAGTGTAACTTCAAAAAATGTCAGTCCGGCTTCGCGGGCCAAAATATAAACTGTCAGTAAATCGGCCGCGTTGCGGGTCATGCTCACAATCAGGGAACCAATCGGCCGCGAAGAACAATTGGCAATGTGGTTTTGCAAAACTTTGAAACACTCCAGCACACTTTTCGATTCGTCGGGCAAATTGTTTTGGTCCCTAATAAATGGCCGGTTTGATTTTAATTCGCCCTGAATGATTTTTACTTTTTCAGCGGCTGAAATATCTTCAGCACCGGTTTTAATTGTTTTCGATTCGCTGATGATTTGAAATAATGCCTTTTCGTAATAAGCGCTGTTTTGCCTGATATCGAGTTCGGCCAAATGAAAGCCAAACGTGCGCGCCATTTGAATGGCATTGTTAACGGCATGGTTGGCCAACGCCGGAACACCGTGTTGTTTCAGCGCAATTTTCAGGCATTCCAAATCGCTGATTAATTGTTCCGAATGCTGATAACTGCCTTTTTTTTCGATCAGTTCAAACGACTGTGTTTTGCCAATGTTAACCGGCAGCTTGTCGATGAGGAACAATACGAAAAGTTTAAATGCCTCGTTCCGGTTGGCGGTTACAATCGTTTTCGATTCGCTTCCCAATTCGGCAATCATTTCATTATACCGTTCCGAAATTTGTTCAGGGAACTGGTGAATATCGAAGTAAAAGCTAAGGTTTTCGGCTAATTTGTAAAGTTGGTCCTTTAGAACAAGGAAAGCATGTAAACGAAGTTTTAACAGTGTGTTTTGCGTTACTTCAGCAGTAACAAGCGGATGCCCATCGCGGTCGCCGCCAATCCATGTCCCAAAACGCAACTGCGGAAAATTGTTGGTTTCAACCAGTTTCGAGCTATCGAACCCTGAAAATTCCCATGCCTGAATGAGCCTTCGGTTTAACAGGCTGATAATTTCTGGAAATACATTTACAAAATAATGGATTACATTGTCGAGTTCGGTTTCCACTTTTGGTTTTTCAATGTAATATTCATCGGTAAACCAAATGGAGATAAGTACCCGTTTAATCTCGTTCCTGTTTTCCTCCATTTCGTAAAAGTTGTACATCGAATTTTCACGTTGCACCAGCAAGAGATAAAGTTCGCGGTATTTTTTCAGTATTACCGGGCGTTTGGCTTCGGTGGGGTGGGCGGTTAACACTGGCTGTACATCAATTTCGCCGAAGATTGATGAAATCCGGGTTTCAGTTAAGCCCTCGTTTTTCAAAATTTCCAGACTTTTCGCCCATAATCCGTTAATTGAACTTAGCGAATTTTTCTCTTCATTTTTGCGCCTGTTCTGCACCGCACCGTTGGTTTCGGCAAGGTTAAGCAACTGAAAACAAACAGAATACAGGTGAAAATGTTTCTGGTTGAATTCAATCCCTGAGTAGTCATAAGGTTTTGAAATCCACGGAATGCAGGCGGCAAGTTCCGGTTCATTGTTTTCAGTTAAAACCTCCTTAAAACAATTTAAAAGAAATTCAAGGTCGAAATAGGGTTTTCCGAGTTGTATTTTCAGCGTATCAAGTTGAGCCATATTTTCAGATTTAGTTTTCTGCTGTAATTTGAAAGAATAAATCGAGGCTGAAAATACGGCAAAATCAATTCAATTCTTTCAGAATGGATAATGTTTTATAAACAAGGGGGTTTTGGTGCCCTTTCCCAATACAATTATGGTACAAACAAGAGCAGGTTAAATCTATATTCAACGGGTATCCTGAAACCATTTACATAACGGCCTCCCATGGGCCCAGTAGAAGCAAAAACCCTGATCGGGACAAAGACGGGAATCAGCCGTAGCCCTGCCCAGATAGGTGCATTTATGAAACGTAACGGGCAAAAGCAGCCCATGTCCCGGCCAAAGCAGATACGGCAACTTGAACCCCGAGCCCCGGACCCTGAACTATTTGAATGTGTAATTAAGAACCGGATATCTGTTCAGCATCCTTTCCAAATCTTCAATAACTTCCTTTTTCTTTTCGGCAAAAAGCAATTGGTAATAGTTAATGCCCTCATTCAGGTTCTGCTGAAAAGACTGTAACAGTTTCATTTCTTTTAAATCCCCCTGGTTTCTCATGAAATTTTCCATCCGCTCTTTATAAATGTCGAGGTACATGTTTAATTCTTTTAAAAACATGTGCGGACGATAACGGTTATCAAGCAGGTTTATCCGCCCGTAGATATGGCCAACCATCTCTTTTAAAGTCGATACCTTTGAAAACCAGGCGAGATTTGGGCCGGGACAAGCAGTAACTTTTTCAATGGGCTTTACATGAATATTTTTCGATTCAAGCGCTGATGTGCTTAATCCGTTGCACAAACATTCCTTTTCTGTGATTTTTTCAAAAGCCATTTTAAATTCTTTTTCCGGCAGATTCAGTTCCTCCAACTCTTTCAGCTTGAGGGTTTGATATTGCCGCGAAGATGTGCAAATGGGCTTTTCAGTGTATTCGGTGTTGTATTTCAAAAATCCTTTGGTACAACTATAACCGGGTTTCCCGTTTTTTGCCAGTTCTGCCTTATGCAAACTCATCGACACCCCTTTTACCGTGTTAAACGGCACACCCAACGGCGACAAACCACTGTAAACCAAATCGTCTTCTTTTGCATCAGCCAGAATATGGAGGGTTTCCGTGTCGATACTGATAACCTCGGGAACCAGCATAAAAGGGGTTGCCCAGCCAACACTGTCCATTCCATAATGATTCAGCAAAAACTGATGTTCCTCGGTTGTCCCTACCCCGCCCTGGGCAGTAACTTTCAGTTCGGGAGTTTCGGCGGGCTGCCTGATTTCCTTTTTATGAAGAGCAGATTTGTACATTTCAATACAGGTCCCGAATAGCAAGTCGCGGTTCTTTTTAAACTCTTCCAGAATTGGCCCAAACAAAATACCGTTGGTCGGAAAACAATGTCCGCCACAGTTCACGCCAGATTCAATGCGGTACTCAGAAACCCACAAACCTTTGCCGGCAAATATTTTTCCCTGTACCAGCGCCGATCGGAAATCGCTCACTTTCAGGATGATTTTCTTTTTGATAAACCCGTTCACATCGGGGAAAAAATCCCTGAAATTTTCGAGGTAACTGTAAAGGCGCGGGCTCATTCCGGCAGAAAGCACAAGCGATGAGGTAAGCCCGCTGTTTGCATAGCCGCGCAGCGCTGCATGTGCATCGTTATATTCAACCGGTAATTCAATCCCGTTTTTTGAATTTACCTTGTCGAGTTTTGTCATGATATTTACATCGATAGAACCCACATGAAGCTTTTCATTTACCCATTTCGAAAATTCTTCGGCGGCCCCACGGCTTATTTTTGCCAGGTTAAATTTTTTCTTTATGGCCGATGAATCGGGCAACATATTTACATATTTCTCAATCTCTACTCCTGCATGAGTTGCGCTGCTTTTTAGTTCTGCAACTTTGCGTTTAACAATTTCGTCAATCAGGTTCAGGTACGATGTAATTCGCTTTGCCCTGAAATCCTCAACTTCCTTCGTAATTTTTTTAAATGGAATATCGAATTTGTTGCTGTAAAACTCGCGCATCTTCTCCATGGTGGAGTCGTCAACCAGCGAGATTACCGACGAAATACCGTAATGCGCCACATTAACGGGAGTATCAATTGAATAACCAACGCCAAGTACGGGGATATGAAAAGAGTGATTCTCGAATAATTTCATGTATTAATACAAATTTAATGCTTTCAAAGATATATTTTATACTTTAATAAAAACAATACTCCGTTAATTATTAATATAAACAATTGATTGTCAATAAATTAATTTGATTTTTGTTTGATAAAACCCCCGAGAATCAGTATCTTAAGAGAATTTACCAGATCCATTTCAAGTATGATTCTCAAAGGGTATATATCTTATAAACAGCTAATATATAGCATGTTAGACAAAACAGCAAATATCAACAAGTGGAGAAAAGATTTTATGATTGAAGTCTTTATGCTTTTCTTAAGTATCAAAGGCCGAATCAACTTTTTTCAGCTCGAAAGATATGGACAATTTTGTGAACAACGATACCGGCAACAGTTCGAAAAACCATTTGACTTTATGGAATTCAATAAACAATTAGCCATCTCAAACGGAAGCGGACGATTTGTAATTGCATTCGACCCCAGTTATATCAGCAAATATGGAAAGCTAACTCCCGGAGTTGACAGATATTGGCCGGGATGTGCCCAAGCCTCCAAATGGGGACTTGAAATCAGTGGGATAGCTGCAATTGATGTCGATAACGACTTTGCATTTCACCTCGAAGCCGTTCAGACACCGGGGAGCAAAGGCGATCCCAAGTCAGATGAAAACCTGCTGGATTGGTACGGTAATGTTTTGTTTGAGCGCAAAGACACCTTGTTACAATTATCAACTTATGTTGTCGCTGATGCTTTTTTTGCAAAGAAACCATTTGTTGACAAAGTGCTCGCGATAGAAATGCATTTGATTAGCCGCTTGCGCGACGATGCCGACCTGAAGTACCTGTTCCGCGGAGAACAAACCGGAAGAAAAGGAAGGCCCCGTAAACATGAAGGAAAGATAGACTGGGCCAATTTAAACCAGGATTATTCCAGATTGGAAAAACGCAAGGATGCCCGCCTGGTTACCCTTGCCCAGGTGGTAAATGTTGAGGGGTTTGTGAAATACAGCCGGATATACCGTGGCAATATTGGCGAAACCACCACGCTCGAAGGCATCATAGACGGGCTGAGCGCCCAAACGTCGGGCACGGCCGCAAACCGATGGTGGTAATCGATGCGGGCATAGCCGACGAAGGCAACCTGAAGATGCTCAAATCGAAAGGGCACCATTACCTGTGCGTGGCACGCGGCAAGCAGAAAGATTACCGGGCTGCCAAAGAGCAGGGCAAACCGGTGGTGGTTACCGACAAGCGCAACAGCCCTGTTGAACTGTTGCTGGTCGAAAAAGAAGGCATTGACGACAGCCTGTTGTACGTGCGCAGCGAGCGAAAGGCACAAAAGGAACTCTCCATGCGCGAGAACTTCACATCCCATTTTGAAACCGGGCTGGACCAAATAATGGAAGGGATACAAAAGAAGGGCGGCACCAAGGTTATTGAGAAAGTGTGGGAACGCATCGGGAGGCTGAAAGAAAAATACCCCAGCGCACACCGGTTTTTCGACATCCAGGTGGAACATGACGGGAAAAAGGCAACAGGTATGGCATGGAAAAGGGTAGTCCCTGCTTCCCGGAAAGAAGAAGGTGTCTATTTTCTGAGAACTTCGGTAAAAGACATCAACGAAGTAACGTTTTGGGAAATCTACAATACCATCCGCGAGATAGAGGCTTCGTTCCGTATCCTGAAAACCGACCTCGAAATACGCCCTGTTTTCCATAAAACCGATGAAAACACGATGGCTCACTTGTTCCTTGCCGTGCTGGCATACCAACTGGTAAGTACCATCCGATACCGTTTAAATGCAAAAGGGATACATCACAACTGGTCGCACATCGTAAGGAATATGAACACGCAGAAAGCGGCAACCGTTACCATGCAGGACAAAAACGACCGGAAAATATACATCCGTAAATGCAGTAAACCCGAAACCAAAGCACGAGAAATTTACGATGCCCTGGGGTACAAATACCAACCCTGGATACGAAAATCCCTGCCTGTTCGGCAGACAGGCGTGTTACCCGAAAAGCAATCGCAAAAAACGGTTGACACTGATTATATGGAAATTACAAGTTAGATATTGCAAGTTGGGTTAAAGTGATTTAGTGCGTCCTTTTTAGTCGCAAATTCTTTTTCTCCTATTTCGATTCCTTTTATCAATGTGTCTGTGTCCTTTTAAATGCCTTATAACCACTTAATACCCCGAAGTTATTCCACTTTTTTGCAATTTTTAACCTTTCTGGTGAAGCCTCCTTAAAACCAAACCGGTAAGTTTCAAGAGGTTTTCCGAAATGTTCATTCATAGGTTGCCCTAATAACTTTCTGTTCATTTTCAATTTAACGTACTTTAATTTTTTATCATATTCAATAATCTATATATTTATCGCCTTTATAACCAAAAATCTTATAACAGATGGAACTTTTAATCAGTATTGTTGTTAATTTTTGCGATAAACCGGAAATAACCACTTATTAAAACAGATAATACATGTTTGATTTAGAACTCATTAAAAAGGTATATGCCGAGTTGCCTGAAAAAGTTGAAAAAGCCAAGAAGAAGCTCGACCGGCCAATGACTTACGCCGAAAAAATTCTGTATGCCCACCTTTTTGATACAGAAGCAATTGAAGTTTTTGAACGCGGCAAAGCCTACGTCGATTTTGCTCCCGACCGTGTGGCCATGCAGGATGCAACCGCACAAATGGCGCTGCTTCAGTTTATGAATTCGGGCAAAAAAACAACTGAGGTTCCTTCAACCGTCCATTGCGACCATTTGATTCAGGCGCAGATTGACGGAAAAACCGATTTGGGTGTGGCAAAAACCGCCAACAAGGAAGTTTTTGATTTTCTCGAATCGGTTTCGAACAAATACGGAATTGGTTTCTGGAAACCCGGCGCCGGGATTATTCACCAGGTGGTTTTGGAAAACTACGCTTTCCCCGGCGGTATGATGATTGGAACCGACTCGCATACCGTAAATGCCGGTGGTTTGGGAATGGTTGCCATTGGTGTTGGCGGAGCTGACGCCGTTGATGTGATGGCCGGAATGGCATGGGAACTTAAAATGCCGAAATTAATCGGGGTAAAACTTACCGGCAAATTAAGCGGCTGGACGGCGCCCAAAGATGTAATTTTAAAAGTGGCCGGAATTCTCACCGTAAAAGGCGGAACCGGCGCTATTATTGAATATTTTGGCGAAGGCGCAAAATCGCTTTCGGCAACCGGTAAAGGTACCATTTGTAATATGGGCGCCGAAGTAGGCGCAACCACAAGCATTTTTGCATACGACAATAGCATTGAACGGTACCTGGATGCAACAGGCCGCGAAGAAGTTGCCAAATTAGCCAACTCAGTAAAAGAATACTTGGATGCCGATGCCGAGGTTTATGAAAACCCGGATATTTATTACGACCAGGTTATCGAAATTGATTTATCGAAACTGGAGCCACACGTTAACGGCCCTTTCACGCCCGATCGGGCAACACCCATTTCGCTGATGGGAAAAGTTGCAAAAGAAAACGGCTGGCCGCTTGAAGTTTCGGTGGGATTAATTGGAAGCTGCACCAACTCTTCATATGAGGACATTTCGCGGGCGGCTTCAGTCGCGGTTCAGGCGGTTGAAAAGGGGTTGAAAACCAAATCTGAATTCACCATTACCCCCGGATCGGAACAGGTTAGATATACCATTGAAAGAGATGGGTTTATTGGCATTTTCGAAAAAATGGGCGGCAAGGTTTTTGCCAATGCCTGCGGCCCTTGCATCGGCCAGTGGGCGCGCGAGGGAGCAAGCAAACAGGAGAAAAACACCATCGTACATTCCTTCAACCGGAACTTTTCCAAACGTGCCGATGGAAATCCAAACACCCACGCCTTTGTAACTTCGCCCGAAATAGTTACTGCACTTGCCATAGCCGGGCGACTGGATTTCAACCCGATTGCCGACACACTGACTAATTCGAACGGGGAACAGGTAAAATTAAATCCTCCAGTCGGCGATGAACTGCCATCAAAAGGTTTTGCCGTGGAGGACGCCGGCTATCAGGCCCCTGCTGAAGATGGCGCCAGCGTTCAGGTTTCCGTTGCTCCCGATTCTTCAAGGTTGCAACTGTTGTCGCCTTTTGAACCGTGGGATGGAAAAAATATTACAGGCGCCAGACTGCTGATAAAAGCGATGGGCAAATGCACCACCGACCACATTTCGATGGCTGGCCCCTGGCTGCGTTACCGCGGTCATCTCGATAATATTTCGAATAATATGTTAATTGGGGCAGTGAATGCATTTAATAACGAAACCAACAAAGTTAAAAACCAGCTTACGGGCGAGTATGGCGCAGTTCCCGCAGTTCAGCGCGAATACAAATCCGCCGGGGTTTCATCGGTAGTGGTTGGCGACCAGAATTACGGCGAAGGTTCATCGCGCGAACATGCTGCAATGGAACCGCGTCATTTGGGCGTAAGCGCTGTTATTGTAAAATCGTTTGCACGTATTCACGAAACCAACCTGAAAAAACAGGGATTGCTGGGTTTAACTTTTGCCAATGAAAATGATTTTGACCTGGTACAGGAAGACGATACATTCAATTTTATTGATTTGGTGGAATTTACACCGGGAAAACCGCTGACTGTTGAACTGGTTCATGCCGACGGTACTAAAGACATGATAAAACTGAACCACACTTACAACGACCAGCAAATTGGGTGGTTCAGGGCAGGTTCGGCGCTGAATTTAATCAAACAGCAAAATAACTGAAGTTCAGAGTTCAAAGTTTAAAGTTCAAGGTTTAAAGTTCAAAGTTAGTTGGAAAAATCCTGGATGGATTGAATTTGAATAATCCCCGGTTAAAACCGGCGAAACATAATAAACAAACGAAAAAAGGCGTATCAAGTGAAGCAGATTGAAAAACAGGCAATCCATGCGCCTCAATTGGAAACTGAATTGAAAAACAAATAAAAAAAATAATATTTCATGCAAAAAATTAAAGTGCAAAACCCCGTTGTTGAGCTTGACGGCGATGAGATGACCCGGGTTATCTGGAGTTTTATCAAAGAAAAACTTATCCTCCCCTATCTTGATATTGATTTGAAATATTACGATTTGGGAATGGAAAACCGCGATGCTACAAACGACCAGATAACCATTGATTCGGCACACGCCATTCAGAAATATGGTGTGGGCGTAAAATGCGCCACAATCACGCCCGATGAAGCCCGTGTTGAAGAGTTTGGACTGAAAAAAATGTGGAAATCGCCCAATGGAACTATCCGTAACATTTTGGGAGGCACCGTTTTCCGCGAACCAATCATCTGCAATAATGTGCCGCGGCTTGTTCCCGGCTGGACAAAACCGATTTGCATTGGCCGTCACGCTTTTGGCGATCAGTACCGCGCCACCGATTTCCTTACCAAGGGAAGGGGCAAACTAACCATCACTTTCACCCCTGATGACGGAAGCGGACCAATTTCGCATGATGTTTTCGAATTTGAAGGCGATGGCCTGGCGCTTGCCATGTACAATACCGATGAATCAATTGCCGGATTTGCCCGATCTTGCATGAATATGGCAATAGAAAAAAAATGGCCGCTTTACATGTCAACCAAAAATACCATTCTGAAAAAATATGACGGCAGGTTTAAAGATATTTTTCAGCAAATTTTTGAAACAGAATTTAAAGAGAAATTCAAAGAATTGGGGATTACTTACGAACACCGGTTAATCGACGATATGGTTGCCGCCGTCATGAAATGGGAAGGCGGTTATGTTTGGGCCTGCAAAAATTACGATGGCGACGTTCAAAGTGACACTGTTGCACAGGGATTTGGCTCTTTGGGCCTAATGACTTCGGTGCTGGTTACCCCCGACGGAAAAACCATGGAAGCTGAAGCTGCCCACGGAACGGTTACACGCCACTACCGCGAACACCAGAAAGGAAGGCCAACATCAACTAACCCGATTGCATCGGTTTTTGCATGGACACGAGGATTGGCATTCAGGGGAAAGTTAGACAACAACGGGGCTTTAGTGAAGTTTGCAAATACTTTGGAAAAAGTTTGTATTGAAACAGTGGAAAGCGGTAAAATGACAAAAGATTTGGCGCTGATTGTACATGGCTGTAATTTAACCGTTAATGATTATCTTACAACTGAAGGTTTTTTGGAAGCTATAAACGAAAATCTCCAAAAAAAACTAAATTAGCAAAACTTAATTCCTAAATTAAACTAAAGGGATTAAGAATAATGGTAAATGACAGAAAAAATAAAAATAAACGGTGGTCAATTACGGGTTCCAAATGAGCCAATAATACCCTTTATTGAAGGCGATGGAATTGGAAAAGACATAACAAAACCTTCGCAAAAAGTAATTGACGCCGCAATAAAAAAAGCTTACGGAGAAACAAAAAAAATAATATGGAAGGAAGTTTTGGCCGGCGAAAAAGCATTAAAATTAACAGGCAATTATCTCCCTGAAGAAACCATTGAAGCATTTAAGGAACACCTGATTGGAATAAAAGGGCCGCTGCAAACCCCGGTAGGCGAAGGAATCCGCTCCCTTAACGTGGCATTGAGGCAAACCCTCGATTTATTTGTCTGTCTCAGGCCTGTACGCTGGTTTAAAGGTGTCCCCTCGCCTATTCGTTACCCATCGCTGGTTGATATGCACATTTTCAGGGAAAACACCGAGGATATTTATGCCGGAATTGAATTCATGGCCGGTGAAGAAAACACTAAGAAATTCAGGGATTTCCTGATTAACGAATTGGGGGTAAGCAAAATACGCTTTCCTGAAAGTTCATCTTTTGGCATTAAACCCATATCAAAAGAAGGGTCAGAGCGTTTAATACGGGCTGCGCTGCAATATGCCGTAAACCGCGAATTGCCATCGGTAACCATCGTCCATAAAGGCAATATCATGAAATTTACAGAAGGGGCCTTTAAAAACTGGGGGTACGATTTGGCAGAAAACGAATTTGCCGGAAAAGTATTTACCTGGCGTCAATTCGAAAAAATAAAAGCTGACAGTGGTTTAATGGATGCTGAAAAAGCTTTAAACGGGGCAAAAAAAGAGGGCAAAGTAATTGTAAAAGATGTGATTACCGATGCCTTTTTACAGGAGTCGTTGCTGCGGCCTTTTGAACATTCGGTGATTGCAACCATGAATTTAAACGGCGATTACATATCAGACCAGTTAGCGGCAATGGTTGGCGGTATTGGAATTTCGCCCGGGGCAAACATCAACTACAAAAACGGATATGCAATTTTTGAAGCAACCCACGGAACCGCCCCAGGTATTGCGGGAACAGGAAAAGCAAACCCCAGTTCGTTGATACTCTCAGCGCTTATGATGCTGGAATATATGGGTTGGGATGAAGTGTCGGAACTTGTTTATGATGCTATGGAACACACCTTTGCAAAACGAAGGGTAACGTCAGATTTATATGCGCTAATGGACGGGGCTACCTTACTTTCAACATCCGAATTTGCCGACGAGGTTATTAAAAATATACACTAATAAATAATACAATGGAATACATTAAAAACCGGTTTTATGAAAAAGCCATTAAATGCTCAGCAGAATTTCAACGAATCAAAAAAGACTATGGCGATGTGGTTCTTGGCCAGGTGACAATCGACCAGGTGTTTTCAGGCATGAAAGGAATTCCTGCGCTACTTACAGAAACGTCGAAACTTGATGCCAATGAAGGTATTCGGTTTAGGGGTTATTCAATTCAGGAATTACAGCAAAAACTTCCGAAAATGCAAGACGACGGCGAACCACTTCCCGAAGGGCTGTTTTACCTGATGATGATTGGTGAAATTCCGGAAAATGATGATGTCATTAATATTTCGAAAGACTGGGCTACCCGGAACCACGTGCCCCAATACGCATTCGATGTAATTGACGCCCTGCCCAAAAACAGCCGGCCAATGACCCAGTTCAGCTGCGCCATTTTGTCAATGGCGTATGATTCGGTTTTCCAGAAAGCCTACCGCGCTGGTGTTAACAAGAAATTTTACTGGGACTTTATGTACGAAGATGTAATGACACTAATTGCACGTCTTCCGCGGATTGCTGCATACATATACCGGAGAATGTACCATAACGGCGAACATATTGAACCTAATCCAACACTCGACTGGGCAGGAAACCTGGCACACATGATGGGTTTCGAATCAACAGAGGTTAAAAGGCTGCTCCGTTTGTTCATGGTAACTCATGCCGACCATGAAGGGGGAAACGTTTCGGCACATGCCACCCACCTTGTTGGTTCAGCTTTGAGTAACGCTTATTACTCGTTTGCCGCCGGAATGGTTGGACTTGCCGGCCCGTTACATGGATTTGCAAACCAGGAAGTAATGGACTGGATTTTTGAAATGAACGAACAATTGGGCACTGATGAGGCCACCGATGCGCAAATTGCAGCTTATATTGAACAAACATTGCTTCAGGGGCGCGTTGTTCCGGGTTATGGCCATGCAGTTTTGCGTATTACCGACCCACGCTTTACAATTCTGCAGGAGTTTGCAGAGAAATACATTGCAAACGATAAAATTGTAAATACTGTGAATGCAATTTACCGCGTAGCCCCCCCTATTTTGGAAGCCACAGGTAAAATCAAAAATCCGTGGCCAAATGTCGATGCTATCAGTGGTGCCCTGCTGAATCATTTCGGAATTACCGAACACAATTTCTATACAGTTTTGTTTGGGGTTTCACGTGCGCTTGGTGTAATGGCCTCCCTGGTTTTCGACCGCCTTTACAATCTTCCTATCGAAAGGCCATCGTCATTCCCGTTAAGCTGGTTTCAGGAAAAAGCAGAAGTAAACAAAAAAGGCAATTGCTAACTATTAATTTTAACTCTCCTTAATAAAAGCCGGCTATAAAAACCGGCTTTTATATTTAACGGATTTATCCGGAAAAAAGAGATTGGGGAGTTTGTGACAGAGTTGAAGGATTAGTTGCTTTCTATCACCTGTCCCATTTCGCGGTACAAATCAATTTTTCCATCAAGCAAAACGGCAATTACCGTAACCTGTTCATCGAGTACTTCTTCAGGCACATCAATATAAACAATGCCCGGAACAGCGCTCCAATACTGTTTCATTTTAATGTCCCAGTTCAGTTTGGTACCGTTGCCAACCACGTAAATGCGGTTGATTTTGTTTTTAAGCCCTTTCAGCATAATCTGCCCTTTGGGATTGTAAGGTAGATAGAGGTATAAAATGTCAGCCGATTTATTGGTGGCAGTTGGTCCATAAAAATGATCAGCCGGAATTCCTGCGCGGGTTCCATAAATGGCTTCGGAATGTTTACTGGTCCAGCGGCCCAGTTCTTTCAGGATATTTACCTGCTCATCTGGAATTGTACCATCGGCTTTTGGGCCAACGCCGAGCAGCAGGTTTCCGCCTTTATTGATACAATCAACCAGAATATTAATTACCTGGTTGGGAGTTTTGTAGTTTTTGTCGTTGTGCTGAAAACCCCAACTGTCGTTCATGGTCATGCAAAGTTCCCAGTATGGGCTGCCGGGGCGCGTAATCGGCAAACCCTGTTCGGGGGTTGCATAATCGCCATAACCCTGTATGCGGCTGTTCAGAATTACATTTGGGTTTTTAGTGCGCAGCATTTCGCTCAGTTCGTGGGCTTTCCACCTTTCTGCCGATTGTTCCCAGTCGCCATCGAACCAGTATAAATCGGGATTGAATTTTTCCGTCAGTTCAGCTAACTGGCAAAAATTAAATTCCACAAAACGGTTCCATTTCGCCGTATCGCTTTCATACCGCTTTTCAAACTTTGTTTTATTCGGATAATCGGGGTGGCCCCAATCGAGCAGCGAATAATACAAACCAACTTTTACTTTATTTTTACGGAGTTCCTTAACAAAGGGCTGGACCAAATCAATTTTTGCGGGTGTTTTTTTAACCACGTCCAAATCGCCGCATTGGGTATCCCATAATGCAACGCCATCATGGTGTTTTGAAGTTAAAACTGCGTACCTGGCTCCACTCTCCTTAAAGAGTTTTGCCCATTCGGCTGGTTTATAATTCTTTGCATTAAAACCAATTAACTGTTTCATATAATCCCCGTGCGAAATGTAACCGTTAAAAAACGACCAGCTTTCGTCGATACCGTTTACCGCATAAATTCCCCAATGTATAAAAATGCCCAGTTTAGCTTCTTCAAACCATTGCATCCGCTTTTCATCGGGCAACTCTTGCGAAAAAATCGGAGTAGCAATAAAAACTGCAAGAATTGTCAGAAATGTAATTTTCATGTTTTTTTAAATAAAAAATTCCATCTTTTTTTTAGCTGGAATTTTAGGTTTACTTCAATTCTATAATAAAGAAATTATTCAATCATGTAATGTTTTCGAATTGCGTAATCAATATCCCAGATGCATTCCAGGCCCGCAGGAAAAGTAATAAAATCGCCAGGTTTAATGGCCAGCGTCTCAAATTCAGTCACTACTGTTGCTTCTCCCGAAACAATGTAACATCGCTCTGTCCTGTCGTAGAACCATTCAAATTTTTCTTCTCCATGTTCCGATAAGGGCCAGGTTTCAACCCCAATTTCCTTTAATTCATCGTTATCCGGACGATCGACCTCTATCTTCATTTTCAGCAATTTTTAACAAAACTATAAAAGAAAATCATTCAAAAATCATGTCTGAAAAAACAAAAAAAAATTAAGCAAATAATATTTAATATTCTATTCATTATTAATTAATTCCGATTGATGAAAAAAGATTTAATTTCAAACTGAATTTAAAGTGAATAAAATTATGAAGAAACTGATTGCCATTCTTTGTGTTGCACTGTACTTTTTTAGTTGCCAAAACCCTGTTGTAAATAATATTGAGAACCAAAACGTATTTTCGTTTGTGTTTGCCACCGATGTTCACATTATGCCTGAGCGAAATGCCACGGAAGGTTTTTTGCAGGCCATTGACACCATCAACAAACTGGCGCCCGACTTTGTGATTGCCGGCGGCGACAATATTATGGATGCTTTGGGCCAAACCTATGGCCGCAGCGACAGTTTATACAATTTGTGGCAGGAAACCATCAAAAACCTGAAAATGCCCGTTTATCATACCATGGGAAACCACGAAGTCTTCGGGTTATATGAGAATAGCGGGATTGACCCGTTGCACGAAGAGTACGGAAAAAAAATGTACGAAAACAGGCTGGCTAAAAGATACCACTCGTTCGATCATAAAAACTGGCATTTTATTGTTTTGGACGGAATTGGGTTTACCGAAGACCGCCAGTATTACGGATACATCGATTCGGTGCAGGTTGAATGGCTGAAACAGGATTTGGAAAAAATTGGGAAAGAAACTCCGGTGGTTGTATGCACGCACATACCATTACTGAGTGTGGGGGCACAAGTGCAGATAGGCCCAAACGAAGGTTTGGGGCGCGGATCGGTGGTAACCAATGCAGATGTAATCAGAAAAATACTGGAACAATACAATGTAAAACTGGTTTTGCAGGGACATTTACATATTTTAGAAGAGATATATTACAACGGAATCCGTTACGTAACTGCCGGCGCTGTATCGTCGAACTGGTGGAACGGCCCGCGTAACGGCATGGAAGAAGGCTTTTTAAAAGTTGATGTTTCGGGCAGCTATTTTAAATGGGAATACATTGATTTTGGATGGGAAGCAAAATAAGTTAAAATTCCCCGGCAATCAGCCACCCTGTGTAAAGGAGGTATATACCCAGTAAAACCGCACCTTCCCAGCGGTCGAGCTTTCTACGCCCACTGGTAAACATGGCAATAAACAACACCATGGTTCCGCCGGCAAGCAAATAAAGTTCGGAATTGAACGATGTGTTAAACTGAACAGGGTTTATTAACGAACTCACCGAAAGAATAAATAAAATATTGAAAATGTTCGATCCAATCACGTTCCCAATGGCAATGTCGCTGTTCTTTTTAAGCGCGGCAACCACCGAGGTCATCAACTCGGGCAGCGAAGTACCGATGGCAACAATGGTAAGCCCGATAATTTTTTGGCTCACACCCAGAAAAGTGGCAATTTTAACCGCATTGTCAACCACCAGTTTTCCTCCGGCAACCAGTCCTGCCAGCCCGATAACGATGAGTACCCAGATTTTCAGGTTTGTCATTTGTATCAGGTTTTCTTCACCCGAACCAAGCCGATCGGTTTTCAATTGTATGTAAATGTAATACAGGAACCCGGCAAAAAAGGCGAGCAAAATTGCACCGTCGATACGCGAAAGAACGTTGGCGCCAGACATGAGAAAACCGTTTGACAACACAAACAAAACAACTACAGCCAGTGCAGAAATCGGAATTTCCCTCCAGACAGTATTTGAATGCACGGTAATGGGATAAATCAATCCTGCCAATCCGAGAATCAGAAACAGGTTAACTACGTTACTTCCTATAATATTGCCGAAAACAATGTCGGAATGTTGGTTGATGGAAGCTACTGTATTTACCACCAGCTCGGGTGCCGAGGTGCCGAACGAAACAATGGTGAGGCCGATAACCAAATCGGAAACGTTGTGTTTTTTTGCCAGCTCCGAAGCGCCGGTTACAAGCCAACCGGCCCCTTTAATGAGCAGCACAAACCCTGCAACGATAATTAAAACTGATAATGCCATATACAAAAATATAATAACCCAAACTAAAAAAACTCATTTAAAACTTCCATAGAAATACAATTGCAAAGCTAAAAAGTTTACCGATTGATTTTTTATGAAAACTTTTTCCCCTGTATTCCGGTATTTGTTTGCAGTACCTAACCGGAACCAACACTTAGCTTAAATACATACTGGTTTAAATATTTCACTGAAATTACAGAGCTTTTCCGGTAGGTTTTTTCAGGTTTTGGATTTCATCGCGTAACTCATCCAGCTTTGATATTAGATGTTTAAAAAGCTCTTCTTCGTCCTTATTATTATAATTTATCTTTCGAAGTTCCTGTGTTAGCTCCTTTTGGCTTTCTTCCATACTGTTCATAATTACTCCAATGAACAGATTCATAATTATCATGGCGCCAATCAGAATAAAACTGGCAAAATACAGGAAAGGCCAGAATGATATGATTTGAAGGCGGCCATCGGAAGCAGCCCCAAGTATATGGGTATTCATAATATCAATCCAGCCTTCAAGCGTTAAAACTTTAAAAAGTGTGACCATTGTATGGTGCAAATCACCAAAATGTAAAGGATCGGATGCCCCAAAAACAAAAACTCCAATAACTGCATAAACATAGAACAGAATTGAAATGAGCATAACAACGTATCCCATTGATGGAATGCTTTTTAACAAAGCCCCTATCAGAAGCCGCAGTTTTGGTAAAAACGTAATCATCCGCAATATCCTTAACACCCTAAGAATACGGAAAACTGCAAAATAATGGGTGTCATCGGACGGGATTAGACAAACGGCTACAATTATAAAATCAAATACATTCCACGGATCCTTGAAAAACTGCCAGGGCTTTTTCTCCATGGCAATTATTTTAAGGCCAATTTCGATTACAAAACAGGTGATGATTAACCTGTCGAGAAATAAAATCAGATTACGATACTTTTGGACAATATCAGGATATGTCTCTAATCCTATAAGTATTGCAGAAAACGTGATAATAGAAAAGATAAAAATTTTGAATGTCCTGCTATTTGTTATTCCCTGTGCAAATTTAAAAATGAAGTTCATGAGTTGTGTTTTTTATTTGAAAAATAACCTTTATCAATTTGAAAGATGCAATGTGCACAAAAGTAAAGAAAATATAAATTGAGAAGTTAATCACACCGGGATAAGCCTGACCAAAATAATAGCCACTGATTTTATACTCCACATTCTCACATTTCATCTCCACAAGCAACCGGGTTAAAACTGGTTAGTGCCTGATTATCCCCGCTCCCGCGCGATTGCATCGCGTGGCACTACTTAACAACAATAACATTTTCCAGAATTCCTTTTTCACCGGCATAATCTGCTGCGCTGCTGTATAAATAATCTTCCGCCCTGAAAACCAATCCTTCTTCAACAGGATTATTGTGTACATAATCAATTTTTTCATCGATGACTTTATTACTCCACAATTCAATTTGTTTGTTGTCATGCCTCCAGAATTGATACGTATCTACATTTGATGCCTTATTGCCTGCTTTCAGGAATTGTACAAGTAAAAACTCTTTCCTGCTTTCCCGGTGGATTTTCAATAATTGCTTTAACAATTGCCTTGCTGGTAAACCGTTTAAAATAGCCAATCAATAACTCCGGCTTTTGCTCACCGGCACTTCTGAAAACTAAATGAACATGGTTTGTCATTACACACCTGGCAAATATTTCCATCCCTTTATTTTGCTGGCAATAACGTAAACTGTCGGTTAAAATGGTTTTGTATTCGTTTCGGGTAAACACATCTAACCACTCAACCACGGCAAAGCTTATAAAATATACACCATCAGGATTATAAAATTTGTAATTCCGGCTCATGAAACAGTTTATTTTCTGGTTTGGATAAAATTAAGAATTTTTTTTGACCTGCTTCTTAACCAAACGATGCAATCGCGCGGGAGCGGGGGGCAATGAAATAACAGGCAAAATAGTTGATGTTCTTTTATAGTTATTACACTTGGCTCTTAACCTGTTATTTCTATTTTTCCATCTTTTTAAATATTTTTAATAATATATGTGAATATATTTAGCTATGTCAAAATCTACAATGTAATAGTTTCAACCATTTGCTTAAAAGCTAAAAATATAGTTGAAAAAAACAATCCGAAGTAAATAAAAGTTCCCAAAACGGAAAAATATCCAAGAAGAATAATAATTCCGTCTTTCTGTATAATTCCTATTGATAAAAAAAGAATTATTAATGCAGGCAAAGTATTACTGAATGGCATTAATCCTAACGGTATCATTAGAAAAACAGAACCAACCAAAACCAAAAATCCGTTGATTTTGTGTGCTACTTTATTATTTATCACGATATTAAACCGATGAGGCGTACTTATTTTTTCTAAAAAATGAAACCACTTTAATCCTTTTTTTAGAGATGTACGTAGCTTTTCTGCTGAAAGTGTCTTAGTTTTCATATTACTGGGTATCCACAAACTTTTATTTAACAGATGACTCCACCCTATAAAAAAAATAATGACACCAAACACTGTACTAAACCCTGGAATTGATACCGGAATTAGAAAAACAATACTTAATAGCGCTGAAAGTAAAAGTAATCCATCATTTCCTAATAGATTTACGATTTCAGATAATGTTAAATTTCTTTCAGGTATTTTATTGATTATTTTTTTTATTTTTTCAGACAAAGAATCTTTAAAAACCTCATCCTTTTGAAATAAAAAAACTAATTCTCTTTTTTTTAATTGTGTTTTTTGCGCCATAAAAAAATTACATTATTAACAATACCTAAATACCCCGAAGTTATTTCACTTTTTTTCCATTTTTTTACCCCCGAAAATCAATATAACCTCATAAAAACAAATTTCAGGAGTAATTCTGAAAAACAGTTTCCTAAAATTTAATCTGAGGTCTGGTAATCAAAGTTTTTGGTTTTAAAACGGTTTTAAAAGAAGTTAGTTTCCGCCAGAAAAGCACCCTTTCCGAAAAACAAAGCAAATTCTACAAATAGTGTACCGGTATTTAATTTCAACTAAACACAGTCAGTACCAACTTTCTTGTCCCGCCATAATTCCGAAATTCGCAAAAATAAATACCTTGCCATGTACCCAGGTTTAAACGGTGCCGTGTGACTGGAATGGTAACTTCGGCTCCAATTACCGACGATTTCAGGTGTGCAGGCATATCGTCCGATCCTTCATCGTTGTGCAAATAAACAGGGTCGTTCTCGGGAATCATTTTATTCATAAATCCTTCAAAATCGGTTCGTACTGTCGGGTCGGCATTTTCGTTGATTGTAATTCCGGCCGATGTGTGTTTCACCAAAATGTGTAGCAAACCGGTTTCAGGCAGTTCGGGCAGGTTTTCTTCAATCAGCCGGGTGATTAAATGGTAACCTCTGCGAAAAGCGGGAAGTGTTATTTCTTGTTGCTGAATCATATTTTAGTAGTGAGAATATTCGTATTGAGTAGTGAGATTTGTGTGCTGGAATTAAAATCTCGAAATGTAAAAAATCAAGGCAATAAAAGCAAAAATAATTAACCATACAGCCGGTCGGGCAAAATTCAATGTCCACCCCATCCACTGTATTTGTTTTGGCGCAATCACCCGCATATCTTCCGGGTTGAAATAGAAGATGCCCCATTTGTATTTATCAGGATTGGTAGTCATTTTTTCTGATTTGAAATTTTAAACTAAGGTAAAAGTTAATAGGAAAAAACCGAATTTTATTGATCGGATTTTTATGTAATTTTCAGGATTCATAACTACTAATAAAATAAAAACCATGAAATTCCTTGGAAACATTCTTTGGCTCATCTTTGGCGGTTTTGTCATTTTTCTTGAATACATGATTGCCGGATTAGTGCTTTGCATCACTATCATTGGCATTCCCTTTGGCCTTCAGTGTTTTAAACTGGGCATCCTGGCTTTGTGGCCTTTCGGACAAAAAATAGAATACATGGATTATGCGCCCGGATGCCTTTCAACAATTATGAATATCATCTGGTTTTTCATCGGCGGAATCTGGATAATGCTTACCCACGTGCTTTTCGGAATCCTGCTCGGGATCACCATCATCGGAATCCCCTGGGCGGGGCAACATTTCAAAATGGCTTCACTCGCCCTGACCCCGTTTGGGAGAAAGGTGATGTAAAAATGCAGAATGATGAATTTCGATTTTCAGTATTACGCTCCCTGTTTGTCCACAAATATTCAAAATTTTAAAATTTACAAAATCTTTTTCAACCGTTTTAAACTATTTGACTATTAGTGTGTTGTTGATGCTAAAAATACATTTCCAATCTTTTTTTACATAGTAAGCCTGAATAACAATGCATGATCAAAATAAAAATCAAACCGTATATGAGATAATTGAATCTTTTTATATACAATTAGATTGGTTTAACCTAGATTAAAAACTTTAATCTTTATTTAAAAACAAAAAATATGGAAAAAACTACACCGCAATTTTTATGGAACGGAATTGATCTTGAAACGCTGCGCCAGGTGATGGACAAACCTGCCGACGACGCTGTTGCTTCGGTTTTCGAATCGCACGACATGAGGCATTTAACTTCAATTTTGAAAGAAATGGCCAAAAACGACAATTTTGTTTCAGCAGAACTTCCTGCTCCAATGCACAATTTTATTCAGAAAGAACTCAACCGCCGGTTTACATCCGAAGATATCAGGCTTTTTAGCCAGGCCCATGAAATATGGAAAAAAAAGGGAATGGATTTCATCTTTGTCCTGTTTTTCAGGGCGTTGCCTTATACTTATATGGCCGAAAAACCTGCCAACGTGCTTCGCATGACCAAACTGCTCGAAACCCATGCCGAAAGGCGCATTTTCGAAACAGCACAGTTTGTATTTGATGTAATGGACAAAAACTGGTGGGAACCCACACACAGAGGAATCCTTACAGCGTTGAAAGTGAGAATTATGCACGCTGCAATGCGGCATGTTATTTTGGATTCGGGCAAGCAGGGCGAAAAATGGGACAATGAATGGGGCAAACCCATCAGTCAGGAAGATTTAATTGCCACCAATCAGGTTTTTTCGCTTGAGTTTTTTAAAGGCATGAAGATGCTGGGCATGTCGTTAAGCGCCCAGGAACAAAAAGCCTGGTTCCATACCTGGAAAACCATTGGCAAAATTATGGGAGTACAGGACGAATTGATTTGTAAAACCGTTGACGAGGCGTGGACATTGCAGCACGCGGTTTACGCCCATTTGTTTAAAGATAAAACCCATTCGGGAATTGCCCTTGCAAAAGCGTTGGTTGAAACGCTGAAACATTTTCATTTGCCCGAAAAACTGATTCTGCTGCTCATGAAAACCCTGCTTTCCGACGAACAGTTTCCCGATTGTTTTGAACGAATGCTGAGGCCCTCTTTTGCTGCAACACACCCCGAACTTTTTGTTGCACACAGTTCGGAAAAGGAAAAAGTAAATCACAAAAAGGTATTAAACCAACACTTTCATGATCAAATTAAAGATTATCACAACATTTTGAAAAGCAAAAAAAATGAATTCAAACCCAAACAGGAAAAGATTGGTTTTATTGCAAAATTGCTGTTCCTGATTATGAGCTTTTTCGGTTTTAATAAAAAAGGATTGCATCTGTTAGATATACATCTTGAAAAAATGCACAATATACTGCACGATAAAGCCACAGGCGAACCCGTAGAAGAACTTGAGGAAGAAATGATTGTGGAAATAATGAAGGTTTTTGGCGGGATAATGGTTGCCATTTTATCGCTCCATTTCAGACAGGGAAAGGAATCGGGATTCCGAATTCCGGCCACATTGCAGAACAACTGGGCGCTCAAAGGTTAAAAGCGGGGTTATGGATCTGGAATACAAAAAATCAATAATAAGTTATTATGACGCCACCCGGCTCGATTACAAATTTTTATGGTTCGGCAAAAAAAACAGGTCGGTACATTTTGGGTATTACGACCATGAAGTTAAAACGCACCATGGTGCGTTGCTTAACCTTAACAAGGTAATGGCAGAGAAAAGCGGTGTAAAAAATGGCGATATTATTCTGGATGCCGGATGTGGTCAGGGTGGAAGCGCTGTTTGGCTTGCCGAAAACTACAATGTGCAGGTTACCGGAATCACCCTGGTTCCCCACCAGGTGAAAAAAGCCGAAAAACACGCCCTTAAATGTAACGTGGCCGACCGTGTGTCGTTTTTCGAGCAGGACTACACCAACACCCGTTTCGAAGACCAGTCGTTTACGCTGATTTGGGCCTGCGAAAGTTTATGCCATGCGCAGGAAAAAATCAACTTTTACAAAGAAGCTTACCGGTTGCTGAAACCCGGCGGGCGACTGATTATTGCCGACTATTTCAGAAACGAAAGGCCTTTAACACCGGAAGGCGAAAATTTGTTGCACGACTGGCTGGATGGCTGGTCGATAAAAGATATCGACACGGTTGAAGAGCACCGCAGCAACGCCCTGAAATGCGGTTTCAGCGATTTCAAAATTGAGGATATCACCCGCTTTACACGGCCTTCGCTCCGCAGGCTGCATTCAATGTCAACCCGGTTGTGGCAGCTTGGCATTTTCCTGAAAACCATTGGAATCAGAAACAAAGTAAACCACGGAAACCAGTTTGGCTCGATTAAACAATTTGAAGCCCTCGAAAAAAATTTATGGCATTATGGTTTGCTTTCAATTCAAAAAAAGTAAAAAATGAATTCACCTGAAAAAACGGTTATTTTAAAAAATTACCAGGCAATTAAAACCCTCAGCAAAAACGAGTATAACGAAATTCTACTTGCACAGCGCATTCCCGACAACAAAAAAGTGATTTTAAAACAGTCGTCGTTGCTAAATGGCGATATTTCAAGAGTTTCGAAGTTGGGACACGAATACGACATTCTGAAAGATCTCGATCATCCGGGAATTCCAAAAGTTGATGATTTTTTATTCGACGGGAAAACAGCTTCACTGGTTGAGGAATATTTTGATGGTTCAGATTTAAGAAACCTGGTTTTTAAAAGAAAACTGAATTATACTGAAGTAATTGAACTGGCCATTCAACTTGCGGGCGTACTTCAGTATTTGCATCTGAAAGGGATTATCCACAAAGACATCAACCCGCGCAACATCATGATAAACAGCGAGGGTAAAATGAAATTGCTTGATTTTGGCATTTCATCAAACCTGTGGTCCGAGGCCGGCGAAATTTTAAACCTGGATAAAATTGAAGGGACACTGAATTACATATCGCCAGAACAAACCGGACGGACGGCTTATTCAGTAAGCTATAGCAGTGATTTTTACTCGTTTGGAATTTTACTTTACGAATTGCTTGCCGGTAAACTTCCGTTTGATTCTGTCGATCCGCTCGAGGTCATTCATTTTCACCTTTCAAGAAAACCGCTCCCGTTGAGTACCATTTTGCCCGATTTACCCGATGGCCTTGAACAGGTATTGAACAAACTTCTGAAAAAAAATCCCGATGACCGTTATCACAGTGCAGCCGGATTAAAAGCCGATTTGGAACTGATAAAATCCCATTTTCTGACAGGCAAAAAACTTGATGGTTTCAGGGCAGGATTGAATGATATTACACGTCAGTACAAACAAACGCAGAAACTATATGGTCGTGAGCATGAGATTAGTAAATTACTGGGGTATTACAACCACCTGCATATTTTTAAATCAATGATGGTTTTGGTGGCGGGTTACTCCGGGGTTGGAAAATCAGCGCTGATAAAACATGTCAAATTTCCGATAATTCAAAACAAGGGAAACTTTATCAGCGGCAAATTCGACCAGTTTAAAAAAGATATTCCGTATTATGCTTTTATTGAAGCCATTAAAGAGTTTATAAAGAACCTTTTAGCGGAGCCGGAAGAAAAAATAACCGAATGGAAACTCAGAATTACTTCGGCGCTGGGAGAAAATGCCGGGCTGATTACCGATGTTATTCCGCAACTCTCTCTCATCATCGGCAAACAACCACCCGTTCCGAAGTTGCAACCCGCCGAGCAGGAATCGAGGTTTAACATGGTACTGCTCGATTTTATCTATGTTTTCAGCACGCACGAAAGTCCGCTGGTTGTTTTCCTCGACGACCTTCAGTGGGCCGACCTGCCCTCGTTAAACCTGGTAAAACGAATTCTTGAAAATCCGCACGAAGTCAGGGTTATGCTGATTGGTTCATACCGCGACAACGAGGTTGACAAAGGCCATCCGCTGTCAATCACGTTAAAGCAACTTGCCGAATCGGGTGCGCATGTAAAATCGGTTCATCTTGAACCTTTAAACCAGGAAACGACCAACCAGATAACCGCCGATTCTTATGGGATGAGTATCGCCAAAGCCGAAGAACTGGGCCGACATGTGTTTACCAAAACCAAAGGAAACCCGTTTTTTATCCACAGCTTTCTGAAATCGCTTTTCGAAAAAAACCTGGTAAAAAGCGACCTGGTTAAACAATGGACCTGGAACCAGGAAGAAATTGACAAATTAGGTTACACCGACAATGTTATTGATCTGATGACCGATGGCCTTACCGATTTGCCCATGCAAACCCAGGAAGTTTTGCAATACGCAGCCGTTTTAGGCAATACTTTTAGTTTTGCCGAACTTGCAAATATTACTGAGATTGCAAAACCGAAAGTTTATTCCGACTTAAAACCTGCCTTAAAAGGAGGTTACATCAATTCCACAGATATCAGTTACCGTACGCTGGAATTGCAGTTATACCAGTCAAAAACAGATGTTTTGCAGTTTATTCCCGACGAAAACGTGAAATTTACCTTCACACACGATAAAGTGCAGCAAGCTGCTTACAATTTAATCCCCGAAAAGCAACGCGCTCATGTACACCTTAAAATTGGGAGGCTGCTTTTACAAAACAAAGATCAATCGCAGTTGTCCGAAGATATTTTTGAAGTTTTAAATCACTTTATTTCCTGTTTGCCCCTCATTGAAAACCACGAAGAAAAAATACGCATTGCTGAACTCTGTTTAATGGCCGGGCGAAAAGCCAAGGATTCAACTTCATACAGTTTGGGGGTTCATTTTCTGACCGTGGCCAAAAACCTGCTGGGGAATTTTAGCTGGAACGACCATTATGAACTGACTTACAATGTGCTGCTTACACTTGGAGAATGTGAATATTTAAACGACAACCTTGAAAATGCTGAAAAATATTTTAAAGAGGTTCTGGGGAAATCAAAAACAAGGTTTGAAAAATTGCAGGTTTATTATCTTCATTCTTCACTTTACCTGAAAATTGGGAATACACGCGAGTCATTGAGACTGGGAATGGAAGCAGTAAGGCTTTACAACATACGATTTCCCAATAATAAATGGGCAATTCAGGCATCTGCATTGTTCACGCTGATGAAGTACCTGATTCTTTTTTCCACAAAATTCAGGAATCCCGAAAAATTATATCATCAAAAAGATTGTACAGTTGACGAACGGATAGCGCTTCATAAATTCCTTATCGATCTTGCCACAAGCGCCTACCAGCAGGACCAGAATTTAATGATGCTGGTGATTTTCAAACTTGTACAACTGTACCTCAAAGATGGTTTTACAGATGCCAGCGGATTTGGGTTCTCCGGCTTTTCCGTGGTGGTTTTGTCTGTCCTGAAAATGCAAAAACGTGGTTTTAGTTTATGGGAAATTACCAAACGCATGCACCGGAAAACGCAGTCGCCGTTAATTAAATGGAGGTTGAGCTATACGGTACATGCTTACGAAAACCACCGAAACAAGCCTTTTTCTGAAAGTTATGAGGACATTATGGAAATGATAAAGGCTTGCCGGTTAAATGGGGATCAGATTTTTACCGCTTATTCTGTAGCGATGGAATTGCGTGTTAAATTCTTTTCAGGAATGTCATTGCCTGCATTAATCAAAAACTCGGATGATCATATTCCAATGATTGAAAAAAGCCAGGTTGGACTGGACTTTATGCAATCGTATTATCAACTTGTAAAGGTTTTGAACAGCCAAACAATTAAAGAAAACTGGGATGACGAAGTATTTAAAGGAGAAGAAATACTGGAAAGACTGAAACAGGAAGACAACCGTTCTAAACTTGCCTTATTTTACACCCCAAAATCAGTAACTCATTATTTCCTTGGGCAATATCGTGAATCGCTTCGTGAGAGCGAAAATGCTGCAATTTATTATGACAATATTGTAGGCGATATCGACCAGGCTGCACACGCCTTTTTTACAGCGTTAACTATTGCGGCCATTTACAGGCACCTCGATAAAAAGGAACAAAAAAAGTGGTTGAAGATTTTTGAAAGTCATTTGAAAAATATGCAACTGTATGCTGATGGTTGTGCTCAGAATTTTAATGCCCACTATAATTTACTGATAGCAGAACAATATGCAATTAAAAACAAATCAAATAAAGCATTTCAGTTTTATGAGAAAGCTATCAGGTTATCGACAGAAAATGAAATTAACTATGTAAAGGCGATAGCTTGCGAACGGGCCGCAAAATTATGCGAAACAAATGACTTAATTAAACATCAACAGGTTTATATTGAAGAAGCATGGAATGCATACAGTGACTGGGGCGCTTTTATTAAATGCAAACAACTGGAAAATGCGCATCCCGGTTTTTTTAATTACAACACAGTACAAAAGGTCATAAATTCAGCAAGAACTACAACAATTACCTCTTTTTCAAGTTCATCCGCTTTTGATCTCGCGAGTGTTGTAAAGGCATCGCAAACCATTGCCAGTCAGGTAAAATATGAAGATGTTCTAAAAAGTCTGATGCATATTACCATTGAAAATGCAGGCGCCGAAAGAGGCTACCTGCTGCTGGACAAAGGCGACCAGCTTTATGTTGAAGCGCTGGGAATTTCAGGGTTGGAAGATATTGAAATCCTTCCTTCGGTACCTTTAAGCGAAGTAAAATCAATACCAATCTCGGTAATTAATTATTGCTGGAGGTCGGAAGAGATTGTGGTTGAGAACGATGCACTGAATGAAGGCCAGTTTACCGCCGATCCGTGCATTACAGAAAATGAAATATTATCGGTAATGTGCCTGCCCATTTCGGCAGTGGGAAAAACCAGCGGTTTGCTGTATCTCGAAAACAGGCTGATTAAAGGCGTTTTTAACAAAAACAGGATCGACCTTTTACAAATGCTTTCGGGGCAAATCGGTATTTCCATCGAAAATGCAATTCTTTACGGCAACCTCGAGGAAAAAGTACAGGAGCGGACCAAAGAAATTGAAAAAACACTTGCCGAACTAAAAGCTGCCCAGGCCCAGTTGATTCAATCCGAAAAAATGGCAAGTTTGGGAGAACTCACTGCCGGCATTGCCCACGAAATACAAAACCCGCTGAACTTTGTCAACAATTTTTCTGAAGTAAGCAACGAACTGATCGATGAAATGAAAGAGGAGTTGGCAGTAGGCAATAATCAGTTGGCAAATGAGATTGCAGAAGATATCGCTCAAAATCTCATAAAAATCAATCACCACGGCAAACGTGCAGCAGATATTGTAAAAGGAATGCTGCAACATTCGCGAACCAGCAGCGGCGTAAAAGAACCAACCGATATAAATGCTTTGGCCGATGAATATTTGCGGCTGGCTTACCACGGTTTGCGGGCAAAAGATAAATCTTTTAATGCTGATTTTAAAACTGATTTTGATGAAACGCTTCCCAAAATCAATGTCATTCCGCAGGATATTGGAAGGGTTTTGCTAAATCTGATAAATAATGCGTTTTATGCAGCCCCCCTGCCCCCCGAAGGGGGGTTCAAAGACCCAAATTATGTGCATAAGCCAACAGTAATTGTGAAGACTTCCTACCTCCCCCCTTCGGGGGGAACGAGGGGGGCTTGTTTGGTTGGGGTTTCTGACAACGGCCCCGGCATCCCCGCCCACATCGTCGATAAAATCTTTCAACCCTTTTTTACTACAAAACCAACCGGGCAGGGAACCGGTTTAGGGTTGAGTTTGAGTTATGATATTGTGAAAGCGCATGGCGGGGAGTTGAAAGTAGAGACGAAGCCCGCCAATGCCGGTTCGGACGGGGAAGGAGAAGGAAGCGAGTTTATTATTCAAATACCAATTTATTAAAACGATGAAAAAGACACTACTTTTCACATTGCTTCTTGCGTTCATTTGGAGCTTTGGCCTCGCTCAAAACAAAGAAACGGATAGTTTGACCTACCAATTGGCAATTGCCAAACATGATACGAATCGTGTTTTAATAATGTCTGAATTATCCAATAAATATTTAAGAACCAAACTTGATTCTTCCCTAAAATATAGCCAGCAAGCTTTGGCTTTGGCACGAAAAATCAATTTCATAAAAGGAGAAGCAAGTGCTTTAATTAATATTGGTTTTGGATATCGAGAGTCAGGCGAATTACCCAAAGCGATAGATTTTGCATTAAAAGCAATGACGATAGCCCAAAATCATCAATTTAGAGAAATTATGGGAACTTGCTATACTTTGTTTGGTGTGATTTATTTTGATTTACAGGACTATAAAAAAGCCATCAATTATTATCAACAAGCCCTAAAATGTTATAAAAAAAAATCCAATATAATCAGTTCATATTCAAATTTAGGTTCAGCTTATATTAAAAATAACCAACTGGACTCCAGCAAATACTTCATACAATTGGCTTATAACAACTCAATAGAGGCTAATTATTTAGAAAGGCTTTCAGTAATATTTAGAGTTTATGGATTGATTGAAATACAGTCAAATAATAATCAGCTTGCTTTAGATTATTTTAAAAAAGGCGTCCAAGAAGCTTTCAAATTGAAAAATTATCGAGACGTGGCCTCCAATTACAATGATATTGCCAGTTTATTTCAAAAAATGAATGAACCCGATTCTTGTATTTATTACGCCCTAAAAGGTTTAAAGAATGGCCAGTTAGGCCCTTACAATAAATGGATATTAGAATCAAGCATTTTGTTATCAGAAGCCTTTAAAACCAAGAAAGACTTTAAACAAGCGTATGAATATCAAGAGTTGATGGTAAAAACAAAAGAAAGTCTATTTGGTGCCGGTAGCATTCAAGCTATGCAGACTATGATTGCAGATGATGAAGCCCGACGAAAAGAAATTGAAGTAGAAAAGAAAGCCTATGAGAATAAAATAAAGCAGTATGGCCTTTTGGTAGGTTTGAGTATCATGTTTTTTATAGGTTTTATTCTTTATCGCAATAATCGCCAAAAACAGAAAGCCAACGTTGTTTTAGAAAAAACGCTTTCAACGCTCAAATCCACCCAATCCCAACTCATCCAATCCGAAAAAATGGCTTCATTGGGTGAACTCACCGCCGGCATTGCCCACGAAATCCAGAACCCGCTGAACTTCGTCAACAATTTTAGTGAAGTAAGTAGGGAGTTAATTGGCGAAATGAATGATGAATTGGCAGTTGGCAACTGGCAGTTGGCCAAAGAGATTGCAGGAGATATTGAACAAAACCTCGAAAAAATCAACCACCACGGAAAACGCGCCGGAGATATTGTTAAAGGAATGTTGCAACACAGCCGGACAAGCAGCGGGGTGAAAGAACCAACCGATATCAACGCTTTAGCTGATGAATATTTGCGTCTGGCTTATCACGGTTTGCGGGCAAAGGACAAATCTTTCAATGCTGATTACAAAACAGAATTTGACCCAAATCTTCCCAAAATCAACGTCATTCCGCAGGATATTGGAAGGGTTTTGCTGAACCTCATCAACAATGCGTTTTATGCAGTAGCCCCCCCGCCCTCCCGAAGTGAATTCGGGACAGGCTCCGGAGGGGGGATTAAGAACTCCCAAACTGATTATAAACCCACAGTCACTATTAGAACCTCTTTCTGGAACCCCCCTACGGGGGGCAGGGGGGCTTTGATTTCGGTTATTGACAACGGCCCCGGAATTCCGGATTCCATTAAGGATAAAATCTTCCAACCCTTCTTCACCACCAAACCAACCGGACAGGGAACCGGACTTGGTTTATCGCTGAGTTACGATATTGTAAAGGCGCATGGAGGAGAGTTAAAGGTAGAGACTGAAGAAGGAGTTGGAACGGAGTTTATCGTTCAGTTACCCGAATAAAATGAAATTGTAGAAATAATAAAATATGAAAATATGAAAGCAAAATCAATCAAAGGAAATGCTCCGGAAGAAATTAAAACAGTGCTGGAGCAAAGTATGGCCGATGGCTACAAGCCAACTCTTGCCTTTGTGTTTATCTCCATCAAGCAAGATATTGATGCAGTAAGTAATCTCCTCGACAAGCAGGGCATCCGGATTTTTGGGGCTACCACCGGCGGCGAGTTTATTGATGGCGACATCGGTTCAGGCTCAATTGCCATTTTGCTGGTTGACATGAACCCAGCGCATTTCATGCTGCTTTTGGATGATTACAGCGATAAAAATCCGACTGAATTAGCGAAGGATATGGCGACTAAAGCTAAATCACATTTTAAAAACCCTGCATTTATTCTTTCATGCAGTATGGATGTAAAAAGCGAATACGAGCGCATGTTGTGGGAATCCCTCATCAGGGCAATTGAATCTGTTTCAGGCACTGAAACCAATATTTGGGGAGGCAGGGCAGGCGATGATTTTATGTTTGCCGAAACAGTGGTGTTCACGAACCGGAAATCTACGAAAAGAGGAATCGTTTTGCTGGCATTGGACGGTGACAAAATTCTGGTAAAAGGACTGGCTGCTTCGGGCCAAAAACCGGTGGGCACCGAAAAAACCGTTACCAAAGAAATCAATAATTGGGTACAAGAGATCGATCATCAGCCGGCCACAGAAATGGTGCTGAAGTACCTGGGTCTTAAGATTACAGATGAAGAAGCCGAGACCTACTACCCAAACCAAAATGTAGCGTTTAGCCTTGCCCGGTATAAAGGCGACCCGGTTTTGCGTGGAGTTGGATTATTCAATCTGAAAGAAAAATCAATTTACATTCTGGGCAATATAAAAGAGGGGGACAAAATACGCCTCACGCTTCCGCCCGATTTTGAAATCATTGAAGAAGTGAGCAGTAATGCTGAGAGGATAAAACAGGAGGAAATGCCGGAAGCCGATGCTTTGCTGATGTTTTCGTGTGTGGGAAGACTTGAGCAATTCGGCCCATTGATAGGTGATGAAATAGAGGGTGTAAAAAATGTTTTCAAGGTGCCCATGGCCGGATTCTTCACTTATGGCGAATATGGCCGGACAAAAAACGGAAACAATGAATTTCACGCAAGTACCTGTTGTTGGGTGGCTTTGAAGGAAAAATAACAGCCCCCTCCAACTCCCCCAAAAGGGGAGAGAAAGAAAAGAAATAAAAAAATATATGGATCAAAACCTAAAAACGATTTTCGATTTTATTCAGCAAAACGAAAACCTAACGGCTGATGAAAAAGACACGTTTTCAAAAGCAGTTAAAGATGTTGATAAAGAGCTGGCTATTACAACATTTAAACTCGACCGCACCGAAAAAGTAAAGCGTACCACAGCCATTCTGCTCGAAGAAACCATCGAAGAACTGGAGCAAAAAAGAAAAGCGATCGAAGAAACCAATGTAGCACTTACCAAGTCAATGGAAGAATTGAAAGCTGCCCAGGCCCAACTCATCCAATCCGAGAAAATGGCGTCGCTGGGCGAACTCACTGCCGGCATTGCCCATGAAATCCAGAACCCGCTCAACTTCGTAAATAATTTTTCGGAACTAAACAGTGAATTGATGGATGAAATGAGGGAGGAGTTGGCAATAGGCAATAATCAGTTGGCAAATGAAATTGCTGACGACATCAAACAAAACCTTGAAAAAATCAACCACCACGGCAAACGTGCAGCTGATATTGTAAAAGGTATGCTGCAGCATTCGCGAACTAGCAGCGGCGTAAAAGAACCTACCGATATCAACGCATTGGCCGATGAATATTTGCGGCTGGCATATCACGGTTTGCGTGCCAAAGACAAGTCTTTCAATGCCGATTTCCAAACCGAGTTTGACCCCACCCTTCCCAAAATCAACGTCATTCCACAGGATATTGGGAGGGTTTTGTTGAATTTGATTAATAATGCGTTTTATGCGGTCGGAGCCCCCCCGCCCTCCCGAAGTGAATTCGGGACAGGCTCCGAAGGGGGGATCAAAGAAAGAGGAACGGATTATAAACCGACTGTCATAGTTAGAACTTCTTCCTGGAACCCCCCTTCGGGGGGCAGGGGGGCTTTGATTTCAGTTATCGACAACGGCCCCGGCATCCCCGCCCACATCGTCGATAAAATCTTCCAACCCTTTTTTACCACCAAGCCCACCGGGCAGGGAACAGGTTTGGGATTGAGTTTGAGTTATGATATTGTAAAGGCGCATGGTGGAGAGTTTAAAGTGGAAACTATTGAGGGTGAAGGAAGTGAGTTTATTATTCAATTAATCAACGAATAAAACAATGAGACAATTCAAATTATACAGTTACATTTTTCTCTTTTTCGTGTTCCCGTTATTGCTGCGCGCAGAAGAAAACCCTTTCTGGCAGGAGCCAACAAAGGTTCAAGCAGACAGTTTAAAACAATTGTTGATTTCATCAAAAAACGACACAATAAGAATGCTAACCAACAGACAATTGGGGCTTTATTACCAGGAAATCAGCAGACCGATTGCCTTGGCGCATTTCGAAGAATTGTTAAAACTGGCAAGACAATTAAAACAAAAATTATGGGAAGCCGAAGGCCTTAGCAGAATAGGATATGTCTCAGGATTGATGCAGAATTATTCAACTGGGCTAAAGTCACTTCTGTTGGCAAAGGAAATCGCGTCCGACGATAGAATCCAGAAAGATATATGGAATGTAAATTTATTTTCAGGGGAAAGAGATCCGCACCTTGCACGATTAAAGGTTTTAGCCAATATTAATGAACACCTTGGCCTACTTTATTATTTCACGGGAGATTACAACATGTCATTGGAGTATCACAATAAATGTTTGTCTCTCAACGAAAAATTGAAAGACGATGCATTTTTATCGCTGATTCATCAAAACATTGGAGAATCCTATATTGGATTGAAACAATTTGAAATGGCAATACCTTCTTTGAAAAAAGCGCTCTTCTATTCTTTGAAATCAGGATATGCAAAATACAGGGGATTAATTTATCTTGATATTGGCAGGATAAAAGAGGATAATTTGAACTATGCTGATGCAAAAAAATACTATCATACATGCGTCCAAACCAGTACCCAACTTGAAAGCACCGATTATGTGGGAATGGCCTATCTGGCTCTTGCTGATTTGGAAAGAAAAACCGGCGCCATTGATTCAAGTCTCATTTTTGCCGAAAATGCAGTGAATATCTATCGGTTTATGAACGATTCTGTTGGACTGGCAGATGCTTATCTGGCTTTTTCTTCGGCTTTCGATTTGATAAATTTAACAGATAGCGCTTACTTTTATCTGAAGAAGGGTATTACGTTAAAAACAATACTGAACAAGGAACAGCATGTAAATAAATTTCAGACCATTGGCTTTGATGAACAAATCAGACTCCAGGCACTGGAAGCAAAACAAATGCGTACACAATCCAGAACAAGAACATTCGCGTTGGTCTCAGGAATAATTGTTTTGCTACTGATAATCTTCATTTTCCACAGAAATAATAAACGACAAAAAAAGGACAAAGCCCAAATTGAAAAAGCTTATTCCGAACTCAAATCCACCCAATCTCAACTCATCCAATCCGAAAAAATGGCGTCCCTCGGCGAACTCACTGCCGGCATTGCCCATGAAATACAAAACCCTTTGAATTTTGTAAACAACTTCTCGGAAGTCAGCAACGAACTAATTGTGGAAGTTGAAGAAGAAAGGGCCAAAAATCCAGAATCCAGAGACGAGAATCAAGTATCCGAGATTCTTTCCGACATCAAACAAAACCTCGAAAAAATCAACCACCACGGCAAACGTGCTGCCGATATTGTAAAAGGAATGCTGCAACACTCACGAACCAGCAGCGGAGTAAAAGAACCAACGGATATCAACGCGCTGGCCGATGAATATTTGCGGCTGGCTTACCATGGATTGAGAGCAAAAGACAAATCATTTAATGCCGATTTTAAAACCGACTTCGATGAAACGCTTCCCAAAATCAACGTTATTCCACAGGATATTGGAAGGGTGTTACTGAATCTGATAAATAATGCGTTTTATGCAGTACAAGCCCCCCCGCCCCCCGAAGGGGGGATCAAAGACCCGAATTATGTACATAAGCCAACAGTAATTGTGAAGACTTCCTACCTCCCCCCTTCGGGGGGAACGAGGGGGGCTTGTTTGGTTGGGGTTTCTGACAACGGCCCCGGAATTCCGGATTCCATTAAGGATAAAATCTTCCAACCCTTTTTCACCACCAAGCCCACCGGGCAGGGAACAGGATTAGGATTGAGTTTGAGTTATGATATTGTTAAGGCGCATGGAGGAGAAATAAGAGTTGAAACGAAGCCCGCCCTTGCCGGTTCGGACGGGGAGGGGGTTGGAAGTGAGTTTACAATACTGTTACCTATTTATTAATTACTTAATTGAAACAAATATGTAAATCAACGTGTTATGATATTAAATTTTCAAATAGAATTATTTTAACAAACAAATGTATTATATGAAATCAAAGCTTCAAAAAACAGGTTATGTATTAATACTTTTGTTTGTTACGGTGTCGTTTCAGGCATTTGGTCAGCAAATTGAATTTAACAGAGTAGCGCCTCCTGATGGAAATAATTTCATCTTTGTAACTGGTATTACGCAGGATGTTAACGGTTTCATGTGGTACTCCACCAAAAAAGGATTGTACAGTTACGATGGCAAAAATGTAATATCCTACAAAAACAATCCGCTAAATCCTCATTCGATAATGAGCAATTTTCTGGAATCGGTTTATGCTGATCATGATGGCACCATTTGGGTTGGCAGTTTGGGAAAAGGCCTTGATCATTTTGATCCGGAATCCGGAATTTTTACTCATTTTGCGCACGATTCGAATGATCCGGAAAGTTTAAGTAGTGATACTGTAACCGTGATATTAAGAGATAAGCAGGGAATATTTTGGGTTGGCACTCACGGTGGTCTCGATCAATATGATCCGGAAACCAATAAATTTTATCATTACCGCTACCAGGCCGATGATACAACTTCAATCAGCAATAACCAGGTACGCGAAATTTATGAGGACAGCGGGGGAACGCTTTGGATTGGCACCGGCAGTCCTTACGCCGATAACGGAGGAGGGCCCGATGCGGGAGGCTTAAACCGGTTCAACAGGGAAACCGGCAAATTTACCCGGTACCTGCACGATGCAAATAACAACAAAAGTCTGATAAACAATAAAATCAGCGCAATTTTTGAAGATAAACAAGGGAATTTCTGGATAGGCACTGCCAGATTGGGTTTACACAAAATGAACCGCACAGACGGAACTTTTGAAAGATTGATTTACGATGCGGCGCATCCTGAAAAGTTTAGCAGCCTGCCTGCTACTATTACAACCCCTGATTATGAACATATTACTTTTATCAATCAGGATGCTGCCGGTAATTACTGGTACGGAACTGTTGATGCGGGACTTTTTTACTTCAATTCAGAAGTTGGAAAAATTATAAATTATAAAAGAACTGAGGATTCAACAGAAGGATTTAATGACAACGGCGCCTTTACCTCCTTTACCTCGCGCGATGGGATTCTCTGGATTGGCGGCACTCAGGGAAATATCTACCACATCGATCCTTTGCACAAGGAAATACCGCACACGTTAATTTCAACAGCGAATGTAAATAGTTTTTATGAAGAGCCCGACAGTACATTTTGGATTGGTACAAACCAGGGTGCAATTCGCATTAAAAATAGCATTGAAAAACGATTTTTAATTGATTCGAACCCTACAAATGCAAATGCAAATGGTGTTTATTCCATCAGGGTGGACAGACAGGGCAAAATCTGGATTGGCAGCACTGGTGGATTAAATTTATGGGACAGGAAAAATGAAAAATTTATCAGGTACATCAACGAACCAAATAACAGCAGCAGCCCTTCAAATAACAATGTAACCTGTGTATTTGAAGACAAAGATGGAAATTTCTGGGTTGGAACATTCCGGGGTTTGAACCTGATGGATCGTAAGACTGGCAAGTTTACGTATTATTTCAAAAATCCGGCAAATACCGAACCGTATGGAGCAAATATAATTACTGATTTATTTGAGGATAAAGATGGCAAATTGTGGGTAAGTGCCTGGGACACCGGTGGGATTAGTGTATTTAACCGTGAAAATAAAACTTTTAAAAACTATTTGATTGGTACCGGAATTATGAGTATTTACCAGGACACGGACGGCGTATTGTGGGCAGGCGGCAGTGATGGATTGTACAGATACGATGCCGGCATTGATAATTTTTTACGTTACACCGACTCAGGTTCTCCGTCAGGTTTAACCGAAACAACAAGTATTGTTGAAGATGACCAGAAAAATCTATGGCTGGGCACATCATCGGGAATCGCAAAAATTAATGCACAGCGAAATGAAAGCACGGTATTTGGCAAAAATTTCGGTATTAATGAATATGCTTTGTCTTTTGGTTCGGGTTTCAAAAGGAGCAATGGAGAAATTTATTTTGGCGATGCCACAGGATATTTTTCATTTTCGCCGGTTGAGCTAACCCAAAAATTAAGGGCGCCTGAAGTTGCTTTTACAAGTTTTCGCCTTTCCGATCAGAAGGTAACACCCGGCGATGGGGGTCCGTTGAAAGAAAGCCTTTCCAATTTGAATAAAATTGAATTACAGTATAATCAAAATGTTTTTTCCTTTGACATCAGTGTGATTGATTATGCAAAACCTGAACAAAACCAGTTGATCTATTACCTCGAAAACTATGACAAAAACTGGCTCCAGGCAAATTCGGGCCGAACAGTTTACTACTTTAACGTACCACCTGGTAAATATACATTTCACGTAAAGGGTGCGAACAGTTATGGCGTTTGGACAGAAAAGAAAATTGATATCACTATTTTTCCACCGTGGTGGCGCACGTGGTGGGCATTTTGTATATATGGATTACTGTTTATTGCAGCAGTGTTTGGAGTCGATCGGTTCCAGCGGCACAGGTTACTCAATGCCGAAAGGGAGAAAAACCGTGAGAAGGAATTAATTCATGCCAAAGAAATTGAAAAAGCCTACACTGAATTGAAGACCACTCAGGCTCAGCTTATTCAATCCGAAAAAATGGCATCGCTTGGCGAGTTAACCGCTGGAATTGCCCATGAAATCCAGAACCCGCTGAACTTTGTGAACAACTTCTCTGAGATTAATACCGAGTTAATTGATGAACTGAAAAAGGAGTTGGCAGTTGGCAACAGGCTGTTGGCAGAGGAGATCGCAGATGATATCAAGCTGAATGAACAAAAAATAAATCACCACGGCAAACGCGCCGACGCCATTGTAAAGGGAATGTTGCAACACAGCCGTACAAGCACCGGCCAAAAAGAACCAACAGATATCAACGCTTTGGCCGATGAGTATTTGCGTTTGAGTTATCATGGCCTTCGGGCAAAAGACAAATCATTCAATGCCAGTTTTAAAACCGACTTCGACCCCAACCTGCCAAAAATCAATGTCATTCCACAGGATATTGGCAGGGTTTTGCTGAATCTGATAAATAATGCGTTTTATGCCGTACAAGCCCCCCCAACTACAGCCCCCCCGCCCCCCCAAGGGGGGATCAAGAAAATCCCAACTGATTATAAACCTACTGTCACTGTTAGAACTACTTTCCAGAACCCCCCTTTGGGGGGCAGGGGGGCTTGGGCTTCTATTTCTGTTATCGACAACGGCCCCGGCATCCCCTCCTCCATCATCGATAAAATCTTCCAGCCCTTCTTTACCACCAAACCCACCGGACAGGGAACCGGCCTGGGATTGAGTTTGAGCTATGATATAGTAAAGGCGCATGGCGGGGAGTTGAAGGTGGAGACGAAGCCCGCCCGTGCCGGTTCGGACGGGGAGGGTGAAGGAACTGAATTTACTATTACGTTGCCAGCATAGATATGGCAAGTCCGCTATCATGATGAAAGGCATAATAACCGGTATTCTATTTTTCTCAATAAGCATTTTATGCGTTGGTCAAATCAACTTTCGAACTTTATTTTAATAAACGATATTTTAAATCTCGAATTTGAAAAACCCCATAATGACAGTTTAATTGCTTAAATATTAAATCTGATTGCGGAAAATTTTCTTTCCATCAATCCTGATTCTGTTATTTTATATAACGAAAATTCAATTGATCTTGCTGCGAACGCAAAACCATTCCATATTAAATTGGGAGCAATGGGATTCCTGACTACACCCGTCATGTTCAAGGGAAATTTGCCAAAAGTGCCGGAATCAGTACTTAATGCAATCCTATTGGCAAAAAATATTCCTTCAAATCTTGCCAAAGAATGGCTTGCCCCTGCATAATTTTCAATAGGTGATATTTATCTTCAGATTGATGACTTTAACAAAGAACATATTATACAAACGACACTTTCACATATCAAACATTAATATTAATATCGCCATATATCCATAATTGTCACATACAAAATGGATTTTAAGCAGGTCCCACGCACATTTTTCTTGCTTGAATAATTCAAAAGTCTTTTGGCGTTATTCGACAATCTTTTCATTATCAGGGGATATAGAAGATGTAAAACGAGAACTATTGTCCCAAATTGGAGAAGCTATATAATTACAGGAAAGTACTAAGATTTTAATTATCAGGTATTAATCATGAGTGGCATACTTTAGGGTTCCTGACATTCACATTTTTATGTTGATTAATATATAGTAGGTGGCGCAAAATACATAAAGTTATTTTTAATTGGTTGAATGGTATTTATAAATTAAATTATATGTTCTTTGCAATGATTATCAGCGTAATTTGGTTTGTACTGCTTGAATTTTTTGAAATGGGTAAAATGGCCAGGATACAACGATACCGGCATATAATCCAACAATATGCAATGGTGGTATCGCTTGGGGCTTTTATTTTGCTCAATGAGATGTTCCGTTTTGAAAACCTAACCAGTCTGATTAATTTAAAGTTTGCCTTGGTTTGCCTTGCTCGCCATGTGTATTGACTTTGAAATTAAATACAGATTTGGAATTCATAAATAAACTTTATTAATTTGATTTGTATTCAGTGAAGTATCTTATAGGTAAAAATGTTTTAAACTTGTTAGACTGCTTTTAAAAAAAATATTTAACTCAAAATCCTATGTAAACCAGATAAATGGTTTATTTTTTTATGGTTATTATACATAAATGAAGACAACTATATTTTCCATATTAGTTTTAAGTATGTTCATTGGGATGAGTTTGGTATTGATATATGTTAGGCATTTTCATGCAAAACAAATCACAAACGATTCGAAAACCGTATATATTAAAAGGAATCAATCCGGATTTGAACTGATCAGGAATGGAAAACCCTTTTACATTAAAGGGGCAGCCGGAAATTCCAATTTAAAGGAACTCGCGGATATCGGTGGAAATACGATCAGGCTATACGATACAATTAACATTCAATATTATTTGGATGAAGCTTTAAGGCACGGCCTTGCAGTTATTATTGATGTTCCAATACCACCTTTTGGCTTTCACAACTATTTGGATGAAAACGAGAATAAGATTATAAAACAGAAAGTAAAAGATTTAATTGTAAAATATAAAAACCATCCGGCACTTTTGATATGGAATCTGGGCAATGAGGTAAGTTATCCCAAAATTCACTGGAAAGACTTAATCAGGGTGAATCACAGCAAGAAACGATTTGTTAAAAATTTTAATGAAATTATTGAAATTATCAAAAGTGAAGATACAAATCATCCTGTTTCTACATCAAAATGGAATATTGGAATAGAACATTATACCAGTTTTAAGATATTTTCCCCTGATATTGATTTAATATCATTTAATGTATTTGGGGATACCAAAAACATCAATAATAATATGAAGCAATATTATTTTTTGTTTGGAGAGTTTCCCTTTTACGTTAGTGAATTCGGACCGGATGGCTGGTGGATGCAGGAACCTCAATTTACTTCATGGTGGTCGCCAATTGAGCCAAGCAGTGAAAAGAAAGCAGAACAAATTAATTCAAGGTACAATTTAATTGTGGATAGTAAAAATTGTTTTGGTTCCCTGCTTTTCTACTGGGGAAACAAATATGAATGCACTCATACCTGGTTTAGCTTGTTTAAGGAAGGCCATAAGTCTGAAATTGTAATGGAAATGGAATATCTTTGGGGGCAGTCAAATTCTCAACCTGAATTTATTGGATTGGAATATATGCTGGTCGAAGGAAAGGGAGCGGCGGATAATTTAATATTTAATTCAGGTGAAGTAAAAAATGCAGAGCTAAAAATGGATGTTAATGAAAATGACAGTCTTACCATCAAATGGGAAATCTATCCAGATGTTTGGTATCAGGGGTGGAATGAAGAAAAGTACAACAGGAAACTATTAAATCCCCCCGGCCCCATTGATTGTTTTATAAAAACTGAAAATAAAAAGGCAACCTTTGTTGTACCTGACAAAGAAGGGCCATACCGGATTTTTGCTTATGTTTATGATCATCTGGGATATTTTGCCACCACAAATACTCCATTTTATGTATTAATTCCCAAATGAATAATAAAAAAATATTTAATTCTCTAACTGCAATTGAAAAAGCTACAGTCAGGTTGATGATCCTTCTCGGATTAATTACCATTTTCAACTTTTTCTACTGGTTTCTGAATCCTGTTTTCATCGATAATCATCTGCTTTATTGGCTTTTAATTGGGCCAATTGTTTTTGACAGTATCAGGATAATTTATATATGGTATCATTACTGGGATATTTCAATGCCGAAAAAACCTGTACTAACAAAAAAGATTACTGCCGATGTTTTAACTACTTTCTTCCCGGGCGAACCTTATGAAATGATAACCGGAACGCTGCTTGCTGTTCAGAAAATTAAATATCCTCATACTACCTATTTATGTGACGAAGCGAACGATCCTTATTTGAAAGATTTTTGTAAACTGCATGGTATCATTCATGTTACCCGAAATAACAGGATCAATGCCAAAGCTGGCAATATTAACAATGCCCTTTTACAGGCAAATGGCGATATTTGTCTTATTCTCGACCCAGACCATGTTCCCAAGCCTGATTTTCTGGATGAGGTAATACCTTATTTTGAAGATGAGAAAATTGGCTTTGTACAAACCGTTCAGGCCTATTATAACATTGAAGAATCATCAGTGGCAAAGGGCGCTGCAGAACAGACCTTTCATTTCTACGGCCCAATCATGATGACCATGAACTCTTATGGAACTGTCAACGCCATCGGCGCTAATTGCGTTTTCAGGCGTAAAGCGCTCGATTCTATCGGCGGCCATGCACCGGGACTTTCAGAAGATATGCATACAGCTATGCAGCTTTTCGCCAAAGGCTGGAAATCAGTTTATGTGCCGCAAATCTTTACAAAAGGATTGGTTCCTTCGACCTTGACTTCGTATTACAAGCAGCAACTGAAATGGTCAAGGGGGACACTTGAACTTTTGGTTACTGTTTTTCCAAAACTTTTCAGACACTTTACATGGCGCCAAAGAATCCATTTTGGGATTTTACCCCTTCACTATCTTTCCGGAATATTTTACCTAATCAGTTTTTTAATACCATTTATTTCACTTTTCACTGCTACCACGCCCTGGAAAGGAAATGTAATTAATTTCGGATTGATTTTTCTTCCGGTTTTAACCAGTATTTTAGGGATTCGGTTTTATGTGCAGCGCTGGGTGACAGATAAAAGTGAACGGGGCACTCACCTGATGGGAGGGGTTTTACTTGCCTGTACCTGGTGGATTTACATTATCGGGCTTATTTATACAATTATCCGTAAAAAAGTACCGTATCTGCCTACCCCAAAAGAAGATAAGGATCGTACAAGCTGGAAAATACTGATTCCAAACCTGATTGTGGGAGTTGTTTCCATCATCGCGGTTATTTATGGTTTATCCATCGATTTTACGCCATTCTCCATTTTTATGTCGGGCTTTGCTTTGCTGAACGCTTCTTTTATGTTTTATACCCTAAAATTTGCTTACCAAAAACCTAAACCAGTAAGCCTGAGTTTTGATATTAAAGAAAAAGGCAATTTAATAATAAGTTCAATTCAAAACCATGCTTTTAAATTTTGGCATAAGGCGGCACTGCCTTTTGTTTTTGTGCTTTTAGCAACTTTCGGAAGTTTTCATTATTATACTGAATATGTAAAATGGGGAGGGGTTAAACCTGAAATTCAAAAAAAGAATGTAATCAACTATATCGGCGTTTTTGCCCCAATTGCTGACAATGGAATTTCTAACCTTCAAAATGTAAGGGATTTATCGGAACAAATTGATGTCAGTTTCGATATTATTTCACTGTACGTTGCCTGGAAAAAGGATATCGAATCAAATTTTCCGGCGGTACTTTTAGATTCGATATATCGTCAAAAATCAATTCCCATGATTACATGGGAACCATGGCTAAATTCATTTAATGATGAAACCAATCAGGATAAACACGTTTTTGAACTCATTGAGGATGGATATTTTGATAGTTTTATAACCCATTTTGCAGAAAAATTGAAAAATCTGAACAGGCCGGTTTTTTTGAGGTTCGCCCACGAGTTTGATAATCCGTTTTATCCGTGGTACATTGCCGGTGACAGCGCATCAGTAAAATTCAAAAAAGCTTGGGTTCACACCTACGGGATATTTAAGAATATAGAAGCAAATAATGTGATATGGGTCTGGAATCCCTGGAAATCTGAAAATGTTGCCTCATTTTATCCGGGAAGAGAATATTTGGATTGGATAGGAGTGAATATTCTCAATTACGGGAATTTGAATGAAGATGGTGGCTGGCAGGATTTTGACAGTTTGTATCATCATTTTCATATGGAGTTCGTCAATCTTCCCTCGACACCGGTGATGATATCAGAATTTGGATCACTTCCGGATGAAGGAAATCAAAATGAATGGATTACAAATGCCTTTGCCTCAATTGAAAATGAGTATGACGAAATTAAGTCGGTCATTTATTTTAACAGTAAAGTAGATAACAATTGGCCCAATGGCCTGCAACAGAACGGTTTTCTGGACTGGACAATAACCCAAAACCAACTTATAAAAAATTCATTTAACAACAAGGAAGTACCTGATTATGTGTTCTCAGAATTACCGGAAATTTTTCCTTCCCAAGCACCGGAATACCAGAACATCACTAAAGAATTTAAAGATATTAAAGGTATATATTTTCAAAAAGGACATGACTGGCGTAAAGATTATCATGTTTTAAACCGGCAAAACCTTGAAACAGAGTTTGAAAAAATTAAACGGCTGGGTATTAATACCCTTAAATTTGAGGGAAACTCAATATACAGATATAATGTTTTAACCATTGCAAAAGAGTATGACATTGATATTGCTTATGGTTTTTGGATACCTTCATACCTCGATTTTATCATTGACACCATACAAGCCAGACAACTAAAAAGTGACATTTTAAAAATATTAAACAGGCACAAAAACAACGAACAGATAACGTCATGGAACATTCAGAATGATGTACAATACAATCAAAAGGACTTTTACCTGAAGCCCCGTTTGCTTTATCAAAACAGGGCATATTTAATTTGGTTGCAGGATCTGGTGAGGGAAATAAAAAATATTGATTCGATCAGGCCGGTCATTGTGGATTTGGAAGTAAACCAGCTATCTGTTTATCATGCCGGAATGATGATTGATAATGTAAATGGCATTGACGGGCTGGGATTGGTGTTAAAGGATGAGCAACAACTGGATTCATTAAGCGCTTATCTGTACCGTAAAAAAATAAAATATATTTACAGCGAGATAGATGTTGAACCATTAATAAAACAGGAGATATTTGATAAGCATCCATCTTTTTTTATTACTTCTTGGCGCGATCTTCATGAAAGCAACAGACTGACATTTAATGGAATAACCGATAGAAAAGGAAGATATAAAACAGAGTATCTTAAATTGATGAATTCTTTACAAGACACCGGTACCCAAATCGATAACTCTAAAATCAGGATTCTAAAACCAACAATTCCTATGTATTCAAATAATATCCATGAATATTATGCAATGATTTATAATGAGAACACAGATTGGAAATATGGAATGCAGGTGGATGGTTACAGTTTTGAATGGTCGTTGGTTAAATGTGATAAATACGGTAATTATCTGGCCATAAAGGATGTAGGCATTGGACCGGTGCTTTCACTTAAAATTCCTGAAAACCATGAATTTTTCAGATTATTACTTACGGCTTCCGATGGAAAAGCAATTAAAACCGATATTACTACATTGAATACCCCTTATATAATGAATGACTAAATTAGGGCTGAAATGGGAAAATTACTATATTACGACTTATTTGCTGAAAAGCATAAAAATAAATCAGTATGACAAAAAAAACAGCATTAATTACCGGCATTACCGGTCAGGACGGAGCTTATCTGGCCGAGTACCTGATTAAAAAAGATTATATCGTTCATGGGATAAAACGCCGGGCATCAATGTTTAATACCGAACGAATCGATCATATTTATCAGGACCCACACGTTGATAACCGTAACCTGATTTTGCATTACGGCGATATGACCGACAGTATGAACCTGACCCGTATAATTCAGGAAGCACAACCCGATGAGATTTATAACCTGGCGGCAATGAGCCATGTGAAGGTAAGTTTCGATACGCCCGAATATACGGCTAATGCTGATGGCATTGGCACGCTGCGGGTACTGGAAGCCATCAGGTTGCTGGGACTAGTTAATAAAACAAGGGTTTATCAGGCTTCAACTTCTGAATTGTACGGCTTGGTGCAACAAGTTCCCCAAACTGAAAAAACCCCGTTTTATCCGCGATCTCCTTATGGTGTGGCCAAGTTGTATGCTTACTGGATTACGGTAAACTACAGGGAGGCATACAATATGCACGCTTCCAATGGTATTTTGTTTAACCATGAATCACCCATACGCGGTGAAACGTTTGTTACCCGTAAAATTACAAGGGCAATGGCACGAATTGTTTTAGGGATGCAGGAAACCCTGTTTTTGGGAAACTTATCGTCACGGCGCGACTGGGGACATGCCAAGGATTACATCAGGGCGATGCATCTTATCTTACAGCAGGATGCTCCGGATGACTATGTAATTGCAACCGGAATCACAACTTCAATACGCGATTTTATTAAAATGACCGGAGAGGAACTGGGAGTTGAAATTTCGTTTACAGGAGAAAATGAGAACGAAAAAGGTTTTCTGACCGCCGTTGACGAAAAACTCTTTGTCGCGAAAGTTGGAGAACAATTTCTGGAACAGTTTAAAAACCGGATTCAAAAAAGTATTTCGTCGAATTCAGCCGGAGAATCCATAGTGGCAGTTGATTCCCAATACTTTAGACCAACAGAGGTTGAATTGCTGATTGGCGATGCAACCAAATCGAGGGAAAAACTGGGATGGATACCCAAATATGATTTAAAAGGTTTGATTTCGGATATGATACATTCTGATGTTGCATTAATGAAAAAGGATGCTTATCTGCGCGAAGGTGGTTACCGGACACTGAATTACTTTGAGTAATTTAAAATGAAAATAAACTCAAGAATATATGTTGCAGGCCATACCGGATTGGTGGGTTCAGCAATATGGAAAAGTCTTCTTTTGAAAGGTTATTACAATTTAATTGGAAAGACTATCAATGAACTTGACCTGATGGATACGGCAGCGGTGGATGACTTTTTTAAAACTGAAAAACCGGATTATGTTTTTCTGGCTGCTGCAAAAGTGGGCGGGATTGTTGCAAATAACACCTATCGGGGGCAATTTATATACGAAAACCTGATGATCCAGAATAATATCATTCATCATGCGTATAAATACGGGGTTAAAAAACTCCTATTCCTGGGAAGCACCTGCATTTATCCTGGCAATGCACCTCAGCCAATGCCTGAGGATAGTTTGCTGGCCAGCCCGCTCGAATATACAAACGAACCTTATGCCATTGCAAAAATTGCCGGTATTAAAATGTGCGAAAGTTACAATATTCAGTATGGCACTAATTTTTTGTCGGTAATGCCAACCAATCTTTACGGCCCGAACGATAATTATGATTTGGAGAAATCTCATGTGCTTCCTGCGTTAATACGGAAGATTTATCTTGGCAGATGCCTTGAGGATAATAATTGGGACGCCATCAGAAATGATTTCAATAAACGGCCGGTAGAAGGTGTTGATGGCAGTGCAGGCGAGGAACAAATTACCGGTATGTTGTCAAAATATGGCATTTCAATTAATAAACCGGAAAGTGATTCTCAAAATTTAGTATCCGTAGAAATCTGGGGCAGCGGTAGTCCATTGCGCGAATTCCTATGGAGCGAAGAACTTGCCGATGCCTGTGTGTTTGTAATGGAAAACGTAAATTTCTCTGATCTGGCCGATTTCAATCAAAAGGAAATCAGGAACACACATATCAATATTGGAACTGGGAAGGAAATCAGCATTAAAAACCTGGCATATTTAATTAAGGAAAAAATTGGTTTTAAGGGCAATCTCGTTTTTAACACTGCCAAACCTGATGGAACGATGCGCAAACTTACTGATGTAACCAAACTTCACGCATTGGGATGGCATCATACCACTGAAATTGAGGAAGGTATTGAAAGAATGTATAAATGGTATGTTGAGAATTTATTTAAGTTTTAAAGCCGGGTTCTCCACTACATTCCAACTCAAAATGGCAAAAAGTAAAACAATAGGGAATACAACCGCAAAAAAAGTATAAACATTTAAATATGTTCCCCAAAATAATAGAACTAATTGCTGTAATGGCCATCCATACAGATAAATCCCATAAGAGAGATCTCCATATTTTGCAAATTTTGGAAAAATAAATTTGTGGTGATATGCGACATAAAACAACAAATATGTACCTGACACAGGCCAAATCACATCAATCAGATTCAATTTAAAAGAGAGTACAAAACTTAATAATGCCACAAGTGCCAACCAAATATTCCGGGGTATTTGATTTCTGAAAACATACACACAACTCCCACATAGAAAATAAGTGAAAAAGCGAGGGTAATAATAAGGGTTCCCGATAATCCCACCGCTTAAACTTTGTTTGAAAGGGAAAATATATCCCAAGGTTTGTAAACACAATAGCAAATAACTGATTAACAGTAAAATAAGTACCCATTTTTTTTGTTTCGTCAAACCTAACCATGCCAGCACCGGTACCATGAGATAACAAATAAATTCGTAATGAATAGTCCAAAGGGAGTTATTGAGGCCGGATTGTGGCAGTTGCAAAAAATATCGCTGTTCAAGAGGGGATTGTAAGCTAAGCATATTGGCTGTTTCCCTTTTTAATGGTATTGCTTTGAGGAAATTTTGATATTCTGTGAAATTGATGTCTTTCATGTGGCCAATTGGTCCGAATACCAAAAAGCTGAGGACAAACACTACAATAAACCCCGGATAAATGCGCAGAATACGTTTTTTTATATACACCCAAAAATTTGCTGAATTTTCAAAACTACGAACAATTAAAAATCCGCTTATTACAAAGAAAAAGTTTACAGCAGCGCTGCCAATGCTGATTTTCCCTCCGCTCCATTTCATAAAGGGTTCATTATTGACAAATTGCTCCCAACCGTAATAAGTAGCGTAACAATGGCAGAATATAACAGATGATGCCAGCAAAAACCGCAACAAATCAAAATTGTTTTGCTGTATAGTGTCCGGTATAAGCAGATGTTTATTCATTAGTTATCTCGGGCTAAAACTTCCAAAAACCGGTGCAAAGTTTCTGGTGTAATACTCCAGTCAGGCTCTTTTATTTCTCCCCATACTCCGGGTGTATCGCTCATATTAAAATAATTGACACCAACCACCTGCGGATTTATATTTAGAATTCTCGCCGCATCTTCCAACCATATTGACTTATATTCTTCAGGGCCTTTTACTCCAAATTCTGTAATAAAAATTGGTTTGTTTATAAACCGTACATTCGATGTTTTAAATATAAACATGCTACTAAAAGTATGTTGTTTCTCATAATCCGTAATATTTTTGTCTGGTAAAGCATAAACAGCTATACTTAAATAATCCACAACATCATCCCCGGGATAAAAATCAGAGGAACCGCCGTCACCGGCTGGTCCCCACACTCTTTTTACATTCTCAGGAACTTGTTGCGGAAATTGCATAAAATAGCGAAAAGCACGTATATAGGTTAATGGATCCTGACTTTGCCAGGGATATCTTGTAATGGGAATTTCCATCTCATGTGCAAAACGGAGATAAACTGTATGATTTTTGTCCGAAATATCTTTTTGTAAGCGATGGATGATAGAGTCATATTTCCCATGAATAATATTGAGTAAAATGTTTGAATCAGGCTTTTCACTCCAGGGTTCAACAGTAAGTATTACATCATGGTTCCTTGAAAAAACTTCTTCTATCCGCCTTTCTGATTCTCCGGATTGTATATGATCGAAACTTACAAAAATATGTTCCAGGGAAATGGCAGGGTCAGATATGAGTAACTTCCTCGGATCGTGCACCCCAATAAGAAACTTTTTATCCTTGATAACCGGATCAGAAATTTTCCATAAACTATCATTATATGCTATATTTTGATATTTGGCAATAGTATCAATCTCAGCATTTACATAATTATATATCAACTTATTACCACATGCATTTTCATGCTTCATTATAATAATTGGTTTATTCACAAAACGCAAACGGTGCAAATTCCGGTGAACTTCATTTCTGTAACTGGTTTTGCCTGGATATAAGGTAAAACTTATAAAGTCAACAACATCATCACCCGGATAATACCTTTCAGCTCCAATGAATCCGGAATGTCCCCAAATAAATTTTAAATTTTTATTTTGCCATAACAAAGCCACATGTCGGTAAGCTTCAATATATTTATAGCAATTGTACCATGGAAAATTAAAATACCAAAGTTCCATCTCCGGATTTATACGGATATATATTTTTCGATCTATGTCTAACAAAGAATCATAAATTTTTTTTAGCTTTTCATCCAAAGAACCATTAATAATTTCCTGTAACGGGTCATTTTTATATTTACGGAGATATTTATTGCCCTGGAATTCAATTGAAAGAAGTAAATCCTGATTTTTAGGTACAACATCAAAAAGCGTTTTGTCAATTCGAAAGGATGAATGATTATTTACAGTTAAAGCAAAGTGTGTTAAATTCACTAATGTATCATAATAAGTCGAATCTGATCTGAAAAATAAACCCGACACTGTTTGATTATTTCTAGGCAGCAATTCATTGTTTATAATATGAAAGTTTGAACTAATTGTATATCTATGCTTATAAACAAATACACTAACTATTACCAACGCAAAAGCCAAAAAAAATAAAAATAAGTACATTCTAAATTTCTTATTTATAATCATAACATCTATGAATTATTGTTGCACATAAAAACAAATATTATAAAAAATTATGCTGTAAATATATATAAAACAAAAAAAGACCACCATTTCCGGCAGTCTTTTCATAATTGAATTGTTATAATAAATTATTTCCTGTAAATCTTTTTATAACCGTAAACAGCGCTGGCGCCAAGCTCTTCCTCTATGCGGAGGAGCTGGTTGTATTTTGCCATCCTGTCGGAGCGACTTAATGAACCGGTTTTAATCTGGCCTGCATTTGTAGCAACCGCAATGTCGGCAATGGTTGAATCTTCTGTTTCTCCCGAACGGTGAGAAGTTACAGATGTATAGCCTGCGCGGTGGGCCATTTCAATGGCATCCAAAGTTTCAGTTAATGTGCCAATCTGGTTTACTTTAACAAGTATTGAGTTTGCAGCTCCCAATTCGATACCTTTTTTCAGGTATTCCACGTTGGTAACAAATAAATCGTCGCCAACCAACTGGCATTTGCCGCCTAATTCACGGGTTAAAGCTACCCAACCATCCCAGTCGCCTTCGTGCATACCATCTTCAATTGAATCAATCGGGAAATTTGCTACCAATCCGGCCAGAAATTTAACCTGTTCTGCAGAAGTTCTTTTGGCGCCATTTGCACCTTCGAATTTGGCATAATTGTAAATGCCGTCTTTATAGAATTCTGAAGCAGCGCAGTCGAGAGCAATTGAAACATCGCCGCCTTCTTCAGCCCTGCCAGGTTTGTAGCCTGCTTTTTTAATGGCTTCGATAATGCTGTTTAAAGCATCTTCAGTTCCATCAAGCGTTGGTGCAAAGCCGCCTTCGTCGCCTACTGCGGTGCTTAAACCACGGTCGTGGAATATTTTTTTCAGCGAGTGAAAAACTTCTGCGCCCATTCTCAATCCTTCACGGAAAGAAGTTGCGCCAATCGGGCGGATCATAAATTCCTGAAATGCAATCGGGGCATCGGAGTGAGAACCGCCGTTTATGATATTCATCATTGGGACGGGCAGGGTTTTGGCATTGGCGCCACCAATATAACGATAGAGCGGAAGGTCGCAATAATCGGCGGCAGCTTTGGCAACGGCCAGTGAAACCCCCAGCATTGCGTTTGCTCCCAGGTTCGATTTGGTTTTAGTGCCATCCATTTCAAGTAATTTGCTGTCAATGGCAACCTGGTCGGTTGCATCCATGCCAATAATTTCTTTGGCAATTACTTCATTCACATTTTCAACGGCTTTTAGCACGCCTTTCCCTAAATAGCGACCTTTGTCGCCGTCGCGCAATTCAAGGGCTTCGTTTTCACCTGTTGAGGCGCCCGATGGAACTGCAGCACGGCCAAATGCACCGCTTTCAAGTGTTACTTCAACTTCAATTGTTGGATTACCACGTGAATCTAAAATCTCTCTTGCTTTTACTTCGCTAATAAACATTGTGAGTAGTTTTTATTGTTTAACTTATTTGTTTTTATCAGAAAATCAATGTTTTAACACCGATTTGCCAAAGCGGCTCAAAGATAGTAAAATGTTCTTTTTCAAACGGAAGCTTCCACCTAAAGGTTACTATTATTTCATATTGTTTTAACCTGATTAGAAAGTAAATAAAAACAACCAACATTGCCAGCGCCCTAAAACGTTTGCCCGCCAGTTTTAAAATTGGCTTTGTTTTCGATAAAATAAATGGGCACGCCTGAAACAAAAGTTCCTAACCATTCGGCGCAATATTCCATACCGGCTTCTTCCGATTTAATGTGGCCAAGAAAAATTACAGCTTTGCTTTTTCCCAAATCAATCGCGTCGTTGGTATAAAGGTAGGTTTCCCATTCGGGCGCCTCGCCTGCAATAATCACTTCAACGTCAGGATTTCGCAACATCTGGATATGCCGCTGTCCGCCTGGCGCTCCGGCCATAAAAGCAACTTTTGTAAATTTCATTTCAGGGTTGCCAATGTAACGAATGGATTCCATATCAAATTTTTGTTTTAGTTCTTTTGCATATCCCGCAACTATTTTCTCCGGAATTTTGAAAAAGGTGAGCGAGCCGTTTACGGAATACTCTTTCAATCCCAGTTTATTAATCATCCCTACCGAAATCCCATCTGGTTTGGTCATGTGAATGTGGTCGTGAAACCTGAAAATGACCAGATTGTTTTCTTTGATAAATTTCATTTTTTCCTGAAAAACCGGATCATTTGCAAACGATTCAGTTTCGTCCAGGTGGTTGTAGTAAACAGGTTCGTGGGCGATGATGAAATTGCAGCCTTTTTCCACCGCTGTTTTCAGGGTTTGCATATCGGCAAACATACACACGGCAATTCCCTTCAAAGTTGAATTTGGGTCACCGGCTTTAAAATTATCAACGGTTTGGGAGGCCCAGTCGCAGGTTACATTTTTTTTAATCAGGGCTACAACTTCTTCGGGTGTTTTGGGCTGGTTGGTTTGTGCACAAATAATAACAGGAAACAAAAAGAACAGGCTACAAACAATTTTCGTTTTCATATTACTTAGTTTTGTTGTATTAGGTTAAAAGTAATGGTTTTTTACGATTTTTAAATTTGGGAAATGAAAAAATTAAAAATACGCGGGAACGAATTAAAAAAATTAGGTTTTACAAATGACAGGGCGATTGCATTTGCCCTTAATCTTGTAAGCAGACATTGCAAAAAGGTGGATAAAACAAAGGTTTTGGAATTGCTGGAGAAAATCAACCTGCTTCCTGAAAACTATCTGAACGAACCGGTATTTGGTGAACTGGCAAAAATGCTTGCCGAAAAACCTGTGCCGAAAAAGCAGAAAAAATTGACACTGAACAAAACTGCGCTGGAATTTAAAGTTTACGGCGCAGAAAATATAGATGCTGAAACCATACGCCAAATGGAAACCGCAATGAAACTGCCTGTTTCGGTAAAAGGTGCGCTTATGCCCGACGCGCATGTGGGTTACGGGCTACCTATCGGTGGTGTGCTGGCAACTTACAATTCAGTGATTCCTTACGGTGTGGGAATGGACATTGGTTGCCGCATGTGTTTGTCGGTATTTTCTTTGTCGCCTAAAAAAATTGACGGTGAACGCGGCCGCATCAAAAATATCCTGATGAATGAAACCCGTTTTGGACTTGCTGAATTCAAAGATGTACAGGACCACGAAATCCTGGAAAGAAAGGAGTTCAGTGAAATCAGATTTCTGAAAACCCTACAGAAAAAGTTTGCTGAACAACTGGGTTCCTCCGGTCACGGCAACCATTTTGTGGATGTGGGTTTTGTTGAAATCGCTGCGTTTTCCCCGCAGATTAATCTTCAGCCCGGACAATATTTCGCGGTGTTGAGCCACTCCGGTTCGCGAAATTTTGGTTCCGAAGTTTGTAAAAATTACACGCAAATCGCCAGGGACAAACTGGAACTTTCCGGCGAAGCAGCGCGGCTGGCCTGGCTCGGCCTTGATTCGGAAGAGGGGCACGAATACTGGGCAGCCATGCAACTGGCCGGAGATTATTCACACGCCAACCACCGGATTGTTCACCAACGGCTGGCAAAAGCATTTGGCGAAAAACCAGTTGCAATAATTGAAAACCACCACAATTTTGCATGGAAAGAAAAACTGTCCGATGGCGCAGAAATCATAATACACCGTAAGGGCGCCACACCTGCGGGGATTGGCGATATTGGGATTATTCCCGGAACAATGGCATCGCCGGCATTTATTGTGGCCGGCCGGGGCAACGAAGATTCCATGAATTCGGCCGCCCACGGCGCCGGGCGTTTAATGTCGCGCAATGCGGCCAAACAAACTTTTACTGAAAGCCAGATGAAAAAATATTTGCTCGAACAGGGTGTTGAATTGATTGGCGGCAGCGCCGATGAATCGCCTTTGGCTTACAAAGACATTCGCGAAGTGATGAAAAGCCAGAAAGACCTTGTTGAAATACTGGGCGTTTTTCATCCGAGGATTGTGAGGATGGAATGAGGAAAATGCGTGAATAATGAAATGCTTGTACGCGGGAATGGATTTATGATATAAATTTTGATAAACTTATTGTTGTTAAACAATCAATATCATAAAACAGTTATACTCTGTAAAATCGCTGAAAATTCCCGTCAAACTTTCAATGATTGAATTTTTTCTTTCAGTGCGGTAAAATCCACAGGTTTGGTTAAAAAATCATCAGCGCCAAGTTTCATGGCCTGTTTGTAATTTTCATTGTCGCCGTAGGCCGTTATCATCATTACAACAGGAGGCGGAACTTCATATTTTTCCTTTATTTTCTTTAAGAGCTGGAGGCCGCTCATGCCTGGCATATTGATATCAGAAAGAATCAAAACTGCCTGCTGATTGTTATTTTTCAGGTAATCCAGCGCTTCTTCGCCCGAGAAAGCAAAATCAAAAATGAATTCGCCGTTTTTGATTTCCCTCCTGAAACGTTGTTCAAACAATGTTTTTATGTCTCTTTCGTCGTCAACAACCAATATTTTCATTTCAAAAAACTTTTATTATTTAACCGGTATAACAATGGTAAAAGTCGCGCCTTCACCTACTTTGTTTTCAACTTTTAATTCCCCGCCATGACCTTTAGTGATAATTTCGTAACTAAGGCTTAATCCCAGGCCTGTTCCTTTACCACTGGGCTTGGTGGTGAAAAAGGGTTGAAATATTTTATCAACTACTTCCTGTGGAATGCCGTTTCCATTGTCGGAAACCGAAATCAGAACAAAAGCCCCCCTGACAGCCCCCCCGCCCGCCATAGGGGAAACCAAAGAAGTCTTCACTGTAACTGTTGGCTCATATACATTTTGGGTATCCTTTAACCCCCCTCCGGGGGGCAGGGGGGCTGTGCTTTTCTTTTTCTCATTTACGGCATAAAACGCGTTGGTCAGTAAATTCAGTACCACCCTGCCCATTTCCTGTGGCACAACATCAATTTTCCCAATGGTTGCATCAAAATCAGTCTTCAGTTTTGCGTTAAACGATTTGTCCTTTGCCCTTAACCCATGATAAGCCAAACGTAAATATTCTTCGCATAAGGCGTTAATTTCCACAGGCTCCTTAATCCCGCTGCTGCTGCGGCTGTGCTGAAGCATTCCCTTTACAATGCTGTCGGCCCGCTTACCGTGGTGGATAATTTTTTCAAGATTTTGCTTAATGTCATTTGCAATTTCCACTGCCAATTTCAGTTTCTCCCCCCCTGCCTGCCAGGTGCCAACCCGTAAGGCCGGTTCGTCCGGGCGGGCTGCAAACTGCTTGCCAACCTCTGCCAGTTCCTCTTTCATTTCATCAAGCAGTTCGCTGCTTACTTCCGAAAAGTTGTTTACGAAATTCAAAGGGTTTTGAATTTCGTGTGCAATTCCTGCGGTAAGTTCCCCCAGCGACGCCATTTTTTCGGATTGAATTAACTGTGCCTGGGTAGCTTTAAGTTCTTCAAGCGTATTTTCCAATTCCTCTTTTTGCTGCGTAAGTTCAGTTGTACGTTCGGCAACCAGGCCTTCAAGTTCAACCTTTCTGATTGCAATTGCCCTGTTAACCTCATCTTCTTTCTGCCTTTTTATACGTTCCTTTTCAGCAGTCTTATTTTGCCTGTAGTGGCTGTAAAATATGGCCGCCAGCCAGATAACCGAAAGCATCACCGTGGTATCAAAATAATTGTTCCAGCGGTTATAAAAATCTTTTAAAATAATTTGCGTTAAATCAATTAAAACCGAAACGGCAGCATAAGGTGCAAAGGCCAGTAGTACCATGCGAAGAGGGATCATCTCCTTCTGTTGAAAAGCAAAAATGAGGAGTGAAATAAGAAAAATATGCCATATCCAGCGAGTAGATTCCTGATCAGGAAGAAGGAATCCGCCCAAAAACAGAAATATGGAAAAATAACGGGCATAGTTAAACCATTTTTCCCATTGCTGATTGCCGTTTAATTTCGAAAAACTGATTAAACGTTGCAAAAGCAGCAGGCTAAATAAAAATGGGGCAATTGATGATTGCATAACTGTATATTTTTACGGAAAAAAATTATTGATTTTGAAGCGCTTCTTCCTGCGTTGCAAAAATCTTAAATAAATTCGAAAATCCGGAAATCCGGAATATTTCCTGAATGGCAGGTTGCATATTGCACAGATGAAGTTTTCCATTTATTGCTTTGGCTTTTTTCTGAGCAACGAGAAAAACCCGTAGCCCGGAGCTGCTGATATAATTCATCCCCTCGCAGTTAAAAATCAAATGCTTTTCTCCACTGTCAAATAACAGGTTAACCTCCTTTTCAAAATCGCCGGAGTGGACAGTATCAATCCTGCCCTTAATTTTTAGAACCGAAAAATTCTCAATTTTATCTTTTTTGATGTGCATACTATATACTTTTTGTTAAGGTCAAAATATTCTCATTTTTAATTCTGTTATAATTCATTTCATCCATAATTTGCGATATCAGAAAAATTCCAAGTCCTCCAACCGGCCGCTTTTCAGCAGGTAAATTAATATCGGGTTGTTCCTGTGCCAAGGGATTGAACGGAATGCCGTCGTCTGTAATTTTAATGGTTAGCCTGCCCTTTTCGAGTGATATTGTAATCCGAATTTTGTGTTTGTAATGGTCATTATATGCGTAAAAAATAATGTTTGAAACCGCTTCTTCAATCACCAGGTTCATATTTACTGCCAGCCCTGGTGACAATTCCCATTCTTCGGCCAGGACATCAATTTTCTCAGCCAGGTAAGGAAGCTCCCCAATCTGGTTTTCGATAACGAAGCGGATAATTTTATTGTTTCCCATTTATCAAGAAACTTTTGATGGTTTTAAACTGGACCGAAATCCCCAACAATTTCCGCAGCCAGTTGTAATAAAGGGCAATATATAAAATTATAACCATCAACCATATCATTCCCACGTTGAAAGAAAAGGTGCCTAATTCAATGCCAAACAGGTTTTTATGTGAAGCCAGAAAATGCGCCCTTCCGTTGGTAAAATCCGGATCCTTGTAAATGGGGGCTATTTTTTGCATGTAGCCGTAAGGCGTTTCGCGGTAAAACTCTTTTGTTTCAGAGTTTAGGACCAGCGCTTCCAGCGATTTGTTGTGATATTTCATTTTTTGATCGTAGAGGAACTGGTCGCCTTTTTCTTTGTTCAACCGGTTAATCAACTTGTCCTTTTCAGATTTTACTTTTTGATAACGCGTGTTGTGAAATTCCTTTAGCTGGTTCAGGTGCGTTTTTGCAAGCTCAGCAATTTCGTAATTGAATTTTTCGGGAAGCAGATTCTCAGCAAACTGAAATTCGGGCAAAAATTTTTCAGCGTCCAGTTTTTTAATTTCATTTTGAATGATATTCAGCTTCCGCGAAATGTCGCCAGCAGGTTTGTTTAATCTTGTCCATCCATCAACAAGGTCAAGCTGGCCAATCAATTCAGGGGTCAGTATTTCGGAACGGAATCGTGCCTGGGCCATTTCTTTTTCCATTTCAAAAAACTGCGCCATGTACCTGTTTTCTTTAAACTGTTCAACCGCAAGCGCTTCAAAAGCCCAGCGCGAAGCCATAAATTCACCAGTTACCGGCACCACATCTTTGGCAGCGTTTTTATTTTGCAAATCGTCGAATTTTACAATAACCCCGCAAAGCAGGATTTGCGGTATCAGCAACAGGGGAATCAAAATATAGATGGCTACAACAGAATCGAATGCCGATGAAATATTTAAGCCCAAAAGGTTGGAGAAAACCGCTACCGAAAAAAGAATGAACCAGTAAGCCAACGTCATATTATGAATTCCGAGAATGAGGTTTGCAATAAATACAAAACTGAACGACTGAAAAGCGGAAAGCAGGACGAGAAACAGAATTTTTGAATTCAGATAACTGAACCGGCTCAGGTTGAGGAACGATTCGCGCTGCAATATTTTACGGTCCTTGATGATTTCTTCGGCGCTGACGCTCATTCCCATAAACAACACCACGACTATAGCCATGAAAAGGTACGAAATCAGGCTTTTATTTTCGAAAAAAATGTAATTGCCACCCTCTGCAAAACGGGTAAAATATGCTACAATTACCGCAAGCACGGGAGCTTCGAGCAGGTTAATAAACAAGTATTGGTGGTCGGTGATTTTTATCCGTAAATTTCTTTCGAAGTAAATTCTGAACTGTTTTGCCAGTCCCGGTTTTTTTGAACCTGTTGGGGGCAGCCCGGCTGCAGCGACCGGAATTTCTTCTTTTTTCACCTTCGGTTTCTTCCGGTACTCGCTGTACCAGTAGTCAGGTGTAAAACGGCGTTCGGGAAGAAAATTACCTGAATTGTCAATTTTTTTTGTTTCTACAATTTCAAGAACCTGTTCGGGATTTACATTTCCACAAGCCATACATTCGCAAAGCTCAGCATTTATATGGTTTACCTCCTTTTTAAAATAGATAATGGCATCGAGCGGATTGCCTGTGTATATAGGCCGACCACCTGAATCCATAATCCACAGCTTGTCGAACAGTTTGAATATGGCCGAAGAGGGTTGATGAATATTTACAATAATCAGTTTGCCTTTTCGCGCCTGCTGTTTGAGCAGCAGCGCCACTTTTTCAGAATCGGTGGACGATAATCCTGACGTGGGTTCATCTACAAAAAGAATAGCTGGTTCCCTGATTAGTTCAAGGGCTACATTCAGCCTTTTTCGCTGGCCCCCGCTGATAATTTTTTTCAGGGGGCTGCCTACTTTTAAATCTTTAAAAGAGTGCAATTCAAGTTCGTGCAAAACCTTTTCAACTTTCTTCCCAATGGCTGATGGAGGAAGCTGATCGAAACAAAGCGAGGCATTGTAATACAGATTTTCCCATACCGTCAGGTCTTCAAATAAAAGATCATCCTGCGGCACATAACCAATTAATCCCCCTATCTCCTGTTTTTGCCTGTAAATATCAGTGTTGTTGATTTTTACGCTGCCATGTTGTACCGGAATATTTCCATTCAGTATATTCAGCAATGTTGATTTTCCTACACCGCTTCCGCCCATAATGGCAATCAGTTGGCCCGATTTTTCGGCGAATGAAAACCTGTGCAGCCCGTTGTTGCTGTTTTTGAATTTGAATTCAATTTCCTCACCTGAAAAAACAAATGGGGCGCTCAATTCAGAATCAATAAAACACGAGGCAATATCGGTGTAATAAACCGGTGAAACCCTTGGCCCCCGAATGATACTTCCTTCCCTGAAGGCGTAAAAACGTCCGGGTATTACAGGGTTTCCCTCAATAGTAAGGTATTCGTTGCCATGAAATATAAAAAGATAGTGGCCGATAATTGAGCATCGCAGAAAAAGCAGTTCGCCGTCGATTTTCTTTTCGTAAATGTGCCTGTACTTGTTTTGCGTGGGTTTTTCATTCCTGTTAATGAGTAAAAAATCGGGGGTGTTAATTTGTTCGGTTGAATTGTAATATATAAATGAATAAAACTTACCGACTTCCTTTTTACTGATTTCAAAAACATCGGCCAATGTTTCAATAAGTACCTTTGCTTTATGTTTATTTCCGCTTTTAACCAACTCAAGGAACCGCAGAAAAACCATTATCTGTTCATCTTTTCTGAGCCTGCTCCTTATGTTTGAACTAATATTATGCGCCTCCCGGGCCATATCAACATTTATGGCAAGGTTCCCGTCAGCACTGTATAAATCGAGTAGTTCCCCGAAAAGTTGCAGGTAATCATTATCTTCGGTAATGCCAAAGTGTTGTTGCAGGTACAACGAAAAATTGCGGATGGCATTTTCTTTTTTCGATTCGCTTATGGCCGAGAATAATGCAAATAAATTAATAAGGGCATTTAGTGTAACCTCGTTCATAAATGATAAGTTATAAAGGGAAAAAAATCCGGGGGTTCAACCTGCATATTCCCGGATTTCAAAATATTATTTCAAAATATTTTTTCTGACAGACTCCATTAACGGGCCAATTTGGGCAAGCTCCTTTTCTGTAATTTTCGGGTTCTGTTCGAATATTGTGACCACAGGTTTAAATTGATCGTAGTAAGGTTTTATGTTCTCATCACCCGACATCAGTTCGAGCAATGTAAATACCAGGTTTACCCTTTCGGTTTGATTACTCATAATTTCGAGCATTTTAGCATTGTTTTTAGCAAGTAAGGCGGTATGGCTTAAAATATACAAAGCTTCAACATTGGAACCAATAACTGAAAGTGCGTAAACATCGGGCTGGTCGCCGGTTGACATTTGCTGGTGAAAGTGGTTCATGTCCTGTGTTACCAGGTAATCAAGAGAATCTTTGTTGCCGACATTTGATTTAATCCTTCCCAGATAATTTCTGGATGAAATAAGTTCGTCCCTGAGCCCCAGATTATCAATTAATTTTTCGGAAACACCGCTTATTTCTGCCACAACATCTCCTCGGTTGTAAATGCTGGCATAAAGCAAATCGAATGAATACAAACCTAACCCAAAACTCTGATCTGATTTGGTCATCAGTTTTTCGGCCTGCCCGGCCGGAACAGTTAAATCAAGAATATATGAAGCGCCGGCTTCATTCAGCAAAGTAACAATTTCCTTTTCGCTGGGCATTTTGCGAATTGTTTCAACAATTTGATCTTTGATTTTAACGGCATCAAAAACTTCAACTTCAACAGAAGCCTCCTGCCCTCCGGAAGTTGTGCCTTTATCGGCTTTTGTTTTCGTGGACCAATTGCAACCGGCAGTCAGTACCAATATTATGCCAATAGGCAATACATGTTTTGTAAATACATTTTTCATTTGCAGTTGTTTTTTTTAGATGATTATTTGATAAATATTTTTGCCATTAAAATTACGATTTTTCCCTGTAAGTTATTATTATTTAGTTTGATTATAAACAAATAGAAAGTAAATTTGTTTTTAACTTACCAGGGGAAAAACAAAAGATGACTGAAATCCTGAAGCAAAATTAAAAAACATCTATATGAGTCAATCTTTACAATCAGGAGTTAAAATATTGGTTGTTGATGATGAAACAGACATGGAGCCGATGATCCGTCAAAAATTCCGCCGCCATATACGTGAAAAAAAATATGATTTTGAGTTTGCTTTAAACGGGTTGNNNNAAAAAATATGATTTTGAGTTTGCTTTAAACGGGTTGGAAGCCCTGGATAAAATTGTTGAATTTCCTGAAATCGGTATTGTACTCTCCGACATTAACATGCCCGAAATGGATGGGCTGACATTGCTTGCCAGATTAAAGGAAATGAAAAATCCGGGGTTGAAAACCGTGATTGTTTCTGCCTACGGCGATATGGACAACATACGTACAGCAATGAACCGCGGCGCGTTCGATTTTATTACCAAACCTGTAAACTTTGATGATCTTGAGATTACTATCAACAAAACCCTGGGCGAAATCCTGACCATTCGGGGCTGGCTGACAGAACATGATCAATTGGTTTCGATACAACATGACCTCAATATTTCGCGTGATATACAACAGGCTATCCTCCCCAAAAAATTTCCTCCGTTTCCCGGGCAGACCAATTTTGATATTTATGCCTCAATGGTTGCCGCCCACGAGGTGGGAGGGGATTTCTACGATTTTTTCCTGATAGATAAACACCGGCTTGGATTTGTAATTGGCGACGTTTCGGGCAAAGGAATTCCTGCGGCTATTTTTATGGCTGTCAGCCGCACACTAATCCGAGCAACCGGGCTGAAAGGCGATTCGGTTAGCGCCTGTATGGAATATGTAAATAATCTGCTCTGCAAGGAAAGTGTTTCTTCGATGTTTGTTACAGTGCTTTACGGGATTCTGAATACTCAGAACGGCGAGGTTGAATATGTGAACGCCGGCCACAATCCTCCATATATTCTCTCATCAAACGGAATCAGCAAAGTTGAAATGACAAATGGCCTTGCGCTTGGGGTTATAGATGATTTTATCTTCGGGTCAAAAAAGATTCAGTTGAAAAAAGGCGACCAGCTTTTACTTTATACCGATGGTGTTGTTGAGGCTTTTAACCCGGAAGAAACCGCTTACGGAGAAGAAAAATTCGAAAATTTCCTGAGCAAAAGCCTGAACCTTCCCGTTGAAACTATAATTAAAAAGTTGTTTGCTGAATTAATTGATTTCGCTGGTGGAGCGCCGCAATCAGACGACATCACACTTTTGGGCATCACATTTAAGGGGTAAAAATTATCCGGGATTTTCAAAATTTAGCCTATTCCGAAAAGTACAAAATCGTACTAAACACAACTTTCAACCTTCAACTTTCAACTTTCAACCTTCAACCTTCAACATTCCTCAGCTCTTCCTTTACCACTTCCTTCATCATTAAATAGTTTCCCTCCATTTGCAGTATGTTTTTAATGAAGAAAATGTAAATCCGGGCCCACTGGTTTTGGCGGTGCCAGTAAACTTTTTCGGGTTGAGTTTGAATCAACTCGATACACCGATAAATTCTCATATATAAATTTTATCTTTGACCAGGTAGTTGTGAAATGAATGACGAAAAAGTAAATATTGATATTGATAAAATCGTTAAGCATTGGATTGATACGTCAGAAGATGACTTTCAAACCATGATGAGTTTGTTTAATTCGAAATCATACAGTTGGTCGTTGTTTTTAGGGCTATCTCGGTTGAAAAACTACTTAAAGCAGTTTATGTCAGCAAACATAAAAAACATGCCCCTTTTCTCCATAATCTCTATAGATTAGCCGAATTAAGCAATATCAGTTTAACAGAAGAGCAATCGGATTGGTTGGATAAGATAACTTCTTTTAACTTAAATGCCCGTTACGATGATTACAAACGAGAATTTCAAATATTGTGTACGATGGATTTTACAAAAGAATGGATTGAAAAAATTAAAGTTATGCGCTCATGGATAAAACTGATGTTGTAAATATTGCACAAATATATGCTGGCGCGGTAAAATCAAAATATGGTTTTATTAAAGTAATTCTTTTTGGTTCGTATGCAAAAGGCAATTTTAATGACGATAGTGATATTGATATTGCTGTTGTTTTTAAAGATTACAGCAATCTGATTGACATGCAGTTGGAGTTAATGAGGTTACGGAGAAAAATAGATAGCCGGATTGAACCACATCCTTTCAGGGAAAGGGATTTTGATATTTCCAATCCTCTTGTTAATGAGATTGTTAAATATGGTCAGGAAATAGAAATCAACGTTGCTTAACTCACCCTCTCAGCTCTTCCTTTACCACTTCTTTCACCATTAAAAAGTTCTCTTCCAGTTGCAGCATGTTTTTGATAAAGAAATTGTAAATCTCTGGCCACTGGTTTTGGCGGTGCCAGTCCACATTGCCGAGTTGAGTGTAAATGCGGCAAACCTCCTGCCCTTTGTCCCCGCGCAGGTGGTAAAACTCCCAAATCAACCCGTTTTCGAAACCTTCTTCCAGCACAATTTTGTAACGTTCCAGAATTTCAAATTCAGTTCTTTTATTTCTTCTTTTGAATACATTTTTTGAGATTAAACATAAACAGGTGAACAAGAAAATCAAATTTATTTACTTTTGGACAAACGGACAGAAATCATTTTGTTCCGAATTCATTTATTGGTTTAACGATGCATAAAATTTTGGTTTTTCTGATGCTGATTTTTTCCTTTTTGGAGATTAAAGCACAGTTGGTTGAAGTTCAATATGATTATAACAGCGCAGGAGATTATATTTTTGGCGCTCACAATTATGCAAAAACCCCGCTTTTTTTGCATTTGTTTTTTACTAATATCGAATACACCTCTTTTAAAGAACCTCTACCGTATGTAAAAAGGGTTGAACCCGGCTTTACAAGTCTTTTTACTTTATTGCGCGAAATGGAGATGGCCCCGCAGTTTTTGTTCCAGATAAAAACTTTCCGCTCGAACCCGGTTGCCAGTGTAAACCTCGATTTTCCGTACCTGGTCCCTTTCACACCCGGAACATTTGTTAAACCAGTTGATATTGGAAATATTGATGGTTTCTGGGGCAACGAAGTTCCCAAATTATGGAAAGCGACTGGTTTTGCTGCCAAACCCGGTGAACCCGTTCATGCTGCCCGACAAGGGCAAATTGTTGAAATTGCAGGCTCAAACCGGGAAAGCGATCCAAAAACGTGGTATCATACGTGGACCAACGCGATTACACTTTTGCAGCCTGACGGAACATTGATTATTTACAAAAATGTAATTAACAAAGACAAAAAAACCGAACTAAACCAGAAAATTCAGGCCGGAGAAATTCTGGGCGAGGTTGCACCCGGTTCATCGGAAATTGTTCTGATGATTTACCA
>WTWZ01000006.1:0-11508 GCA_009773765.1 Prolixibacteraceae bacterium | reverse complement strand
TTTACCACAACACTTTAAGTTCACCTGATTTGCAGTTTGTTATACCCTTGTTTGTTACATTGCCCGGTATAACCGAAATTGTGAATTCAGCTCAAAATATTGAGGTTGTTCATCCTGCCGAAATCAGGGGTTTGGAAATGACGAAAAAGGAACAAAAGAGTTTGCTAAAGAAAAAATAGGAATTGTTATTAAAATATTTCGCCTCTCCCTGGTTGGTTTTCAGGCTTATTAATTTGTTTCGAATTCTTTTTGAAAAACTGGCCAAATTGGGTTGTTTTTACCCTGTCCGTAAATTTCGGGGTAGTGAAGGTGCAATGTTTTTGCTGAAGAATATTCCCAATATTTCGGATGTAGATTTCCTACTCCAAGTTCGTAATCCATGCTGTCCCAAACATCCTCGCGGTACGAATAAAACGACCAGTGCCAGCCGTTTTCGTTAAAAATTTCAATCAAATCAGAAAGGTATTTTTCACTGCCTGCCACTTTTCTCGAGCAACCAAATTCGCCTGCCCAAATGCGGTTTGCCGGAATATTATTTTTTTTGGCCCAGTCAACAACAGGGTTTAAAAACTCCTTTAACGAATTTTTATTCATTTCGAAATCAATTCCCAAATCCTCGACCGGAATTTTTCCGGGGTACTGAAACCGGTTATTATTGATTCTGTGGGTGGTAAAATGGTATGGTTCGTACATGTGAAAAGAGTAAATAATGTTCTGCCCATTTATTCTTTCCAAATATTCGAAAGCCCATGGCGTTGCATAAAGCCCCGGTTCTATAATAATTGGTGTTTCTTTGTCCGTTTCCCTGATAGCTTTTACCATTCCTGAATAAAACCGGTTGAGGTCAGCCGGCGTTCCTTTTATGATTGGATACCAGCCTTTTAGTTCTTTTTTCCAAAACGAAGGATTTCCAAAGAAAACCTCGGGATTTGGCTCGTTTTGAATATTGTAGCCTACAATTGCAGGATGATTTTTTAACCGGGTTGCCAAATCGCGCCAGAATTGAAAAGCTTGTTGCTGATATTTCTCTTCCTTCCAAAGTCTTCCGTCGCGAACCCCATTGTTGCTTTGTACCCAGCGGGCGCCGGGCAAACTAATGGGTGTGAGGACAATTTTTATATTCAGCGAATCGGCAATATCGAGGAAGTGTAGCAGCTTTTGAAAATCGGGTTCTACAATTCCACGGTATTCATCTGCATTTCCGATGAGAAAATCCCGTTCAGAACTTTTCCATTTTTCGTAAGCAAGACGTACAAATTTTATGTTGGCAGCGGCTGCCGACCCGAACCACTCGCGGGTTGGCACGGCGTTAAAATAATTGGTTCCTTTTTGCTGATTATCCCAGAATGAAATTCTGGGCTGTTGCCCGGAAGTTGTAAGGAATAAACTTGTTAAGACGCATAATAACAGGTGTTTAATTTTAAAAATCATAATTATATTTCAATGTTGTTTGATACTTTCTTTGTACTTTTACGTATTGGAGGGTGTTTTTGTTATCTTATAAATATTGAATATCAATGATATAACGAATTATTTGTCCCGATATTTTTGTTTTTTATGAATAATTCAGGCTTAGATATCATTGTAGAAAGTGAAGAAAGGGTTTTGAACCGTATTGCGATGGGGGATTTGTTTTATTAGGAATTTTTTTTAAAAGGGGAAAGTTATTTACAAATTGAGAGTACTTCCTGATTTTTTCCTTAATATTGTTCCTGTTGAACTAATACTGAATAAAAAAATTGGAATCTGATAACAAAATATGGGACGACTTCAGAAAGGGTGAGAAATATGCCCTGTCACATATTTATTATCAGTATGTTGAATTGCTTTTTCGTTATGGGAAAAAGTTCTCGAACGACGGTGACCTCGTAAAGGATACCATACAAGACCTCTTTTATGACCTGATACGCACCCGTAAAAACCTGGGAGCAACAGATAATATCCGGTTTTACCTTATGCGTTCATTCCGTCGGAAACTAGTGCATAAACTGAAGAAAGATCAACTTTCGCAAAACTTCGGAAATCACGATCCTGAACCTACTATTGTATATTCCGTCGAAGAGGAATATATGGCCAGCGAAAGTGTCAGCAAACGCGATCAGGTTATTCAGAATTGCCTTCAGGAACTCAATCCCCGCCAGCGGGAAATTTTGTACTACCGTTTTATCTGCAACCTTGAATATGAAGAAGTCTGCGAACTGATGTCGTTAAAATACGATTCTGCCCGAAAATTGGTCCATCGGGCGCTTAAATCATTAAAAAATATGCTCAACGAAAATAATATCACTGGACTTTCCACATATTTTCAGATAGGTTCAAGTTCAGGGAATGAAGATAACTGAAAACTATCCGGTTTTTTCCTAATTTTGGTTTTTATATTATCAATATCCTGTTCGGGTGTATTTCAATGGCTCGTAGTACCATTTGCAATTGCATGAGCCATCACAGTCATGTTCCTGCCCAGTCGTAAGAAACCGCCTGGTACTTCGAGGTTATACGATTGTTTGATATACCTGAAACATTCGTCCCATTTCCAGTAAGTAAGGTATCTTTCAACGACTGCATAAACATCGTTTGGGTTATTGATAGTTATTTCTCTTAATTTTTTCCCTGAGCATGTCCACAAAAACTTAAAACAACTCTTTATTGAATAAATAAGACAAATTGAATGAATAAAAAATATCTCACATATTCTCTGGAAGAACTGCTCGACGATACTGATTTTATAGCTTATCTGGTACATAGTACCCATAAAAATGAATGGGAATTGCTCTTTCAATCCTCACCCGAACTAAAAAGAAAAGCCCTCGATGCAAAAAAAATTATTGAAAATATTAGCGATTCGCACGAAGAACTTTCAGAAAAGGAGGTTCTCGCCCTTTGGCAAAATATTGACAGGTACGATAAACTTTTGCTGAATAGGCATAACAAGGGAGTACCTTATACAATTTTGCGTTACGCAGCAGTTATTCTTTTTCTTGTATCGGCTGGAACTGTTGCCTGGTATTATTTTGGCAAGGATAAGTCCAACGAATGGTTTCAGTTTTCAGAAACAGTTACTCCCCCTGCCGGTGGTGATGCCCGTTTGATTTTACGCGACGGTGAAGAGATTGCCCTTCAAAAGGATAATTCTATGGTGGAAGTAAATCCATCGGGGGAAATAGTAATCAACCAGGAACAAGTTATAGACCCACGGCAAGCATTAACCGGAAAATCGGCAGCTTTGAACGAAGTAGTAGTTCCTTATGGAAAAAAATCGCAATTGCTGCTGGCCGATGGCACCAAAGTTTGGCTCAACGCTGGCAGCCGCATGGCGTTCCCCTCCAAATTTAGCGGAACTCAAAGAACTGTATTCCTCGAAGGCGAAGCCTATTTTGAAGTTGCCCATAATGCTGCTCAACCATTTGTTGTAAAAGTAAAAGAAATATCCGTAAAAGTATTGGGGACCAGTTTCAATATCTCTGCCTATACAGCAGATGCAACCGTTGAAACTGTGCTGATGGCAGGAAAAGTTTCCCTTTCGGATAATTCTTCCAAAGCGCTTTCGAAGGATGAAGTTATCCTTGTTCCCAACCAGAAGGCCTTGTTTGGTAAAGAAAGCAGGCAATTCGATGTAGGGGCTGTAAGCGATGCTGAACTTTATACCGCATGGGTTTCAGGCTGGTTCCTATTTACACAGGAGAGCCTTTTTTCAGTATTGCGCAAGCTGGAACGATATTACAATGTGCAATTTGTATGTGACCCCGACATTCAGCCGGGCGATCTGATCTCTGGCAAGCTCGACCTGAAAGATTCTATTGAACAGGTAATGCTGGCGCTGGCCGATGTTGCGGGTATCGAATACAGTATAAATGAAAATAATATAACAATTTCAAAGCCTATCAGAAAAATGCCATTGAGAAAATAAAAATGAGAACCGGAAGGCCTGCTAACCGCCGGTTCTCAAACAGTAAATAAATTGTTTTATTTAAAAACCAGTCAAAAGTATGAAAAAAAAACTAAACGGGAGATACCCCCGTGCGGGTATCTCAAAAATCTTAATGAAAATGAAGCTGATGACCATTTTTCTGTTGGTTGCCTTCGCAGCAACATCGGCCAACAGTTACTCCCAGGTAACCAAATTCAACCTACGGCTGAAAGATGTTACGGTTAAAGATGTCTTTCAACAGATTGAGGAGAACAGCGAGTTTATTCTGTTGTACAACGAAAAATCTGTCGATCTGAACCGTAAGGTAAGTGTTTTGGTAAAAAAAGATGATACCATCGAGTCGGTTTTGGAACAGGTATTTAATGGTACAGGAAACAATTGGAAAATTTATGACCGGCAGATTGTAATATTGGCAAAAAATGAAACCGAAACATCTGCAGGCATAAAATTGCAGGTTGGAAGTGTAACACAACAACCGCAACGCAGGGAGATTACCGGGACAGTTAAAGATACCAGAGGGGTTTCATTACCTGGAGTGAGTGTAGTGGTTAAGGGTACATCAACCGGTACTGTAACCGGAAATGACGGTAGTTTTCAATTGCAGGTACCATTTGAAACAAGGTCTTTGGTTTTTTCTTTTATAGGCATGAAATCGCAGGAGCTTAGTGTAATTGGGATAACTATTGTTAATGTAGTTTTGGAAGAAGAGACATTTGGCATTGAAGAGGTGGTGGCGATTGGTTATGGGACAATGAAAAAGGTTAACCTGACCGGAAGTATTTCAACAATTGATGCCGATGTGCTTACAGCAACCCCACAGCCAACACTCGCTCAAGCTATAATGGGTAGGGCACCGGGTGTTTTTATAAAAAATGTAAACGCTCAACCGGGTGAAAGTAAAATCAGTTACAACATCCGCGGATTTGGAACCCCTTTGCTGATTATTGATGGTTTTCCGGCGAGCGATAACGACTTTAGGCAATTGGATCCTAACGATATAGAAGAGTTCAGCATATTGAAGGACGCAGCATCGGCTGCTGTTTATGGAGCGCGCGCCGGGAATGGTGTAATTTTGATTACGACAAAGCGTGGCAAAGATTCAGATGCAACTTTTTCGTTTACCGGAAATTACAGCTTGCAATTTTTCGCACAGGTTCCAAACTTTGTTAATTCAGAGATGTATGCCCGTATGGAAAACGTTTCACGTTTTAATGAACAATTAGCACCTGTATGGACAGACGAACAGATTCAGAAGTTTGTAGATGGGTCAGACCCCGATCGGTATCCTAATACCGATTGGTGGAAAGAATCTCTAAGGAAATATGCCCCACAATCTCAATATAATATTAATGTAAGAGGAGCTACTGATAAAGTAAAGTATTTTGTTTCGGGAGGTTATTTTACCCAGAGAGCTTTAACCAGAACCGACGACACCCAATATGACAAATACACTTTACGCTCTAATCTTGACCTTATTTTAACCGATAAATTTAGCATGGGTGTCGATATCTCTTTACTTTATCAAGAATTCATGGGGCCTGTTCATCAGGTAGAAAGAACTGGTACGAAGGAAGGCATAATGGGAAATATTTTTCGGTCACGTCCCTATTTTGTAGCTCGTTATCCTGATCCTACAAAATTGCCTACAATGGGAGGGGCAGACAATGCCCCAAATATACTTGGCATCGAAAACAGTGGATATAACAGTTGGAATGTATTGACTGGCGATATTAAGCTGCCTTTCACTTATAATCTTCCTTTTGGCATTGTTGCTAAAGCCAACTACCGCATTTTTCGGAAATATACCAACAGAAAACAGTTTGAGCGAAAAACCCCAACTTATAATTACAATTGGGATACCGGTGTTTATACACTTATGCGTTATTTGAATGATCCCTCAAGACTGTTTGAATACAGGCAGCTTGAAAATGGAATAGACCAGCAATATTCTTTTTCATGGGACAACGAGTTTAATGATCATTCCATTAGTGCATTAGTAATAAGCGAGATTTTATCTTACAATGACGAATGGATTGATGCATCCCGGATACGTTACGATTTTGACATGCATTACCTGTCATTTGGCCCTGACCGGGATAGAAGCAATGGGGGCAGAGCAAGTGAAGATGGCCGGTTGGGTTTTGTTTCACGCCTGAATTACAACTATAAGGGAAAATATCTTTTCGAATTTAACAGCCGTTACGATGCCTCTCCTCGATTTCCGAAAGAAACCCGATGGGGGTTCTTTCCTTCTGCGTCATTGGCATGGCGCATTTCTGAAGAAAATTTTATCAAAAGAAATTATAGCTTCATTACAAACCTGAAGTTAAGGGCCTCCCACGGAAGATTAGGAAATGATAATATTGGTAATTTTCAATATTTAGCTACATATTCCATGTCTACTGATCATATTTTTAATGAATTAACCAACAATCTGGAGCGTTCTATCATAGCCGGGGCCTTGCCCAATCCTCATATTACCTGGGAGAAAATGACAACCAGCAATATTGGCTTGGACTTTAACCTCTGGCAATCACTGCTTGATGGTTCGATAGATTATTTTTACCGGTTGCGAACAGATGTCTTGGGTGCAAGAATTCAGTCCATGCCCAATGTTGTTGGTGCCAGTATGCCAAACGTGAATTATGCTGAATACGATAACAGGGGAGTTGAATTTTCTCTTAGCCATAAGTATAAGATTAATAATTTACATTATAGTATTGGAGGCAATATTTCGTGGAACCGGGAGAAGACAATATTTATTGACCAGAGTGTTTTTACCAATCAAGAGTTTTTCCGAACTTCAAATCAGATTGGACAATGGACTGACCGATGGTGGGGTAGGAAAACAGCAGGCCTTTTCCAGACTAAAGAGGAAATTGAATTGTGGGCAGATCAAGATGGACGCAGTAACAGTACCATTTTGCCCGGAGATGTTAAATTCATTGATTATAATGGTGATGGCAGAATTTCAAGTGAAGACAACGTAATTATTGGCCGGGGAATATTTCCAAGGGTGATGTTCGGTATAGATGGATCATTGTCGTGGAAAGGCTTTGATTTCAATATGCTTTGGCAAGGTGCAGGTCTGTTTGATATTAATATTGCTAGTGCCCTTGATTACCAATTACCTTTTTATGCAGGGAATACACCGATGACCCATATGCTAGAGGGGTCATATGTGCCTGAAGGCAATCCATGGCTTCCTGCCAATACTACAAATGCTACACTACCGCGTTATCGTACTGATAATACCAACAGGGTTCACCCCAGCTTTTCATTCTCTGATTTTTGGTTGGTCAATGGAGCCTATATCAGGCTAAAATCAGCGGAACTGGCTTATAATCTTCCTGTTAAAGTGGTTAATAAAATTGGGATAGATCATTGTAAGGTTTATGTATCAGGCTATAACCTACTAACTTTTTCGCATTATAAGCCACTCGATCCCGAGGTCGACACTCACCCACGGAGGATTATGGGAAACTATTATCCACCAGTAGGTTCTTACAACTTTGGTATAATGTTAAATTTTTAAAATTATGAAAACATTTAAATATTCATTTTTATTAATTTTAGTATTCTTGATTTCCTGTGAGGACGTTCTAGATATTAAACCCATCGACAGAATTGCTGAAAATGTGATATGGGACGATCCCGTGATGGTGCAAGCCTATGTCACTAATTTATATACCCGGTTTCCTTATGATGCATTTAATCAGGGAGGCTGGTATTGCTGGACAGACGAAGGTACCACATCAACTGGTAATAGTTCAATTGTTACATTGGGAAGTATAAACAGGAATAACGAAGCCGCTGGTTATTGGAATTATACTTATATAAGGGATTGCAATATTTTTCTTGAAAGAATTGCTTCTGCAGAAATTGACCAAAATATTAAAAAGCAGCTTGAAGGCGAAGTGCGGTTTATAAGAGCTTATGCCTATTTTGAAAAAATGAAACGGTACGGCGGGGTTCCACTGGTTGATGTGGTTATAGACCCATTTAAACCCATTGATGACAAATATTTAGTGCGGGCAAAAGAAGAAGAAATTGCAAATTTTATTGACAGAGAATGTACTGTTGCTGTGGCGTTATTATCTGATGGTACTACTCCCAGAGGTAAAATAAATAAGTGGACAGCACTTGCTTTGCAGGCAAGAGCAAATCTATGGGCAGCTTCAATTGCAAAATTCAGTACAGTTGAATTGAATGGGATTGTGGGAATACCCTCAGCAAATGCCAATATATTTTATAAGAAAGCATCCGATGCCGCCAATGCTGTTATAATTTCCGGTAAATACAGTTTGTATAATGCTATTCCTTCTAATAAAGAAGATAATTTCAGAAATATATTCGTAACAGAAAGCAATGATGAATTAATTTTTGTTAGACCATACGATGGTATTAATTTCGGGCATAACTGGGATGCAATGATGGCTCCCAACCAGTGGTCAGTCCGGGGAGGGATGGGTAATCCCACACTTGATTTTATTTTAAGATTTGAAAATGCAGACGGTTCGGTTGATGCTCCGGTATTTGGACCAAACGCACTTTATGATGAAGGACGTGGTCCGTTTAAAAATAAAGATCCGCGCCTGTTTGCAACTGTCTTTTTTGAAGGCGATGCATGGGGAAACGGGAAAGTGCAAACATACGAAGGACTTGACCCAAGCATTAATCCAACACCATCGGCAATCATACGAAATCCAATGCTTAATCATGAAGGGGTTCGCACTTCCGGCCTGGATTCAAGATCGCAAACCAAAGACGACTACTCCACAAATTCCGGGTTTTTAATCAAAAAATATGTTGAAAATGTAATATTCGGAATTCCTGAAAATCAAAGCTAGACAAACTGGATTGTTTTTAGGCTGGCCGAAATGTACCTGACAAAAGCTGAAGCAGACTTTGAAATGGGTAACCTTCAAGATGCCGCTATTGCTATTAATGCTACAAGGCTAAGGGCCGGAATAAGCCTTGTTAACCAAGCAAATATAACAAGGGAAATAATCCGTACAGAAAGGTCTTCGGAACTTGCATTCGAGGTTCACAGGTATTGGGATCTTCGCAGGTGGAGGACTGCAGCAGATGTTTTGAACCGCACCTTTAGAGGATTACAGATTATTTTACATTTTCCAACCGGTAAGTACTATTTTATTCCATTTAACTGTGAAACTTTTTCCCGTGTTTTTAGACCTGAGCATTATTACAACCCCATAACCACTTCAAGGATAAATAATAATCCAAAACTGATTGAAAATCCTTTGTATTAATAATTTAAAACAAAAAACATGAAAGTTTTCAAAAATATGAAAATAATTTCTGTCATACTTATTACTGTATTTTGGATGACAGGATGCAACAAAGATGAAACTGATTTTGGCTTTGATGCCTCATTTTCTGGAATATTGAAAGATCGGGCAGGAAAAATTGTGGCAGGCGACATTACTAACAATAACCTGAGGGTTAATGTTTTAAGTGAAGGCGATCTTTCGCCAGTTATTATTCGGGTGAAAGGTGACGGTACTTATCAGAATACCAAAATATTTCCGTCAAAAGCAAAAATATGGGTCAGTGGGCCTGTTGCTATGACAAGCGATACACTCCGGGTTGACTTTAAGGAAACACCTGTAATTATGCACGATTTTGTTGTAGAGCCATTTATAAGTTTTGTAACCCCCACAGTCGTTAGTGCGCCCACTGAAACTTCAGTTTCAATTAGATATGAAATTATACCCGGTACAGGAAAAGAAATCAATCTAAGGCAGGTTTTTGTCAGTTCTTCCCCATTTCCTAATGCTACAACAGGTTCAGGAGCATTCTTTCAAACACTATCAGCAAGTATGACAACAAATTCTGGTACAGTTACCGTATCGGGGCTTAGTTCCAAGACCAAATATTACATACGAATTGCAGCAAGAGCTGCCGGAACTACTGCGTTTAATTTCAGTGAACAGATACTAACCAACACTCCATGACTCTTAACTCAGTTTAAAAATTAACCGGTAATAGTGTCATGGCATATAAGTTTATTATGCTCATTTATAAATAGGTATTTTTATTTTAAATTTAGTGTTGGAAATTGTATAATAAACCTTTCTTATAAAAATTCAAGTTATGAGAGTAGTTTTAAGCATTTTGATATTTTTAGCCTTAAGCCAAGTCGCTTTAAAAGCTGACGAAAAGCCTGCACTTATAGTACTTACAGATATTGGTGGCGATACCGATGATGAACAAAGTTTTGTCAGGCTGCTCCTTTATTCGGATAAATTAGACATAAAAAGTATTTGCATAACGAGCAGACTAGGCCATGGGCAGGATATTAAGCCTGAAATCGCGTTTAAACAATTAAATGCTTACAAGGAAGTGTATCCTAACCTTAAATTGCACTCTGAAGGTTTTCCAGCGCCTGAATACCTTATTTCTATCGTAAAAAAAGGACAAGGTGACCAGTTCAAATTTGGGACAGGTTTTGAAACGGAGGCTTCCAACCATATTATTGATGTAGTTGACAAGACACTTCAGACTGTCCATATAGCAGTTTGGGGTGGATTGCGTGAATTGGCGCAAGCACTTTGGAACATTAAGGAAACGAGGAGCCAGGATGAAGTGGCTGCATTTAGTAAAAAAATCCAGGTACACGCTATTGGAAATCAAGACAGACACAGAGATTGGATAATCGAAAATTTTAAAGATGTTAAGTTTATTGCTTCCAGTTTTGTTTTCTTGGGTGAATTTGGTATTCGGGAGCTGGCCACCTTCAGAGGAATGTACATGACCGGTGATGTTACGTTGCAGGATGGAAACTGGGTACGCCAACATATTCACGGGCATGGAACGTTAAGTGATTTATATCAATTGCACGGACATGGAACCGATGGCATGAAAGAAGGTGATACTCCCTCTTTTCTCGGATTGATTGCCAATGGGCTAAATGTGCCGGAAAAACCTGAGTGGGGCGGTTGGGGAGGAAGGTTCAGGTTACTGGACCGCAATCTGTATATTGATGCGCAGGATTTTTTGGATGGAACCTTGAATGAGCGCCATAGTGTGGCCCGTTGGAGACCTGCTTTCCAAAGAGACTTTATGGCAAGGGTCAAATGGTGCAAAGAGCCGTTTGAAAAAGCCAACCATAACCCGGTTGTTGTTGTGAACGGACAACCAGGTTATGAACCCCTGTTTTTGGAAACAAAAACCGGATCAAAATTGCTGTTCGATGCATCTGAAAGTTATGATCCGGATGGTGGCCATCTTTCTTTTAACTGGTTTGTTTACAATGAAATATATAATCCAGACAATGTGAAGGTTAAAATATTTCCCAAAGGGAAAAGGTGTAGCTTAACCATTCCCAAAAACCATTCGGGAAAGGCCATACATCTGATTATAGAAGTGGTTGACAACGGAATCCCGGCACTAACTTCTTACAAGCGAATTATTATTATATAAAACGCATTTAATAATCTGACATATTTATAAAATTATTACCTTTGTTTAAAAACGAAGGTAATATGAAGACAAGAGGAAAACCGGTAAATATATCAGGGATAAATGTTAACGAACTTGAATGTTGGATTCATGAA
>WTWZ01000078.1 GCA_009773765.1 Prolixibacteraceae bacterium | reverse complement strand
CGACTTCGCTCAGGGTGACAGTCACCCTGAGCGAAGTCGAAGGGTTACAACTTTCCTTTCAAGGCCAATCCTGTGTATGATTTTTTCTCTTTTACCAAATCTTCCGGCAAGCCTTCAAAAATCAGTTCACCTCCTTTGTCGCCACCTTCCGATCCCAAATCAATAACCCAATCGGCTGATTTAATAATTTCGAGATTGTGTTCTATGATTATTATTGAATGTCCGCGTGAAATCAAAGCGTTAAGCGAATCGAGCAGTTTTCGGATATCGTGAAAATGAAGGCCGGTAGTTGGTTCATCAAAAACAAAAAGAGTAGGAGAGTCCTTTTCAAGGGCAAGAAATGATGCCAGCTTAACACGCTGGCTTTCACCTCCGGAGAGCGTACTAGAAGACTGCCCCAGTTTTATATATCCTAACCCTACATCCTGCAGCGGTTGCAGCCGTTTTGTTATTTTCTTTTCTGTTGATGTTTTACCTTTTGAGAACAATTCAATTGCCTGGGTTACTGTCAGGTTCAAAATATCATCGATATTGTGTTCTTTATAGCGAACATCAAGAATATCTTCTTTGAACCGTTTTCCGTTGCAATTTTCGCAAACTAAATATACATCGGCCAGAAACTGCATTTCAACTTTAATCGTCCCTTCACCCTGGCATTCATCGCAACGTCCGCCATCCACATTAAACGAAAAGTGCGAAGGTTTTAATCCCTGCATTTTTGCCGATTGCTGCTCAGAATACAATTTTCTAATTTCGTCGTAAGCTTTTAAATAAGTAACCGGGTTTGAACGGGAAGACTTTCCGATGGGATTCTGGTCAATATATTCAAGCGCTGTTATTTGGTTGAAATCGCCAATTATTGCATCGTGGTGACCAGTGCGTTCGCCATAGCCACCCAATATTTTTGTAAGTGCAGGCGTTAAAATCTTTGTTACCAGCGACGATTTACCTGAACCGCTTACACCAGTGACCACGGTTAAAACGTTGAGTGGAAATTTCACGGTAAGATTTTTCAGGTTGTTTTCGCGCGCTCCCAAAACTTCGATAAAATTGGACCATTTCCGGCGGTGTTTCGGAACTTCTATTTTTTCAGTTCCTGTTAAATATTTTGTAGTCAGGCTTTCAGGTTTTTGCTGAAGTTCAGTGTGATTTCCCTGAAAAACAACTTCGCCGCCATGCACACCGGCAAAAGGCCCGATATCAATAATTTCATCGGCAGCCCTTATCATTTCCTCGTCGTGTTCAACCACCAGAACGGTATTCCCAATTCTCTGTAATTTGCGCAAAACTTTAATAAGCCTTTGTGAATCGCGCGAATGCAGGCCAATACTGGGTTCATCCAAAATATAAAGCGAACCAACCAGGCTGCTTCCCAATGAAGTTGCAAGGTTGATACGTTGCGATTCGCCCCCCGAAAGTGTTGATGAAAGGCGGTTCAGCGTTAAATAACCCAATCCTACACCACATAAATAATCCAGCCGGTTTGTGATTTCAATTAAAATTCGTTTCGCAATTTCAAGGTCATGACTACTTAATTTTATTTCAGCGAAAAACATTTTTAACTCCGAAACCGGCATTAAGACCAGTTCCTGTAAAGATTTACCTGCAATTTTTACATAACCGGCCTCCTTTTTTAAGCGACTGCCTTTACATTCGGGGCAGGTTGTTTTTCCGCGGTAACGCGAAAGCATAACACGGTACTGAATTTTGTAACTGTTTTCTTCCAGCATTTTGAAAAACTGGTTAAGACCCTGAAAGTGTTTATTTCCAGTCCAAACCAGAAATTTTTGTACATCGGTTAATTCATAAAAAGGTTTATGAATCGGGAAGTTGAATTTTTCGGCAGCGTAAACCAATTCGTCTTTCCATTCGCTCATTTTTTCCCCTTTCCAGCAGGCAACGGCATCCTGGTAAATCGAAAGCGATTTATTGGGGATAACAAGGTCTTCATCAATCCCGATTACTTTTCCGTATCCCTCGCAAGTGGGGCAGGCTCCAACCGGATTGTTAAAACTAAACATGTGCACCGAGGGTTCTTCAAACTCCATTCCATCTGCCTCAAACAGGTTCGAAAACGAATGGCTGACAATTTCACCGGAAAGAAACACCTTTATCACGCACTCTCCATGGCCTTCGAAAAATGCTGTTTGAACCGAATCGGCCATTCTGCTTTGCGCATCTTCATCCAGGTCAACTGAAACCCGGTCGATAACTATATTACAAGCTCCTTTACAAAACTTATCAGTACCAGTTTTTACCAGTTCATCAATTTTTAATATTTCGTTGTTGGTTTCCAAACGGGTAAAACCCTGCTGCATTAGCAATTCAGCTTCCTGCAGCATTGTCCGGCCGTTTTTGGGAATTAATGGCGCTGCAATAATTATCCGGGTATCTTTATCAAATGAATTGATGTAATCTAAAACATCGGAAACACTTTCGCGCTTGACAATTTCGCCGGTTACAGGCGAAATTGTTTTACCGATCCGGGCATAAAAAAGTTTAAGATAGTCGTATATCTCAGTTGAAGTTCCTACAGTTGAGCGCGGGTTTCTGGTATTAACCTTTTGTTCAATGGCAATGGCTGGTGGAATACCTTTGATGAAATCAACTTCAGGTTTGTTTATCCTTCCTAAAAACTGTCGTGCGTACGATGAAAGGCTCTCAACATACCGACGTTGTCCCTCGGCAAAAAGAGTATCGAATGCGAGCGATGATTTGCCCGACCCTGAAACCCCGGTAATAACAATAAACTTGTTTAGGGGGATTTTAAGGCTGAGATTTTTTAAATTATGAACCCTTGCATTATGAATTTCAATGAATTTAGAAGGATTTGTATGTGGAATACTAATTGGAGAACGCATTATTTATAATAAAATTTGTATTTTTAAGTAAAAAGTATCATTTTTACGCTTGCAAAATTAATAATTTGTTTCACTTCAATTTAAAAAGGTCGCCTATAGAAAAAATTTACTTTTTGTTTAAACTTAAATAGAAGGTAATGTCGAAAGAAAATTTACTGAACGACAATGAGCTTGTTCAGCGGTTTATCGCAGGTGACCATAATTCATTGGAAATTTTAATTCAGCGGCATAAAGGCAGGGTGTTTTCTTACATTTTGCTGATTGTAAAAAAACAGGAACTGGCAGAAGATATTTTCCAGGAAACCTTTATAAAAGTTATCCGTTCGCTGAAAAAAGGAAAATACACCGAAAACGGAAAATTTGTTTCCTGGGTTTTGCGCATATCACATAACCTGATTATCGATCATTTCAGAAAGGAAAAGTTAAAAGGAACTGTTTCGAACGACAGTTTGGATGTTGATATTTTTAACTCGCAGAAGTTTTCGGAAGATACAATCGAAGATCAGATGATTAATACCCAGATTTTGAGTGAGGTAAAAAATCTGATTAAGGAATTGCCCGAAGATCAGCAGCAGGTTATTATTATGCGCCATTACCTGGATCTTAGTTTTAAGGAAATCGCCGAACAGACTGATGTGAGTATTAATACTGCGCTTGGCAGAATGCGATATGCGTTGATTAATCTGCGAAAACTGGTTGAAAAAAAGAATCTGATTCTCACCAAGATTTAACGATTGTTAACACAATAAAAACGGGTAGCTGGCGTTTTTTAGGAAATGAAAATCTTAAAAGTGCCTATGAGAAATAACTCTACCTTGATTTACTTAGTTAGTTGTTATCAATCGGAGAAAATATCAGACAGTGATCCTTTGGTTGATGAAAATATTAACAGTTTTTTAGCTAAGGTTCCGGATAATGATAATTTTCCTTCGGATCTGGTAATCGAAAACATCCTGAATTTTTCCCGCTCTTATGTAGCCTATGAAACAGTGGATGCGGGATATGTGGAAATGAATTTGAACTAAAAAAACGAGATGCCGTAAATAAGGCATCTCGTTTTTTTTCTGCCCCATTTGAAGCTACCTTAAAACAATATTTTCTTTGCGTGGGTATCGTAACCGCAAGTAAAACTCCGGCAATTGTTGAGTGAATTCCTGATTTCAGAAATGGAACCCAAACATTTGTTTTAACATCAATTTTTGACTTTTGCAATAATTAAAACAGAAAAAACATTGTTTTTCTTAATAATATATTTTAGATTTGTGATATTAAAATAATATCAGAATAATTTAAATTTAATGTCATGGAAAAACAATACAAGGGATTTTCGGGTTACATGTTCCTTTTCATGGAACTGATTTTACTGTTAATAGTCGTATTTGGTTTTATGAGGGGGATGTTTATTCCTTCAGCAGTAATGGTTGTTGCGTTTATTCTGATTGCGATTGGTTTTACAGTTGTCGATCCGAATCAGAGTTGTGTAATGGTTTTGTTTGGAGCATACGCAGGAACCATTAAAACCAATGGTTTTTACTGGGTAAACCCGTTTTTTGTCAGGAAAAAGATTTCGCTGAGGGCAAGGAATTTCGACAGCGAGACCATAAAAGTAAACGACAAACTGGGCAACCCGATTATGATTGGGCTGGTTTTGGTCTGGCGGGTGCAGGAAACATACAAAGCTGCATTTGGTGTCGATGAATTCGAGCATTTTGTTGTTGTTCAAAGTGAAGCGGCCTTGCGAAAACTGGCCGGTTTATATCCTTATGATAACATTGAGGACGAATCGGCAAAAGTTACGTTGCGCGATGGTACAGAGGAAGTAAATAACGAACTGGAACGAGAAATAATTGAAAGGCTTGATATAGCTGGAATAGAAGTGATTGAAGCCCGCATTAACCACATTGCTTATGCGCAGGAGATTGCACAGGCCATGTTAAAACGTCAGCAGGCCACTGCAATTGTAGCTGCCCGATTTAAAATTGTTGAAGGCGCTGTAAGTATGGTACAAATGGCGCTTGAACAACTCAGCGAGAAAAACATTGTGGATTTGGATGAAGAGAAAAAAGCAACTATGGTTAGTAATCTAATGGTTGTTCTTTGTGGCGATAAAGATGTCACTCCGGTAGTAAATACAGGAACTATATACTAAAAATGGAAAAGGTTCTTTTTAAAGAAGAACAGAGGTTTCATCAATGGTGGCTTTGGCTGATAATAATTACATCAGCGCTGATTTCAACCGTTCCTTTTATGATTGGAATTTATACACAGGAAGTTTTGGGAAAACCCTGGGGAAATAACCCGGGAAGCACGGGGCTACTGATTTTTGTACTGGTATTCGATCTGATACTGATGCTCGGTATTATTTGGCTGTTTCTAAAAATGTCGCTTCAGGTTGAAATCAGGGAAGGAGGCTTAAACTATAAATTTCCACCATTGCTGTTGAAATGGAAAACCATTGCAAAAGATGAAATTGAGAGTTTTACAGTCCGCACTTACCGCCCTGTTTCAGAATTTGGAGGTTGGGGAATTAAGGGAAGCAGCAGGAAAAAGGCCTACAATGTTAGCGGTAATATCGGGTTGGAATTGGTTTTGAAAAATGGCAGGAAAGTGCTGTTTGGAACACAAAAAAGCCAGGCGATTAAATATGCAATGGAGAAAATGATGAATGGAGAAAGATTGAAAAAAGATGACTAAGAAAAAATCATTTGTACTTCGGATAAACCAGGAAATGATGGATGCGGTTGAAAAGTGGGCGGCTGATGATTTCCGGAGCGCTAACGGTCAGTTGGAGTGGATAATATATAGCGCTTTAAAAGATGCAAAACGACTTAAAATGAGTCTTGAGGAAGAAAATTTGGAATAGGTTTTATAATGAAAAATAACACCATTATGTACATTTATAAATCAGAACTACAATAAAGTAAACAATGAATCAGAAAAGTTACACCTGCCCGAAATGTGGGAACAGAAAGGCAGACATTGACCAAATCAGAACAACAGGATCAGGATTTACACGGTATTTCAATATTCAAAACCGAAAGTTTCATGCCATATCTTGTTCAAAATGCGGATATACCGAGTTTTACAAAGAAGGTAAAACAGGCGGGGCAAGTAATGTGCTCGATTTTATAACAGGCTAAATATTTTTACTAATTTAATCCGCTTAAGTAAACCAGTTAAATCTATAAAATATGGATAAAATTAATTCACGTCGCGATTTTCTTCATAAGGCGACTTCAGCTACAGCACTTATCATGGCCGGAGGAATCCTGCCAGGATTCAGCGCCGAAAGTTACCGCCGCATTATTGGCGCCAATGAGAAAATCCGTGCCTCGGTTATGGGTGTAAACTCGCGTGGAGCAGCGCTGGCACAAAATTTTGCTTGGCAAAACGAATGCGATGTAATTCATTTATGTGATGTCGATTCGCGGGTAATAGAAAAATGTGTATCGGCAGTTCAAAAAGTTCAGGATATAAAACCAGAAGTTTTTGCTGATTTCCGCAAATCGCTCGAAAGTAAAGATGTGGATGTGATGGTGATTGCAACACCCGACCACTGGCATGCCCCGGCAGCTTTACTTGCCATGCAGGCCGGCAAACATGTTTATCTCGAAAAACCGTGCAGTCATAATCCGCGTGAAGGGGAGATGCTGGTTGAAGCAACAGCACGATATAAAAAGTCGGTTCAAATGGGGAACCAGCGCCGTTCGTGGCCAAACGTTATTCAGGCCATTGAAGAACTGAAAGGTGGTATCATTGGTCGCCCATATTTTGGAAAAGGCTGGTACACCAATAATCGCGAATCCATTGGAATCGGGAAGGAAGTTTCTGTTCCGGCAGGTTTAAACTGGGATTTGTGGCAGGGACCGGCGCCCAGAAAAACTTACAAGGATAATATTGTGCATTACAACTGGCACTGGTTTTGGCATTGGGGAACAGGTGAGGCGCTTAACAACGGCACTCACATGATCGACCTGTTGCGCTGGGGGTTGGGCGTTGATTACCCTGTGAAAGTAAGTTCAAATGGGGGTCGTTTCCATTTTAAAGACGATTGGGAAACACCGGATACGCAGGTAATTAATCTCGATTTTAAGGAAAATGTTTCGATGACCTGGGAAGGCAGGAGCTGCAACGGACGTCATGTTGAAGGCAGTTCGGTTGGAGTTGAATTTTATGGAGAAAAAGGGTCGCTTGTAATATCGGGTGGAAATGAATACAAGGTTTACGATTTGAAAAACAAACTGGTAAAAGAAGTAAAAGACTCCAAAGAAATAGACCCGCGCGATGCCGCCAACCCAGCCGGACATTTGGATGCATTGCACATTCGTAATCTTTTCAGTAACATTTATAATGGTGAAAAACTGAAATCGGACATCGATTCCGGCCATAAAAGTACATTACTTGTACAACTCGGAAATATTGCGCAACGTGTTGGGCATTCTCTCGAAATTAATCCTGAAACCGGCTATATTCTGAAAGATAAGGAAGCCCAAAAACTTTGGTCGCGCGAGTATGAAAAAGGTTGGGAAATGAAATTGTAAGCAAAATGGAATCAAGAAGAAAATTTTTAAAAACAGCCGGAGCCGGAATTACAGCTTCCTTTATTGCCCCCAATATCCTGGCCTCTTCAGTTTCAGCCGAAAAACCAATCCGTATTGGAATAATTGGCGCCGAAAATTCGCACACCGCCGGATTTGGTAAACTGTTCAATATCGATAAAAAATATCCCGGTGTTGAAGTAAAATATGTCTGGGGCGAAACCGATGCATTTGCAAAATCGGCAATGGAAAAAGGAAACATTCCAAACCAGGTAAAGGATCCCAACGAAATGTTGGGTAAAATTGATGCTTTAATTGTGGATCACCGACATGCAAAATTTCATCTCGAACCGGCAATAACTTTTATAAAAGAAGGTATTCCAACTTTTATCGACAAACCGTTTTGCTACCGTGCTGCGGAAGGAAAAGAGTTTCTGCAATTGGCCAAAAAGCTGGGAACACCGGTTACTTCTTACAGTTCAATTGCCCAAAGTGCTGCAACTTTCAATATAAAAGAGCAAGTCGAATCGCTGGGTAAAATCACACAGGTTATCAGAACCGGCAATGCCGATTTTGATTCACAGTACGGCGGAATTTTTTTCTACGGAATTCATATTGTTGAGCCGTTAATGTATGTTTTTGGCGAAAATATTCAGGAAGTTAAGGTTTCGCGTAATGGAAAATACGGTAATGCAAGCCTCAGATTTTCATCGGGATTATTTGCTACTTTAATTTTCAAGGCAAAAGCAAACGGTTGGGAAACTTATGTGGAAACAGGTGACAAGTTGATTGAATTGAAATCACGCGTAGAAGAAACCGATCCTCCTAAAAATTATGCCGATATGGTTGAAATGTTCCGCACCGGTAAAGAGCCGCGTCCGCATCAAAGCATTTTAAATGGAGTTTGTGTATTGGAAGCGCTCGAAAAATCAGGGCAAACCGAAAATTGGACAACGGTGGAATATTTAAAATTAGAATAGCTTGGTGAAGGGTAACAACATTTTTAGTATTAAATGCTAAAGCCACGGTGCAATGAAATATTTAAATAAGATATTAATTTTAGCTAAAAGATTTTCAATGAAATTGAATTTTACACCAGACTTTAGTCTGGTGATATGAACAAAAAACATCAACCGGCTTTAGCCATTAATAAATCCTAAAAATGAAGCAGAAATTACAAACAGGCTTTTTCAGCATTATCTTTTTTATGATGAACTATTATAATATTAACGCTCAGATAATCATTGAAGGCCTGCATTATACAACTGAAAGGCCGGTTCAGGTAAAAATCGAAAACGGTA
>WTWZ01000077.1:10905-27756 GCA_009773765.1 Prolixibacteraceae bacterium | reverse complement strand
GCCGTTAATCGTTACAATATCCGGGTTTGATTCAACAGTAAGGGTTTTGGAGTAAATCCCCCCTCCTTCGTTTGTCCATCCGGTTATGGTTGTAAAGCCTGAGATAACGGGATTTGCCCCATCACCCCATGCTCCGTAGATAATCGGGCTGGCAGAAGAGCCTGAAGCGTTCACATTTATTGTCCCAAACCATGAGTCGCCCCGTTTAAACAAAATCTGGTCTCCTGCTTTCGGGGTGAAACTGTTTACTCTGGCCAATGTTTTCCACGGGGCAGCCGTACTTGTGCCTGAGTTGGCATCGCTGCCCGTGGCGCTCACATAGTAAATGGTTGCGCTTAACTGGGAATTAAACAAAAGTACAATTGATAACAGTAATAACCGGTAAACAGACTGTTTCAAAAAACAGGAATTTTTAATAGCGTAAACTATCCTTGTTCCTGGAAAAGGATTAGCTTTTGAGATTAAGTTTGTCATAAAATAAATTATTAAAGCGTCCAAAACAAAAAATAATTTAATGGTTTGTAAATCACCATAAAATTAGAGTGTAACCAGGCAGAAAATGTAAAAAAACTACTGAAATCATGAGTTAATATTGCTGAATTTCAATAGGTCGTTATCTTAGCTACTGGGTATGAAAATCATAAGAAAAACAAACAGTTTTGCGATAACTTATCACATTTCAATACAATAAGAACTGCATTAATAGCTTCAAAAACAACTAATTAAAAAATTAAGTAACCGCCCAGATTGAAAACTGCAACATTGAAACCGATCAAATAATTTTGCCTCATTACAACTAAATTTAAGGTTTGTAAATCGCCCTAAAATAAAAACAGCACTGACAGAATTGTAACTTTAACTTCCGAATAAAAAGTTAATTGCCGATAAGTTTCTAATCTGGTTGAACGGGTTTGTAAGTATAATTCAATCAGTGGGTTTGTAAAAACCTATTCTGTTTTTAAGCACAACATAATTGAGCCCACGGCATCAATTAAATATCTCTAATAAGTTACTTTTGAACCTTACTTTGTAATTTAAAAAATAAGGGAATCAAAAGCGTCTGTCTTATGACAGTTTTATTTATGGGTTTGCAGAGGTAAAAATAGTAATAAAATTGTTTATTGAAAGAATTTCAATAATTTAGAAATATTCTAAAGAATTAAAGAGAATGGCTGATTTTTTATTAAAAACTTATTAACAACTTTAATTGATTAAAATTAAGAAGAATTAAGTTGCAGAAATACAATGTTTTAATCTGTTTGTATTTGATGCCTGAGAAAATTTATTCCACGTTAAATATCACCTTTAATTCTTATTTAAACTGAATATAAATTGACTGATAATGCCACATAATACATCATTCTGTTGTTTGTGAAAATAAAATGCCGGTAAGAAATTGCCCCTGATGAATAATACTGGGTAGGATGATTTTTGTATTAGAATATTGATGAGAACCATATTTCCACAACGAACAAAGAAAATTGTCTGATACAAAGTTAGCGGTTTCGTTACCGTTATAATCGTAGGTATATGTTTTGAAGAGGTACTTTCCGGATAATCGACTACAGATGCAACTGCAGGTATTGTATGGCAAGATTCCCGGCTCAGTTTATGCTAAACCGTGTTTTCATTAACCTGCCCTGATGGTCAAGGTCAAAATATGTATCCGTAAATGTATTTTAACGTTTTTATATCAACAAATAGATTGTAACTTATTAGCAATCAGTCAGATGTTATATTTTGTGATGTACTAAGGTAAGTTTGAATAATTACTTCATCAAAAACTCCAGCTTCCCGCCTTTTTGCAAATCTTCGTGGGTTATTGCCGGTTCAATTTCTTTTCCGTTCAGTTTTACTTTCGAAAATGATTTCAAGTTATAACCAGGTTCTGCTTGTATAACAAATTTTCCTCCAGGGTAATACTTTTTGTCGAGGTTAAAAGTTACTTTCTCAAAAATGGGGGAGGAGAGCTGGTATTCGTTGCTGCCGGGGCAAACCGGGTAAAAACCGGCAGCGCCAAAAACATACCAGGCCGACATTTGCCCGGCATCGTCGTTACCTGAAATTCCGCCGGCCCCCAAACCGTATTCAGTTGAAAGTAAATATTTTACAGTCGTTTGTGTTTTTTCCCAGTCGCCAAAATAGTTAAACAGGTAAGGAATCTGGTGGCCCGGTTCGTTTCCGTGCCAGTATTCCTTGTTGTCGATTAAATGGTTCAGTTCGGTTTTAAATTTCTCCCTGCCACCCATCAGTTCCATTAAACCTTCAACATCGTGCGGAACGTAAAATGTGTAATGCTTGGGCGAGCCTTCGGTGATATATGGCAAATGGTCGTTTTCGCCAAATTCAGAGGTAAAAGTTCCATCGGCAAAACGCCCGCAGGCCCAGCCTTTTTCAGGGTCGAACACATTCTGGTAATTGAGCGAGCGCCCGGTTAATTCGTTGTAATCGTCGGTTTTTCCCAGTTTTTGTGCAACCTGCGCCACACACCAGTCGTTGTAGGCATATTCAATGGTACGCGAAACCTGTTCGCGTTTGTGGAAAGCCTCCAAAACTTCATCTTCGAGCGGGATATAACCAAGCTGCATGTAAGTGGTGAGCGCGCGGCGGCCTTTTCCGTCAACATAATCTTCAAAATTTTCGGGTGTTTCGAAGGCATTTTTGCGCATGTACTGGTAAGCTTTTTCAAGGTCGAAATCAAAACCTTTCATGGCGGCATCGGCAATTATTGCTGTGCCGTGGTCGCCAATCATTGCCGAAGTGTAGCTGTTCCACATCGGGAATATGGGCAGCCAGCCTCCCTGTCCGGCTTTAACTATAAGCGATTTTACCATGTCGTTGTATTCTTTTGGGGCGATAATGCTAAGCAACGGCATTTGTGCACGAAAAATATCCCAGTTCGACATATCGTCATAATAATCAAAACCTTCGGCTTTATGTATTGTTGTGTCATCAGCAAAACCCGGATATTCGCCGTTTACATCGCTGAAAAGCCGCGGATGAATCAGCGCGTGATACATGGCAGTATAAAATTTCGTGTAATCTTCTTCTGAACCGCCTTCAACATCGATTCTGCCTAAAACTTCGTTCCATGTATTTTCGAGGTTGTTTTTGGTTTTTTCAAAATCCCAGTCCGGAATTTCGGCATCCAGATTTTTACGGGCATTTTCAATACTGGTAAACGATGTGCCCATTTTCATATAAATTACAGCATCGTTTTCCAGCGGAAAGGTAACATAAGCCCCAATTTGGTTATTTTCTTTTTGTTCTGTGGTTCCGTGGGCAAAGTCCATTCCGGCAAAAGTTCCGTATTTTGTAAATTCCTTGTTGAACCGGGCCACAAAATGGCCTGCAATTCCTGCAGGTTTTCCACTGCCGTTGTAAATTCGGTGCACCGGATTATAGCCAACAATTTCCTGGTTTTCAACGTCAATTTTAATATAACCTTCGCCTTCGTCGCTGTTCACATCGATAATTATGGTCGGATTTTTTGGGTCAAGCCATGAGAATTTGAAGAACCCTGCGCGTTTTGTAGCTGTAATTTCGGTCATAATGCCCATTTCAGGGAAAAGCACCGAATTATAAGCAGGAGAAAGCGCTTCGTTATCCATTAAATACAATACGTTCCGCTGGTTGGGCAAAAACCTGAAATCGCCGTCAATATTGGTCGGGAAAACGGTAAACGAGCCATAATCCTGAACACACGAACCGCTGAGCCAGTGTGTCGCCCTGAAACCCTGAACTGCAACGGTGCCAAAGTAGAACGGAGCAATACATTTTGTTTCAGTTGGCTGGGTTTGAGGTGTCCACTGCGTCATTCCAAACGGTGCTGTAACTGCAGGAATGGTTTGCCCGTTGTTCACCCTGTCGCCGGGACGTAATTTAACTGATTCGGTATTGGCCAGTGCAGTGCCAATAAGCGGATCTACGTATTGAATGTAATTTTTATGTTCCTGTTGTTTGCAGGATAAAAATGTGATTAAAAGAAAAAATGGCAGAAGGTGATTTCGATTTAGTTTCATATAGTTAAAAAGATATTTTAAAGAATGTAAAAGTATAAATTTAAAATTTAAAGAACAGTTCCCATAACTGCATAATTCCTTTCCCACGGGGTAACGATTTTATAGGAGAAAACTGAAGATACGCTGTTCGAATTTTGTTTACAATCAACAGGTTATCGTTCATTTGAGGTGAAATTGCAATGTTGCAGACCATTAATGTCAATACAGTTTTTAATGTAGCAGCCCGGACACGGATGGTGTGTGGCGATTTTTTTGCCGGATGAATATGAATAAACCGTTCAGGGTGTTTTCCCTTCTTAATAACCCATTCTGATGAATCGCTAATTACTATTTTTCTGTATTCCAGCGGAAGCAACCAATTTGAAAAAGTGATTTTATCGTTGATGTTTCTGGATTTAAAAAACTGGGCACATTCAGCACAAATTTTTTCAACTGTTAAATCGCCGGTATAAAAATCGAGCAGGTTTTCACCAATACCAAGAAATTCATGTTCAACATTTTCCCATTCCATGTCGGTCCAAACCCCGATTCGTTGAAGCAGAAATTGGAAATGGTGTTTATGTGGATTAAATGTTACCGGAACAGGAATTTTTTCATTCATTGCAACCCCCTTTAAAAACAATTGAATAAATTTACCACAAATCAACTGAAAATGGCTGTTTTACCAATTCACAAATATTTTGTTTTTAACGATGAAATAAGACCAGGAGAAGTTTTTATCCCCGGAGAAAACGAAGGTGGAATTTATGAAGTTCTTCGTGTGGTAAATGGGGTTCCGCTTTTTTTGGAAGATCATATAGATCGTTTATACAACTCTGCGCTTTTAGCCCGAAAAAACATTCGGTTTTCAGAACCCCAAATCAAAACGTTCATAAAGAACCTGATCGACAGAAATAAAGTTTTAAATGGCAATGTATTAATTTCGTGTAATATAAACCTGAAAGCCTTTTTTGTTCCGCACAATTATCCCACTGAATTAATGTACCGTGAAGGCGTTTCGTGCGGAATCCTGAAAGCCGAACGTGAAAATCCAAATGCCAAGGTTTTCCAAACCACGGTCAGGCAGCGTGCGGATAAAATGCTGGCAGAAGATGGGTTTTACGAAGTTTTGCTTGTCGATCATCTTGACAGGATAACCGAAGGCAGCCGCAGCAATATTTTTTTTGTAAAGGGGAACGAACTTGTAACCTCGCCTGGCAACAAAGTTTTGCTTGGTATAACGCGGCAAAAAACGCTTCAAATGGCGCGTGATCTGAAAATTACAATTACGGAACGCGAAGTTGATTTAAGCCAACTTCAACATTTTGATGTTGCTTTTATTACCGGTACTTCGCCCAAAATTTTGCCCATCCAAAAAATCGAAGGTTTTTCATTTAATCCGCAAAATGAAATTGTCAGGCAACTGATGAAAAGATATGATGATTTGATTGAAGAATACCTGGACCAGATGCTGCATTAATTTAGTATTTTACTAACTTATAAATTATAATGTTTGGTATTCAGGCTGGTACGATAATCTTTTACAACTATTTACGCTTTTTTTATAACCTATCCCTTAAAATCTGTTCAATTTCCCGGTGGTCAATATCTGCTTTCTCTCCCAGTTTATAAAACCTCTTTTCGAAGCGGGCAACAATTTTGGTAACCGATTCTTCCGGTACATTGTAAGCAGGCAGGGTAGTGGGAAGCCCGGTTGATTCAAAAAACTCAACCGTTTTTGCAATGGCAGCGTCAATTTTTTCGTTATCAGTACCTTCGGTAATTCCCCAGATTCTTTTGCCGTATTGAAGAATTTTTTCCTTTTTACTTTCCCTTTTAATATTCATCACGCCTGGCAAAACAATGGCCAACGTGCGTGCGTGGTCAATTCCGTGAAATGCTGTCAGTTCGTGGCCAATACTGTGTGTGGCCCAGTCCTGCGCAACGCCAGCCCCAATTAAACCGTTCAGCGCCATGGTGGCGGCCCACATAAAATTGGCGGCAGCATCGTAATCTTTTCTGTCGGCTAAAACTTTTGGCCCCTCTTCAATCAGTGTGGTTAAAATACTTTCGGCAAACCTGTCCTGTAAAGGTGAGTTTACATCAAATGTCAGGTACTGTTCCATCACATGTACAAAAGCGTCAACAATGCCATTGGCTACCTGCTTGTCGGGGAGGGTAAATACACATTGGGGATCGAGAATTGAAAACTGCGGCATTACCTTTGGCGAACTGAAAGCCATTTTTTCGAGGGTTGAAACCCGTGTGATCACTGAATTTCCATTCATTTCCGAACCGGTTGCAGGCAAAGTTAAAACAGCCCCAATCGGAATTGCATCCTCAACTTTTCCTCTTTTTACCAGTATATCCCAGGGATCTCCATTTTCGTAAAGCGCTGCCGCTGCAATAAACTTGGTGGCGTCCAAAACCGAACCACCGCCAACAGAAAGCAGAAAATCAACTTTTTCGTTTTTTACAATTTTCACCGCCTTCATGCAGGTTTCGTAATGCGGGTTAGCTTCAATCCCACCAAACTCTGAAAGTTCAACTTCTTTTAAAGCATTCATTACCTGTTCGTAAACGCCGTTTTTCATAATACTGCCGCCTCCGTAGGTTAGCAATATTTTTGCATTTTTTGGGACTTCAGCGGCCACTTTCGAAATGGTTTCTTTTCCGAAAATAATTTTCACCGGATTTTTGTATTCAAAATTATACATCGTTATTTGTTTTAATTTTAATCAAATTTGTTCGCTGATAAAAGTATTTCAAAATGATGGAAAAATCAAACGGTGAAAATCATGTTCCTGAATTCAAAACAATAATTGCCGGTTATTCCGACGATGAACTCAGGAACGTGCTGAAAAAAAGAAAACTATATCAGAATGAAGCTGCGGACTTTGCCGTTCAGGAGGCAATCAGGCGCGGAATCATTTATTCCGGGCAGGATTTGTTTGCCAAAGAATATAAGGACGAACCTGAAAAATTCTCCATTTTTCCATCCATCGAAAGCGAAAAGACAAGCACGAAATTTAAAAGAAGTATTTCACGTTCGTTAATTATATTGGGCGTGTTACCTGTTATTTTGGGGGTAATTAACATTTGGGAAGGTAACAGCGTCGAAGGGATTTTCATTTTTATTTTTGGCGCCGCATGGAGTTTTACCTCATTCCAATTGATGCACCTGGTGAACCCGGGCTTGATACGGATTTATTTGATGTTTGCAATGGCAGTTCTTGCGGCGGCGTATATCATCCGTAACTTTGCGGTAAGTAATTCTTTAACAGGTATAGACATCCTCATAACGGCAATCGGGGTTGGATTTGTTTTGTATGCAATTGGATTTGTAGGGAGCCTGAGAAACTTTAAATAGCTGCCAGTATTAAAATTCAGTAACCAAAAATCAGACGTTTACCTTTTAAAAAAGTTTGTTTATCGAAATTAAGCGCATTTTAACTGTTTTATGCATAATTTTAAACATCGTAAACAAAAAAGTGGAAATCATGATGAGCAAAATATTCATAGCGTTTTTTGTAACCGTTATTTTTTCGGTTTCTGTTTTAGCACAGGAAGAACAAAACTGGCCTTCGAAGTCTTATGAAATCGGTAGTTTTACACGTATAAAGCTGGCTGGCGGGTTCAAAGTTTATTTAATTCAGGGCGATGCATGCATTGTTACGGTTAAATCGACCAACAGCGATGTTTTCGATAATATTAAAATTACAAATTATCAAAATGAGGTTTCAATTCAGATGGATGCCTCTCTGTTTCAATATCGCAGGGTTAGTTTGTACATCACGTTTAAAACGCTTGAAAAACTTTACATCGAAGGTGGCGTTAACCTGAAAACCAATGGCTTCCTCGATCTGAACGATTTTGACGTGCACATTGAAGGCGGCGCAAATGTAGATTTGAACATGAAAGCTGAAAACGTAAAAGTTTACGGCGAGGGCGGTTTTTTATTCGAACTGAAAGGTGTGGCCGAAAAGCTGGATGTAACCGTTAAGGGAGCCGGACATGTGAGCGCCAGTGAGTTAAAAACCAAAGACGTAAGTTTTGTTGTGGCCGGTTTTGGTACCGGAAGCGTTTATGCCACCAAATCGCTTTATGCAAAAATTGAAGGCGTCGGGAAACTGCGCTACAAAGGCAATCCCCAGATAAATCAAAACATCGATGGGTTGGGTTCGGTAAAACCATTTTGATAGTTTTTGATCAAATTACAAAAATTCAAAATCCAAATAAATCCGAAAAAGCAAATCATAAAATCCCAAACTAATCCTGCTCCACTTTTGTGTTATGCAACATCATTTACCACACCAAAAAATAATTAAATTTGTGCTACGTGTTCGTACACGGAAAAATGATTTAAACCGACTTTTTAAAAATGAAATTCGATATAAAATGAAGAAAATCCTTTCTTTTTCAACGTTGTGCCTGTATGCCATGAGTGGTTTAATGGCACAAACCGACGGCTGGGAAAGCTTGTTTAACGGCAAAGACCTAACCGGCTGGAAACAACTGAACGGTGAAGCAAAATACACTGTGGAAAATGGTGTTATTGTGGGAACAACGGTATTGAACACTCCCAATTCGTTTATTTGTACCGAAAAAAACTATTCCGACTTTATTTTAGAGGTCGATTTGCTGGTAGGGCCCGATATGAATTCCGGAATCCAGTTTCGCAGCGAAAGCAAGCCCGAATACAACAATGGCCGCGTTCATGGTTACCAGTGCGAGGTAGATCCGTCGGCGCGTGCATGGAGTGGTGGAATTTACGATGAAGCCCGCCGCGGATGGTTATACACGCTCGAATTAAACCCAAAAGCCCGACCGGCACTGAAAATAGGAGAGTGGAACCGCTACCGCATTGAGTGTATCGGCAATTCGATTAAAACATGGATTAATGATGTTCCCTGCGCTTATTTAATCGACGATATGACGCCGGCCGGTTTTATCGCCCTTCAGGTTCATGGAATCGGGCCAGCAAATTAAATGGAAAAATATCCGCATTAAAACCTCCAACCTGAAACCATTACCTTCACAGGGAATTTATGTGGTGAACCTGCTGCCCAATAATTTAAGCGAAGCCGAAAAGGAACAGGGTTTTGAATTGCTGTTCAACGGGAAAGATTTGAGCAACTGGAAAGTTGCCTCCAGCGGGGAACCTGTAAAAAAAGGCTGGGAAGTAATCAATAACGAACTTGTGGTAAATGCAAACAAAGAGGTAAAAGGTGATGGCGATATAATTACAAAAAAAGAGTTTGGGCCTTTCGAATTGAAATTTGATTTTAAACTCACCGAAGGCGCCAACAACGGCATTAAATACGGGATTGGAAACAACGGGCCTCAAATCGGGCTTGAGTACCAAATACTCGACGACGAAAAACACCCGGACGCCAAACAGGGCGTTGTTGCTAACCGTACCCTTGCCTCATTATACGATTTAATCCCGGCCGAAAAGGAAGCGCGGTTTGTAAATAAAACAGGCGAATGGAACCAGGGAAGAATTGTAGTTTATCCGGACAATACCGTACAGCACTGGCTCAATGGCAGAAAAGTGGTGGAATACAATCGGGGTAGCGCCATTTACAAAGCCCTGGTTGCACGAAGCAAATACGCCGAATACAAGGATTTTGGCATGGCTCCCAAAACCCCAATTCTCCTTACCGACCACCACGATAACGTATTTTTCAGAAGTATAAAAATCAGAGAATTATAACATGAAAGACAGAAGGGATTTTTTAAAAATAGTTACTGCCGGGGCTGCGGGAATTGCAGTTGGAGGATCGGCAATGGGAATGCCTGCGAAAAGTTACAACCGGATTTTAGGGGCAAACGACCGATTGGGTGTTGCTATCATTGGTCTTGGCCGCAGGCTGGGCGCGTTTTATGAACCGGTTGCAATGAAAGAGGCAAATGTGGAGCTGGTTTATCTGTGCGATGTGATGAAAAGCCAGCGCGAAAAGGCGGCTGCAAGTTTTGCCAAACACATCGACTACAAACCAAAACTGGAAAACGACATCCGCAAAATAATCGACGACAAAAACGTGGATGTGATTTTCAATGCCACCCCCGACCACTGGCACACACCCGGGGCGGTTATGGCAATGAAAGGCGGAAAACACGTTTATCTCGAAAAACCATGCAGCCACAATATGTTCGAAAACGAACTGGTAACGGCTGTGGCAAAAAAATACAACAAAGTGGTGCAAATGGGCAACCAGCAGCGCTCGTCGGGGCACACACGTGAAATTATTAAGGAAATTCACAACGGCATTATTGGGGTACCATACCGGGCGGTGGCATTTTACCTGAACAAACGCGGTGAAGTTCCGGTGCAGAAAAAAGCGCCGGTTCCCGAGGGATTGGACTGGGAATTGTTCCAGGGGCCGGCGTCACGCCGCGATTATACAAGCGAAACATGGGATTACAACTGGCACTGGTACGGATGGGATTACGGAACTGCCGAAACCGGTAACAACGCCACGCACGAACTCGATGTGGCACGCTGGGCTATGGGTGTGGACCTGCCGCAACGTGTTGACGTGGAAGCAGGGAAACGCCATTTTTTTAACGATGGCTGGGAAATGTACGACACCATGGATGCCACTTTCCGTTTTAACGGCGACAAAATAATCAAGTGGGATGGCCGAAGCCGTTCAGGACATGATACTTACGGTATTGGCGACCGCGGGACTATTGTTTTTGGCAGCGAGGGAACTGTTTTTATCGATCGCGGAAAATACATTTTGTACGACCGCAGCGGAAAAATCCTGAAGGAAAGCAAAGGCGGTTTAAACGAAGCGGGAACAGCGCTCGGCGGCGGCGGCGATATGACTACCGGCCATGTTGTCAATTTCTTTGATGCCATTCGTGGAAATGCCAGACTGACTGCTCCCATTGACGATGCAACAATCAGTCAGGCAATGGTGCACTACTCAAACATTGCCTGGCGCATTGGCAAAGGGTTCGATATTGACGAAAAAACCGGCCGCATGTTCGACCGCGACGCCATGAAACTCTGGGGCCGCGATTACGCTCCGGGATGGGAACCAACAATATAAGTTCGGAGTTTCGGGTTCAGTGTTTCGAGTGTTCAACACCAAGCTGAAAATGAATAAAACTATGAAGAAGCATTTTTTTGTAATTACCCTGATTACTATGTTTGGATTTACTGCTTCAGCGCAGGTGAAAATGAAAAAACAGGAGGGTGGGTTTTTATTTACTGAAAACTATGAAAATATTCTGTTTTATCAGAAAGAGAATAAAAGCGAGGATGGTAAATATCAGCGCTGCAATTACATACACCCGCTTTGGGGAATTGATGGAACAGTGTTGACCCAGGACTTTCCGGCTGGCCATTTGCACCATCGCGGTATTTTCTGGGCCTGGCGCCAGATTTTTATCGGCCATAAATCTGTTGGGGACCCCTGGGAAATCAAAGATTTTGAACAGGAAATAACCGATGTTGAATTTGCGGCCAAAGGTGCTGGGATTGCTGAATTAAAGGTTGAAGTTCTCTGGAAATCGCCGCTGTGGAGAAACCAGGGTGAAAAGGCGCCATACATCAGGGAAAATACAAAAATTGCAATTCATCCCAAATCCGGAAATTACAGGAGAATCGATTTTGAAATTCAATTGCTTGCACTGGCAGAAAACCTGAAAATTGGCGGTTCGGCTGATGAAAAGGGATACAGCGGTTTTTCGGCACGCATGGTTTTGCCGGAAGATGTAAAGTTTTTTGGGCCCGAAGGAGAAATTATCCCGGAAAATACCTCAGTAAAATCGAATGGTTTTGTTAATATTTCAGGCTCTGTCGGGAAAAATGAAAGCACCGGGGGTATTGTAATAATTGACCATCCCGGAAACCCGGGTTATCCGCAGCCATGGATTTTACGAAGGAAAAACAGCATGCAGAATGCTGCTTACCCCGGAAACATACTGATACCTGTATCAACCCAACAACCTTTAATCCTGAAATATTCACTTATTGTTTACAGTGGGAAAATGAATGATAGTAAGATTAAAAAGATTATGAAGTAGAGTTGGTGACACTTCCCGTCGCCTGTTCCAATCAATAGGCTTCGTGGTAACTTATCCACCAGTTGAAACTAAGTAAGCAGGTGAACAAAACTTTTTAAGTCCCCTTTTGAAACCTTATTCGTCAAACTGTTGTAATAATAGCAGCAACACCAGAAAAGAAATTTGACTTTTTAAGCAATATTTTTCAGTTTTTAAACCTTAAAAAAAACAAGTAAAATGCCAATTAAAAAATTAAAAGCTTTTCTTGACGAAAACGATGTAAAGTACGTCACTATTAGGCATTCGAGCGCTTATACCGCGCAGGAAATAGCCGCTTCTGCCCATATTTCGGGCAAGGATTTTGCCAAAACCGTAATTATTAAAATTGACGGGAAAATGGCAATGGCAGTTTTATCTGCGTCGTACCAGTTGAATTTTAAACTATTACATGAAATTTTCGGAACTCAGCTGGTAACACTGGCAACAGAGGCAGAGTTTAAATATGCTTTTCCGGATTGTGAAGTTGGGGCTATGCCTCCGTTTGGAAACCTTTATGAAATGGAAGTGTTTGTGGACGAATCACTTGCCGAAGATGAAAACATTGCCTTTAATGCCGGTAACCACACCGAAATGATTAAGTTAAGCTTTAAGGATTTTGAGCGGCTTGTTCATCCGCGGGTTTTCAGGTTTTCGCAAAAAGTAGTTTCAATACCCGGCGATCCCAGCGAAAGATGGGGAGAGTATTGATATTACTAAAGTATTCTGCGATTTTCGTTCAACGGGGGCCGGAAAGTATTTATCTTAAAAAATTTCCTTTTTAAGTTGTATTTTTTTTGGTTTTGTTTATTGCCCGGGTTAAAAATTGAAATTACACAATCAACACTTTAGTGCCTTTTATTTTACACATTTTAATGTTCATAATTGCCTTGTTAGCTTTTCCAAAAGGATAAACTTCAACCTCAGGTTTAAAAGGTATTTCGGAAGTAATCCGGATAAAAGTAACAAATGGTTTATATTGGTTCATGGGCTGGGTATCAATTTATAATGTTTGGTTACTACATTCTTGAATACCTCTGAATTTCAAGATTTGTCAAACCGGCATTTTTTGCACAATTAATGACTTCTGTGAATTCTTCTATGGTAATTCTGCGTGCAATTTCAGGAAAATTTTTTGCAAGGTAAAATGGTGTGTACTGCGACATCAGGTTGAGGTAGGTGTCTTTGGGCAGATTTTCAGCAATCCAGTTAATAATTTCTTTGCTTCCGCCGACATTGTTCGGCATTATCAGATGGCGTATCATTAATCCATTTTGCATCAGGCCATTTTCGGCATGTTTGGCAACCCCCACCTGCCGGTTCATTTCGAGTATTGCTTTTTTGGTCAGTTCAGGGTAAGTATCCGCTCCCGATGAATATTTCGATGCTTTTTCGCTGTTGGCGTATTTAAAATCGGGAAGATAAATATCAACAACCCCATCCAGTATTTTAAGAATTTCTATCCGTTCCCACCCACAAGTATTATAAACCAGGGGCACATTAATTCCTTTTGAAGCTGCCTGATCCAAAGCCAGCAAAATATGAGGCGAATAATGGGTTGGCGTTACAATATTGATATTGGGGCACCCCATTTTTTGCAACGCCAGCATCATTGTTGCAAACTGTTTGATGCTTCTCTTTGCCCCTTCGCCACCCTGACTGACCTCCCAGTTGATGCAAAAAACACAACGCAGGCTGCAATTGGTCATAAAGATAGTTCCCGATCCGCTTTTCCCTACAAGGGGTGGCTCTTCACCAAAATGTGGATGATAAGATGAAATTTCCAGGTTTGAATTAGAGCCGCAAAAACCTCTTTCTCCTTTCAGTCTGTTCGCTCCGCACATCCGGGGACATAGTTCACAGCTTTCCATTTTTGCCCAAAGTTCTTCCCCCCGCTGCTTTAATTCGCCAGCTCTGTGCAGTTTAAGGTATCCCGGTTCAAAATTATTTTCAGGGGTATTATCCGTCCACGAAAACTTCGAATCAAAAAAAGGAGAATATACAGCAACGGGAGTCAGGAGGAATGATTTGATAATATTTCTTCTGGTTATCAGCAGCATCTTATACTATCATCAGTTTATAGTACAATGTTAAGGATTTCTTGTTATTACTCAAAATTTTTAAGGATTTTTGTATTTTCCTGATTTTTTAAGTTATGTAATACGGTGCTGTTATGTAATTACTTAAAACTTATTCCCCTAATACAATTAACACATCGCCTCCGATTACAAACAGTTCCGGCAGCACCCATTCGTTGCTGCCGGTGGTTTTTCTGTGCCATAAGTTCGCCTGCTGCCAATCAGGTAACAAAAACAATAGCGGTTGCGGAAATAATGATTTTAATTTTCCTGCTAATCCTTGTCTTTTATAATGGAATGTTTGAATGTTTTTTTGCCGGCATAACGTCCTTTTTAGTTGCAAGCGCCTGCAAAGCACGAATGATGCGGAAACGGGTATTGCCCGGTTCGATGATATCATCTATGTAACCGTATTCGGCAGCTTTGTAAGGATTGGCAAATTTCTCCTTGTAATCTTCTTCAGCTTTCTGCAGGTAAGCTGCTCTTTCTGCTTCATCGGCTATTTCAGCAATCTTTTTACTGCGAAGAACTTCAATTGCACCTTTAGGTCCCATCACCGCAATTTCGCCGGTTGGCCATGAATAATTGATATCGCTTCGCAGGTGTTTTGAACTCATTACACAATATGCACCCCCATAAGCTTTTCGAAGAATTACTGTAACTTTTGGAACAGTAGCTTCGCCGAATGCAAACAATAATTTTGCACCGTGCATAATTATGCCACCGTATTCCTGTCCAGTTCCCGGCAGGAATCCCGGCACATCGACCAATGTTACAATCGGGATATTAAAAGCATCGCAGAACCGTACAAAGCGGGCGGCTTTGCGCGAGGCATTAATATCCAGAACGCCTGCCAGGTAATTGGGCTGGTTGGCAACAATTCCCACCGAAATTCCGTTGAAACGGGCAAAACCCACCACAATATTTTGTGCGTAATTAAGGTGCACTTCCAGAAATTCGTTCTGGTCAACAATGGCGTGGATTACGTCTTTTACATCGTATGGTTTATTTGGGTTGTCGGGGATAATTTCGTTTAATGAGTCTTCCCGGCGGTTGATGGGGTCGGAGCAATGTACCAGAGGTGCATCTTCGAGGTTGTTTTGTGGCATATAGCTTAGCATCTTGCGGATTAATAGAATGCCTTCTTCCTCATCTTCAGCAACAAAATGGGTAACCCCCGATTTTGAACCATGAACCGAAGCGCCACCCAACTGTTCGTCGGTAACAATTTCGTTGGTAACAGTTTTTACAACTTTCGGGCCGGTAACAAACATGTAGCTTGTGTTTTTGCTCATGATGATAAAGTCGGTGAGAGCCGGAGAATAAACAGCGCCTCCGGCACAAGGGCCGAAAATCGCAGAAATCTGCGGAATAACGCCGGACGCCATAATATTGCGTTCGAAAATTTCGGCATAACCAGCCAAAGCTGTTATCCCTTCCTGAATGCGTGCGCCACCCGAATCGTTAATTCCGATAATTGGCGCACCCATTTTCATGGCCATATCCATTACTTTACAAATTTTCAGTGCATAAGTTTCCGATAGTGAACCACCAAAAACGGTAAAATCCTGTGCGTAAACATAAACCAGGCGGCCATCGATGGTTCCCTGTCCGGTAACAACGCCGTCGCCCATAAATTTGGTTTTTTCCATCCCGAAGTTGTCGCAACGGTGGGTCACAAACATGTCGTATTCCTCGAAACTACCTTCATCGAGCAATAATGCAATGCGCTCGCGGGCTGTAAGTTTTCCCTTTGCGTGTTGTGCTTCAATTCTTTTTTCCCCGCCCCCGAGTTTCGCTTCAACGCGCAGGTCGATTAGTTTTTTTACTTTATCCTGATTATTCATAGTATGTTGATTGAAATATAATTTTTTTATTCTGAGCAAAATTCAGTTAATACACCCAAAGTCGATTTTGGATGAAGAAACCCGATATTCATTCCTTCGGCGCCTTTACGGCCAGCTTTGTCGATAAGCTGGACCCCTTTGGCCGCAACATCAGAAAGCGCTTCGTTTACGTTATCAACTGCAAAAGCCAGATGGTGTACACCCGGGCCTTTTTTCCCGATGAATTTCCCGATTGGCCCTTCAGTATCTGTTGATTCAAGCAATTCAATTTTTGTTTGGCCAACCATAAAAAAGGCAGTTTTAACTTTCTGATCTGCCACTTCTTCAATGGCATAACATTTCAGGCCCAAAACATTTTCGTAATACGGTATGGCTTCATCCAGGTTATTAACTGCTATCCCGATGTGTTCGATATGTGTTATATTCATTGTAAAAAGTATTAAATATCAGAATTTTATATTTTGCAAAGGTACTAATGCATTTAGTTTGGCCTGTTCAAAACAAAATATCTTTTCAATTTCAGGTATGAATTTCAGAAATAGTTAATGTTGGAAATTTGAGGGTTGTTAATCTGATTGCTGGTTATTTAAACTCTTTAAACCCGAAACTTTAAACCCGAAACTTTAAACCCGAAATTCTGAACCCTAAACCCTGAAACCAGACCACCGGACTATTCCGCGTCCCAAACAAAGTGGAAGTGTGGCCCAAACCGTTCAAAGGCTGCTTTATCCAGCAATTCCTGATGTTCAGGGTGCGAAATCGAAATTATCAGTTTTGCCCTGTCCTGCAATGTTCGCCCGTAAAGGTTTACGGCCCCGTATTCGGTAACCAGCCAGTGAATATTTGCGCGGGTACTTACAACTCCTGCAC
>WTWZ01000077.1:0-10868 GCA_009773765.1 Prolixibacteraceae bacterium | reverse complement strand
TAAAATTGGGGCAATTTTGCTGATTCCTTTTGTAGTAATGGATGGTATGGCAATAATTGGTTTGCCTCCCTGGCTTAACGATGCTCCCCTTAAAAAGTCGATTTGACCGCCAACCCCCGAATAATGAATAGTCCCGATTGAGTCGGCGCAAACCTGACCTGTAATATCAATCTGCAAAGCCGAATTTATGGCAGTTACTTTTGGGTTTTGGGCAATAATGTTCACCCGGTTGGTATAGGCAACATCCTGCATGGCAACACCCGGATTGTTGTCCACAAAGTCGTAAAGGGTTTTCGAACCCATTAAAAAGGTGGCCACCATGCGGCCTTTATCAATTACCTTGTTTTTTCCGTTTACAATACCTTTGTCAACAAGCGGCAGAATGCCATCGGCAAACATTTCGGAGTGAACGCCTAAATCCTTGTGGTTTCCAAGCATTGAAAGAACCGCGTTTGGAATAGCGCCTATTCCCATCTGCAGTGTAGCTCCGTCTTCAACCAGTTCGGCAACAAAACGGCCGATTTTACGGTCAACATCCGAAATCGGGCCGGATTCCTTGGTGATCAGCGGACTGTCATCCTCCACAAACAAATCTATGTCGTTAATGTGGAACATGGCATCGCCAAACGCACGCGGCACATTCGGATTGACAATGGCAATTACAGTGTCGGCTTTTTCGACTGCCGCCAGCGTGGCATCAACCGATGTGCCAAGCGATACATAACCAAACCTGTCGGGTACCGATACCTGGATCATGGCCACGTTTACCTTTAAAACACCTTCCCGAATCAACCGTTGTGTTTCGTGAAGGAAAACAGGAATATAATCGGCATAACCAGCTTGTGTTTGTTTACGCACGTTGTGCCCCACGAAAAAGGATTCGAGTTGAAAAATGCCTTCAAATTCGCGGTCGGCATAAGGCGCCGGGCCTTCGGTATGAATATGCTGGATGCGAACATTTCTGAACTCTTTGTTCCGCCCTCTTTCGCACAGGGCATTAATCAGCGGGTGTGGAGTTACGGCTACGCTGTGCAAATGCACACGGTCGTTCGATTTAACTACTTTTACTGCCTCCCTGGCTGTGATAAATTTGATGTTTTTCATGCTTTTCCGGATAAAAAATCAGGTTGAATTATTAATGCCGCAAATATAGGAAAACATATACCTGTTAAAACTTTCGACCGTGATAAAGCCTTGTTCAAAAGCTATTGTAAAGTATTTGTTAATTGCGGAAAAGCAGATTAAAAGTCATATTATAAGAACAGGTTTTTATTAGCTGGTGGAAGGTTTTTACCGGCAATTGATCGTCACTGGCTTCTGGATGGCTTCGGTCACTGGCTTCTTGCTTCTGTTTACTGGATACTAAACACCAAAACCCAGAATTGCTTACTGTCTATTGCCTACTGCCCATTGTATTCTAAACAGTGAACACGGAACTATGAAATTCCTACTGGTACTCAAAACTTAGATTCTTTTTGTAAGTAAAATTACTTATTAGTAAATGTACTTATATTTATTATTTTTAAACCATCGTTCAACTGACTATTATACTCTTATGAAAAACCTTTTAACAAACAGATGTTATGAAAGACTCCACAATCAAAATTGTTTTAATTGAATCCACTTTCCGGCATGATGACACCCTGAAAAAATTGCTCGCCGATAAAGGTTATCATGTTGAATCTGTTGCACGAATTGATATGGCAATCGAAAAGATTATGAACAATTCTACAAACCTTGTAATCAGCAGAAATGAAGTAAATGAATTAACCGGATTTGAAATCTTTAAAATTCTTGAAAAATATTTAAGAAACTGTGGTATTCCGTTTTTTCTGGTATTGGAATCTGAGGAAAGGGAGGATTTGATTATCGGACTGGAAATGGGAATTGATAATTTCATATTCCATCCGTACAACGAAATTTCGTTGAATTATAAAATAGAGAATCAACTTAAAAAGAAGGAAGAGCTTTATATTTTTACAACCAATCATTTTATGGATTTTTTTAATTCATCGGCAGTTGCAATGTTTTTTGTGACGGGCAATAAAATCGCAAAGGCAAACGATGCTTTTCATAAAATTCACCACGTATGTTCAAGTCTAATGGTTGATTTGCCGGTTGATACTATTTTTAATATCAGGGCAAACAAGCAAAATGAGTTGAACTTTCGCCGTTTTCAGAATGGAATTGCCAATGAGTGTCATTTAGCTTCAGTGGGTTGTAATTTAAACCATGGGTGCAGTTTTAATATCAATTTTTTCAGGGGGAATCATATCAATGCAGGAGTTTATTTTGCAGAACTTTTACCAACTGTAAATACTGAAATTAAGGCAGGCAGTATTGCCGGCATCCAAAAAATAAACAATGGTTTCAATGAAGATAATATTGATTTTGACGATAATGATGATACTAAACCTCGGTACAAACTCACAAAAAGAGAAGCCCAGATTTTTGAAATATCGGCCAAAGGACTGCCTATAAAATTAATTGCCGACCAGTTGGAACTCTCGGAACGCACCGTGGAAAAGCACCGGGCCAACATTATGGCAAAAGCAAATGCCAAAAATATGATTGAAGCCATTGCCAGGTATAAAAACAAACATAATTAACGGTTCCACTGAAACCGTTTTTTAACAAAAAGTGATTCATTTTAAAACAACTTGTCCCAAAATGGGGAAATGCATTGAAGAATAATGGTACTTGTAAAATATCAATAGAATTTTGAGAATGTGTTGTAAGTTGTTGATATACAAATTTTAGATGTGGTTTGTGAATGGCTTTTTTAAAGTTCTGCCGGTAATGTTTCTAAGTAGAATCTCTTATTTTAATTTTCATATCACGGTAATCACGTATTTTTTTTGAATTTGTAACCCTTTAGCTTTGAATTGGAATTTACGGGAAGGTAAATCCAAAATTATTTTATACAAACAAACCCAGTTTTTTTAAAATAAGTCTTAGCAGAGATTAAGGCCGCCAATAAATCAGAATTTTTTTAAATGAGTGAAATATTCATTGGATGTTACTGAACAAATAAAGGTTCAGCGGCAAAAGGAGTATTTCCAGACCTGCACCAGTGATGGTGAAATTGATGTTGTTTAATAAAAAACAGATGAATTTATGAGTTGAGAAAAACCAGAATTTAAAACCCTTTTAATGAAAAAACTTTACCAGGCTTTAACGACCTTTTTTAAAACACTGCCCCTGACAAATCCTGAATTTGAACTGCTGAAATGCCCCGGGTTTCTGATGAAACTGGCGTTGCACGAAACTCCGCCCGATGCAGAAAATCAACTCTGTTATATGGACTACTACCAGCTTCAGCAAATAAACCTGCTGAAGCGAATCGGAATCAATTTCACCCAAACAACAACAAGCAATGAAAACCTTTAAAGCCCCCGATAATTTATACCGGCGTATTTGGTTACCCCTCGGCAGCAACTATCTTGTTTATTCGGGTATATCTCCCGGGCAGGGGAGCTAAAAAATGAAGTCTGTAATAATAAAAATCTAAAATAATTAAATACAAAAACACTAAAAACCATAGTATTATGAAATCAAAAAATCTTGAAGAATCAAAAAGAAACCTGCTCCGCGCAGCCATTCTGCCTTTACTGGTGGTAATGCTGATGCTGGGGGCATCCACAAACGCAAGCGCCCAAAAGTATGATCTTACGGGTACCAACTCTCAAATTACTCAGGCAACTGAGATTACTTTAAGCAACTCAACGGTTAATAAGTTCTATTACCTGTTCAGGGTTGATGATGCCAATGAAACCCATTTTGTGACATTTATGGTTGGGCAGGGTTTACCGCTTCAATATGCCCCTCAGGAAACTGCGGGCAAATATGTGGTTTACGAATTTGACGAGTTCAAAGGAATGCCTTTTAACGCTGAAAAGTACAAACCTGCTGATGGGACTTTGCAAGCAGGTGAGGTTACAGTAACGGCAAAAAACAATTAATCTTCAAACCATAAAACATTAGAAAAATGGAAAATATTTACAAAAATAGGATAACCGAAAATGCTTCCGTTTGGCAGCGTTTTCTTGTAATACTTGCGCTGGCGATTTTTTTGGTTGCCGGTACAAGTTTTAATGGATTTGCACAATACAATGTTACAGGAGATGACAATTGTGCAGGGAATGAGACAGTCATTGGTCTAAGTGGTTCGGTGCTAAACAATCATTACCATCTACTACGAAAGGATATTAATGGCAATTACACTTGGATAACATCACAGAATGGTCAAGGTTCTGCTTTTACCTATCATGCACAAATAACTTCTGGTATATACGAAGTATGGCAATACAATCCGTATACCGAAAATACCTCAATAATTACTTCAAACATTGCTGGAAAACAATCCGGCGAAGTTTTTATTTACGCCAACCCGGTACCCGAAATTACGGGTGAGGCCAATCCCTGTTATAAGACTTCTGTAACTTATAGCACAGCTTCAGGAATGAACACCTATTTTTGGACTGTTGCTAACGGAACAATAGGTTCAGTGCAAGGAACAAATCAAATTACTGTTAATTGGGATGGAGTATCAGGTGCTGCAAGTGTAAGCGTTACATATACCGATGCCAATGGTTGCAACAATACAGCAAATCCAACAGTTTACCCGGTTAATGTTAAATACCCGGTTTACATTGGTGCAACCGGATACGCTACTTTGCAAGCTGCTATTACAGCAGCCGCAACCGGCGCAGAAATTGATCTGGTTTGTAACCATACTGAAGGCCTGGTTACCGTGAACAAAGCAGTAACCATTGATGGAAACGGGAATACACTGACTTCAACTTCAACTACCTACGGTCTCGAAATCAGCAGTGCAGGAGTAACAGTTAAAAACATTACTGTTGATAATCCTGAAACTTATGGGATTTTAGCCCATGAAAGTAATAATCTTAACATCAGCAATACCACTGTGAAAAATTGTGGTACAACCGGAAGCGGCACTCCTTTTGCCTCTGGCTTTGCTATTAATTGTAGTGATAATATTACCTTGACCAATATTGTTGCAACCAACAATGAAGGTAATGGTATTTCGATTACCGATTGCGATGGTGTTACGATAAACGGCATTACCACAAGTGGTAATTCATTTGGAACATTCGGCGCAGGAATTGGAATCTTTTCAGGTGGTGAATATTGCACTCCTGCAGGTTCCTCAAACGTTACTGTTACAGGTATTGTAAGTATTTCTGAAGTTCCGGCGATTTACGAACAGGTTGATGCAGGTGGAGGAGCAATTACAACCGTAGCTATACCATCATCGTTTACACACTATTTAGGTTTTAACAGCAACAAATATTATTACACATCTGAAGCTGCAGCTCTAAATGCTGCCGATTTAACTTTACAAGCCTATCCTGTATTGCAGCCCGCTGTTTACGTTAAAGAAATGATAACCGGAAACCTTACGGTCAAATCGTTTACTTCAACCACCATGTCAATCCAGGCAGCGATTAATGCCGCTGCAAGCGGAAAGTCGGTAACGGTGGGTGACGGTACATTTGCCGAAAACATTGTGGCAAACAAACCTATAGTTTTAAATGGTGCCAATGCAGGCGTTGTCTGTGGCAGCCGCACCAATGAAACAGTTATTTCTCCTGCCAGCGGAATTCCTGTCAGTATTACTTCCAATGGTGTTACCATTAATGGTTTTGAAATTACCACTGCATCAAGTGTCAGCCGTGCAATTGTATCATCAGGTATATCTGATTTAGTTATTACATATAACAATATACATGATGTAGGCTCTGCTGTTAGTGGTGAAAATGTTTATGGTTTAATATACAGTCTTGGCTCTGCTACGGCAACTAACGTAACTGTAAATTATAACTGTTTCAATAACATTGGTAACTACAATAATCATCAAAAAAGTAATGGAGCAATTGGATTCCTTGATTCAAATGCATCAGGAACACTTTCAACTTTGAAAATTGAGAACAATTCCATTTCAAATGTTTTTGCTAAAACTGCTGATTGGATTACTTTGGGCGGCAGAATTGCCTATGGAATTCAAATCAATGTTGGGGGAAGTTCGTCTTTTCTAACTACTGGAAAAGTTGTGTCTGCTTCTATTAAAAACAACAACATTTCAAATTTAACAGGCTTTATTGCAACTGGTATTGCACTTGAAGGTAATACCGAAAATGCAATGGTGGAAGCCAATACTGTTGCCAACCTTACGGGATATAAATTGGCAAACAGAGCTAGCGGTGGTTATGATTTAAACGGCCTTAAATTTGAAAACAACCGTTATGTCAGCACTGTCACTGTCCAAAACAACAGTTTCCAAACCAATACATTTAATTATGGCACAACATCCAACTTAGGTTATGCTGTAGCCAATTATGTGCCTGTGGCAAATGGCGGAATTGCTCAATTGGGTTGCAACTGGTATGGAACAGCCAACTATGGCGAACTGGTTGCCGAATACACAACTTTTAAAGGGAAGATATTCAGCAAGGCAGGAGCCGGAACCGATTTTGTAAATTACAGCACTGTTGCATCTCCCATCAATTGCTTAGGTATAAATGCAACACCGGCCAGTTTAAATGTAGCTTATGACCATGCAGGAGAAAATGTAGTTGTTACATTTGATGTGACCGGTAATTCATCTGCCATGTACCCGATTCCGGGTTTAACAACACAAGCAGCAGCCCTCGAAATCGGTGATGATATCATCACCGAATATTATTACATGGATGGTGCCAACAAGGTTTACCTGAAAACCGCCGGTGGTAATGATTTGGTTAAAAACAAATACTGGGACAAATATTTGAATAATACGTCAACTTCCAACAGATATCCTGACTTTAGTATTCTAAGGTTTATTGTACCTGTTGGTAATTATAGTACAAGTACAAACCCACTCACGGGTGGTACTGTAACCAACGGATGGTTAGCTCCGGTTTATGGAAAAGACCTGTATGTAACAGTTACTTTCCTTCACAACGGAGAGGTTACAACTGCTACACAAAGTGTGGCTATTCCGGCTGCACCGGTGGTAAACCTGGACAATGGCAGGGGTTATTTGCAGATTCAAACTGCCATAAAAGACCCGCTAACACTTGGTGGACATACCATTCAGGTAGCCGCAGGAACCTTCGTTGAAGTTGGCCAAATTGTAATCGATAAAAACCTGACCATTGTTGGAGCCGACAAAACTACAACCATTATAAAACCTGCTGCCGATTTGGTTGATTGGTTTCTGGTTAACAGTGGTGTTTCACTTAATTTGTCGAAAGTGAAATTAGATGGTACCGGCCGTGCAATAAAACGGGCTCTCAATATTGAGGGGAGCGGTGTTGTTGATAATTGTTGGTTTACTCAAATAAAAGGTGCTTCCAAATATGACTATGGCACAGGTGTACAGGTGAAAAACCCGGCTAAAGTTGATGTAATAAATTGCGTTTTTGATAATATTGGCCGTACAGGTATTCGCCATGAGGGAACTGGTACAGTAAGCGGCAATACCTATACAGGTAAAGGTGCTGGTGACTGGCTGGATTATTTTATTCTGGCTGAGTATGGATGCGACATTACAATTGACGGCAATACTGTAACCAATTGTATTGGAGTAGCTACACTTGACGGCTCAACATCCTCCGCTATTGCTGTTTGGGATGACCCGAATACCAAAACAAATATTATAAATAACATATTAACCAATAACTCAACCGGAATTGGATTTGCAGGGATCAACTCAACCGACCCTTCTTATAGCTGGCCTCAGGCAACAATTGGTACAGGCAATGTGATTACAGGTGGCGATTATGGAGTTCAACTTGGCGCATGGAGTGGAAGTAAATACAATCCTACATTAACTTTTGGTTCAACAACGCTAAAAGGACAAGCCATACAGGCAATCGCTATTGCTGAAAACATAGGTATTGGAAACCGTTATAATATCAGTACTGTAATAATCCAGAATTCGGGAGGAACTACAATTACTGATAATTATGCAAAGGAAGATTTGGTAATACATGCAATTGATGCAGGTAACCGCGGACTTTTTGTGTGGAATGCAAATAATGTTTATGTAACAACAGCCAGTTTTGTAACACCGGCTACAACAACACCAAGTATCCAGCGCGGTGTTGACGCTGCTTTGGCAACCTGGACAGTAAATGTAAATAACGGAACTTATAATGAAAATGTTGTTGTAAATAAAAATGGATTAAATCTGAAAGGTGCTGGTGCGGCCAATACCATTTTAACACCCTCAAATGCCTGCAATGGCATTGGGATAGCTATATTGGCTTCTGATGTTAAGGTAAAAGACCTGAAAGTTGCCAACTTTGGTACTGGTTTAACCGTAGCCGCTGCCGCTGCTGAAATTAACGGCGTTGAAAGCGTTTCAAATTGCAGCCGTGGGATGGAATTATTTGCAGGAACCACTAATTTAAAAGTGCTTAACAGTAAAATAAATAATAATTCTGTTACAGGCATTTTTGCAGGTACTGATGCCGGTGTTGACGGCCTTACAATCGAAAATTCTGAAATCAAAAATAATGTGTTTGGTATTGAAAACTACCAGTCGTCAACTGCACCTTTAGATTTCAAGAATGTAACCATAAAAAACAGTAACATCAGCGACAATTCCCGCAAAGGTATTTATGTTGAAAAACTGAGCGAAGCCTTACTAACCGGTCTTACCATGGCCAATAATGGAACTGATGTAACCTGCCCCTGGAACAATGGTATTGACATTAACCTGAAATACAAGGCTTACAGCAATATTACAATTCAAAACAGCGAGTTTTCAAACAGCGGTCATACAGGGACAGCCACTCTGGATGATAATCCAGTGGTTATTGCTATAAAAGCAAGGGATGATAGTCCCAGCTATAATACTGTTCCTGCTTCGCTTGATAATGTAATAATTAAAAACAACATTATCAGTGGGCCACAAAACGGAATCCGACTTGGAGAATTCGGAAAAACCAATACAGGTCCAACAAATGTTACTGTAACTGATAATGATCTTAGCGCCACCTTTGCAAATAAAGCTTTAATAAACAATACCAAGGCAAATATTACTGCTAACTGCAACTGGTGGGGAGCAGCCGCTTCCGCTGCAATTGCGGCAAAGATTGGAGGTTTAGGCACAGGCGTAACAAATTACAACCCATGGGTAACTGTAGCTGGCGATGGAGCCGGAATTGGCTTCCAGCCAACTGGTGTATGCGATGGATCACCGGTTGCAGGTCTGACCGCCGTTCCAACACATATTTTGTGTGGCCCGACAACTGGTTCGATACTCGTTTCCTGGACAGGTGGTTCAAAAAATTATACTGTTTCGTGGAGCCCAGGAAGTTCAGCCACCGGAATTACAGGTAATTCTTATCAAATTACTCCCCTGGCTGCAGGTAAATATACTATAACTGTTACCGATGCTAATGAATCATCAGTTTCAACGAGTACAGAAATTGAAGTGAAGTACCTGCCGGTTACCAATACCACCGACGGTCTCTATTTTGCCACAATTCAGGAAGCCATCAATGCCGCTACAACCGAAAACGGGGAAACAATTGAGATATGTCAGGGTACATATTCCGAAAATGTGGTTGTGAATAAAGAACTTACAATACAGGGTAATACATCCGGAACTAAACCGGTTATAAATGGAACTTCTGCTGCTCAGGTTGTTCTTGTTTCATCACCAAATGTTAAATTGGATTATCTGGAAATTCAATTCAACCAGACAACAGTTCTGAACGGTATTAAAACCGGAAGTTCAGGTACGTTCAATAATCTTGTGGTTGAAGATTGTCATATTGTGGGGGTTGGAACAACAGGCAGTCCTGTTTGGTCCAGTTATGGAATGTTTTTGGGAACCTTTGGAGGAGCTGTAAACGATCAGATAACACTAACGAATAATATAGTTGAGCATTCAGGTACTTCACCACTCGGAAGAGGTGTAAGGTTATATAATTATTTTGGTTCTATCAGTGGAAATACCTTGAAAGGTTTTTACAGCATTCAGGCTGGTGATAATGGGGGAGGTACCATTTTGATTAATGATAATCAGTTATTTGGCAGCTCAGAAATAAACAACCTTACTGCAGCCGGAACGTTCAGCAATAATGATCTTTTCCCATCAAACGCCTATGGTGTTGGCACAGATGCTATTCAACTGGAATTGAAGAATATTACAAATGCCTCTGGAAGTTTGCTGGTTAAGGATAATACTTTTAATAATTACATGAATTACGGTATTTTCGCTGGCAGGGTGAACAATGTTTCTGTACAGGGTAATGTTTTTACTCCGGATGCAAGCGCAGCTCAATACCGGTCAGTTACACTGAACACCAAACAGAGAACTTCAGCTGTACAGAGCGCATTTGTTAATGGGATTGCCCTGTATTCAAATGATTTCAAAGGGAATTCTGCTTCAGGTCAAACGGGGATTGCATTCGAATTGGCTAATTTCGACAATGTTTCTTCTATCGGGAATGTAATTATCGGATCATCCGCTAATCCAAATACCTTTAGGGGGGATAATGCTCAATTCGTTGTGCTGAATAATGAAACAGGGGCTGCTCCAACAACTGGATTTTGGGGTAGTATATACGCTTCGACCAAAGAAAAGGTGACTGTTAGTTTTGATGCCAGCAATAACCTGTTTGAAACATCTCCTGCAACCTTACCTTCGGCAATGACACTTACTCAATTGTTTGCTTTGGAAGACAAAATCCAGCATAAGATTGATGATGCCGGCCTTGGATTTGTTACTGTTAAAGCAAATAATGCATTTGTAACTGAAAATAGTTATGTAGCACCTAATACAACTCCGCTTATCCAGCGTGGTATTAATGCCGCCGGGTCAACCGGTTGGACAGTTAATGTTGCTA
>WTWZ01000076.1 GCA_009773765.1 Prolixibacteraceae bacterium | reverse complement strand
CACCAGCACATTATAAGGGAGGCTGACGGGCGTGTGCTTTTAGGCCGTAGTAAATTAACATCCGAAGAAAGGTATATCACAATACCCCGGTTTTGTACGTTCAATTCGGTAGCCGATGATATGGCCTTTTGTCACCCTTCTGTTCAGAAAAAGGATGGTAAACTTCGAATAATTGATGCAGAAAATGCCTGGTTTATTCGCGTTGACAGTATAAAGCAATATGGCGATGACCCTTCTTTAGAGAAAAATACAATCAACCCATTATCACCGCTGTTATTTTTGAATATTGAAACCCAACCCGGAGCCACTGCTTTAATTTGGAATCATATTCAGGATGAACCAGGGAAACCGTGTCCAAACCCACGGGTGATTTTACCCCGGAAATCAGTCCCAAATGTAGTAAACAGGCCTGTTTCGGTGGACATTAGAAGTTTCGGGATACGCACACCTGTTTGCACAAAAGAAAACCCATCTTACGGAATTGTAGGATTGTTTCATGTTTTGCCACCTGCTTTGGCCTGGTTATGGAGGTTGGTAGCACCACGAGGGCACAACAACCCAAGTATTGTTGGTTCGGGAAACATGGAAAGCGAAGGCGTTGGCTCTTACTGGCCTTTTGCTACAGGAAAACGAATTCCACATGCCAATATGTTGCTTAAACAAATAATCGACACCCCGCGTACAACTTTTACTTTGGTCCCAAACCAAAACATAGGTGTTTGGGAGGTTGGATTTAAACCACAACTATTAATGCGCGAGTATCTTACAAGAAGAGGCGCCGCCCGGCTGAAAAATGATCAGTATCAGCCTGCCCGTTGTCCGCTGCTGGGGTACGAATTAAATTATCTCACCCTTGAAGGATCGAAAATACCCTCAAGATTTTTAAAGGTTTATAATCAGCCTGAAATTGGATTGGAGGGTTATGATGCCGGGGCCGAAATATTGAGGGAGTTTTTTAAAACCGAATTACAAAAATATTTAAAGGCTGATTTGCTGCAAACCGGTAAACGAATTATTGATGCCTGTATGTCAAACGCAACAATTGAAGAATACAATGAGATAATCCCGATGAGTTTTGAATATGAATATTCATTTAACAGAATTGAAGATTATGAGCAAAGTAGTTATAAGTATGTATAAACGAATTGTCCTTTAACTGCTTGTCCGCCCTGCAGCGATTAGTTTGCCGGATACTGTTTGTCTTCAGGTATCCGAATGACCTCAGAAGCTGCACCTTTAACAATCACTAAGCCCTGAAAATGCTGCATATGCCCCGGCAAATATTCTGGGTTTATTAACCCATTCCATTCAAAAACGCAAAATTGATTTTCAAAATAAAAAAGACAGGGATTGTGCTATGCAAAAAATGTATTATTTTTTAAATTATCGCAAATCATTTTATGTTTATTTTGTTGCCTGATTTCGAGACAGATAAATACTGAACAATTATTTAGTTACAATCTTTTGATATTTGGTAAATTGAATTTTTATGACTACTAACAAAAAATTGCTGGCATGGGTTCAGTCATTGGCACAGCTTTGCCAACCTGACAAAGTGTACTGGTGTGATGGATCGGATGAAGAATACCGGCATCTTTTAAATGAAATGGTTGCTTCAGGGGCTGCAATTAAGCTAAATGAAGAAAAACAGCCCGGAAGTTATTATTTCCAGAGCGATCCTTCAGACGTGGCACGTGTTGAAAACCGTACATTTATTTGCACAAATACAAAAGAAGAAGCCGGATTTTCAAATAACTGGATGGACCCGAGTGAAATGAAAGAAATTCTTCGTGCAAAATTCAAGGGTTGCATGAAAGGTCGCACAATGTATATCGTTCCTTTTAGCATGGGTCCTCTTGGGTCCAATATCGCAAAAATTGGCGTTGAAATTACCGATTCTGCTTATGTAGTTGTGAACATGAAAATTATGACCCGTATGGGACAACCGGTTTTGGATGTGCTTGGCAACAGTAACTTTATTCCATGTGTTCATTCTGTCGGTTCTCCGCTTGCTGAAGGACAAAAAGATGTTGCATGGCCATGTGCCCCAATTGATGACAAATACATAAGCCATTTTCCCGAAACTCAGGAAATATGGTCGTTTGGTTCGGGTTACGGTGGAAATGCATTACTTGGCAAAAAATGTCTTGCTCTTCGAATTGCGTCTTACATTGCAAAACAGGAAGGCTGGTTGGCTGAACACATGCTGATTATGGGCATCACCAACCCTGAAGGGGAAAAAAAATACTTTGCAGCAGCTTTTCCGAGTGCTTGTGGAAAAACCAACCTTGCCATGTTAATCCCTACGATTCCTGGATGGAAAGTTGAAACTGTTGGCGACGACATTGCATGGATGAAATTCGGCGCTGACGGCCGTCTGTATGCTATCAACCCTGAAGCTGGTTTCTTTGGCGTTGTTCCCATGACATCAATGAAAACCAACTCCAACGCTATGCTTTTGGTAAAAGCCAACACTATTTTTACCAACGTGGGCTTAACGCCTGACCGAGATATCTGGTGGGAAGGAATTGGAACTGAATGTCCCGCAGGAACTGTTAACTGGAAAAACAAAGTCCACGATCCTGCTTCAGGCGAACCTGTGGCCCATCCAAATGCTCGTTTTACAGCTCCCGCAAACCAGTGCCCCGTAATAGACAAAGATTGGGAAAACCCTGCTGGCGTGCCTATTTCAGCATTCCTGTTTGGTGGCCGTCGTCCGTCAACTGTTCCTTTTGTTTACCAGGCGCGCAACTGGAACCACGGCGTTTTCATGGGATCGGTTGTTGGTTCTGAAGTAACTGCTGCAACTTTGGGCGTAAATGACGGCGTGCGCCGCGACCCGTTTGCAATGTTGCCATTCTGTGGTTACAATATGGGCGATTATTTTGCACATTGGGTTAACCTGGGCAAAAATGCCCCTTATAAAACAAAACTTCCAAAAATATTTAACGTGAACTGGTTCCGCAAAGACGAAAAAGGAAAATGGCTGTGGCCGGGTTACGGTGATAACATTCGCGTTTTGGAATGGATTTTCAATGCTTGTGACAATACAGTTGAAACTATTAATACTCCAATTGGTTTTATGCCAAACAAGAAAGATATCAACCTAAAAGGTATCGAAAGTGTTGCCGCCAATTTGGATGAACTGTTGAGTGTAAATACCGAAAAATGGCTTGAAGAATGCGAATTAATTGAAGAACATTATGCAAACTTTGGCATTCATCTTCCAAACGAACTAGCCGAAGAATTTGTGGCTCTGAAGAACAGATTGAAATAATAATCAAACTAACATATTTATAATGAGAGACAGTCAGATTTTGGCAGTCTCTTTTTTTGTCTCTCTCCTCCAATTTATGGTAGTTCAGTAAAAAGAAATATTCCTGCAAAAGTTAAATTGGGGATGTAAAACTTTTAAATTTGTTCTTATCAAAATCCAATCTATATATTGTCTTGTATTTTTAAAACTTTAGTTTAATGAATCCTAAAAAATGGATTGCTGAATTAGTAATAATTATTGCTTTAATTTTTGTTTTGAATTTTAGTGTAACATTTATTGCGGTATCTGGCTTTGGTATCATTACTGGTCAATTATTAAATCTGGTTGCATTTTTAATCTTCTTAATATGGAGTTTGTATAGAATTACTTCACTTAAAAAATCAAATCTGTCCAATCTGTATATGCTTTTTAATACCCGGTTTTCAATAAAGGAGCTATTATTAATAGTATTGATTTTTGTTGTTGGAAATTTAGCATACTCATTTCTTATTGAAATAGATATAGTTAGAAGTATTAAGGTAGATGTTTATAGACATTTTTCTCTTGATAATCACACATTTGAAGAATATAGATTGATAATATTAATCATATTGGTTTTAATTATTGTTGTTGGTGTATTTACTGAAGAATTATTCTTTAGAGGTTATCTTTTTAATGTTCAATTCGAATTGTACGGAAAATATACATGGATAATAAATGGTATTTCATGGAGTATTTTTCATATTTTCTCAAACACCAATTTTATTGCACTTTTACCTACAGCATTTTTATATTCCTATGTTTATCAGCAAAAAAGAAATTTAAGAATTACTATTGGTGCTCACTTAATTATGAATTTGATAGCTGGATATCACCTAATTTCAAAATTCATACATTAGTTGAGAAGTAGTTATTTTTAACCCATTAAAAAATTGATAATAAAACACATGTAAAATGAACATTAAACAAGCATCTTTTCTTACCCTGTCCCTTATTATTTTAGGATTTATTTGGGTATTATTAACTACTCTTGCTTTCAAAATATTAAAAGCAAATCCTTACCCCGTGTATTTTCCCCTAATTGAAACTGGTCAGTTTTTTTTTTGCTTTTTACCCGTTATAATTTTCGCTAAAAAAAGGTATGAAGTAAATCTAAAAAGTCAGCTAAATACTTTCAATCCTGTTATTTTCTTTTTATTGTTGGTAGTGACCTTTTTATTATTTGCCAACATTTTACCATTTTCACAACCCATAGAATTTGTAAAAAGTATTTCGAAGGGTAAACTTCTTTACTTTCAATATAGGAACTTGTCATTTGATGGTTGGATATTGGTGAATTTTATTAATGTAGTTATTTTTATGCCTGTATTTGAAGAATTTTTATTCAGAGGAATAATACTTAAAATGCTACTTACTAAATACACGCCAATATTTTCGATTATTGCATCAAGCCTGCTTTTTGCAATCTACCATCTCAATCCTATTGGTATTATATATCTTATTATGTATGGATTACTGCTTGGTTGGGTCTATTATTTTTCAAAATCTTTGTATTTGCCTGTTTTGTTGCACATTATAATTAACCTGCTGGCGTTCTTTACAAAAGATGTTAATTATGATTTAAATAGTAAAACACTTATAGTTTATGTGTTGTTTGTAAGTTTAAGTGCTTTACTAATTATTTTGATTATTAAGCATTTACAACAGAAATGTCTGGGGCAAAACGAAAAATTAGAATAAAAATTTTGTTATAAATTGCGGTAAAGTCATGAAAACAAAATGTGGAAAGTTACCTTAATCTGAGAATTTCTTTTAGCGCCATTTCAACCGTTGGAAATTTATATTCAAACCCTGCCTCCAATAAATTCTTAGGTTCAACCTCAGGCAATTCAGTGTAGTAATGTTTTTTTTACCAATAGTGGAGGATTTTATTCAATCTCTCTGAACTCAGAAAGTTGGACTTGGGAAAGTCCAACTCCCGGAAACACCGCACTAAATTACACGGGCAGAAGTCTTTGTTTTTAATATTTCGACTAACGCTTCCTTAATACAGGGAAACTCAAATTGAAACCCATTTGCAATTAGGTTCCGGGGTTCAATCTCCGGCGATTCTGTAAGTAAAACAGCAGCTTCACCCAAAACCATCTTTAAAATAAATTCAGGAATTGAAAAAAGTGCAGGCCGGTTAAGCGCTTTAGCCAGCGCCTTTGTAAATTCCTTATTCGAAATGTTTTCAGGAGCAACCAGATTGAAAGTCCCGTTTTTGTTTAAATCTTCAGTTGCCCAGATAAAAGCGCGTACCACATCTTTTTCATGAATAAAAGGAAATGGTTGTTTCCCGTTTCCAAGAGTTGCACCCAAGCCAAGTTTAAAAGGCAAAAGCATATTTGTTATGGTTTTTGCTTCTTTTCCCAGAACCAGGCCAATTCTGAAAATATTTTTTTGAACCGAAGCAGGCAAACCGGAAGTTGCTTTTTCCCAATCCTGCACTACGTTTCCAACAAATCCTTCATCAAAACCGGAGCTGTTTTCGTTGTGGGGGAAACCTGATTTGTAAATTCCTGTTGCAGAGGCAGAAATGAATTTTTTAGGTTGTTTATCCTGCGGTAATGTTTGAATTGCCTTCACCAGGTTCCGGGTTGTCCTTACTCTGCTTTCGTGAATCAATCTTTTATTTCTTTCTGTCCATCGTTGTAAAATTGGCGCTCCGGCCAGATTGATTATAACCTCCGTCCCATCAATCTCTTTTGACAGGGTAGCCAGGGAACCGTAAATTAATTTGCGTTCAATTCCCAAAACCTCGTGCCCTCTTTTTTTTAGTTCTTCCCCAATTTTTTTACCGAGATATCCCGAAATGCCTGTAATACTGATTTTCAAATTGTTATTTTAAGTTGTTTTGCAATGCCATCTTCATATTTCAATTACCAATTTAATTTCTTTCATGTAATGTTTCTAAATATTAACAATAATTTTAATACTTAGTTTTCCATATCAACGCTCTAAGTGTTATGTTTTGCTAATTTTATCACATATTGGAAGAAATAGAATTTCAGATTTGAATAATAATCAATGTTTCGGAAAATCAGAATAATAGGGATGCGAAGTTCCGGCAACTGGATAAATAAAGCGGTTGTATGGAGAATTGCCCATATTCAGGAGAGAAACTTCATCTATATATTAAGCCTTATTGTTGGGTTGGCTGCAGGTTTGGCAGCGCTTGTACTTAAAACATTGATCCACTTTGTTGAGGTGAAGCTAACCCAATGGGTTACAATAGACGCCATCAGTTACTGGTATTTAATATACCCGATGATTGGCATATTTTTAACAGTGCTGTTTGTGAAATATGTTGTTAAAGATAACATCGGGCACGGGGTTGCCAAAATTTTGTTTTCGATTTCGCGAAAGAACAGCCGGATAAAACCACACAACTCATACAGTTCTATGGTTGCCAGTTCGCTTACAATAGGCTTAGGGGGTTCGGTCGGGGCAGAAGCGCCAATTGTGCTTACCGGAGCATCAATCGGGTCAAACCTTGCCCGGTTGTTTAAACTCAATTACAAGTATGTAACTTTAATGGTTGGTTGTGGCGCTGCCGGGGCAATTGCCGGTATTTTCAACGCACCGATTGCCGGAATTGTTTTTACTCTGGAGGTGTTGATGATAGATCTTACAATGGCATACCTGGTCCCACTTCTAATTTCAGCAGTTTCGGCTACAGCCCTGACTTCGTTTTTTATGGGCGGAGGTGTTTTAATGAGTTTTAGCAATGTTTCGCCATTTCAAACCGAGAACATTGGGTTTTATATTTTGCTGGGCATTTTTATGGGATTGCTGGGTTTTTATTTTACCCGTTCAGCCATGTTTCTTGAATCGATATTTGCATCCATTAAAAACTGGGTACTTCGGTTTTTGTTTGGTGGGTTAATATTGGGATTACTCATTCTGATCTTTCCACCGCTTTGGGGCGAAGGTTACACCACAGTAATTACCATATTTCAGGGAGGAGGTAAAGACCTGTTAAACAATACAATGTTTGTTGAATTCAAAAATAATCCGTATGCCATACTTCTTTTCCTGGCAGCTATTTTAATTTTTAAAGTGTTTGCTATGGCCGCTACATTAGGTTCGGGAGGCATTGGGGGAATTTTTGCGCCAACACTTTTTTTGGGAGCAATCGGCGGATTTTTTATGGTGAAGTTGCTGAATACTTTTTACAAGCTTGGATTGCCTGAAGACAATTTTGCGCTGGCCGGAATGGCTGGTATGATGGCGGCAGTTATGCACGCCCCACTGACAGGAATTTTTTTAACTGCCGAAATTACAAGCGGTTACGGTATGTTTGTGCCGCTTATAATAACATCTACTGTTGCATATCTTACAATTATGAGGTTCGAGCCACACTCGGTATATACAAAGCGGCTTGCACAAAGCGGAGAACTTATTACCCACCACAAAGACAAGGCGGTACTCAGGTTAATGGAATTAAAGCAACTAATAGAAACTGATTTTGAGGTACTTTTGCCCTCGGCAACTCTAAGAGACCTGGTGAAAGCCATTTCGCGATCGCACAGAAATTTGTTCCCGGTGGTTGATGAAAATGGCATGATGAAGGGAATGGTGAAACTGTCGGAGGTAAAAACCCTGATTTTCGAACCCGGTTTGTACGATTCGGTGAAAGTGAAAGATATAATGTACATGCCCGAATTTTTTATTTCACCTTATGACAGTATGGAAACAGTTGCCGAAAAAATTGAATCTTCAGGCCGTTACAATCTTGCTGTTATCGACGAAGGAAAATACCTTGGGTTCATTTCACGGGCAGTGGTTTTTTCGAAATACCGAAAAACATTACAAAATGTATCAAACGAATAATTTGTCAGTTTATTAATAGAAAATATGGTTACCCGACGTTCATTTGTAGTAAAAGGTTCGCTGGCATTTGCAGGTATAACTTTAGTTAAAAATGGTGTTCCGCAAACTTTTACAAAAAGCACAGAAAGCAATTTTCCAATAGTAATTTCAACCTGGAAACATGGATTGTCGGCAAATGAGGCGGCATGGGAATCCCTTTCTTCTGGTGGTCATTCGCTTGATGCTGTTGAAGCCGGAGTTCGTATTCCCGAAGGCGACCCTGAAGTAATTACTGTTGGCTACGGGGGAATTCCCGATGCAAGTGGTAAAGTTACCCTTGATGCCTGTATTATGGACGAAAAGGGTAGGGCAGGAAGTGTAACTTATCTTGAGCATATCAAACACCCTATTTCGGTTGCACGACTGGTAATGGAAAAAACTCCGCATGTTATGCTGAGCGGAAAGGGCGCCTTGGAATTTGCTTTGGATAACGGTTTTAAAAAAGAAAACCTGCTTACTCCAAAAATGAAAGTCGCCTGGAAAAAATGGAAGAAGGAAAAACGGGAATTCAGTACAAAAATAAACATTGAAAATCAGGTGCTTGAAAACCACGACACCATTGGAATGCTGGCCATTGACAAAGATGGCCGGATTTCGGGGGCTTGCACAACCAGCGGAATGGGTTACAAAATGCCGGGAAGGGTAGGAGATTCGCCAATAATTGGCGCTGGCCTGTTTGTTGACGGCGAAGTGGGCGGCGCTGTTGCTACCGGCACTGGTGAACTGGTAATGAAGACTTTGGGTTCGTTTTTGGTGGTTGAAATGATGCGTGGGGGAATGTCCCCGTCGGAGGCTTGTGAGCAGGCAGTGAAACGAATTGCCAAAAAAATTCCTGATTATCAAAACCATCAGGTTGGATTTATTGCATTGAATAGTTTGGGAGAATATGGTTCGTTTTGTATTCAGCGCGGATTTAATTTTGCAGTAAAAACAAATACAATTACTGAACTAAAAGACGCTGAAGCCTGGATGAAAA
>WTWZ01000075.1 GCA_009773765.1 Prolixibacteraceae bacterium | reverse complement strand
TAGCCGGCCTGCTCCAACATACGGCAAATCGCTGTCATGAGAAAATTTGAGTTTTCCCAGGAAATACAATCCCAATAAAAAGAAAACCACAATCCAGATAGCGAGGTAAATTTCACGGCTTAAAATTCCAAATCCGTACACCTGGTCTATATTGCTAAGGAATTTTAATCCGAATGCAAGTAAAACAAATGCAAAAACTACTTTAACGGCATTTAACCAACCACCCGATTTGGGTAATTTATTGAGCGCCGAAGGGAATATTGCAAGCATTGTAAATGGAGTTGCAAAAGCAAGCCCAAAAAAGAACATGCCAATTAACGGGCGCATTCCGCCATCCTGAACTGCTTCAATTATCAAAGCTCCAATAAACGGGCCTGTGCAGGAGAATGATACAATAACCGTTGTCAACGCCATAAAAAAAGCGCCAACCATTCCACCCTGTTCCGCTTTGGAATCGGTTTTGTTAACCAGGCTGCTTGGCAAAACAATTTCGAAAGCGCCAAAAAAGGACACAGCAAATACAAGGAACAGTACAAAAAACAACAAATTTGGAATCCAGTGAGTGCTTAAAATGTTACCCACATTCGGGCCAAAAATCCCAAAAGAAAAGAGTGCCCCTAACAATGTAAAAATCAAAACTATCGAAAATCCAAAAAATACGCCTGTTCGAATTGCCTTCCCGCGGTTATCGCTGCCGCGCATAAAAAATGAAACGGTCATCGGTATCATCGGAAAAACACAGGGAGTGAGAATTGCTGCAAATCCTGCAAGCGCCGAAATAAATATAAACAGCCAAAGCGTTTGGCCGCTTCCTTTGTTCAATCCGGTTTCTGTATCGCTGTTGTTAACCGTTGTGTTTACTGTTGCTTGTTCATTGGGTTGGTTAAATTTAAACGAGAATTGTGTTTCTTCAGGAGGGGTACAGGTTTCATCGTTGCAACTCATAAATAAAACATGCCCTTTTAATTCTGTTGGCCCTGAGGATTTCAGTTTTATTTTTTGCGTTAAAACTGCTACGTCACTAAAGTACCCAACGTTCATCTGAAATGTCTGGTCGAAAGTAATAACCGGTTGGGGTTCCTTGATAATTTCTCCCACAAATTCAAATAAAGTAGAGTCTTCAAAAACAAATGAGGTTGCAATTGGGCCTCCTTCAGGCAAATAGGTGTCATACAAATGCCATCCCTTGTCAATTTTAGCTATAAAAATTAAATCAACTTCATTTCCGTTTTGTTTTGAATCAAATTCCCATTTTGTCGGATTTACAATTTGGGCAGCTACAGATATGGCAGTTAAAAAAAACGCTAAAAGAAAAACTATTTTTTTCATGATATCCGGTATATTATTAAAAATTAATTATTTATAAATCTACATATTTATATAACAAATATTAATCCATTTGTTTTATGTGACAAATATTCAGTTTTAAAAACTATTAAAGAAGAATTTGGATTAAAATTTCTGCCAAAACAATTAAAAAAAGCCGCTCTTTACATCGAACGGCTTTCTTTATTTAATCATAAGATTAATTCATCCTGGTTATCGTCGAAAAAATGATATTCTAATAAAGAATAAGAATTGATGGCCTCAATTTTAACCCATTTAAAGTACCCGAGAAACCATTTATTTCGGATGCTTTTGATACCCTTGGTTAAAAATGCGGCAACATACGGATGTACTTTTAACAATAATTTCTTCTTGTTTAAATCTTTGAAGGCATATTTTATTTTCCCTTCGATTTCATCCACCAATAAAACCGATGGTACAATCTTTCCGGTTCCTTTGCAAGTAGGGCAGTTCTCTGCTGTTTCAATATTTTCTTCGGGCCGCACCCGTTGACGGGTTATTTGCATTAAACAAAATTTACTCAAGGGCAGAATATTATGTTTGGTTCTGTCGGCACCCATTACTTCTTTCATGTGTTCATAAACCTTTTGCCGGTTGGCAGCAAAATGCATGTCGATAAAATCGATAACAATTATTCCACCCATATCTCTTAGCCGCAATTGCCGGGCTATTTCATCGCATGCGGCAATGTTAACATCGAGAGCGTTGGTTTCCTGGTCCATTCCCAGTTTAACCCGGTTTCCACTGTTTACGTCAATTACATGAAATGCTTCGGTATGTTCAACAATTAAATAGGCACCATCTTTAAAGGAAACAGTTTTTCCGAATGCAGCCTTTATTTGTTTATCTATTCCGTAATGTTCGAAAATGGGGGCCCGCCCCTTGTAAAACTTTACAATTTTTCTTTTGTCGGCCTGAATACTGCCTAAGTAATCGCTTATTTCGCTACAGGCGGCCTGGTCATTGACAATTATACTGTTAAAATTTGGGTGATAGATATCACGCAACAAAGCAGTTGTCCGGTCAATTTCTCCTATAATCAGCGAAGGAACCGGCGCCTTGCTCAGTTTGTTAAAGGTGGTTTCCCATTTGTTCACGAGACCATTCAACTCCTGATCGAGTTCTGCCACTTTTTTGCCTTCGGCAACCGTTCTGACAATTACTCCGTATTTGCGCGGCTTAATGCTTTGGATTAGTTTTTTCAGACGGTTTTTTTCTTCGTTGGTTTTAATTTTTTGCGAAACCGAAACTTTGTCGCTGAATGGCATTAAAACAAGGTTTCGGCCTGCGATCGAAATTTCGGAAGTTAAACGAGGGCCTTTGGTTGAGATTGGTTCTTTTGTAACCTGCACCAGTATTTTCTGCCCTTCCTTAAGCAGATCGTTAATTTTTCCTTCCTTATCAATGTCGGGTTCAGACTGGATTCGCCCCAGCGAGGAAACTTTATTTTTTACAGAAGAACTGATTCGAAGGAATTTGTTCAGGGTTGCAAACTGAGGGCCCAAATCGAGATAATGCAAAAATGCATCTTTCTCATAACCTACATCAATAAATGCCGCATTTAAACTGGGCATTATTTTTTTCACTTTTCCGAGAAAAATATCTCCAACAGCAAAACGTGCCCCGCTTCTTTCACGGGTTAATTCTACAAGTTTTCTATCCTCTTGTAATGCAATAACAATTTCGGATGGAGTTACATCAATTATTAAATCGCTACTCACAACCTTATTTTTAAACTGTCAATTTGATAATATTATTCTTTATAACAGATTAAACCTAAGGCATATATGCCTTAGGTTTAATCAAAATGTACTAATAAGAACCGCTTAAAACTTCTTATTTCTTCTTCTTATGCCTGTTCTTACGCAATCTTTTTTTGCGCTTGTGCGTAGCCATCTTATGTCTTTTCCGTTTTTTTCCGCTTGGCATAGCTCAATTATTTTACTTGATGTTTAACTTCAGAAATAAAAGTTTTCGCTGGTTTAAACGAAGGAATATTATGCGATGGGATAATGATAGTGGTGTTTTTAGAAATATTTCTGGCTGTTTTTTCAGCTCTTTTCTTTACCACAAAACTTCCAAAACCTCTCAGGTAAACATTTTTACCATCTACCAGTGAATCTTTAACTGTTTCCATAAATGCTTCAACTGCTTTTTGAACAGTTACCTTCTCAATTCCGGTATTCTTTGCTACTTCATTTACGATATCTGCCTTTGTCATTTCTTAAATTATTTAATTTTCAATGTATTAAACGAATAATTTGAGGTGCAAAAATAAAAATAATTTAAAAACCCAAAAGCTTTTCAATTAATTTATTTTTGTTTTCCTTAATAATTACAGAGTTTGATTAAAAACTAAAAAAATAGAAAGACCATTAGCTCGTTAGTAATTTATCAAAATTTGAAAATGATTTGATATAGATTGTGAGTAACTTTGCAAAGTAAAAGAATATAGCCTATGAAAATAATATCAGATAAAGCGATAAAAAGAAGACAATATTGGATTGATGAAATTCGTAAGTTAAGCGGTAATTTCGTTGAAGATGCTGACCGTTTAGAAAATGAACTTGAAGAAGAAATAAAAAAAACGGGAGTTTCAGTTCTTGTAGACCATTTAAGACTTTGCGGTAATATACCTGAAAGTTATGGACATGATTCTAGTGAAGAGAAACTTTATTCAAAATATACTGATTGCTTATTATCAATATCTTACACTAAATTAGGTCTGAAAAGTTTAGTACTTAAAGAGCGAGCAGATGCAGCGGATGTTGAAGCATTTGCAAAAAAATATAGTTTTGTCGCAGATGCAAAGTCTTTTAGACTGAGTAGGACAGCCAAAAACCAAAAAGATTTCAAAGTTCAAGCAATGGATGGTTGGAAACGAGGTAAACCATATGCAATGGTTGTTTGTCCAATATACCAACTTCCAAATACTTCAAGTCAAATATATCAACAAGCAACAACTGGTAATGTATGTGTTTTTACTTATTCTCATCTTGCTTTATTATTGAAGTATTCTGAAGTAGATGGAAAAGAAAAAGCACAACAACTTTTAGAAAAGATTTTTAAAACTATTCCCGCTATCAATCCTTCAAAGAATGCAACTGATTATTGGTTAGTTATAAACAGAACTATACTTTCATTTTCAAATAAAATTGAATCTCTTTGGGGCTCTGAAAAAAAAGCTGCAACAGAGTCAATTTCAATAGCAAAAGAAGAAGCATTGACTTTTCTTGCTATGGAAAGAGAAAAAATAATGCGTATGAGCCATCAAGAAGCTCTGAAAGAGCTCATTATAGTTCATAAAATTGAAAGTAAAATAAAAACAATTAAAGCCATTTCGGATAATGGTTTGTTTAATATGAAATAGGTTTAAAAATGGATAAATACATAAATAAAATAATCGAAGGTAATTGCATTGAGGTTATGAAACAATTTGACAATGATGTTATTGATCTTACTGTTACTTCACCTCCCTATGATGATTTAAGAAATTATAAAGGATATGTTTTCCCGTTTGAGGATATCGCAAATGAACTTTTTCGAGTTACAAAACAAGGTGGAGTGGTTGTTTGGGTGGTTGCAGATGCGACTATTGATGCATCAGAAACAGGAACAAGTTTTAAACAAGCTCTTTATTTCAAGGAAATTGGTTTCAACTTGCACGACACAATGATATTCCGTAAGAAAAATCCAATACCGCAGATTTATCGCAAACGCTATAATAACGAGTTTGAATATATGTTTGTATTTAGTAAAGGTGTGGTTAAGACTCATAACCCAATAATGGTTGACTGTATGCATGCTGGACTTGAACTGAACGGAACTACCTACAAAAACTACTCTAAGAACGAGCAGACTAGAGAGAAACTAGCAAAACCAGTAAAAGATAAAAAAATCAAAGGTAACATTTGGGAATATGTTGTAGGTAAAAAGGAAGAAGACCAAGAAGCAAAAGGACACCCCGCACCATTTCCATGTCAGTTAGTTAGGGACCATATTATTTCATGGACTAATCATAGTGATCTTGTTTTTGACCCTATGAGTGGAAGTGGCACAACGGCAAGAGTAGCTTCAGAAATGGGAAGAAAGTATATTGGGATTGATATTAGTCATGAGTATTGCAGACTTGCAAGGCAAAGGATTAAAATAATTGAAATGCAACCTATATTATTTTTAGTTGAAGAACCCAAATAAATATCGTATAAATCACCTAAAATTAAATTGAAAAACATTTAAGGATATCATTCTTATCAGCAATTGTTTAATTATAGTTTATTATCCTAAAAGCAAGGTTGAATAAACAAATGAGTTACAGTATACTGAACGGTTTTCCGCATGAAATTTATTACTGGTATTCTGTCAATAAACGCGGGTTACCGTGGCGCAGAACCAACAATCCATGCAAAATCTGGATTTCTGAAATCATTCTTCAACAAACCCGTGTGGTTCATGGAATTTTGCCTGAAAACATTGCGAAGTTTATTCAAATTGAAATTGCAGCGGAATGTTTAAACCACATCAATTTTATTCGGGTAAATAATAAAGATATTTATAAATTTGCTGTACCTAAATTATTGGAAAAGTATTTAAAAATAAATTATTATGTCAGTTAATAAAGTTATTTTAGTTGGAAATGTGGGCAAAGACCCCGAAATCAGACATCTTGATACAGGCGTTGCAGTAGCTAACTTTCCATTGGCAACCTCCGAAACATACACAGCCAAAAATGGCGAAAAAGTAACTACAACCGAATGGCACAACATTGTTTTGTGGCGCGGCCTGGCCGAAGTAGCCGAAAAGTATGTTACCAAAGGACGTCAGTTGTACATCGAGGGACGGATTCGTACCCGCAGTTACGACGACAAGGATGGCAACAAACGTTATATGACTGAGATTTACGGCGACACCATGCAAATGCTGGGGACAAAAGCCGATGATAACAGACAAGGTGCAGGCCCGTATAATCAAAACCAAAATAATTCGGGTTTAACACCTCCTGCCACAATGGCAAATGAACCGGAAATTGATGAACCGGGAGGCGACGAGGATTTGCCATTTTAATTCAAACTAAAAACATTTGGAAACAGATACGTTACTTACATCGATTCAACCTGGCAACTGGAGTGTTCAAATACAACCCTTACCGGCGTATATAATGGTTTCGATGGTTGTTGTTGTATTGCTGCTTTTTATTTCGGCGTTGGTAAGCGGTTCGGAGGCGGCATATTTTTCGCTGAATGCAAACGACAAACAAAAACTAAAAAGGAAAGGCAAGACGAATCAGCTTGTGCTTAAAAATCTTGAAAATCCAAAAAAGTTGCTCGCTACCATTTTGGTTGCCAATAATTTTGTAAACATTGGCATAATTATCCTCTCTGCCAACATTACAAATAACCTGATTACCATGCAAAATTCGCCGGTTTTGGATTTTCTGTTTCAGGTTGTGCTTATTTCTTTTATACTGCTTGTGTTTGGCGAAATATTGCCGAAATTGTACGCGGTTCATTTTTCACTGGGTTTTGCGCGTTTTATGGCGCTGCCACTGCAAATTTTGGAAAAAGTATTCCGCCCGTTAAATTCTTTGCTGATAGTTTCCCCGTCATTTATTACTACCCGTGTACAAAAACACCATAAAAATGTGTCGATGGATGAAATTTCGCAGGCGTTGAAACTGACTTCCGAACAGGAACTTTCTGAAGAAAAAGAGATTCTTGAAGGAATTGTAAAGTTTGGGAACAAAAATGTGGCAGAAATTATGAAGCCCCGTGTTGATGTGGTATCTCTTGATATAAAAACAAATTTTAAGACTGTCTTAAATGTCATTGTTGATTCCGGCTTTTCGCGAATACCAGTTTATGTTGGTTCTTTCGATAATATTAAAGGAATACTTTACATCAAAGATATTCTTCCGCACAGCCACAAGAGCGACTCCTATAACTGGCAAACCCTTATCAGGCCGCCGTTTTATGTACCCGAAACAAAAAAAATAAATTCGCTGTTAAAAGAATTTCAAAAAAACAAAATCCACGTTGCCGTTGTGGTCGATGAATATGGCGGAACTTCAGGTATTGTAACCCTTGAAGATGTTTTGGAGGAGATTGTAGGCGAAATTGTGGATGAGTTTGACGAAGAGGACAACTTTTTTACACAAATATCAGAAAATGTGTTCCTTTTCGATGGCAAAACAATTTTGGGCGACTTTTTTAAAATCTCGAAATGTGATGAAACAGTTTTCGATTCGGTAAAAGGTGATGCCGAAACTCTGGCAGGTTTGATTTTAGAACTGAAGGGCGAAATCCCTGTTTTGTATGAAAAAATTGAGTATAACCAGTTTAATTTTACAATTGAAGCTGTTGATAACCGGCGCATAAAGCAAATTAAGATTGAAATTAAGCGGGACAGCAAGGAAGAGAAACTGTCGGGAAAGTGATTTGCGATCAATAATTCATTTAATTTTACGTTTCAGTTTACATGAATCTGACACAAAAAATATTTGTACTTGCCCTCATCCTCGCGGGTTTATTTGCGTGCAGGGAAAAATATACGCCAAAACCGCGCGAATTTTTCAGGATTGATTTCCCTGAAAAATCATATCATCCACTTCAGGATGGTTTTCCATACCAGTTTGATATTCCTGATTATGCAAAAATAGTAGCCTACAGCAATGATCCGGAGCAGACATACTGGATTAATATCTCCGTACCGGCCAACAAAGCAGAAGTCCACCTGTCGTATTACAAACTTTCAAATCAGCAAATACCTGGCCGGCAGCTATTAAACAAATTAATGGAAGAAACGCGCACGCTGGCATACAAACACACCATAAAGGCCGATGCCATCCAGGAACAGGTTTTTATGAATCCCGCGGAAAATGTTTACGGTTTAATTTACCGGATTGAAGGGAATGCGGCCTCCCCTTTGCAATTTTTTTTAACTGACAGCGTCAATCATTTTTTGCGCGGGGCGCTCTATATTCGCGAGGTCCCAAATATCGATTCCATAAAACCGGTTATCGATTTTCTTGAACCCGACATAATCAGGTTAATTGAAACCACAAGCTGGAATTAATGCCTTTTCTTAAAAAAATAGTAACCGAAAACGGTGTAATCGGAATCTGGAAAATCACAGAACCTGCCGGTTCGCTGATTTCTGCCTTTCAGTTTTCGGAAAATAAGAAAACTGTATTTCAGAATTTTAAAGGTGAGAGGCGCCAAAAAGAATATTTGGCCACACGGTTATTGTTACAAAATATTTTAGGCGAAGAAGCCGAAGTTATTTACCATGAATCGGGCAAACCGTTGCTAAAAAACTCAACATTGAATATTAGCATTTCGCATTCATCCGATTATGTTGTGGTATTCGTTTCGAAGGAAATGTGCGGAATCGACATTGAAAATGAGGACCGGAATATCGATCTCGTAACTAAACGGTTTCTCCACACTGAAGAACTTGCCTGGATTGAGAAATCGAACCAGCGCCAAATGCTTAAAATTATGCATTGGTGCGCCAAGGAAGCAATATTTAAATGTAGCTGCGAAACCGGTGTCAGGTTTGATACGCAAATATTTATCACACCTTTTGAAATTGGGAAAGCAGAATTTTTTAGCGGAAAATTAACCGCCGGCAACAGGGTTGTTCAATACATTTTAAGACATTTTAATGTTGGGGACAATATGGTTGTGTATTGTATTGAAGATAAAATCATGAGTTTATGAAGGAAACTGAAAACCAGGTCCTGATAATTTTTGGCGCTTCGGGCGATTTAACCAAACGGAAATTAATTCCCGCACTATACGATTTGTACATCCAAAAATTGCTGCCCCAAAAGTTTGCAGTTTTGGGCGCTTCGCGGACAATTTTAACAGACGATGATTTCAGAAACAGGGCAGGCGAGTTTCTGCCCGCCGGAGAAAATACCAAACCATTTAAGGAAATGTTATTTTATCAGCATGTTTCAAATGATAAGGCTGAAGATTTTTTTCCATTAAAAAACAGGCTGTCGGAGATTTCAAAAAATATGCGGATGCCTGAAAACTATATTTTTTATCTTTCCACGCCACCCTCGCTGTATAGTGTGATTCCTCAATTTCTCAATGAACTTGGATTGAGTAAATCTGATCAGTTTTTCAGGCGGTTGATTATTGAAAAACCATTTGGAACCGATTTGAATTCGGCCAAAGAATTAAATATCAGGTTACTGAACTATTTCGACGAAGAACAGATTTACCGTATCGATCATTATTTGGGGAAAGAAACCGTTCAAAACATGTTGGTTACCCGGTTTGCCAACGGAATTTTTGAGCCGCTTTGGAATAATAAATACTGCTTATCCACAACAGGCAAGTTGACGAAATGATTAAATTTACTGCATGGAAATAGAAGAAAAATACCCAAAGGATTTTCAAGAATTTCTTGCA
>WTWZ01000074.1 GCA_009773765.1 Prolixibacteraceae bacterium | reverse complement strand
GATCCAATGGGTTCGCCTTCCACAACCCGCAATGGGTACTGTCCGTTTCCGATTGAGGTTGAACGTTCGGTATTAAAATTCTCGGGTAATTTGCTAAATGAGTTGATGTTTTGAGAAACGTTTAAATTGAATGAAACCAGCCAGTTTTCATTTCTGAATGCCTTCAGGTCGGCCATTAGCTCCCATCCATTATTGGTCATTTCCCCACCATTAAGGTATCTTAACTGGTTATACCCTGAAGTCAATGGAATATCATATCTGTCAAACAACAGGTCGGTTGAAACTTTTTCGTAAATATCTCCCTCAAGATAAAGGCGGTCCTTGAATAAACTGAATTCAGCCCCAATATTCCACGAAGCAATGGTTTCCCAGCGAAGGTTATTTAACTGTAAGCGTGTGGGCGCAATAGCCGGATCAAGAATGTAAGCCCCGGTTGACGTGGATTCGTAAGTTGCAAAACGTGCATAAACATCTTCCGGCTGTCTTCCGGAAACCCCATAACTGAAACGGAACATACTTTCGCCCAGCCAGGGAATTGAATTAAACCACTGCTCGTTGGTAAACCTCCAACCAGCCTGCAAACCATAAAACCAACCCCAGCGGTTGTTTGCTCCAAATGACGAGTGTGCATCGGTTCGAACAATCGAAGTAAGTAAGTATTTATCACCATATTTATAATTGATATTCGATGTGCCGCTTAAAAGCCTGTTTTCACCTGAGCCTGTGCCAATCCAGTTAATGGCAGCATCAACCGCCGGGTCCTGAATATCGGTGCTGGGTATTTTATTGCTTTGAATATTCATCCATTCGTAACCCGACTGATCGGTTGACCAGGTAAATGCGCCCGACACCTCGTGCTTGCTGTTTTTAAACGGTGAGCTAAATGCAAGTTGTGTTTCGGTTTGAATACTCTGCTGCAGGTTATTCCCTTCCTCTGCCTTGTTTATCTGCCAGTTTAACCAGTCGGCCCCAATGGCATTATAAGGTAAAAACCGCTTATCTTTGGTGCCTGCGTACTGAAAAGAAATGGTTTCGCGTAATGTAATCCAATCGTTAACCCTGTACTGCAACATAAAGGTATTTTCGAGCTTACTGAAATCTTCGTCCCTGCGGCCAAGTTTTGCCACTGCCACAGGGTTAAAATAGGTAATTCCGTCGCCCTGGTAACTTCGGATAGGGGTGAAATACTCGCCGGTTAAATTTCCATTGGCATCATGTTCCCAAACACTCATGTTCGGCGATTTGATATAAGCCATTTCCCTGATGTTACGAGGCTCCCAATGGTTTCCCTGTAATTCAATATTTCTTTCAGTTAAACTCGATGTGTAGTTAAATTTAACCTGAAACAATAAATTCCGCGAAAGAAAATAGTCGAGGTTGATACGTGTTGAAAATCTCGAATAACCAGTATTAATTGTTGTACCCCCTTCGTTAAGATAACCAAAAGAGGTAAAATACCTGGTTTTTTCGCCTCCACCTGAAACGCTGAAATAGTGGTCGTGCGATGTTCCGTTTTGGGTAATCTCTTTTAACCAGTCGGTATTGGCCGAGTAATTGTAGAAATCAATATAATCCCTGTCGTAAGCAATTTCCGGAGCAATATTAAATACCCCCCGTGCATTGTGCCATTCCTCCAACTGCAGCATAATATACTCATCGCCGGTTAACATGGGTATTGAAGGTGGCTGGATGCTGTAATTGTTTTTGTATTGATAGTCGAACTGTACTTTACCCATACGGCCTTTGTGGGTTTCAATGAGCAAAACGCCGTCGGACCCGCGCGAACCATAAATAGCTGTGGATGCGGCATCCTTTAAAACCTCGATTGATTTAATGTCCTGAAGGGCAATATTTATTAAGTTACTGATGTCTTCAGTGTCGGCTGATGTTAAATCGATACTTCCCCTTTCAACTCTGAACTGGGGCACACCGTCGATAACAATTAACGGCTGGTTGTTTCCCATGGAGCTTAACCCGCGGATAACCAACTGCGAACCTGAACCCGGGTCACCGGAGGCGCTGATAATATCGAGCCCGCTGATTTTTCCCTGAAGGGCATCGGCAGCCGATGTGATACCTGCATCCTGCATGTCCATCAAATCGATTTTTACGCTGGCTCCAGCTTTATCGCGGTCGGCAATATTAGTTAAGCCACCAGCCGATCTGGCTTCTGCAACAACTTTAACCTCGCCAATGGCAACGTCGTCGGAAACCAGTTCCACCATTATGGATTTATTAGGCTCTACCTTTATTTCCTGCGGTTTATAACCAATAACACTTACCCGAACAACATTCGAAGGGTCTCTCATCGTTAAAACAAAGTCACCGCTAACGTTTGTTATTGTACCATTAATAACGCGATTGTCTTTGTCATATTCCACAACATTGGCGCCTATTACGGTTGATTTATCGTTTTTATCGATAACCCTCCCTCTTAATATTGTTTTCTCCTGGGCAAAAACAGTAGTAAGACTAAATAATGCAATGGTAAGAATTATGGCTGATTTGATTTTTTTCATTTTATTCACAAACCTTTGGTAATTTTATCTGAAAATTGATCTTATCCCTTAATTGGTGTCCAATTCTTCAACTTTTAAAACTTTGTCTATCGCATGAATAACACCATTATTATAAAGGATCGGGAAAACTTCCTGTCCGGTCCCCCTGGTTACCCCTGTTAATATGTTGGTTGTATTATCCGCTTCTGCTACGGCAACATAATTGTTCCCGTTTTTTCCCTGTATTTCTATTACATCCAAACCTGGCCGGATATAAATCGACGTAAATACGGTTGTATATTGCGTAGATTTTTCATCAATCCTGGCCGTTTCGTAATATCCCTTTTGTTTCTTGCCATCGGTAAAAATCATTTCACCCTGAACAAAATGAAAAAGCAGCAGGTTTCTCAATTGATTTACCGGAAGTGCATCAACGCCTGCTTCGATTATCGGTTACAAAAGAATACCTGAATTCCTTATCGATTGTTAAGCCGGCTTTTCGGAGCAAGGCATGAAACCGGGGAAAATCGGTTGATATTTTATTAAACATTGAAGGAGCTGCAAAGCTAAACCAGTTTTGTACATCGTATGTTGTGCCATTATCGGGATCGTAGCTTAGTTTAGCCGGAAATTCAGGCACAACAAGCGACCCCCTGTAACCCTGGGTAGTCTGCGCCGTTCCTGATACTTCGCCTGTTACATTATTTACAATAATTATATTGCCAGCAAGATTTGGAATAAATTCCTTTCGTGCGTTACCTTTGGCTTCATCAATTGCAACATGATTCAAAAGCAGGGTGCGAAGATCGTTGGTTGTAAGGGCATACCGCTGAAAACCTCCGGGAAAAATAGAAAAAACAGAAAACCGGCCGGTATTGGGATCGAACATCAATGATGAGTCCTGGGATGTGTTGGCGTCGTTTTCAATAAAAAACATGTAATCTTCATTTTGTCTTTTCAGCGCTGATAATAAACCCGAAGCTTCTATGGCGTTCATTATCTTGTTGTAACCGCGCTGTAAATAAACCGGGCCTGTAACACTTTTGAATGCCCGGGGAACAATGGCCTTTTTAAGTCCAATAAAAGTACTGTTACTACCAAATTTTTTTTCTGCAATATCGGTTTCATTCAGCCTGACAATATCCAGTTCACCATTATAAAACCCTTCCTGAAAATCGGAAGGATAGATTGAATTAATGGACATATATGTGTTTGCAATGATTTTTTTAATATTATCAGGAGCGCCTGCAAATGTTCCCCAGCCACCCGGTATTTTAATGTATTCGTCGATAAATGACTGAAAAGCAGTATTGGTAGGAGCCATTAAACCATGATGATAGCGGATTGTAACATTGGGAGGCAACCCAAAGGTCCCTTTGGGGGGAATTGTTCTTTCAGCATTAAAATTGAATGTCAAATCCGGAAAAGTTAAATTGAACAGGGAATCGACCGCAACCCCCTGATCGGCTCCGGATTGTGCAAATGTTCTTTCTCTGTTGTATTGGAAACGGGGAAAAAGATTTAGTACATTTAAAAAATCGGTATATTTATTTTCCCCGGAAATATCCTCAATTATTTGTGATGCATTTTTCAATGGTTCCACAACCCTGTCGATAACATACACAAAACCGTTTTCAGCCGAAATCTCATCACCAATCATTTTTGCCCCGGCATAATACATATCGTTCGGACTATCAAAGGACCGGTTAAAATAGAATTCATAATCGCCTTTATTCAAGTCATAAATATTGAACGTATCGAGAATAATAAACTTCGAAGTACTGCCCGTACCTGAACTTGCAATTCCATACTTTCTGTTGGGATATAAAAGTAGAGTTTCCCGCTTAAACCCCTTTGGTTTATTGTTGTTCAAATCAAGGGTATCAATCCATCCATAAATATCCAATGTACGAAGCTGATCCTTACTCCAGGGATTCTGAACAATGTGATATTTGACGATTTCTGTCAATTCTGAAATTGGAATATCCTGTACCGATTTGTATTTTGGATTGTTGGCAAAATACATTTGAAATGCCTCGTTTGACGGGGAAAACACAGTGTAAGACCCCGAAACATCCAGAATTTTGTCATACCCGGTTAATTCAATTGCAGTAGCAAATGTTGAAAGTTCAGGCTGCGCTAAAATCTGAGTATAAACTTTTCCTGCTAACCAATCGGGCCTTTGATAAATGTCAGGTTCTTTTGTACAACCATACAACAAAATCAAGAACATGGTAAACAGTAATAATGGCTTTGTTTTAGTCATAAGTGTTAAAATTATTTAAAACTAATCTAATTTTTCCAAAAAATCTGCAACGCCAAACATAGAAAAAAAACAGCAAAACCACTAACTTTAAAAAGTTAAATTTATAACGAAACAGAACAGAATGGTGTTATTTATAAATCGTCTAAATTAAACCTGGCTCATTGAATTTGTCTAATTCCACTAATATTTAACCATTTATGAATGAACTAAACAAAAAGTGCTTTGTTTGCCGCAAGGATTTGCCTTCATTTATTTGGAACTGCATATAGCAGTAAATTTATTATTGCAAAGGAACACTGCAGGAACAAGGAAGCCGTTGCAGAATTACCCGATAGCCTTTCCGATGGTTTGGTTTGCGGTTGTATTTAGTTTAAACCTGAACTCTAAACCTGCCCGTCCATTCAGGCAGGCTAAAAATATCTTCCAATTAGCGGATTTTCTACAATAGCTTTTCTGAATTCAAAAAAATTCAATCCGCCCGATTTTCGCCACACAATTTTGCCGCCGGGTTCTACAATAACTGTATAAGGAATTTGACCCGACCATTTTGGGTCGAGGTTTTCAATTAAATCGTATTTATTGTCCGATTCGAAAATAAAATTATTGTTTAACGCTGCATGTTTCGACTGCAGAAACTCTTTAACTTTCGCTTTTTTATCCAGCTTATCGGTGCTGATGGTAAACATTTCGAAGTCGCGCCCCATGTACATCCGGTATGTATCCACCAACTCGCTGAACTCGGCAACACATGGGCCGCACCAGGTTGCCCAAACATTGATGACCCGCAGTTTTTTCGAATTATTTTTCATCAGCTCTTTTATACCAGCCACCGAAATATTTTCGAGTGGCGCTTCTTTTTTCGCCCAGCCGGCATCGAGTTTTTGCCTCAATTCTTTTTTCCATTCCCATTTTACCGAGCAGCCAAAAACCTTGGTCTGCTTCACTTCCACCTCTTTTCCTGCCAGTACGGCGTCAATGGCATTTCGCAAATCGTGTTTGGTTTCGGTACCAATTTTTTCCGAATCATCTATTCTTCCAACATATCTCAAAATCCTTTCCTTATCGAAGACAAAAGCATGAGGGGTTGCCACCGGCCCATATTTTATTGAAGTTTCCCCTGTTTGTCCATCAAATAGAAACGGGAAATTATACCCTTTTCCCCTGGCCCTGATTTTCATATCTTCAAACGAATCACCCAAATCGGTATAGCCGAGTTCTTCCAAACAAACAGCCCCGGGGGAATTCGGGTTGATCATCACCACCTGCACACCTTGCTTTTTATAGTCGTTTTGAATTTTAATAATCCTGTCCTCATAGGCCTGTACAGTGGGGCAATGCGGGGCGCTAAAAATAAACACAACTATTTTTGCATCTTTAAACGATGAAAGCGAATACATTTTATCATCTACACCTTTCAATTTAAAGTCGATAGCTTTTGCCCCGGGTTCAAGGGTAACCGGATCAGGATGGGTTTGAGAGAATGCAGAATTTGCAAAAAACAGTATAAACAAAGCGAGTAGTTTATTCATTTCATTTCAGTTTTAAATATTTGAACCTGACCAAAAATAACGAAATATATTTCAAAACTGTATTTCAGTTTAATTTTCGATAACAATTTAGGTGCACGGAACTGAACAAAAATTAAATTTTTAAGTATTAATTCGTGGAAATTATATGATGAGAGGTTTAAAGAAGATATTATTTATAGCTCTGATGCTTTTTCAGGCAGTAGCAAGCAGCCAGGAATTACAGCGGGCAAATAAAGATACCGCAGCCTTGTCGGGCAAAATCGAAGAAGTTACTATTTCGGCTTTTCGCTCTCCCAATAACCTTTTTAATACCCCGGCGCCGGTGAATGTAATTACGCCCCTTCAACTCGAAATGGGAAATTCGCTCACCACAGTTGAAGCGTTAAACCAGGTTTCGGGGGTTTTAATGCACAACGGAACCCTTAATACCAACCGGTTGACCATTCGCGGAATTGGCTCGCGCACGCCATATTCAACAAATAAAATAAAAGCTTACTTTGGTGAAATCCCATTAACCTCGGGCGACGGTGAAACCACCCTCGAAGATTTGGAAAATACCGCTATAAGGAGAGTTGAAATCGTGAAAGGCCCGTCGTCGAGTTTGTTTGGCGCCGGATTGGCAGGCGTGATTTTATTTCATCCAAAAACTACAACACAAAACTTTGCACAAAACCAGGCTACAATTGGCTCATTTGGAACGATTAAAGATATTTTGTCGGCGGGAATCCACGGGAATAAACTGAATATTTTCGCCTTGGGATCAATTTTAAAAAGCGATGGTTACCGCGACAATAACGAAACCAACCGCTCAAATATCCTGATAAATTCCATTTATTCTTTTTCGCCAAATGCAAATCTTCAGGTTTTGCTGAAAAGCACAAAAATGAAAGCGTATATTCCAAGTTCGCTCGATTTGCCAACGTTTCAGGAACAGCCGGAACAGGCCGCTGCCAACTGGAAAAACATTGAAGGTTACGAGGAATATACCAACGGGCAATTTGGAATCTCACTAAACTTAACAACCAACAGCGGCCATAAAATTTCGGCAGCAACTTTTGGGAGTTTCCGCGATGCTGATGAACTGAGGCCATTTAACCGGCTCACGGAAAACTCAAATTATGTTGGATGGCGAGCTTATGTGCAAAAATCAATTAACGGCTCGCCCAATAAATTCATAGTTTCCTCGGGCATTGAATTTTTTAGGGAAAGATATAACTGGTCAACATTTTCAAATACTGCCACCGCCGGTTTGCTTTCTGACAATATGGAGAAACGGCAATACGAGAATTTATTTATTCAGGTTGAATCAAATTTTCATGAACGGGTTTTTATTTCGGCGGGAATTAACGGCAACCTCACCCGATTTTACTATACTGACGAATTTATTGAAAATGGCGATCTATCCGGAGATCAAACTTACCAGCCAATCATTTCGCCGCGTTTGGGGGCAAATGTTGTTATGAACAGAAGTTTATCGGTCTTTGGAAATGCCAGCCATGGTTTTTCAACACCCACTTTCGAAGAAACGCTGTTGCCAGCGGGCGATATCAATCCCGATATAAAACCCGAAACCGGCTGGAATACTGAAATCGGGGTACGTTCGCAAATTTCCGACCGCGTGCAGTTTACAGCCAGTTATTATCGTATTTATATCAAAAACCTGCTCGTCGCGCGCCGCACCGGCGAAGATGCCTACGTTGGTGTAAATGCCGGAAAATCGCTGCACCCGGGTTTTGAAACCGAAATTAGGTACAATGTAACCAACCCGTTAAAATTACCATCGTTTATGGTTACAGGTACTGCCACCATTGCCAATTATCATTTCAGCGATTTTGTTGACGATGAAATTGATTATTCAGGTAATAATCTTCCCGGAACTTCGAAAACCGCCTGGTTTATTTTTGCCAATTTTAATCCAGGTAAAAATTTCAGTTTAAATTTATGGTATCGTTACACAGGGAAAATGGCTGTAAACGATGCCAACACCGATTTTGCCGATGCGTTTGGAATTACAGGTTTCGAAACAAAATATTCCGGTAAATTAAACCGGTTTAAACTCGAATTAAAAGGTGGGATACAAAATATATTTGATATTAAATACGCATCAATGCTTGCCGTTAATGCACCTGCCGTTGGCGGCAGGTTACCCCGTTATTATTATCCCGGAAATCCCCGGAATTACTTTTTTTCGGTGCTGATTGGAGTTGAATAATGCGCCGTGCCTGCTTGTTCGCCAGACTCCGGGTTTTGTACCAAAAACGGGATAAATTTATACAATTGATTAATGTTCACAATATAGCAATTCGACTATTCACAACAGATTTTACTTTTCCCGGGTACGTACATTTATGAAACATCACGGGTTGCGTTACATCAAAACCGGCCATATCCCGGCAAAGGCAAATATTTAAAAAATGAGAATGTACTAATTTGTCCCGTTTAATGGATAAAATACCCTTCGACTGAGCCCAGTGTGACCGTCAGACTGAGCGTAGTCCCCGCACTACCAGACGGGCAGGGAAATCTTTTCTTATATTAATTTCATTAAAACAAATTTAGAAAAGAAAGTTTTTTTCAGGTTTCTGTACCTAAAATCACATCACCATAACACAATTTTTCTTAAATCGCACGTTAAATTCAACTTAACATTTTAGCCATGAAACAAATTCTGAGTTTAGCTCTCATTCTTTTCATTTCTGCAAGTATTTTAGGACAGGAAAAAACCCGAAATAAAGTAAAGCGCAAATACCGCGATGTTGAACAAACTTCTTCACAATTACCCGTTGTTTTTCTCAGAGGGGAAGTTTATGACGAAAATAAAAATCCGGTTGCCGGCGCCAGTGTTACAGTCGATGGTACAGTTAAAGGGGTAAATACCAACGAAAACGGCGAATTTTTAATCGAAAACCTGATTACCGGAAAAGCCCGGATCAGGGTTTCATTTGTGGGATATGCCACTATAACAACCGATTTGGAAATGGGTACTGGCGAGAATTACAAAAACATAATGCTCACCAAGGAAAATATTCATATTGAATCGGTTACAGTGAATGCCCAAAAACGGGAACAGCAAATTCTCGATGTTCCGGCAGCCATTTCAGCAGTTACCGCAAACAAGCTTGAACGTTTGAACATTACCCAACTTGGGCCGCTCAGCGAATTTGTGCCCGGTTTGTACATTCGCGAGCAGGGCGCCAACCGTCCAAGTTTTGTTATTCGCGGCCTATCGAGCGAGGAAGTGAGCGCCAGCGCCCAGCCCCGTGTTTCGGTTTACAGCAATAACGTGCCCATTAACCGCGCCAGCGGGGCATCGGTCGAACTGTTCGACATGGAACGGGTTGAAGTTTTAAAAGGTCCGCAAAACACGCTTTTTGGGCGGGGCGCTCAAACCGGGGCAGTACATTTTATTAGCAAAATGCCTGGAAATAAAACCGAAGGATATGTTACAGCCGGCGCCGGAAATTACGCGCTAAAAGAATTTCGTGCGGCAGTAAATGTCCCATTAATTGAAGATAAACTTTTTGTTCGTTCGGCAGGTGTTTACAGCGCCCGCGACGGATATGTGAACAATACTTTTGGCGGTACGCTGAATGGGAAAAATACAGTTGCCGGGCGCTTTTCGGCACGTTTTTTACCGGCCTGGAACCACAAAATCGATTTGGTTTTGAATTATCAGAAAGACGAAACCCCGGGAATTACCTTTAGGAGCAAGCAATTTGCCAATACTAACGGCGAAATTGGTGTTTTCAGCGTTGCTGCTTCACACGAACAGGGAGAAAACCTGGGCACGGGAAAAGATTTTTTTGATGCTACTTTAAGCTACAAATATTATCTCAGCGAACATACTTCATGGAATTCGATTACTTCGTACCGAAACGGCAACTCAACAGCGCGGTGGGATGGGGATGGGACAGCATCAGCAGCCATTGACATGGCAGAAAATTCAGGCGCTCAACAGTTTTATCAGGAAATCAGGGGTAACTTTTCGCAAAACAGCCGGTTAATTGGGTCACTCGGGGTAAGTTACTGGCGGGAAAAAGCTGACCAAAAATATTGGTTTTCACCCAACGAGCAACATTTTGCCAGTCTTTTTTTACTTCCTAAACCAACCCCGGTTTACCCCAACGGACAACCAGTGGTAATTCCTGCCCTTCCAAACATCCCACAAATGGGGCCGCTGGCCGGAATGCCGCTCCCAACCAGTCACCAGGAAGAAACAAGGAGTTGGGCTACCAACCAATCGGCTGAAGTCTTTATGGATGCTACTTACCAGCTTCGCCGAAAATTGTTTATCAACTTTGGCGTACGCGGTGTTTATGATATGTATAAATTAAATAACGAAGCCGAATTTACCGGTGGAAATCCTTCTGTTTTGGGATATTTAACCGGCAACGCACCCAACCTGTTTTTTAAACCTTCAGAAAACCAGGAAATCAGCAAAAACACATTTTCGTTAACCGGAAAAGCGGGAATTCAATATAAAATGAATGAATACGGAAATGTGTTTGCGAATTACTCGCGTGGCCGCCGTCCGAATGTTTTGCAGTTTACAGCAACCGGACTGAAAGAAGTTTTAGACGCTGAAATTCTGGACAATTTCGATGCAGGTTTTAAAGCAACTGTATTGGAAAGGGTTTATATTGACGCTGTTGGCTTTTACCAGAAATACAAGAATTTCCAGAGCAGCGCGTGGATTGCCAACCCGTCAACCGGCGAGTTTAACTACATAACCATCGACGGCGGAAAAGCAACTTCGTACGGGGCTGAAGCAACAATTAACGTAGCTGTCATTAAACAATTGGATATTTTCGGAAACTATGCCTGGTTACACGCATCTTTCGATTCGACAAATACTGACGGAATAAAACAGGAGTATGCAGGAAACAGTTTCGCCCTTGCGCCCGAACACAGTTTTACCGCTGGTTTTAATGCGCAGGTAAACCTCGCCAAAAACCTGCAATTGTTTGTTTCACCCTCCTATTCATATAAATCCCGTATTTATTTTACCGATGCCAACACCGAAGGAATAGATCAGGAAGCTTACGGATTGCTGAATGTCAGCGGCGGCATCAAACTGGATGGGCCAAAACTGATTTTATCGGTTTATGCAACCAACCTGCTGGGTAAAGAATATGTTACCAGCGGCGGAAATACCGGAAGCTTATTCGGGGTGCCTACTTTTGTTCCTGGTTCGCCACAAATGTTTGGGGCAAAAGTTACGTGGGCGTTTTAGGGGGAATTTATTCATCCGGTGATTTGAAACCATCGTATGAATAAACTTTTGGAACAATGTTCCTGTTCACCGGTTGGCCCAGAGTTACGGCTCCGATGTTTTTGTGTATTTTGCTTCCGGCTCGCTGGCCAATAACCTGAAAAACCAGTTCGGAGAAAAAATGGTATATCAGGAAAGAAGAACGGCACCGCATCGTGGCGGGTAAAAATGGAATTGGAGTAAAAATATCTGAAATTTTTCTGAAAAGTATGTGCCATTGGCCTTTGGTTTTCGTATAAAATACTGAAAACTAAAAATTAAACCATTATGAAAGCTGTACTTAAAACCATCATTTCCACAATAATCCTTTTTGCTTCCATTGGCATTGTGGCCCAAAGGCCGCAAACAAAATTAAACCAGTTGGAATTGTATAAACAGTTCATTGGTACATGGCAGGCTGAAATCGGCGCCGACAGCATTGAAGTGCGTGAATGCCGCGAATACGGAATGTCATTTGTAATTGATGTTTATCAGGTAATCAAAGGCAAAAAAATCCCGGTGTATATCAACAATATCAGTTTCGATTCAAACGAAGGAAAATTCAAAGGCTTTCTGCTTTATCCAAACGGAGGCTACTTCACCTGGATTGGGAAGTTTACTAAAAACAATTACTTTTCAGGAAATATTGTGTTTAATTTTATGCCCGAAGTAGCGTGGTCCGATTTTCACAATAGTATTATCAGTCCAACCGAATTTACATGTTCCAATTTTAACCAGCAAAGCCAGATAACCACAGAAATGAAATTCATCAAAATGAATTAAAAAACTCTTTAAGATTCAGAATTGTTTAAAAGGAAAAAAGGGTAGAATTCTTTAGACGCTTTTGGAATGCGATTGATGATTTACAAACCCCTTCATAAAAACCAATCATAATTTTAAGAATTCTACCCTTTCGGTAATTATTACCTTTCAAAAATAAAGCCAAACATTATAAGTATTGATTATCAATACTTTAAATATGCATCAAAAAAAAACCGTTTTCTAATTATGGGACATAATCATTTGAAATTTCCCATTTTAAAACGTGTTTCTTTTTACAGTTTAGTTCTCAAAATAGTTTAAAACACTTTGTTTTGTTAATAAAAGATAAAACAGTATGTAATTATAAATAAATCTTGGATATTTTAATACTTTTATGTCTTTTATTTATAATTTAAAGTAAACATATATGGAAAACGTGAAAATTATAGCAATTGTTGGGGCAACCGGAGCTCAAGGGAAGGGGCTTATTAATGCAATTTTAAATGACAAAAGCGGAGAATTTAGAGTGAGGGCCATTACAAGAAATTCAACTTCGGATAAGGCATTGGCGCTCGCAAAACGAGGAGTGGAAATCGCAGAGGCTAATGTTGACAATAAAGACAGTCTTGTAAAAGCTTTCGAGGGCGCTTATGGTGCGTATTGTGTCACTTTTTTCTGGGAACATTTTTCCCCGGAAAAAGAAATCTTGCACGCAAAGAACATGGCCGAAGCGGCAAAGGAAGCTGGTGTTAAACATGTAATCTGGTCAACGCTCGAAGACACCAGAAAATGGATCCCATTGAGCGACGACAGAATGCCAACTTTACACGGCAAATACAAAGTACCTCATTTCGATGCCAAAGGCGAATCGAATGTCTATTTCGAAAAAAGCGGTGTTCCCTATACTTTACTGAATACCTCGTTTTACTGGGAAAACTTTATTTATTTTGGGATGGGGCCACAAAAAGGGCCTGATGGTAAACTGGCTATTACTTTTCCGATGGGCGATAAAAAACTCCCGGGGATTGCATCTGACGATATTGGCAAATGTGCTTTCTCCATTTTTAAAACAGGCACTGAATACCAGGGAAAAACATTAAGTATTGCCGGGGAACACCTCACGGGCAATCAAATGGCTGATGCATTTTCAAAGCATTTGGGAGCTGAAGTTAAATACAATGACGTTCCAGCTTCAGTTTACCGGGGTTTTGGTTTTCCCGGCGCCGATGATTTGGGCAATATGTTTCAGTTTAAAGCCGACTTTGAAGCAGATTTCTGTGGCGTCAGGGATATAGATGCCACCAGAAAAATGAATCCTGAGTTACTGAATTTCGACAACTGGCTCGTAAAAAACAAAGCAGCTTTAAAAATATAATAATTATAAACGTTCGATTGGATAAAGGTGGGGTAACTTAACCTCACCTTTTTTCGGCTGCTTTTCAACAAATTGAAACAACCCATTTTTAAGTTGTTTAAAATCAGTTAACCAATAAAACAATCCCAAATTAAATCCGTTACTTAGCAATGGCGATCTATTGTGGGAAATGACAAAATATAAAGTCGAATTACAAATAACATTGGTTGCAGTAATTATTGCAACGGTTATTTTCACCCTGGGATATTTCTCATACAAAAACCTTTCGCAAATTGTTTACTCCATTCAAAAGGAAGCACAACCCGACAACAAACTTTTTCTGATAAAAAACATTGCCGCCGAATTAACAACACTCGAACACACACTTCGTCTTTATATTGTAACCAATAATGATGAAGACCTTGAGCAATACAATTTGCATCAAAAAAACATCATTTTAAACTTGCGAAAACTGAAAGTTTACAAAGGAAAATTCAGCCCTGAAGTAGCGTTAGTCGATTCGATGGGGAAATTTTCGATGGAAAAACTGGAACTATGGCACGAAGTTTTTACACTTCATCTGTCAGAAAAAAGAAATTCACCCTCATTTTCAAAAATATATTCAGCGCTCGATAAGCCGGGGACAGGCACGATTGCCTCATTTAATGATAATGAAAGCTTTCAGGCCAAAAAACCAGGCATTAAAAATACAACAGATACTTTCGTGGTTGATCGATCCCCTGAAATTAATGGGGAAAAATATAGTACTTGGAAAAAAAATTAACCAACTGATTGCTGAAGCTGAATCAAGGGCAGTGAATGATTTCCGGAATAAAACAGAAGAAGCCAACCGGCTGGCAAAATTAACCTACAAATGGCTCGCCCTGTTTACAGTTACAGCCGTGTTGTTTCTGCTAATAGCAATTTTTGTACTTTTCAATTATTTGAAAAAATCCAGAAATTACCAGCTTGCTTTAACCGAAGCCAGTTTAAAAGCTGAAAAACTTGCCCAGGCAAAAGAACAATTTGCCGCCAATGTCAGCCACGAACTCAGGACACCGGTAAATGCAATTTACGGTTTAACAGAGCAAGTGCTTCAAAAAAGCAACAATGAGGAAACAAAAGAGATGATTTCCGCCATTTTCAAATCGGCCAGTCATTTGAAAAATATTGTAAACGACACACTTGATTTTACAAAAATCCAGGCCAATAAAATCAGGTTCGAATCGGAATCCTTTTCGCCGCTCGAACTTTTTGAGGACGTTTTTAATTTGCAAAAATACGAAGCCGAATTTAAGGGCATTCCTGTTTATTTTGACTGGGAAGGCGAAAAACCCGAAGCTCTTGTTGGCGACCCGCTGCGTTTAAAACAAATACTGATTAACCTCATCAGCAATGCCATTAAGTTTACTGAACAAGGAGAAGTTCGAATAAAAGTAAAATGCATTGAAACCAACAGCGAAATTTACGAATTGGAAATCCAGATTACTGATACGGGAATCGGTATGGAGAAGAGTGACATCAAGCTGATTTTTGATGAATATGTTCAGATTGAAAATAAAACAGGCAAGAAATACAGTGGGACAGGACTCGGCCTTTCTATTGTAAAAAAGCTGGTGGAAATGCAGAATGGCAAAATCGAAGTTGAAAGCACCCCCGGAAAAGGCACAAAAGTAACCGTGGGCCTCAGTTATAAAAAGGGAGAAAAAGTAATTCAATCGGTAACAGAGGGCGAAACATTAATCATCCCTGGATTACTGCAAAACCTAAATGTTCTGGTTGCTGACGACCAAGAATACAACCGGTTTTTAATTAAGAGTATATTTCAAAAATGGGGCATTCAATTTACTGAAGTTAAAAGTGGAAACGAAGCCATTGAAGAAGCGCTGAGCCAAAAATTTGAACTTATTCTGATGGACCTGAATATGCCGGGAATTGGCGGAATTGAAGCCGCTAAAATAATAACCGGGAACAATTCGGAAATAAAAATAATTGCTACTACTGCGGTGAACGAACAATCTGATAAACAAGCCTGTATCAATGCCGGTATGAAGGGGTACCTTTTAAAGCCGTTTTCAGAAAAAGACCTTTTCGATACCATTAATTCGGTGTTACAGTTAGAGATGAAACATTCTCCCGTCGAAATTTCGAAGCAAATTAAACTGGGCGAATTGATGCACCTGGCCAATGGAGATATGAAATTCCTCGAAGAAATGATCCGGCTTTTTATCAAAACAGCAGAAACAGGAATTGCAAACATTGAAAATGCAATTACAAACGAAAACCGGGAAATGGTGGCCGAAAATGCGCACAAAATAGCCGCCCCAGTAAAACATATCGGGGCTAAAAACCTCTTCAACAACATTAAAAAACTGGAAAACATGGCGAAGGAAAATGGTGACTGGAAATTGATTTTCACAAATTCTCAACAGATAAAAAAAGAATTAACTGAATTGAATCAAATTTTAAATTCATATTTGACTGAAATGAAAACGTAAACATAAATTCAAATTTTAATTAAGAAAATTGCTAAATTTCACTCACCCGGTTTAAAACCGGGTTGAAATACAAAATTAGTTATGGAAGAAAAACCTTTCAGGATTTTTGTGGTTGAGGACGACGAATGGTACAGCAGATTACTGGTACATAATCTTTCCTTAAATCCAGACTATGAAATTGAGTCGTTTACCAACGGAAAAGATTGCCTGAGCAACCTGTACAAATGGCCTGATGTTGTCACGCTTGATTACCGGCTTCCTGACATGAAAGGGTTGGAAATCCTCAAAAAAATAAAAGCCGAAAATGAAGAGATACAGGTTATTCTGATTTCTGAACAGGATGAAATTGATGTTGTTGTGGAGTTGTTAAAATATGGCGCATACGATTACATAGTTAAATCGAAAGATATTCGCGAGAGGCTTCTGAACACGGTTCAAAATATTCGCAACGGAGTCAGGCAACGGAATGAAATCGTTTCGTTGCGCAGCGAGGTCAAAAAAAAATACAGCTACCAGAATGCCATTTTTGGCAACCATCCATCAACCCAAAATATTTTTGAGCTGGTTGAGAAAGCAACACGAACCAATATTTCGGTTATTTTAACCGGAGAAACGGGAACCGGTAAAGAGCTGGTAGCCAAGGCTATTCATTACAATTCGTCCCGGGCTTCAAATCCATTTGTTGCAGTAAACATGGCTGCAATACCCAAGG
>WTWZ01000073.1 GCA_009773765.1 Prolixibacteraceae bacterium | reverse complement strand
CGTGCCGGTTTCGACATTATAAACCCGGTACAAATAAACGCCGCCGGAATGGATCCAAAGAAACTGAAGGAGCGTTATGGCCGCGACCTGGTTTTCTGGGGCGGAGGCATTGACACACAACATGTACTGCCATTTGGTACCCCGGCAGAAGTACGGGAACAGGTTTTGCGTACATGCGAAATATTCAATAAAAACGGCGGTTTTGTGTTTAATACCGTTCACAATGCCCAGGCAAATGTTCCGGTTGGTAATATGGTTGCAATGTTGGAAGCCATTCAGGAATTTAACGGGAAAAAGTGATTCAAATGCATTGCCATTAGGCTGAAATAAATTAGGCTTTCAGCCTGACTGAGGACAAAAAGCAAATTATAACAGAAAGAAATATTACATACACTGATAATTGCATAAAGAATTTTCGACCAGATAAGGACAGTAAAATTCAGCCCTTTGTATGCTTCGACGATAATTTGAATTTAAAATGTTGACAAAAAAGTTTTTCGTTCTGAAAGGACATTTTAATTTTAGCCCTTTTGTTGTTTTAGCAACAATTTGGAATTATAATGTTGATAATAAAGTTTTTCGTTCTGAAAGAACATTTTAATTTAGCCCTTTTGGTTGTTTTAGCAACAATTGGGAATTATAATGTTGACAATAAGTCTTTCGTCCTGAAAGGACAGTTTAATTCAGCCCAACGGCAACGCCTTGGGTTAAAATGTTGATAATATTTATTTTCGCCCTGAAAGGGCAACTTAATTTTGTAACTTATGGCACAGTCCTTATCAAAATTGTACGTGCATCTCGTTTTTCATATAAAAAACACTTCTGTAATAATCAGAGATGAAGATAAAAAGGATTTATATGCATACATGGGCGCCGTAATTAACGATAACGAATCGATTCCAATTTTAATAAATGGAACTGCAGATCATGTGCACGTTTTATGTGTTATGTCGAAAAACATTGCACTTGCCAAATTAACAGAAGAAATCAAACGACATAGCAGCCGCTGGATTAAAACAATTCATCCCCATTACAAATTGTTCGCATGGCAAGGTGGTTATGCAGGTTTTTCGGTAAGCCAGTCGTTGCACGATAAAACGAAAAATTATATACAGAATCAGGAAGAACATCACAAAAAAATGTCGTTTAAAGAAGAATTGATTTTATTTTTGAAAGAATATGGAATTGAATACAATGAGCAATATTTATGGACCGATTAACTTGCCCTTTCAGGGCGCCCCATTTTATTTATTCATATATTACCCAAGGCGTTGCCGTTGGGCTGAAATAAATTAGGCTTTCAGCCTGCTAGCTAAATGAGATTAAAATAAAAAAACTTGATAATACTATAAACGAAAATTTAAACCGATTTGAACCATGAGAAAATTAATCTTTATCCTTTTTGCAGTGTTGTTTTCAGCAACCCTTTCCGCCCAAAAATACCAGCCAACCTGGGAATCTATCGACAGTAGGCCCGTACCGCAATGGTTCGGGGATGTTAAATTTGGCATCTTTATCCATTGGGGCGTTTACTCGGTTCCGGCCTGGGCGCCTGCCAATGCCGACATTGGTGTTTATGCAAAATATGCCGAATGGTACTGGTGGCGCATCAACGAAAAAAGCGAGGCAGGCAAACTTTTCCGCGATTACCACAACAAAATGTATGGCGAAAACTTCTATTATCAGGATTTTGCAAGGGATTTTAACGCAAAACATTTCGACCCTGCACACTGGGCCAATGTATTTAAAAAAGCCGGGGCAAAATATGTGGTCCTCACCTCGAAACACCACGAAGGATTTACACTCTGGCCCAGCGAACAAAGCTGGAACTGGAACAGCGTTGATATTGGCCCACACCGCGATTTGTGCGGCGACCTGGCCAAAGCCGTGAAAGATGCCGGCCTGCGCATGGGTTTTTACTATTCGCTATACGAATGGTACAACCCGCTTTACAAAAACAACCTCGAAAAATATGTTGACGACCACATGATTCCGCAAATGAAAGATTTGGTTACCCGATATGAGCCAGACATTTTGTGGACAGACGGAGAATGGGACCACCCCAGTGAAAAATGGAAAAGTACCGAATTTCTGGCCTGGCTTTACAATGATTCGCCCGTAAAAAATACTGTATGCGTAAATGACCGGTGGGGCAAGGAAACCCGAAGCAAACACGGCGGCTATTTTACCACCGAATACGGCATGGTACACGAACAGACAGGCGTAGGCGAAGTGGAACGCCCCTGGGAAGAGTGCCGCGGAATTGGTACTTCTTTCGGTTACAACAAGATTGAAGACCTGAATAATTATATGAGTTCGGATGCGCTGGTTGATTTGCTGATTGAAAAAGTTGCCGGTGGCGGAAACCTGCTCCTCGATATTGGCCCGACTGCCGATGGAAGAATTCCTGTAATTCAGCAACAACGACTGCTGGATATCGGGAGCTGGCTTGACATCAACGGCGAAGCCATTTACGGAACCAGAAAATGGGAAGGTTCAGGCAAAAACAAGATCGAAAATGTTTTTTTTACAAAAAAAGGCGCCGATTTATATGTGCTTTGTACAAAATTCGCCGAAAAAGAAATTGTAATTGAAGGGATCAGTAAAGCCGGAGAGGTGAAAATGCTTGGTGTAAACCAAAAAGTAAAAGTCAAAAAGTCAGGGAATAAATTAGTTATTTCTCCACCGGCAGTTAATCCGGCAATCAATCCAAGCCCTTACGCCTGGGTATATAAAATTGAAAATGTTTTGTAAAGCATAACCGGAAAAATTTTAATTTGCGACGTTTATTTCAACGTGAAACCGAAAAAACAAAAATTCAACATTTATTTAAAATAAGTAATTATGAACAAGACAAAAGAATTCATTAAAAAACACAAATTAGCATCAGATGAAATTGATATTAAAACCATTGCCGATGATTTTATTGCCGAAATGAAACTCGGGCTTGAAGGGAAACCGGGGTCGTTGCAAATGATACCAACCTATTTGGGGGCCGAAGGAAAGATCAAGCCCAACGAACCGGTTGTGGCCATCGATGCCGGTGGCACCAATTTCAGGGCGGCAAAAATGTCGTTCGATAATAATCTGAACCTGGTTACCGAAAACCTGCAGCAACGCAAAATGCCTGCCATTGACGAAGAGTTGACGAACAAGGAATTTTTTGCCACTCTTGCTGCATATCTTACCAGCTATAAGGATGTTTCAGAAAAAATCGGGTTCTGTTTTTCTTATGCCGTCGAGATATTTCCTAACAAAGACGGGAAACTGCTTGAGTGGAGCAAGGAAGTAAAAGCGCCCGAAGTGCTTGGGCAAATGGTTGGTAAAAACCTGCTCGAAGCAATGGGGACCCCGAACAAACAGATTGTTCTGATGAACGACACAGTTTCAACATTACTTGCCGGACAAGCTGCCACTGCCGGACGCGAGTTCGACACTTACATCGGTTTTATTCTTGGTACAGGAACTAATGCCTGCTATATTGAGGATAATAAAAAAATTACAAAAACCCCTAATCTCGACCTTACCGGAAACATGATAATCAATATCGAAACAGGTAATTTCAACCTGATGCCACGGACCGACATTGATATCGCATTTGATAATACCACAAAACTGCCCGGACGTTATACATTCGAAAAAATGATTTCCGGCGGTTATTTTGGCGGACTATGCACAACAGCCCTTAAAATGGCGGCTGCCGAAGATGTTTTCAGCGCCGAAAGTATTGTGAGATTGAAGGAAATTGGTGAACTGGCCTCGGAAGAAGTAAACAAATTTGTTTGCGGAATCGACCTGCCTGCAAATACGCTTTCGACAGTTTTGGTAAGCAGGGAAGATAAAGATGCCGCTATTGAAATTATCAACGCAATGATTACGCGCGCTGCCAAATTAACGGCTGCAAGCCTTGCTGCAGTTATTCTGAAAACCGGCAAAGGTAAATCGTCCGAAAAACCCGTGCTGATGACCATCGAAGGGACTACATTCTACAAAATGAACAATTTCCAGGTGCTGTTTGAAGCATTCCTGCAAGGATTTTTCTCAGGCGAAAACCGTCGTTTTTACGAAATTGTGGAAGTACCCAATTCGAGCCTCATCGGGGCCGGAATTGCCGCAATAGTAAACTAAGAGCCCCTCCCCGACCCTCCCCAAGGTGAGAGAGTAAGAATGAAACTATATTTTTTGTAAAATTTCGTGTTTTGGTGTTTTAGTGACAAAAGTTCATCATTATATCAAAACACGAATCATTTTTAAACCTTTAAAATCTGAAACCAATGAAAAACCTAACCATCTTATTTGTATCACTGTTTCTCTCCATTTCTATTTTTGCCCAAAATGAAGGAAAAATCATCAATCTCAACGGGCAGTGGGATTTCGACCAAACCACCGATGCTTTTCCGCCCCAAAAATTTACACGAAAATGCCCGGTTCCGGGATTGATCCACCTGGCCGAACCTAAAATTGAGGCATACGACAAACTCTTTAAACGGCCCGGCCAGGTGTTGGCCGATGAAGCCTACGATTACCGCAAACTTCAGTACGAACCGCGTTACAGTTGGTACAAAAAAGTGGTTAACATTCCTGCCGAAATGAAAAGCAGTGAAGCCATGATTTCAATTCTGAAAAGCCAGTTTGTGACACAGGTTTATATTAACGGAAAAGATGTTGGCCAATCAATTTCGTGTTACACCCCAATTGATTTGAAAATTACCAATGCCCTGAAATTTGGAGCCGAAAACGAAATATTAATCCGGGTTGGGGAACGGATCTGGTTGCCGGCAAAGGCTGCCGGCAGCACTGACAAGGAAAAAGTTAATTACATCCCCGGAATATGGGACGATGTTTATCTATCATTTTCAGGAAAGCAAAAAATTCAAAAAAATCTGATTTTACCTTCGGTTAAAAATAAAAATGTAACAGTTAAAATACTGGTGCGCAGTTTTTACCCGCAGCAGGTAATGTATGGCGACCCGATGACCGATAAAGTAAAAGCCGAAATTATTATAAAAGAAAAGGTTACGGGGAAAGAAATTGCCAAGGGCTTTATTGAGGGAGAAACCACACGCGACAATGAAACCCAGCTTTCAGCCGAAATTCCACTTAAGTTTTTCGAGCAATGGTCGCCCGAAAACCCTTTTCTGTACCAGGCTGAAATCATGTTGTTCGACGGCGAAAAGCTATCTGACAAAGTTGTTGGGAACTTTGGAATGCGTGATTTTGAAAGGCGTGGAAAATTCTTTTATCTGAATAACGAAAAATTTTACCTGCGTGGGAGCAACATCACACTTCACAGGTTTTTCGAAGATCCCGACTGTCAGGCGCTTCCGTGGGACCGCGATTGGGTAAAGAAAATGCTGGTTGACGATCCTAAAGCCATTGACTGGAATGCCATGAGGATTTGTGTTGGACTGGTACCCGATTTCTGGTACGATTTGGCCAACGAACATGGAATGCTTTTTCAGAATGAATGGATGTACTGGCAAAATCATGGCTGGGATGAACAAATACGGACCGAGTTTACCGACTGGGTTTGGAGCGACGGCAACCACCCAAGCATTGTAATTTGGGATGCCATCAACGAAAACGTGAACAGTTACATCGGTAATACGCTAATCCCGGAACTTCAAAAATTGGATCCAACCCGAATATGGGATGCCGGGTACATGCAGGAAGGCGACCTCACAAGCGTTGACCCAATGGACGAGCCACACTTGTACCGGGCAGGATGGAACGTGATGAAACAGGAAAATCCCGGCGCCTGGCTCATAAAAAATCCATATCGCCTTGGAAAAATGGATGACTGGGAACCCGGCCACTTGAAGTACCTTGAGGCTTCGGCAACACAACTGGTAAACGAATATGGATGGAACTGGCTTTGGCGCGACGGACAGCCCGCTAAACTTACCAAAAACATTTATGACCATATTTTGGGCGAAAACGCAACTCCCGAGCAACGGCGGGAAATGCAGGCTTACTGGCTGGCGTGCGAAACCGAGTGGATCCGGGGTGAACGAACAATGGCGGGCGTCCTGGCTTTTTGCCACCTCACCAACAATTATGGATATACAGGCGATTGGTACATCAACAACATAAAAGACCTTGAGCCTGGTATTTCGCTGAAATGGCTGAAACACGCTTTTGCACCTGCTAATGTTTTTATCGATTTGGCCGACCAGCGTTATTTTCCCAACGGAAATTATGCGCCGGGCGAACAGCTCGTTTTTAACCTTGCCGGTGTAAACGATTTGAAAGAAAAGACAACCGGAACTGTCACCGTAAAACTGGTTGGTGCAAATGGTAAAACAATAACCCAACAGCAAAGGAAAATCGAAATCCCGGCTTACCAGCGGGTAAATATCCCGGCCTTTTTCAACCTGCCGCAACAAACCGGTGGCTACCTGATTTTATCGGAATTTGTTATTGACGGTTCAAATGAAATCAATAAAAGCCGGCGGTATGTTAAAGTTGGCGAAGTTGGAAAAAACGCGTTTTGGGAGGTAGAACCGTAATGGCAGATATTTTTAGCTTCAAAAAAAAAGGATGCCACTTCATAATTGAAAGAAATGGCATCCTTTTTTTGATTAGATACGTTTACAATTCCTTAATTTTCACATTTCGGTACCACACTTTGGTGCCGTGGTTTTGAAGTGAAATGTGCCCTTCGTCATATTTCCCGTAATCCGGAAAATCAGACCATTTCCCGCTGTTGCGCAACACGTTCCACTCATCGGAATATTTTTCGAATTCAACCACCATTTCGCCGTTCAGGTAGTGCGTAACTTTATTTCCGTTTACCACCAAAAAAGCCTGGTTCCACTCTCCCACCGGTTTAAAAGGGCGCACCATTGGGGGGTGCATGGCATAATTGGCACCAGTAATATGCCAGTCGGCCAGCGAATCGGGCCAGTTTTCATGGTCAACTACCTGGTATTCAGCCCCGGTTTCGTAAGGAAACTGATACATTGTATCTTCGGCAACGTGATAAATAATTCCGCTGTTGGCCGCGGTATCAACCTTAAATTCCACAAAAAGCGCAAAGCTTTTATATTTCTTGTCGGTGATAATATCCTGACTTTCAGCGCCGCCTGTGGTTGTCATGGTAAAACTACCATCTTCAACTATCCAGCAATCAGGAATACCTGACATGTTGTACCCATGCCAGCCTGTAAAATCAGTTCCGTTGGAAAGCAGTTGCCAACCTGATTTTGATTCATTTTCAGTCAGTGTGTTAACCGGTGCGGACTGATCAATTTCTGCCAGAAGCGCTGCCGGTTCATTACTTACAACAGGCGCTGCCTGCTGTTTTGGTTTACACGAAACAACCACAATTATTGCCAGGGCAATCATAAATATCAAACTCTGTTTCTTCATATTATTAAGATTAAAATTGATTTTAAATTTGAGTTCGAAAATACTGATAATTCGAACAAAATACAACCCCCTGAAAACAAAAAGTTTTTAATGTTAATTTCAAATTTTCAAGAAGTTCTGAAGTTAAATTCTCACTGCTATCCGAAACTTAAAAAAATGAAAGTGCCTGAGAATCTCATATTTTTGTAGGTCGACAAAAACTTACATTAATGATGAAATTACACAGGGTCAAATCAACGATGAGCGATGGCAATAAAAACCGGTATTACAGGGTGTTTGAAGGTTTTATTATCAGTTGGCCAAGCATTACAGGAACACCTGCATAAGCGGAAAGGTTTAAAAAGTGGGGTTGCCACCCGGAAGAACGTTGTTCGATGTAGATAAATTACCTGTACAGGCAGATTTATTCCACGTATCTGTCAGATAATAAAGTCAATACGTTTTTAAAAACCAATTTTCTGAAAACTTTCGATGGAAGTGAAAATACAAGAGGTAAAGTTTTGAAAAAAACTGTTTTTTTTTTACAAAACACTGATTATGTGTTAGTTAAATATTTTCTCGCTAAAATGTTATGTAACATTAGTTTAGTGGGGTTACCTTACCAATAAGCAGATACTTCAATTGAAGTAAGGATTAATTCAATCTTTGTCCTGAATTACATCGGGATACAATATTATCGTTTTCATCCAAAAAAAAATACTGTTCTACAAATCAAAACATAAAATTCAGCCTCTGTCATGGGGTAAATTGTCCGATATTTTTACCGGTGCATGGGGAAAAATATCCAAAAAAGGCCAATCATATAAATCCTGGCATTGAGAATTATTTGATTAACTCCTTCTCCTCCCGTCTATTTCTTCAAAATATACTTCGTAAACTTTATTGTCTGACAAAGTAATTTTTGCACCCAAAGCAGACCCAACCGGTGTAACATCCATAATTTCGATGTTGCCGATGGGTGAAAGTTCTTCTTTGCCCCACTCAGAGTCATCGGTTTTGTGCATCATCACCGAAATCATCAGTTCCATTGGCGGGTTTTTTTGCATCCGTTTTTTGTGTGCATAAATCACTGTGCTTTCATCGGCTTCGGCGTTGCGGTTGGTATGTTCAACAATTTCGAGTTTATCCCAGCCATGGTACGTAATCAAAGCAACCCGTCTTCCTTTTATGGCTGCTGTGATAGCTTTCCGGTTTCCCTCTTCAAACTTATGGATAACCGGTTTCTCTCCTTTTATGTGCGGCAGCCCGAAATGGCCTAATGTGAGTTCGTGTTCAAAAGCAATCCGTGATCGATCGACACGGATAACACCGCCTGGAATGATAATATCGGCCAAATCGATAATGTAGCCCACGCCGTTGTTGGGAGGGCGACGCATTATTGCCTGTCGGTATATCACTCCGTTTTGCCCGCCGTTAAACATCATACTTTGCGAAATAGTGTATTGTCTGCTTTTCTCAGAACTATTTCCAACTGCAATCCCGGTAAGGTAAAAGTTCACATCGTCGCCGCGAACATCGCGCGGGTCCTGGCTGCGAAAACTATATTCCATTGATGTTCCTCCCTGCGGATTATGATCTTCCCATGGGAAATGCGTATTGTAAATTAGTTTTGAATAGTTGAGATCATCATAATACACTTTGCCGGGAATGATTTCGGAAGTACCATTTTTGCCGTGATTAACCAACACCAGTCCCGGATTTTCGAGAATTGTCTTTTTTGACCCGGAACCCAGTTCTTCCCAGAATCCCTCGTTTTCGACGGCTGTCCAGAATGGTGAGTCATCGGGCAGCGCAAGACAAATAAACGGTAAAAACATCAGAAACGGACTTGCCGGACAACTGTAGTTTTGAACCATATATTCCTTTGTTCCGTAAAAACCAAGGCTTGGAATTTCGTTGTGATAAAACTCTTCGCGGGTAACAAACTGAAGCAGCGAACCCGAACAAAGCCGGCGTGCCAGTCCGGGGTCAAGCAGGGTTTTATCTTTCAGCATAAAAGCTACCGGAAAAGCTCCCGAAACCCAGGTACGGTAACAAATACTGCGCGACCACATGTTGATGTAACCATCGCGGCCAAAAAACGAAGGCAGCGATTCCATTAATTTCTGTGCTGATTTTTCGATGATTGCGGCAATTTCGGGATAATATTCATCGCCAAAAGTGCGGTTCCAGATGGTTGTGTAAACAATGAAAAGGCTGATCGAGTAATAATTGTAGGTTTGTTCGAGGTACCAGCCATTTCCTGAGTGGTACGATGCCACCCACAAAAGATGTCCTTTCAGCAGTTCGTCGTCAATTTCGTATCCGTATTTTTTCAGAAACGAAAGCGTGATGATATTGAAAATCCGCCAGTTGTTTTGCGTTGTACGATGGTGCGCCCATTTCGAAATGGTAATTACCATTTCTTCCTTTTGCTTTTCGGTAAACTGCGGCCAGATAGTATCGGGCATTAGCAAAAGCGTTTTAAACAATCCGCCAAATTCGCAGGTAAACTGGTAAGTTGAATCGGGCAAATCTTCGGGTAACGGCAATGAGTTTGAATGCCCCGGAGTTAAGGCATTGTACAAATGCAAACAGTAATATTCCCTGAGATTGATTCCGTTAATTTCTGTATTTGGATCGATATGAATCAGCGGTCCAGCCAGGGTAAAAGTCCGTTCCAGCGCCTCAAATTCAAGCGAACGCCAGCGCCAGTCGGGAGCGCCGGGTTGCGGGTAGGTTTTCCCCGGAACTACCGGAAATGAAATCGGATCGTTGATATCCTTCACATGAGTAAAAGCCCGTTCGAGCAGATATTTCGCCATCCCGATGTAATGTTGTTTAGTCATTCCGGTTAAGGGACTGATTTCGAAATCAGGGTTTTGTATTTCAAATGCCTTCTTCATATCTATTTTACACTCATTATTTTAACGGTACAAATATGACCAATATGCTTTGCATTTGATTGATTGGATTTTTGCAGGTGCTTGTATTTTTTTAGCAAAAAAGGAAGCCC
>WTWZ01000072.1 GCA_009773765.1 Prolixibacteraceae bacterium | reverse complement strand
ACACGAGTTTCAACCGACAAATTGGCTTGAGCAGTAAACTGAACTTCATTGAGGGAATTTCCGGTGGCTGGGCTCACAGTTAACCAATCCTGGTTTGAGCTGGCCAACCAATCCACATCTGAAGAAATTGTAATTAAGGCATTACTACCATTTTCAGCATTGAGGGTAAGCGCTGTGGCAGAAAGTTTAAATCCCGGAAGTTCGGTTCTTTTTGTAAATTCATTCCATTGGTTGGCAGCAGCATATAAGGTACCCACTTGAAAAGGAACCTTAAGTGTACAGGTGGTTTTATTTACATTATAGAACACAAATGGTGATGAAGTCAGGTCAACAGGGGTTAATTTTTCCGCAGTTATGGTTTCAAGTCCGCTGCACATCGAAAATGCACCAGTACCTATTGAAATGACTGATGAAGGAATGTTTACGGAAGCCAAATTGATACAGTAATAAAAAGCCTCATTTCCAATGGTTGTAACCGATTCTGGCAGGATTACCGATGTTAATCCGGTACAATTATAAAAAGCCCAGTTTCCGATAGTAGTAACCGATGAAGGAATGCTTACGGAGGTCAAACCACTACAGCCATAAAAAACAGATTGCCCGATAGAAGTAAGCGAAGAAGGAATAGTCATCGATTTCAAACTACTGCATTGCGCAAAAGCGCCATTCCCTATTGAGTTAACTGATGAAGGAATGGTCACCGAGGTCAAAACGTTGCAGTTATAAAAAGCATTATGCCCGATTGAAATTAACGAAGATGGTAACAGAGCGGTTTTCAGGCTTGTTTTTATAGTCCCTGTACCGGAATAATAAAAAGCATAATCAGGTATTGCATTTTCTGGATAAGAATAGCTTCCAGCATTGAGGTTAGTACCCCCAAGACCAGTGAAAGCTGCAATAGTTGACCCGCTAATATCAAGGTCAGTCAGCATTGGCATATTATCGCGCATGGTTTTGAAATCTCGTGCATCAATAGTACCGGTAAGTACCAGCCTGGTAATCGTGCTGAGTTCGAGGGCAGTCAATGCTGAAAATAAACCGCCCGCCTCAATATCCATCACTTTGGGAGCTCCGGCCTGGGTAACTGTTATGGTCTGCGGCGCTAATCCTGTTGCCGAAATGGTAATATTGGCTATTCGTGCAACAAGCAACGGATTGGCCTGTGCGGTAAGCGTGATTGTATCGCTGCCACTTCCCGAAGAAGGGCTTGCAGAGAGCCACCCCTGACTGGAGCTTGCTGTCCAGGTTACATCCGATGTTATATTAACCGAAACTGCGCTTCCTTCGTCGGACGCCAGATTGAATGCTGTTTCAGAAAGTTTAAATCCCGGCATTTCTGTAATAGTTGAAAAATCCATCCACTGGTTGGAAGCTGCATAAAGGGTTTTAGCCTGGTAAGGCACATACAGTTTACAGTTAACTTTATTTACACCGTAAAAAACATTTGATGAAGAACTTAAATCAACCGGAACTGGTTTTTGGGTGGTTATGGATAGCAAGCCGCTACAATTATAAAAAACATCTCTGCCAATGGAAGTAACCGATGCGGGAATAGTAACCGATATTAATCCGCTACAGCCAAAAAAAACAGAACGCTCAATAGTAGTTACCGAAGTAGGTATCGTTACCGAAGTTAAGCCGGTGCAGTAGACAAAAGCACCCCTCCCAATAGAAGTTATTGATGAAGGGGTGGAAAAGATGACATTGCTTAAGCCGGAGCAGTTTCCAAAAGCTTGTTCCCCAATGGTAGTAACCGATGCAGGAATTGTAACCGATGTTAACTTTGAACAGTTATTAAAAGCATAATATCCGATAGTACTTAACGATGAAGGCGTGGAAAAGATAAGTGTGGTTAACCCGGTACAGTTTAAAAAAGCATTGTCTTGTATAGTGGTGACCGAACCCGGTATTGTAACCGAGGCTAATTTGTTACAACCATTAAAGGCATTATACCCAATAGTTGTTAGCGCTGAAGGCGTGGAAAAATTGACCGCTGTTAAACCAATACAGCCCCGAAAAGCTTCTTCCCCCAAAGAAGTAACCGATGTTGGTATGTCAATTGAAACTAATTTTGAACAGTTGTAAAATGCTGAACTCCCAATTGAACTTACTGTTGACGGAATATTTATTGACGCCAGTTTTGTACAACCGGAAAATGTTGAACTATTAATGGTGGTTAAGGCCGACGGCGTGGAAAACAATAAGCTGGTTAAACCGCCGCAATTTTGAAATGCCCCTTGCCCTAAAGCGGAAACCGAAGCCGGGATTTCAACCGATGTAAGGTTGCGGCATTCGTTAAATGCATTATTCCCAATTGATGTTAGTAACGAAGGAGATGCAAATGTTAAGCCTGTTAGACCAGTGCAATTTGAAAAGGCATTTCTACCAATGGTTGTTACCGAAGCTGGAATATCTAAGGAACCAATTTTAGAACAAAGTTCAAAAGCAAAATTCCCGATTGAATTTAATGATGAAGGCGAAGCAAAGTTTAAACTAGTAATGTTATTACAACCTCTGAAAGCATATTCTTCGAGGGTGGTAACCGAAGAGGGAATAGTAATACTTAGCAGTCCTGTACAACTGCGAAATGCATATTTCCCAATTCCTGTAATCGATGTCGGAAACGTAAAAGCCTTTAAGCTGGTTTTTGCAATAAAAGTAGCAGGGCTAAAAAAAGAATATTGCGGAATGCCATTCGCCGGATAATCAATCGCATTTGTGCCCCCCGTACCTTCGGTGCCATTATATACTGCAATGGTTACACTGCTTAAATCAATATCAGCCAATACGGGCATATTGTCCCGCATAGTTTTAAAATCGCGGGCATCCAAAGTTCCGGAAACTGTAAGATTTGTAACTGTACTTAACTCAACAGAAGTCAGGGCCGAAAATAAACCACCTGCTGTAACATTTACAGTTTTTGTTACCTGGGCGTTCAGGAAAAATGCCACACAAACATGCGCAAAAAGTAAAATTGTCCGTTTCATATCTCGCTACTTTAATTGGTTACATCTGATTTCACACCTTGGTGAATTCATTTTTGATTGCATTCAATTCACCTTGATTTCAATATGGATAAAAGTAAAACTTCATAAAGGATATTTTTCTCCTGTAAAAACAGGATTTTTTAGTCTTGTATCATAGTTTTGTGATACACAGGAAAATCAGTCAATTTAAATTACATTAAAAATCATGGAAAAAAGGGAGTGATTAATCTGAATTTGTTAGTTTTATTCGCATAAACAATAATGATATTTAAAAAATGTGCAAGTACTTTATTTTTCTGATTTTAGTTTCAGTAAACACAGTTTGCGGGCAACCTAATAATCTTGACATTTTATTGCGAAGTCTTGAGGATGCCAAAGATGACACGAATAAAGTAAACTTGCTTTATAACATTGAAAGAGAATATTTTAGCATAAATATCGATTCTGCGCTGTACTATAATACCAAATGCGAAGAACTTATTTTGAAAATAGATGCCCATGAGTTTAAACACAGATGTTTTCATGAGTTTGTGAGGATTTATCATGCTAAAAAAGACTTTAAAAAAGCCCTTGAGTATTGTTTGAAATCAATTAAAGTTGCAAAAGAGAATAGCAATAAGTTCCAGGAGGCAACTTCATACAGGGCCATTTTTAATATCTATCTTAATTTAAACATGAATGATTCTGCTGTAAAATATGCCATCCATTCCATTAATTTAACAACTGAAATTAGAGATACCACAAATTTGGCCACCAATTATGGCAATTTGTGCTGGTTGTATCTGGACTTGAACCAATACGACAAAGCGCTTGAATACGGGCAAAAGGGAGTTAAAGCCGGTGAACAATATCTTGACACAGTTGGGTTGCTTATAGCAATTAATAACCTGGCACTTTGTAATATTAGAATGAACAAAAATGAGCAGGCAATTGAGTTGTTAAAAAGGCAATATGAAATTGGAAAACTTGTAAACAGGGAGAGGTCAGTAAGAAATGCTTTGATAAATCTTGCTTATGCTTATTATTCTGCCGGAGATATGGAAGGACTTGAAAAAAGCACTGCATTGCTAAACGATTATAACAACAATGCAAACATTGATGATTATAATAAATGTATGCAATATATTAGTAATGCATACAATTATATTTATCAAAAAAAGTTTCAACTAGCCGAGAATCAACTTTTGGAAGGATTAAAAATTGCAAAAGCCGAATCATTGATTGACCCCCTTCTTACGATATATGTAACCTTGTCGAAGGTTAAATTTGCTCAACATGAATTTGTTGCTGGAAATTATTACGAAGAAAAATGGGATTCTTTGGATCAGGCTGAAAAAGATAATAAGTTGTCTGAATATGAAGCTGAACTGAAAACAAAATACGAAACAGAAAAAAAGGATAACCAGTTAAAACTTCAACATGCTGAGATTGCAAAACGCAAAGGCTTCAATCATGCCATATCTGTAATTACAATTTTTATTCTTATTATTTTCCTGCTTGTTTACCGCAATTTTAAGCAAAAACAAAAACTTCAGCAACAGCGCATTCTTCAACTTGAAGCCGAGAAACAGCTTTCAGCAGCAGAAGCAGTTTTAAAAGGAGAGGAACAGGAACGAACGCGCCTGGCAAAAGACCTTCATGACGGATTGGGAGGGATGTTGTCGGGCATAAAATTTTCATTAAATACCATGAAAGAGAATTTGATTATGACGCCTGAAAATGCCCAGGCATTTGAACGCAGCATCGATATGCTCGATTCATCCATTCAGGAAATGCGAAGAGTAGCACATAACCTGATGCCGGAAACTTTGTTGAAATTTGGCCTGGATACTGCTTTGAAAGATTTTTGTTCGTACATAAACGGAAGCGGTGTGTTAAAATTGAATTATCAGTCTTTCGGAATGGAAAACACCAGGATTGAAGAGTCTGTTTCAGTCTCTGTTTACCGGATTATTCAGGAGCTCGTCAACAATATTCTGAAACATGCAAACGCCGGATTTGCATTGGTACAACTAACTTTTTCAAATGAAACACTTTTAATTGATGTTGAAGACGAAGGCAAAGGGTTCGAGGTAACGGCTCTTGACAAACAAAAGGGAATTGGCTGGAAAAATATTCACAGCCGGCTTGAATACTTAAATGGAAAACTTGATGTTCAGTCGGAGCCGGGAAAAGGAACAAGTATTCATATTGAAATTAATAGATGATGAAAACCAGGGTTTTTATTGTTGACGACCATTTTATGGTTATTGAAGGTATAAAATCGTTGTTGCAGAATGAGGCTGAAATTGAATGGACAGGGCATGCAACCAACGCTGAATCGTGTATGGCTTTTTTAAAGCGGGAGCAACCCGATTTGATACTGATGGATATTAGCCTGCCTGAAAAAAGCGGTATTGAACTTTGTAAGGAAGTACATTCAAAATACCCTGCCATAAGGATTATTGGGTTGAGTACATTTAATCAACGCAGCTACATTGAAAAAATGATGGAAAACGGCGCTTCAGGGTACCTTTTAAAAAACGTCGGAAAAGAGGAGATTTTGAAAGGAATTGAAACAGTTATGCAGCATAAAAAATATTTTAGTCACGAAGCTGCTTTAACTATCAGAAGCAATCCGAATAAAGAATTGCCCATTTTAACCCGACGCGAAAAAGAGGTTCTTGAATTAATTGCTGCCGGACTTACAAACCAGGAAATTGCCGACAAACTATTTATCAGCTATACAACGGTTGATACCCATCGCAAAAACCTGCTGCAAAAATTTGAGGCAAAAAATGTTGCAGTTCTCATTAATCTTGCCACAAAAAATGGCTTATTGTAGGATCAGTTAGAAATTCAACTCCCGGACTAATGAAAAGAAAATCAAACTCTCTGAACTTTTTATTTAAAGAATATCATTACACTTTCGTTATGAATGCACAATAATTATTAGAAGAAATACTTCCCATTCTGCATTCGGTAAAAGAGGATAAGGAAAAACTGCAAAAAATTCCCGATTTCGTGCTCCAGGAAATTTATGAGGAACCAGATGAAATAGAACCTGAAATTCCTGAAAAATATCGTGAACTGGTTCATACAGTAGCCGAAAATATCGACTGCGGGTTGGTTTGCTATATCTGATTAACCGTTAGCCTTTTGCCCATTTCAAAAATATTGTCGAAAGCCCGGACTACCTGAAAGCGTAGTTTGTTTGATGAACCGGAATGATCAGCGGAACGATAAAGATTTTAAATGCGGGGCGTTTGAAAAGGTTTAATCGAAATATTCTAAGAGTTATCCGTTATTTTTTACAGCGTTTAGCCAGGCCACTTTTTGTTCCGACTTGTGTTCTCTTGCAAGTATTTCGCCATATAATTCAGGCCGTCGCGCCTGTAAATACCGGTATCCACCTGACTGTGTTAGTTTTTCAGGAGTAATTGTTGCGGTTGCAAAACTGTCATTAAACGTCCGGCATTCATCGAGAATATCTCCAAAAGGATCGATAATCATCGAGCAGCCGTTTTTTAACTGGTCGTCGTCCATGCCGACTGGATTCGAAAAAACAACATAAACACCATTATCATAAGCCCTTGAAGGTAACCATTTCATCAGCCATGCGCGACCTTTCAACCCGTCAAATTCAATTCGCAGGGAGTTCGTGTCCGATTCACGGTTTTCCCAAAATTTCGGGTCAACAAAACCTGCACCCGGCCGGGTTGAAGGGGTACACATGGTTACGTGCGGCATAAAAATTATATTCGCCCCCAACAGTGCAGTTGCCCGCACATTTTCGATAATGTTGTTATCGTAACAAATCAGGATGCCACACTTCCAGCCAAATAAATCGAAAACACAATAACTTTCGCCAGGCGTGAGATGTGGATTGATAAAGGGGTGCAATTTCCGGTATTTTGCTACCAGCCCATTTTTATCAACACAAACATATGCTTTGAACAACCTTTCATTTTTATCTTTTTCGAAAAGGCCCGCCAACACCACAATGTCATACTTTTTAGCAATTTCAGTAAGTTTCAGAATACTCTCACCTTCGGGTATGAACTCTGCCAGATCAAGCATTTGTTTTTTATCAAGATGCCTGGCGAAAGTATATCCAGTTACAGAGCATTCGTGAAAGGCAATTACTTTTGACCCTTTTTCTGCCGCTTTCCGGGCAAGTTTATCAATTACCGATAAATTGTACTCTTTATCACCGCTTCGGTTTTCGAACTGGGCAGACGAAATTCGCAGGTTGTCCATTTACAGTTACAAACTTTGCAGGAACTCCGCGCTTGGCCCAAACGTTTCGGGGTCCATTTCAACAAAGAAATTCTTAACTCCGCCTACTTTTGCTGCTTCAAAAAAGTCTTTCCAGTCAACAATTCCCTGCCCCACCGGAACCTGCTTTTTCAGTTCTGTTGAATAATCTGCAAGGTGGGCAGATATAAATCTGCCTGGATGATTCCTGAAATAGTCGGCTGCTTGGTACCCAATGTCAACCACTGCCACCTGAAACTGCATTTTCACCAGCGAAGGATCCAAAACTTTCAGCATTTCATCGTAAATAAGTTCTTCTCCGCGTTTCTCGAATTCCATGTGGTGGTTGTGAAAAACCATTTGGATTCCGGCGGCTTTTGTTTTTTCGCCAATACCGTTAAGTTCTTCACATGCTGCACGATACTCGTCAACCGAAGCATCCTTGGGAAGCCAGAAACTTGCTGCCACCATTTGTTTCATTCCCAGTTGGGTTGCCCATTCTATTCGGTTGTCAAGGCTTTCGCGCAGTTCTCCCATTCCGTAATGCGAACTCACGCAGGTCAAACCGGCATCTTCAATAATTTTGCGCATTTCTGTTCCGCTCATGCTGTTCAGCGGTTCGAAACCTGCGTTGGAGTACCCAAGCGGCGAGCACATTTCAACCTGTTTATATCCTAAACCAGCCATCATTTTAAGTGTTCCCGCAAAATCGGCAATCAGTTTTTCGCGGATGGTCCACACCTGGAACCCAAAATCTTTTGGAACTGGCGATGAACAACTAATCATGCTTAAAGGAATTTGACTAAAAAGAGCAGCAGAACCGATAGCTGCACCGGTTGTTTTGATAAATTTTCTTCTGTTGGTTTTCATAAATTTTGGTTTTTATTGATTGTATTTACTTCTGTCTGTTTTTGAAAGTATCAATTTTACGGCTCCTGGCGGTATATTTTTTCAGCCCGAAACCCTGAACTTGAAACCCGGAACTCTAAACTTCTTCCAAACCCCACCCTTTGCGGTATTCCCGTTTCAGGTATTTATTTACATCAGGCACATTTGTGATTTCGCGTTTTACAGCATTATATCTCAGGCTTCTGCCCGAACGTAAAGCTGCGGCATACAAATTAACTGCCTCAGTAATTGGCCATGCCTTGCGGAAACTGCCATCCGCCTGCTGGTTATTTTTTACAGCCTGAATAAACTTTTCGATCCCCGAACCTCTGTCATAACTCACTTCCTTTTTCAATTCTTCCGCCAGTTTCATATCTCCCGAAAGCACATACGGTTCTTTCAATGTAAATTGCGACGACATGATAATCCCCGATTCGCCTTTGAACATCATTCCCTCGATGGGCAACTCCTTATTGTTGTTATAAAATCCGGAAGGTACGGGCGGACGGATTCCACCATCTGACCAAATCAGTTCCACTTCATCGCGCCAGTCGTTTTTTGGATATATAAACCGGACCGAACCTGCAAACGGAAACGAAAAATCGTTTTCAATCCGGTAAGCTGAAGCATCGGGCCGGTGGCCGCAAACGTGGCTCCGGTTGGGTTCAATAAAAACAGGGTTAACCAGTTCAAGCCCCTCGAAAACAGTCCACAAGCTGTAGTGCCCCATATCGGCCATGGCGCCGCCCCCAAAGTCGTACCAGCCCCTGAAAACCATGTTAGTATAGTGCGGGTGGTACGGGCGGACTGCTTCGGGCCCAAGCCATAAATCCCAGTCGAAACCTTCAGGCAAGTCAGGTTTATCGGTTGGCAGCCCGGAATACTGCGGCCAAACCGGGCGGTTCGACCAGTTATGAACTTCCTTTAGTTTGCCAATCACACCGCCTTTTATCCAGGCCAAAACCTGTTCCATACTGCCGTTAGATTCCCAGGGAATAAGATGGGTAATGACATCCGATTTTTTGGCCATTTCAACCACCTGGAAACCTTCTTCCAGCCGGTTTGCAATGGGTTTGTGCATGGTTATGTGGATTCCACGCTTTATTGCTGCCGCAGCCATAACGCCGTGCAAATGGTCGGTGGCCATAATTTTAACGGCGTCAATTCCCTTTTCCTTTTCAAACATTTCACGGAAATCGGAGTAGGCCGCACATTTGTGATTCCTGCCGGTTTGTTTGGCATAATACCTTTCCACAATCTGCTGGCCGCAATCCCTTCCACCGGGGATTTTATTATCGCCGCCGGCCGTCCAGTTTGTATCGCCGATTGTTTCGCGAAGTTTATTTAATAATCCTTTAGGACTCCAGTCATAATATCCGCGCGCCTCTTTTTGAGGGTCGCAAACGGCAACAATCTGTGCATCCGGAATTTTCAGCAGATTTGGCATTTCGCTTAATCCCTGAGTACCTGTTCCAATATAGGCAACATTAATTTTATCACTTGGCGGAATATAACCCCGCCCGCCCAATACCACGCGGGGCACAATAGTTAACCCAATAGCTGCGGTTGTTACACCGCCAATAAAATCCCTGCGTTTGATTGACTTTCCAGAATTAGTTTTTGTTTTCATTATTTTTGGTTTAGTTAGATTTTAAAGGTATAAATTTAGTTTACATTTTTGAAAGTTTATAATAAATACCAACAAAAAAACCTTGCTGCCCTCAAGGTTTTTTTGTACTTCCGATATCGGACAGCGTTTATTTCAATTTTCCAACTGCTTCATCAGTAGCTTTTAATATAGCTTCGTTTGATAGCGGTGTACCAACAGCCTGTTTCATCCATTCGTTGGGTGTAAGCTGGCCCAATGCAAAAATGCGCAAAACTTCCGGTGCCAGTTCATGTGTTTTAAAATGCTCTTCCAACTGAAAATGAATGAGATGGCCAAACGCATAATTTGGCAAATACATTGGGGAGTTTATCATGTGCGAGTAAATACCCAGAATTGACTCGTCTTTCATTCCGAAAACCGGTGCGTAATAAGTGTTCCAGGCATCTTTTGCAATCTGAAGAACAGCCTCGCGCAATTCAACCGCAGTAGCATTCGGGTTGGCGTACAACCACTGCCACATCTTCATATCAACCAGCGAAACGCCCATTATTTCGTACAACGACCAAAAAATATCGAGCGTTTTCAGGTATTCCTTCTCCGGATTCGGGTAGGTGATGTTCAGCAAAAACAGGTCGCGTTCCTGGAAAACAAAAGCCAGCGCTTCGGTAAAAGCGGTATTTGGAACGCCATTAATCATATAATTTGGCACATCATGGAGCGAAATGGTTTGTTCCACATTGTGG
>WTWZ01000071.1 GCA_009773765.1 Prolixibacteraceae bacterium | reverse complement strand
GATGCAAAAAAAATATGTTTTACCCCGGTTGATCGGGAATTCAGGTCATGGAAACGCTACAAAGGTGGCCGGGCGTCGGATTTGTGGATTTACGATCTCGAAAAAAATTCATCGGAACAAATTACCGATTTTGTGGGTACCGACCAGTGCCCGGTGTGGTTTGGCGATAAAATCTTTTTTGCCTCCGCCCGAAACCTGCGGCTGAACATTTACAGCTACGATACAAAAACAAAAGAGGTAAAACAACTTACCGATTTCACTGATTTCGATGTTTTGTGGCCTTCGGGGAGTAACGGCCAACTTGCTTTTGAAAAAGGAGGTCAGATTTATAAAATGAACCTCGAAAACGGAAAAACAGAAAAGATTACAATCAACATCAATTTCGATAATCCAAACCTGGTTTCGTATTTTAAAAATGTAAGTTCCGATATTCACAGTTACTCAGTATCACCAACTGGGAAGCGTGCATTGTTTGATGCGCGTGGTGATATTTTCTCGGTTCCGGCCGAAAATGGCATTACCGAAAACCTTACACAAACGCAGGGAATCAGGGAGATTTACCCGAGTTGGTCGCCCAATGGCAAATACATTTCTTACTATTCCGATGCAACCGGTGAATACGAAATCTACCTGATTGAAAATAAAAAAGAGGCAAAACCGCAGCAACTTACAACAAATTCTTCAGCCTGGAAATACGACAGCGAATGGTCGCCCGACAGCAAATACCTGCTTTATTCCGACCGCACACTTCAACTAAAACTTTTCAATATCGAAACCAAAACCGAAACTGTAGTTGACAAATCCACAGAAAATGAGTTCAGAACGTATGTTTTTTCGCCCGATTCAAAATGGGTGGCTTACGAAAAACAGGCTACCAACGGTCATTCGGCAATTTGGGTTTACAATATTCCCGAAAATAAAACCACTCAACTTACCGACAATTCTTTTTCCGATAATTCACCTGTATTTTCGGTCGATGGCAAAACCATCTTTTTCCTGTCCGACCGCGATTTTAACCTCGCCTTTTCAAGTTTCGAATTCAATTACGTTTACAATAATTCGACCCGGATTTATGCCATGGCTTTGAAAGCCGACGGTGAAAAGCTATTTAAAGATAAAAACGATGTTGAGCCGGTGAAGGAGGAAGTCGGAGAAAAAGGCGAAGACAAAGGCAAAGAAGAAGGCGGAGACAAAGGCGAAGGCAAAGACAAGAATGAAAAGAAAGAACCTGCTGTAGAAAAGAAAGCGGAACCGGTAACAGTATCGATTGATGTTGAAGGAATTAACAACAGGATAATTGCACTACCGCTGCCTGCAGGCGAATACAGAAATTTAGCTGCTGTTGAAGGCGGAGTTTTGTTTATTTCGGATGGCAAGCTGAAAAAATATAACATTACAGAGGAAAAAGAAGAAGTGATTCTGGAAAAAGCAACTCAGGCGCTGGTTTCAGCCGACGGAAAAACTATGCTTTACCGTTCGGGCCGCGATTTTGGGATTACCAAAATTGCCCCCGGTCAAAAACCCGATGCCGGAAAACTAAAACTCGATGCTTTGGAAATGAAAATAGATCCGGCAAAAGAATGGACTCAGATTTACAACGACGGCTGGCGTATTTTCCGCGACTACTTTTATGTAGATAACATGCACGGCATTGACTGGAAAGCTGTTAAGGAAAATTACGCGCAACTTGTACCTTTTGTTGGCCACCGCGCCGATTTGGATTTTATCCTCAGTGAAATGGTTTCGGAATCAAACGCAGGCCACTCGTACGTTGATTGGGGCGATTTCGAAAAGCCAAAACGGGTTGAAGGGGGTTTGCTGGGCGCACAACTAATTGCCGACGAAAAAGCCGGATTCTACAAAATTGCAAAAATATACCAGGGACAAAACTGGAACGAATCATTGCGTTCTCCATTGACAGAGCAGGGTGTGAATGTGAAGGAAGGCGATTACCTCATCAGCATTAACGGCCGTGAAATAAAATCTGCCGATAATCCTTATGAATTCCTGGAAAACACAGTGGGCAAACTGGTTGAAATAGTGGTGAACTCAACACCCGAAAAAGATTTTGCGCGCACTGCAGTGATTAAACCCATAAAAAGCGAACTCGATTTGCTGCATTTTAACTGGGTTTTGGAGCGCCGTGCCCTTGTCGATAAATTATCGGACGGAAAAATAGGATACATTTATGTCCCGAATACCTCAACCGACGGCAACCGCGAACTGTTTAAAGGAATGTATGCTTACCACGATAAAGATGCCTTGATTATTGACGACCGATACAACGGCGGCGGATTTATACCCGATGTAATGGCCGACCTGCTCGACCGTAAAACGCTTAGCTACTGGAACCGGAACGGGCTGGTTCCCAGTAAAACACCGGGAGTTGCGCATAACGGGCCGAAAGTGATGCTTATTAACGGATATTCTTCAAGTGGAGGCGATGCATTACCGTATTATTTCCGTAAAAAAGGACTGGGACAATTAATCGGTACCCGCACCTGGGGCGGACTTGTTGGAATTTCGGGAAACGCGCGGCTGGTTGACGGCGGAAATATTTCGGTACCGCGTTTTGGAATTTTCGACGAAAACGGTGAGTGGATCATCGAAGGAATTGGCGTTTATCCCGACATTGAAGTGGTTGACAGACCCGAGCAACTGGCAAAAGGAATAGATCCCAGCATTGAAAAAGCAGTTGAAGTTTTGTTGAAGGAACTTGAGAAAAATCCGGTGAAAAAAGTAAAAGTCCCGGAACCGCCAAACAGGTCGGGCTGGATTGAAGAAGATATTAAATAGAACCTTATCGAAAAAAATAAATTGTTAATAGTCAAAAACCTATTTTTGTACTCGTATTAAAATATTTACTTATGAAAATTCGGTTTTCGGTTTATTTAATGTTGCTGCTTTTATTAGTGTCCTGTTCCACAGGCAAAAAAGCCCTTCAAAAAGGCGACTATTTTTCAGCAGTCTCAAAAGCTGTGGAACGTTTAAAATCGTCTCCTGATAATAAAAATGCAATTAAAGTTTTAGAGGACGGATATCCAATGACCCTCGAATGGTCGCAGGAAGAAATGGATATGATTCTTTCGTCCAATTCAGCATTTAAATGGGAATTAGCCATTGGATTAATGAACCAGGTCAATCAAATGTCTGATTTAATCAGAAGTACGCCTGCTGCACGTAAAATCATCAGCAATCCTAAAACTTATACATCAGAATTGAATATGGCAACCGAAAAAGCTGCCGAAGAACGTTACAACGCCGGATTGGCTGAATTGGAAGTAAACACCCGCGAATCAGCCCGGATTGCCTTTGAACATTTTGCAAAGGCCAGCCAGTTTGTAAATAATTATAAAGACAGCAGGGAATTAATGGCAACTGCTAAAGAAACCGCAACATTACGTGTTGTGCTTCAGGCAATTCCGGTAAATACGCAACGATACAGGCTTTCGTCCGAATTCTTTTACAACCAGGTTTTTGAATACCTCAACAATCAGTTCCGACCTTCAGGATTTGTTAATTTCTACTCTCCTTTTCAGGCTGAAAAAGAGGGGCTTAAAAATCCTGATTTTATCGTTGACATGGAATTTTTCGACTTTTCTGTGGGAAATCTGCGTCAAACCGAAAAAGAGGAAAAACTGGAAAGAAAAGTGAAAATTGAAACAAGGGATACAACAAAAGTTGAATACAAAAATTACGCGGCTAAAATAAAAATCTTCTCCGACCAGGTTTTATCGGGAGGTAGTCTGCGGGTCCGGATAATAGATCGGGCGAACGACAAAATCATGTCCGACGAACTCGTCCCCGGATCGTTTACATGGATTAATGAATATGCTATATTTGTAGGCGATAAGGAAGCACTTGACAATAAACAATTTGAGCTGACACAAAGAAAAGCGATTCCCCTGCCACCTGAACAGGATTTATTTATTGAGTTTACCAGACCCATTTACAGTCAGGTTACTCAGAATTTAAACCGGTTTTTCAGAAGATATAATTAGCTTATTCGGGTTGTTCTCTGCTTTCCTATCTTTAAAACATAAATCAAAATTATAAACTGAAAATGAAATGAAAAATCGACCAAATTATCTGTTCTTCGCACTTGCGATGTTTTTATTTTCATCATGTTATGCTACGGTAAAAATAGACCCGGTAAGCCTTTATAATGAAATCGGACGTTCAGCAACCACGAACACTTTAGCTGAACAGGAATATTAAAATCATGTAACTCTAACCAGCTAAAACCTTAAAAAAATGAATAATTCAAGACGTGAATTTTTAAAGAAAGCATCCGTTGCAACGGCAGGGGTTTCAATTGTTCCCGGAATTGCGGTAAGCGGCCTCGGCCACCGCGCCCCAAGTGATAAACTGAATATTGCAGGTATTGGGGTTGGCGGTAAAGGCCATCCAAACCTGGTGGCAATGAACAGCGAAAATATTGTCGGGCTATGCGACGTGGACTGGAAATATGCCCGGAATTGTTTTGATGAATTTCCGAAAGCCAAACGCTACAAGGACTGGAGAAAGATGTTCGATGAAATGGGCAATTCAATTGATGCAGTAATGGTGTCAACAGCCGATCATACCCACGCCATTATTGCAGCACATGCATTGTCGGCGGGAAAACATGTGTATTGCCAGAAACCGTTGACACACTCGGTTTACGAATCGCGCCTGCTTACCAGACTTGCAGCCAAATATAAAGTTGCCACGCAAATGGGAAACCAGGGCAACTCGGGCGATGGTGTGCGCCAGGTTTGCGAGTGGATTTGGAATGGCGAAATTGGCGATGTAAAAGAGGTTCACGCATGGACAGATCGCCCAATCTGGCCACAGGGTTTGCAGCGCCCGACTGAAATAATGGCCCCGCCTGATACACTGGACTGGGATTTATTTATCGGCCCGGCGCCCATGCGCCCGTACCATAGTATTTATACACCCTGGAACTGGCGGGGATGGTGGGATTTCGGTACCGGGGCTTTTGGCGACATGGCCTGCCATGTGTTAGATCCTGTTTACCAATCGCTAAAATTGGGTTATCCTGAAAAGATTTCCGGAAGTTCGACTCAGGTTAATACAGAAAGTGCACCCCAGGCCGAAACGGTTGAGTTTGATTTCCCTGCCCGCACGAAAGTTAAAAACCAGGAAATGCCTGCTGTAAAAGTGTTCTGGTACGATGGCGGAATTCTGCCACGAAGGCCCGATTTATTGCCCGAAGGCGAAAGCCTGATGGCCGACGGGCTTGGCGGCTGCATTTTTGTTGGTTCAAAAGATACCATGATTACGGGTTGCGGTGGCTTTAACCCGCGTCTCCTCTCGGGCAGGAAACCTAACGTTACACCATACCTGAGAAGAATTCGGGGTGCGGTTGGATATGTTGACGGGCCGCACGAACAAGACTGGATAAGGGCTTGTAAGGAATCTCCGGAAAACCGGGTTGAAGGCACTTCACATTTTGGGTACTCTGGCCCGTTTAACGAAATGGTGTTGTTGGGTGTGTTGGCAATCCGCCTCCAAAACCTGAACAAAAGACTGAAATGGGATGCTGAAAATATGCGCTTTGCCAACATTTCACCCACAGAAGAACTGAAAATAATAGTCTCCGACGAATTTCAGGTTATTGACGGCCATCCGCATTTTAATACGCAGTATGCCACATTCAATGCACTCGAAGCCGCCGGCAATTATATTAAACATACTTACCGCGATGGATGGAGCCTCCCTGCCATGCCTGCCTGATATTCAATTTTATGACGTCAAAAGAAAGGTTTGATTTAACAATCAGTCACAGGCAGCCCGACAGATTGGTGGTGGATTTTGGGGCGACTCCCGTAACCGGGATTCATGTTCGTGCCATCGAAAACCTCCGGAAATACTATGGCCTGGAAAATAAACCGGTCCGCGTAACCGATCCTTACCAGATGTTGGGTGACGTTGATGAGGAACTGGCTGAAATAATGGGTGTTGACACAGTCGCAGCCCGTGGGATAAAAAATGGTTTTGGATTTTTTAACCACGCGCCTTTTATGGAATACGTAACCCCCTGGGGACAAACGGTTCTGGTTCCTGAAGGCTTTCGTACAACAAACGATGAAAATGGCGATGTGCTGATGTACCCCGAAGGCGATACTTCAGCATCTCCATCAGGGCGAATGCCCCGGAGCAGTTATTTTTTCGACGCAATTATAAGGCAAAAACCGATAGTTGAGGAAGAACTTGACCCCGGGGATAATCTCGAAGAATATGGTTTGGTTTCCGACAGCGACCTGGAATACTGGAAAGTAACCACCGAAAAAGCGCGTACCACAGGGAAAGCGGTGGTTGCCGGACTTGGGGGTACAGCACTGGGCGACATTGCCCACATCCCCGGCATCAAATTAAAAAACCCGGGGGGCATTCGCGATATTACTGAATGGTACATGAGTATTGTAATGCGGCCTGATTACATCAAAGCAATCTTTGACCGCCAGTCTGAAATCGCCCTCGAAAATTTCAGGCGGTTGCACCAGGTAACCGGCAACAATATTGATGTGGTTTATATCTGCGGCACCGATTTTGGAACACAGGGCTCCACTTTCTGTGCACCCGAACAGTTCGACGATTTGTGGCTGCCTTATTATCAAAGAATAAATAGCTGGGTACATGCAAACACCAACTGGAAAACTTTCAAACACTCCTGCGGCGCTGTGGAGCCATTTATGTCGCGGTTTATCAATGCCGGGTTTGATATCATAAACCCTGTGCAGGTTGCGGCCAAAGGAATGGATCCGGTTCACCTGAAAAAAACCTACGGGAATGACCTTGTTTTCTGGGGCGGAGGCATCGACACGCAAAATACGCTGCCTTATGCACCTCCTGAAAAAGTGCGCGGGGAAGTTCTTCGGTTATGCGAAATATTCGCCAAAGACGGCGGTTTTGTATTCAATACTGTTCACAACATTCAGGCAAACGTACCGGTTGAAAACATTGTGGCAATGATTGATGCGATTAAGGAATTCAACAGATAAAACTTCAAATTAAACAATTAAACCATCGATGCCGAAAATTACAATAGGAATTGATTTGGGTGGCACGCGAATAAAAGCGGTAGCCATCGACGGCCTGGGCAATATATTGCACCAGCATTTTCAACCCACAAACGATGGCGATGATACGATTTGGAAAAATGCCATTTTAAACGCTCTGCACGAAATTAAAGCAGTTGTGAAATGTGCAGGTTCCAAAATAGGCATTTCGGCACCGGGCTTGCCAAACGCACATAATTCGGCTATAGCTTTTATGCCTGGCCGGTTGCAGGGCCTGGAGAATTTTGAATGGACCGGGTTTTTGAAAATGAAAACTTATGTTCTCAATGACGCCATTGCCGCCTTGATGGCCGAAGCGCGGTTTGGCGCTGCAAAAGACCGAAAAAATGTTGTGATGATTACCCTGGGAACTGGCGTCGGCGGTGCCATACTTATTGATGGAAAGCCGTACCAGGGGTCATTTAACAAAGCCGGGCATATTGGCCACATGGTTATCGACAGCGAAGGTGAACCGGATATAGTTGGAATGCCCGGAAGCCTTGAAGATGCAATAGGAAATTGCAGCATCGAAAAAAGAACGTCAGGGAAATTTAAAACCACACAGCAATTATTGGAGGCTTACAGAAACAGCGACAGTTTTGCGCGCGAAGTATGGCTTGCCTCTGTGAAAAAATTAGCTATTGCCCTTGCCACCCTTACCAATATTCTTTCTCCTGAAATGATTATTCTTGGTGGTGGGATTATTGAAGCCGACAAAGATTTATTTGAACCACTGCAGGATTTTATGGGCAAATATGAATGGCGGGCTGGCGGCAACCAGACAGAAATTGTAAAAGCACAATACGGCGAATTGGCCGGGGCTGTGGGAGCTGCCTGTTTTGCCCGGGAAATATTGCGAAATCAAAAGATATGATAAATGATTGGGTGTAATTTTATTTTTTACTGGCAAATTGCATTATATATCGAATCACGTAATAGTAACCGGAACTGGGTTGGAGCAAATGCAACTGGCGATAAATTGCGGTGATTAGGATTTTTTTTGCATTAGGATACTGTTCTTCGCCCATTTGCTGCCACCATGATCTTATGCTGTTTACAGCAAACTCAGCGGTATCTTTGCTAATACCAACGCTAACCCACCCCTGATTTTGGGCAATATCATAAACTCCATACGGAACGGCCTTGCCCAGTTCTTTATCAATAAAATCATACACTTTAACTTTTGGCGTGTCACCTGATAAAAGTTCGCCAATAGTCACATAACTTGTATTATAGCCTTGTTCCTTGAGTGCACTATCAATATGCCTTAATCTTAATGCTTCGCTTCCTAAATAAACCCGAACTAATTGCTCATTTAAATGTGGTAAAATGGCTTCATACTTCTTTTGGATCCTGCAAAGATATAGGCACCGGTTACTGTTTGGATATAATTAGATTTTTGTAGTTTACTTTTCATTCCAGGCCCCAATTCCCTTAAATGCATTTCCCTGTTTGTCGAAAAGGCTTCTGCCGAGGTAAAATATCTTTGATCCAGGAATGTCAAGAACTTCGGGTTCCCAGTAAAAAACTGATTTTACTTTCTGATGGTTTTTTAGCAGTTTAGCCAGTTCAACCATGTAATCATATTGCCCCTGTTCAGTTGGAGGATACGGTTTTACATCCAAATTCCATCCACCGGGCTCGGGGTACCAGCCGTTTGAATAGTAAGCTGTTTCAACCAGCGAAATATCTTTATTAAATGCTTTTGAAATATAATCGAGGTTGGCCCCGAGTTGGTCTAAAGTTCCATGCCACCAGGGGTAGTAGCTTAATCCGATGATATTGTATTCAACCCCGTATTCATTCATTTTACTGTAAAAAGTATTCGATTCCTGAATGCTTCCTCCGGTAGCTGCATGTATCATAATTTGAATGCCTGATGAGTTTTTTGCCTGTTTCACACCCTGTATACCGGCTTTTATCAAAGTGGCCAAAACCTGCCAGTTGGCGCTGCCGGTTTCGGACCACAATTTTCCCTGCGGCCAAAGCATCCCGTTATTGATTTCGTTGCCTATCTGCACCATTTCGGGCATAACTCCTGCATTTTGCATGGCATCGAGTACTTTTGTGGTGTAAATTCTGACGCTGTCGGTAAGCACCTGAAATGACAGATTTTGCCAGGCTGCAGGCGTAAACTGTTTGCCGGGGTCGGCCCAGGTATCGGAATAATGAAAATTGAGCAGGATTTTATAACCCAGCGATTTGGCTTTTTTTGCTGATTCTATGGTGTACTTCAAATCGTTACACACAGGTCCAATGCCATCTGGTGTATGAAAAATCCTAAACCTGGCCCACGTGTAATTGTTGTCCTTAAAAATCTGAAGCCCGTCTTTTGCAACGCCATTCACTTTATATACAGCGCCATAATCTTCCATTTTTTTAATAATGGAAAAATCGCCCCCATAAACCAGTTTGCCTTCTTCGGGGATTTCATTTATACTATTACTGCCTGAACAGGACAAAAAAAGAGCAACAACAAGAGTATAGATTATCACTTTCATCATTTTTTAAGTATTATAAAACCATTCTCCTCAGCCCGGGGGCGCAATATATAAATTTTTGCTTTTAAAAATGCTGCGTAAGAGCCGACCTCCACCAGGTATAATATTTACCTTCCAGTTCGTTTATAGTTGGGAACTGATAGTAAAGAAAGCGGTCTTTTTCGCCAATAAAAAAGCCTGTTTTTATAGTCCTGTATTTTAAATCGCCCTGCATGTAGCGCAAAACTGTTTTAGTGCTTTTTTCCTGAATTTCGTTTAGTTTTATTAAACATTCGCGCAAATGATCGGGATTTGGATAGGGCAGGTTATGCAGCGGTGCATTAGGGTCGGCAGCCAGTTCGTTGAGCAGCAATTCAACAAACATTACTTTTGGCGCGGAAACCGGTTTTGAAGTGTCGGTTATAAACCGGATAAATTTATCGGGGCTAAGTTTACTGGCAACCCGTGTAGATATCGGGTTAAACTGCTGGTATAAATGTACATCATCTAATTCCGTCTCTTCGTAATCCGATGATTTCAATTCAAGTACTTTTCCGTCATCGGTTGAGAGATACAGATTTTTTAAAGCCGACAGGGGCGTTTTTTCCAAACAGCGGTAAATACTGAAAAATACTGAACGTTTTGGTTCACCGTTTGGGTAGGGCACCAACTCTTTGTCAATGTGCTTTACAGGTAAATCCGTTAATTTTTCATGATCAAGTTCGAAGAAAATGTTTTGCCCGTGAATCTGTTTTCGTGTCCCCACCGACAAATAATTTCCAAAATCGAATGGGTTCAGGTGAGATGCTATCAACGATTCGGGGGTAACCACCAGATAATAGTACTTTTTCATGGTTACTGATTTTTGATTAAAGTTACAGAAAATAAAAATGAATGTCAATACTGAAATCACATCAGTTCAGCGTAAAAAAAACGTTATTGAAAACTAATTAGTTATAATAGGTTGATAAAAATATTTTTCCGGCTAATTTTGCTGACAGTGGGAAATGC
>WTWZ01000070.1 GCA_009773765.1 Prolixibacteraceae bacterium | reverse complement strand
GTTATCCGAATTTGTGAATAATTTTGTTTTTCTGTCCTTACGCAATGGTTTACTTTTCAATTTTACTATGTCGCTGTCTGACTCACACTTGGCGGTAACTACTTAATACCCCGAAGTTATTATACTTTTTTGTCATTTTTTTTATCGTTTTTATCTTCGGTTTTTAAGTTTAACCTGTCCAGCGGGCTTTGAATCCGGTTAATCGCTTTATTGGTTACATGGGTGTAAATCATCGTTGTTTTTATACTCGAATGGCCCAACAGCTCCTGAATATAACGGATATCTACGCCAGCCTCAATCAGGTGGGTGGCAAAAGAGTGACGCAGGTTGTGTACGCTCCCTTTTTTCGACAGCCCGCTTTTTTCAAGCGCTGCTGCCATTACTTTTTGCACGCTTCCTTTGCTGTAGTGCGCACCGGCAAACTGCCCGCCAAACACATAATCGTTTCCGGGGTGCAACGCCCGGTAGTTTTCAAGTAACACCAAAACCGAATAAGGCAACATCACCATCCGGTCTTTTTTGCCTTTGCCATTTTTTACATGTATTTTTTGCTCTGCCAGTAATATATCAGCCCATTTCAAAGTAACCACCTCGCCAACCCTCAAACCTGCACCGTAAGCAACCATCAAGGCCAGTTTATGTTTCGGGTTGTCGATAGTCCCAAAAATACCGGCACATTCTTCCATGGTAAACACCGTTCGAATCCTTTGTTCGTTTTTAGGGCGAGGCAACTTAAATTCAAAATTCAGGTTGTTTTCAACATGCCGGTAATAGTAATTCAGCGCATTTACCAGCGTATGGCCGGTAGGGGCCGAAAGTCCCTTTTCCATTAAACCACCCAGGTATTTTACCACCTGCCGGTATTCCATTGAGGCAGGGTCGCGGTAATCGTTATCGCGCATAAACCGGTAAAACGAATTTCCGTAACTCTTTATGGTCGAGTCGCTCATGTTACCGGCCAGCATACTGTCCATCATGGCAATCATATAGCCGCGGCCAGTTTCAGGTATTTTCTCCAACACCTGGTTTTTGGCCTTTTGCAGCAGAAACTGTTTTTGGTTGGGCATGTTCTCTTTTTTGAGATACCCCGCCGTAAGCAGGTTCTTAAAAATAACCTTTTCGGGTTCGTAATGAACCGTTAAAGCTTTATAAACATCGGGCGCTGCCGGTAAAAGGTAGCACCCGTGAGGCACACTGTACCTCGACATTGCGAAACGTTTTATTTTTTCGCGCAACAAAAACATTGGAGGGATAAAAACCTGCATCCAGTGATTATCGTCGGCATGTGGTTTCACAACCAGTTCCAAACCACCTTCAACTGCTTTTTCCTTTTCGAAATAATCCGTTGGGAAAAACCCGCTGACCTGCAATATTTTTTCAGCTTTTTCTTTTACTGTACGGTTTCGCATGGCCATGTAAACCTTTTGCGCTTTGTTCCAGTAAATCCCTTTTACCGTGAGCAGTTCTTTGGTAACGGCAAAATGGTAACTCATACTGAAAACCCAGTATTTTCCAATGTTTTCATGCAATTGCAAACGTAGCTTTTGTGCAAGCGGAATTTCCGCTTTATGTTCCTGTTTGGCCTTTTCAACGGCTTTTTCAGGAAATTTCGTCACCCCGTCATCGGGTTTTTCATCCACTGATGCTGAAGTAACTATGGGTGGAAGGTCACGGCTTTCAGGGCCGGCCACCGGTGCTGTTTTTGCATTTTCAGGTTTCGGGTTTTCTATTATTAGCTGGTCAAAATTCTTTTGTAATAACTGGTAATTCGTAGTGCTGTAATCAGTGTACCAGCAGCGCAACGTTGAACTGTATGCAGCGCCAATTGATTTCAGTTTTTGGTTTGCACCGGCTGAGTAAGGACAGAAAATACCAATCCGGTCGGCGCCCCTGTGCTGTATTTTTTTTATTGTTAAAACCATGTGCCGGTTTTATTGATCAAATACCTGATATAACCGAAAACGGCTTTTTCAACCGCTGTTTGGTTTTGTTTCGCAAAAGTTTGTATTATGTTGGGCTTTTTACTCAAGAAGTTTAGTTTCTGGTTTCGGGTTTAAATGTAATACTATTTTGTTAAAAAGCAAACCTGTTGCTAAGCAGTTTTTCTTATTTTTTTGGTATAAACCATAGCAGCAATGCCAAAGTTATTACATTCCAGGCCGGATACGGGATTTCTTTTGAAAGCGAAAAACCCACGGGGGTAAAAAAGCAGGCAAGTTGATGTTACCGCCGGATTGAAATTTTGATTTACCAGGGGAATCCTAAAAATGGGTAACTCCGCCTGATACTATAAACTTCATGGTTTCTGCCGGTGAACTGTTAATTTTTATTACTCTTTCGGCTGGCACCAGGTACAACTCTCCCGAAAAGTTGTATGAATGTGGAAAATATACTGCAGCCAAATCATTTTCACCAATGGTTTCCATGGTTTCGCGGGTAACAAAACCCAGTTTCCAGAGGTTGTTTTCCTTGTTAAACAGCACTTTTACAGGTGTGTTGAATTTCTTTTCCTTCCCCACAAATGCCGAGAAAAGGTCGTTTAGCGAAGAATAAAGCAAATTAAGCAACGGTATTTTTTCAATCAGGTTTTGAATTACCTTTTTTAAAGGGCGAACAAGCGCTGTTTGTCCGATAAAACCAAGCACAGTGACAAAACCAAACGAAACCAGAATTCCAAGTCCCGGAATTTTAAAGCCCACAACCGGTTCCATGTTGTTGGTCAGCCATCCATCCAACGTTGTAAACAGTGAGAATAAGATGTAAATTATAATAGCTAACGGGGCTACAAGCAGAACACCCTGCAAAAAATATTGTGTTATCTTTTTCATCTTCTTTGGTAAATTTTACTTTAACTGTTCATTTAAAAAATTGGTCATTTTTGTGTAAAGGTGCATCGAAGTATTTCCCCCTCTGATTCCGTGGTTGCGGTTGGTGTAAATTGCCATATCGAACTGCACACCAGCCTGTACCATTTTTTCGGCAAATTCGTAAGTGTTTTGCGCATGTACATTATCATCGGCCGAACCGTGAACAATGAGCAATCTTCCTTTGATATCGCCGGCATGTGACAGGGGGGCATTCTCATCATAACCCTTTGGATTTTCTTCCGGGGTGCGCATATAACGCTCGGTATAAACAGTATCGTAAAAACGGAAACTGGTAACCGGGGCAACCGAAACGCCGGCTTTAAAAAGTTCACCTCCTTTTTGCATTGCCAGCAAAACCACAAAACCGCCGTAACTCCAGCCGTAAATGGCAATATTCGATTTGTCAACATAATTCAGGGTCCCCAAATATTTCGCAGCTTCCACCATATCTTCCGATTCGTATTTGCCCAGTTGCTGGTAGGTAATTTTTCTGAAATCCTCGCCACGTGCAGCAGTGCCGCGCGGATCTACACAAACAACCAGAAAACCTTCCTGGGCAAGGTAATGTTCCCAGCCAATTCCACGGCCCCAGTTATCGGCAACGCTTTGCGAATTTGGCCCGCTGTACTGGGTCATTATAACAGGGTATTTTTTTGAAGTATCAAACCCTTCGGGCTTAATCATGTATCCGTTTAATTCAACTCCGGCTGAGGTTGTAAAACTGAAGAACTCTTTCAGTGGAATGGATAAAACGTTAACTGTGTTTTTCAAAACGGTGTTATCCTGCAAAACTTTGTTCTGTGTGCCTTTATTATCGTGCAGGGTAACCAGCGCGGGGGTTTTGCTGCTGCTGAAATAATTGACATAATAATTATAGTTTACGCTAAAATCAACATCGTTTGTTCCCTGCAGTGTTGTCATTTTTCCCTTCTTTTTTTCATCCTGACTGATAAAGTAAACCTCGCGGCGTAACGGTGATTCCGCTGCTGCCTGATAGTAAAATACTTTCCGGATGTTATCGTAGCCATAAAATTTGGTCACATCGAATTTTCCTTTGGTGAGCTGTTTAATTTCGAACCCGTTATTGTCGATAACAAATTTGCCATCATCAAGAAAAACAAAATCATCCAGAAAACTTTCGTCGATATAACGTTTGTTTTTCTCGGTAAAAATTCTTCTCGAATCGCCGGTGTAAGGATTGGCATACAAAACATCGAGATTGTTCTGCAAACGGTTTAAGCGCATTACAACCAAACTGTTGGCGTCAGGTGTCCATTTCAGCCGCGGAATGTAAATATTTTTTTCAGGCCCAATATCAACCGGCAAATTGGTTTTTGATCTGAGTTCATGCACCAGGACTGTTATTTCAGAGTTTTTTTCACCGGCTTTGGGATATTTAAAGGCCTCCAGGCCGGGGTAAAGTTTATTTTTTTCAAGCACAGGGCTGTCGCCTGCATACATTGGCATCGTAAATTCAGGAACTTCTCTTTCATCAAATCTCACAAAAGCCAGGAATTTGCTGTCAGGCGACCACCACAAGGCTTTGTTGTACCCAAATTCCTCTTCGTAAACCCAATCAGGGATTCCGTTGATGATTTTGTTTTTTTCGCCATCATAGGTAACCTGGTTTTCGGTACCGAATTTCAGGTTTTTGATAAAAATATTATTGCCCCGCACAAAAGCCACCCTGTCGCCATCGGGGGAGAAAGTGGCCGCCTGCTGGGCGCCTTTTTCCGAAAGGGGCGTAAATTCTTCTGTAACAAAATTCCATACGTAATTGGTTGCTGTAAAAGAGTGGCGGTAAATGGGCTGAACAGCGGTAGTTAGCAAAACCTTTGTTTCATCGGGGCTGAAAATGTAATCGCTGAATGATTCTATGGGAGCGTCCCTGATTTCTGTTATATCGAAAACCACCGCAACTTCATTTCCTGTTTTGTAGCTGTATTTTACAATCCGGCCGTTGTTTTCGAGCGTGGTGTAATGTTCGCCATCTTTCATGCTGCGCAGTCCGGTAACGGTTTGCGCCCTGAAAGTGCCTTTTGCCAAAATATCTTCAAGTGTTATTTTTTGCGGCTGTTGCGCCACTGTTGCATTAGCAATTACTATGGTTAGCAATGAAAAAAATAGTCTTTTCATTTGATATCTGTTTTTAATAATTAGAACTGTCAGCAAATGTAAAAATTGTTGGTTAAGGTTAAAGATGTTTAAACCAATAAAAAAACCAGTTAGTTTAAACTCTTGTAACTAACTGATTTTAAATTGTCGGGGTGACAAGATTTGAACTTGCGACCCCCCGCCCCCCAGACGGATACGCTACCAGGCTGCGCTACACCCCGAACTATTCACTAAATTTTCTTTTAGCGCCTGCAAATGTAACAGTTGATTTTTCATTTGCAAAACTTTTTTTTCTGAATTCAACCAGGCATTTTTACCGTTATAGTTTTAGTCTATTCCGCTTTCATTATTATTGATTGTTTTTGATAAAAGATGTTTTGTACTTTTGTGCTAAAAAATTACAAGTTATGTTTAAACCACTTGATTTAAAGGAGGGCAGTGAGAAACAAACGTTACAGCCCACGGATGTTGAGCGTGTAAAATGTTTGATTATAGGTTCGGGGCCAGCCGGTTACACCGCTGCGATTTATGCCTCTCGTGCCAATATATATCCGGTTATGTACGAAGGGCTTCAACCTGGCGGCCAGTTGACAACTACCACTGAAGTTGAAAATTACCCGGGTTATCCTGAAGGTGTAACCGGTCCGGTGATGATGGAGGATTTCAAAAAACAGGCCCAGCGTTTTGGCGCCGATGTGCGCTGGGGAATGGCCACCAAAGCCGATTTTTCAGGCGAAATTCATAAAGTCTGGATTGATGACAGTAAGCTGATTGAAGCAGAAACAGTAATAATTGCAACGGGCGCAACAGCAAAATATTTGGGATTGGATGATGAAAAGAAATATGCCGGTGGCGGAGTTTCGGCCTGCGCAACCTGCGACGGATTTTTTTATCGTGGAAAAGATGTTGCAGTTGTTGGCGGCGGCGATACTGCTGCCGAAGAGGCGATGTACCTTGCAGGCTTGTGCCGTAAAGTTTATCTGATTGTCCGCCGCGATGAGTTGCGTGCTTCGAAGGTAATGTCGGAACGGGTTCAGAGAACGCCAAATGTTGAGATTCTATGGAAACATCAAACCAAAGGATTAACAGGTGATAACGGGGTAGTGGAAGGCGCCGTTCTCGTTAAAAATAAAGGTGAAGCAGGAGAAGAAGAAGTGAAAATTAAGATTGACGGATTTTTTCTCGCGATTGGGCACAAACCCAATTCCGAAATTTTTGCTGAATTTATGGATACCGATGAGGTGGGTTACATTAAAACCATTCCCGGAACTTCGAAAACAAAAGTGCCGGGAGTATTTGCCTGCGGCGATGTTCAGGATTCGCATTACCGGCAGGCTGTAACTGCAGCCGGTTCGGGATGTATGGCAGCCATCGATGCTGAAAGGTATCTGTCGGAAAAATATTCGTAGGCGAAATCTCCATATATCAAAAAAGCAGGGTTGAACCCCGCTTTTTTGATATATGCAATAATTTGAATTATTCTATATTTATACCCCTCGGTGAGATTAAGAGGGGCTTCCTTGCTACATATCAACCTTTACAGTTGCCAGTTCAGTTTTTGAATACATTCCATTTCCCAGTTTTTCGCGCACTTTTTTGAATGCTTCAACTGTAGTTTTAACATCTTCCAAAGTGTGTGATGCAGTAGGCATTAAACGCAAAATTATTTCACCTTTTGGAATTACCGGGTAAACAACCAACGAACAAAAAATACTATAGTTTTCGCGCAGGTCATAAACCATGTTGGTTGCTTCGAAAACACCGCCTTTCATAAATACCGGCGTAACAGCCGAGTTTGTTCTCCCCAAATCGAAACCGGCATCACGCAAACCCTTTTGAAGCGTTTCAACAACTGTCCATAATTTTTCCTTTAATTCAGGTTTTGTACGAATCAGTTCAAGCCTTTTCAGGCTGCCAATTACCATGGGCATAGGCAGCGATTTTGCATAGGTTTGCGAGCGCATATTATATCGCAGATAATAACAAATATCGGTGTCGCAGGCAATAAAAGCGCCAATTCCGGCCATAGCTTTGGCAAAAGTTGCAAAGTAAAGATCTATTTTGTCCTGAACACCAAAATGTTCGCCGGTTCCTGCACTTGTTTTTCCCATCATTCCAAAACCATGCGCATCGTCAACCAGCAAACGGAATTCAAATTCGTCCTTCAGTGCGGCAATTTCATCGAGTTTGCCCATGTCGCCGGCCATGCCAAAAACTCCTTCGGTAATTACAAGCACACCCCCTTTTTGCTTTTCTGCAAGCCGGGTTGCATGTACAAGTTGTTTACGCAAACTATCTATGTTATTGTGCAAAAACACAAAACGTTTGCCCATGTGCAGCCGTACTCCGTCCAAAATGCAGGCATGCGATTCGGCGTCATAAACAATAACATCGTTTCTTCTGCAAATTGCATCAATAACCGAAACCATCCCCTGATAGCCGAAATTAAGCAAAAATGCATCGGGTTTGCCAACAAACGATGCAAGTTCACGTTCCAGCTCTTCATGTTTTGCTGTTTGCCCCGACATCATCCGGGCGCCCATCGGGTATGCCATTCCATATTGGGCAGCAGCTTCGGCGTCGGTTTTTCTAACCTCAGGATGGTTAGCCAATCCCAGATAATTATTTAAACTCCAGGTTAAAACTTCCTTGCCCCTGAACATCATTCTTGGCCTAATTTCACCTTCCAGTTTCGGAAAAGCAAAATACCCATGAATTTGTTTTGCATACTGGCCAAGTTCACCCTGGTTCGCCCTGATTTTTTCAAATATATCCACGTTGTAATTTTTTTGTGATTATTACTGTGCAAATGTAAACTTTTTTAAATTTCGGACAAACATGTTAAATAGTGGTAAATCGTTCCGCATTTAATAAAAAAGTATATTTTTGCGCCATGTTAATGAAAATGAGATTTTTTATACCGGTATTGATAGTGTTAACAGTAATTTTTAGTTCGTGTGGCAACTACAATAAAATTGTAAAAAGCACCGATTACGAATATAAATACAAAAAAGCTGTTGAATATTATGAAGAGGGCGAGTATGTAAGGTCGGGAACCCTTTTAAAGGAACTTGTAAGTATTTATCGTGGAACCAGCCGCGCTGATAAAATTTATTACTATTACGCCAAAAGCATGATTGGGCAAAAAGATTATCTGATGGCCGGGCACTACTTCCGGTCTTTGGTAAAAGAGTTTCCAATGAGCGAACATGCCGAGGAAGCTTATTTTATGGATGGTTATTGTTCGTATCTGATGTCGCCAAAAGCGCGTTTGGATCAAACAACTACAATTGAGGCAATTGATGCGCTCCAGCTTTATGTCAATCTTTATCCATTTAACGAAAGGGTTGACGAAGCAAACCGCCTCATTGACGAACTGAATGATAAACTGGTATATAAATCATTTTTAAATGCCAAATTATATTACGATTTCGGAAATTATAAGGCTTCGGTTATTGCGTTAAACAATAGTTTAAACTTACATCCCGATTCTAAGTACCGGGAAGAGTTAATGTTTATGTTACTGGAATCAAAATATATGCTTGCAATGGCCAGTGTTTTGGATAAACGACAGGAAAGGCTGTCAAGTACTGTGGATGAATACTTCTCGTTTATTGACGAATTTCCGGAAAGCAGGCACATTAAAGATGCTGAACGGTTTTACAAAACTACTTCGCAACTGATTAATTATAAGGAAGAAGAAACAATTATTAATTAAAATATGGATTACAAGAAAACAAAAGCAGCGCCATCAACAATTTCACGGGATTTGGACCTGTTAACTCAGGAAACCGGCAATATTTACGAAACTGTGATGATTCTGGCAAAAAGGGCAAACCAGATTTCTTCTGAATTAAAAGAAGAATTAAATCAGAAACTCCAGGAGTTTGCATCATACACCGATAATTTAGAAGAAATTTTTGAAAACCGTGAACAGATCGAGATTTCGAAATTTTACGAAAGAATGCCAAAACCATCTTTAATTGCATTTGAAGAATTGAAAGAAGGCGAAATTTACCACAGAAATCCCAGCAGGGAAAACAAACCAAAAATTTAAACTCGAAGCCCATGAGGCTTGAAGGGAAAAAAATAATTTTGGGAATAACCGGAAGCATAGCGGCATACAAGGCTGCTATGCTTTTGCGTTTATTGGTAAAAGAAGGAGCCGAAGTGCAGGTGGTAATAACTGCTGCCGGTAAGGAATTCATTACCCCTGTCACACTTTCGGCATTATCCGGAAAACCGGTTATCAGCGGGTTCTTTGGGGCCAACGACGGAATCTGGAACAGCCATGTTGACTTGGGATTATGGGCCGATTTAATGCTGGTTGCCCCGGCCACAGCCTCAACATTGGCAAAAATGGCAAATGGCATTGCCGACAATATGCTGGTTACAACTTACATGTCTGCAAAATGCCCGGTTTTTATTGCTCCGGCAATGGATTTGGATATGTTTGCCCATCCCTCTACCCTTAAAAATCTTGATGTTTTAAAATCATTCGGAAATGTAATTATAGAACCGGCTGTTGGCGAACTAGCCAGCGGATTAACCGGAAAGGGGAGAATGGAAGAGCCCGAAAGAATATTGGAAATTGTGGTTGATTATTTCTCCCTAAAAGGCAGTTTAAAGGGCAAAACTTTTTTGGTGACTGCCGGGCCAACATTCGAAAAAATTGACCCGGTGCGGTTTATTGGTAATTATTCATCGGGTAAAATGGGTTATGCCATTGCCGAACAACTGGCTGGCCAGGGGGCCAATGTGGTATTGGTTTCAGGGCCTGTTTCAATTTCGGCTGTAAATTCCAGGATTAAAGTGGTAAAAGTTGAATCGGCAGATGAAATGTTTGCCGAAAGTATGGCACATTTTCCAAATTCTGATGGCGCTGTAATGTGTGCTGCTGTTGCCGATTTTACCCCGGTGATGGTTGAAAATTACAAAACAAAACGCGGTAAAAGCAACTGGGCTTTGGAATTGAAGCCCACGCGGGATATCGCCCAGGCATTGGGCAACATAAAAACTGAAAATCAAATTCTCGCAGGCTTCGCACTCGAAACTTCCGATGAATTGGAAAATGCAGTTCAAAAGATGGTTAAGAAGAACCTCGATTTTATCGTTTTAAATTCATTGAACGACAAAGGGGCATGTTTTCAGGTTGATACCAACAAAATTACAATCATCGGCAAAGACAATAATCAACAATTTTTTGAGTTAAAAAGTAAGAAAGAAGTTGCGGTTGATATCGTTGAAAAAATAAAATCATTGATCTTATGAAATACATTTCTCTCGCCATTCTTACGTTTCTGGTATTTACTGCAAATAGTTTTGCACAGGAATTAAGGTGTAATGTTACCGTATCGGCCCAAAGAATCCAGGGCGCCAATCAAAACCTATTCCAAACCATGCAGTCGGATATTTACGAATTTATGAATAACCGCAAATGGACCGACCACATATACAGTTACGACGAAAAGCTGAGGTGCAATATCATGATATTGCTCGAGGAACAGCTCTCCGCTGACGAATTTCGCGGTACAATCCAGGTGCAGTTAATCAGGCCTGTGTTCGATTCGAGTTATGAAACCACCATTCTGAATATTAAAGACAATGATTTTCGGTGCCGGTATGTTGAATTTCAGCCCCTTGAATTTAATGAAACATCGAACCGCGAAAACCTGACCAATATTCTGGCGTTTTATGCCTATGTTATTTTGGGTTATAGTTACGATTCATTTTCACTTGAAGGCGGAACGCCATATTTTGAAAAAGCCCAGGCCATTGTAAATAATTCGCAGAACCTGCCGGTGAAAGGCTGGAAATCGTTTGAAAGTGAGCGGAACCGTTACTGGTTGCTGGAAAATATAATGAATAAATCATATTCCGATTTTCGAAGGTGCATGTACAATTACCACCGGAATGGGCTGGATTTAATGTCGCAAAGGGCGGAAGAAGGCCGGGCAAATATTGCCGAATCACTGCGCGACCTGCAAAAAGTTTTTCGTAAACGCCCTTCAACCTACATTTTGCAAATGTTTTTCGACGCCAAATCAGATGAACTGGTCAATGTTTTTACAAAATCATACCCCGATGAGAAAGCGAGGGTTTTGTCTATCCTGAATGAAATTGATCCTTCAAACGGAAACAAATACACAAGAATTTCCGAACAGGAAGATATGTAAACTGAAAATCCATGCTAACCAGGCTTTCTGTTTCAAACTATGCATTAATTGATTCCCTGTCCATTGATTTTCATCAAAAACTGAATTCGGTTACCGGGGAAACCGGCGCCGGGAAATCAATTATTTTAGGGGCATTGGGGTTGATTTTAGGCAACCGGGCCGATTTGCCGGTTTTAAAAGATCCGGCGAAGAAGTGCATTGTTGAAGGTGTTTTCGAAATTGGGAATTACAACCTTCAGCCATTTTTTGACGAAAATGATTTGGACTACGATTCCACAACCATATTACGCCGCGAAATTACTGTTTCCGGCAAATTCAGGGCATTTATCAACGATACCCCCGTTAATCTGAAAACATTGCGCGATTTAAGTTTGCAACTTATCGACATTCATTCGCAGCATCAAAACCTCGAACTGGGAAACCATAAATTTCAACTCGATTTGGTTGATACTGTTTCAGGTTCGGGAAAAGTGCTGGAGCAATACCGTGGGTTATTTCATTCCTGGCTTTCGTTAAAAAAAGAACTCGGGTTTATTGTTGAGAAAAACAACAAGGAACGCGCCGACCTTGATTACTGGCAGTTTCAGTTTAAACAGCTCGAAGAGGCAGGTTTACAGGAGAATGAACAGGAAGAACTTGAAATGCGCTTGGAACAACTTACACATTCCGAAGAAATCAAAAACGCTTTTAACCAGGTTCAACTCCTGCTTGACGATGAACGTTTTTCAGTAATTCAAAACCTGAAGGAAAGCCTAAAAAAACTTGAAAGCATCCGAAATTATGTTGCAGAAGTGCCGTCGCTGGCCGAAAGGTTGCAAAGCAGTTTAATCGAAGTAAAAGATATTCTGGACGAAACTGAAAGCCTGGTTGAAAAAGTGGAACACGATCCCTCACAAATTGAACAGGTTAACAATAGGCTTAACATGATTTACAGTTTGCAGCAAAAGCACCATGTAAATACTGTAAATGAATTAATTGACCTGAAAAACAGCTTCGATGAAAAAATTAACCGCGTTACCGGTTACGATGAACAAATTGAGACATTAAAAACTGAACTGCAAAAAGGTCGTTTATTGCTTTCAGAAAAGGCCGGCGAATTAACATCTGTCAGGAAAAAGGCATTTAAACAGATTGAAAAGGAAATTGTTGGTGATTTACAACAGTTGGGAATGACCAAAGCAAAACTGGAGGTGATACACGAACAATTGCCCGATTTTACAATCAACGGGACCGATGCAGTTTTATTTTTGTTCAGCGCCAACGCCGATGCTGCGCCCGCTGAAATCTCAAAAGTGGCTTCGGGAGGAGAAATGTCGCGGCTGATGCTGTCCATAAAAAACCTGCTGCGAAAAACGAAATCGCTCCCAACTGTTATTTTCGATGAAATTGATTCGGGCATTTCGGGCGAAATTGCACTGAAAATGGGCAATATCATCAAATCGTTTTCTGAAAGCACACAAATAATCAACATTACACATTTACCGCAAATTGCTGCCAAAGGCGATGCCCATTTTCTGGTTTATAAATACGAACAGGACGGCAAAACATTTATTTCGGTGAATTTGCTAAACCAAACCGAAAGGGTGCAGGAACTGGCCAAAATGGTTGGTGGCGAAAACTTTTCGGAAGCTACGTTGAAAACGGCGAAGGAATTACTAAATGGGTAATTCGAAAAAAAAAAGGCCCCTTTGCAGAGGCCAGTTATTCTGGATTTTGATTCTATTACATCCTTCTTTCTTTGATACGGGCTTTTTTGCCTGTTAAATCGCGCAGATAGAAAAGGCGTTTTCTACGTACTTTACCACGTTTGTTTACTTCTATTGAATCGATAAAAGGCGATGATAACGGGAAAATTCTTTCAACACCAATGTTTCCCGACATTTTGCGGACGGTAAACATTTTTGTGTTTCCGCTCCCACTAATCTGTATTACCACCCCGCGGTAGTTCTGGATTCTCTCCTTGTTTCCTTCAATAATTTTATAACTCACTGTTACAGTGTCGCCGGCAATGAACTTAGCGTGTTCTTTTCCTGCGGCGAATTCGTTTTCAACAAATTTAATTAAGTCCATTTCAATATTTTTTAAGTGGTTGGCAATGTAATCCGTCCTCACCGACAGAAAAGAGATTGCTTTAAAAGTGGCGCAAAAGTAACAAAAAAATCAATTTGCCAAAACCTTAATTTATTTTTTATTTAAGGTTGATTTTCAGGCTAAAAACTATTAATTTCCGTCAGTTTCCAAAACTTTTTTACAGTCGCCGGTATTTTCTACAATTGCCCTTAACCACCATTCGGGGTAGCCGGCAAAAATTGGCGACGGTGGAAGCCCGTATTCGGTGCGCTCAAATTGGCCATTTTTTTCGCGTTTAATGTTCCCGTCAATGTATTTCACCAACAGGTACTGGCCAAGTTTTTTCCATTCGGCAGTCATGTTGTTGGCTTCGTTTACCGAATACTCGGTTAAAAACCTCCGCGCCTGTTCGGGACTCGATTTGTAGAGGGTTTCAGCAGCTTTATCAATCAGGGGAACATACGAAATATATTTGTTTTCGAGTTCGCTTTGCACTTTCTGCACATCTTTAATCATATCAACAAAACGCAGATAGGCGAAGTTTGTCACCATGTTGAATGTCCAGAATGCCGAAGTTTCGCTGTAAGTAAGCATGTCGCCGTTACCTACCCTGAAACATTCCGGAATTTCTCTAATTCCGCAATACATGGGCACGTAGCAGGTGCTGTACGTATCATCAACGCCAAACCACAGGATTCCGCCAATGGGGTCGGGCAGCCAGTTTCGGCTTTGGGTTACAAACGAAAACCCGGTTTGCTGGGTCGAAATTGCCCTTTCGTGGCAATAGGTGACAGAGTCAACCTGCCATGTCATTCCCCTCCAGCGGTAAGGGAGGCCAAACGGCCCGGCGCCCAAATCCTGCGACATATCCAGTTCCGTATCCTGATAATGGTCGCGCATCATTCCCATTACATCCTGTACCGTAAGCTTTTTATCGGGTTTAATCCACAATGGCATTCTGTTGGTTGCAAAATTGTTGGCGCCGCCATAACGAACAATTCCTTTGGCATAATCAGTATATTTTTCCATTCCGCCGATAACTTTTTTAAATCCGGCCCACACACGAGCTTCGCAAAAACGGGCGCCGCTAAAATCAACAGGCGCATAAACATCCGAAAAACTGAAATCTTTATCTTCTCCTTTAAACCAGCCTTTTGAACGTGCAAACGAAATCACATCGGGAGAGTAAACACAGTTTTCCTTGTCATTCGCCGGGAAAGTGGTTATCCTGGCCTGGTTGGCATGGCCGCTTATGTAACCGTCAGGTATTTTCAATCCATAATCCACACTTCGTTGGGGTCGGCAATCGAAAACGATTCGCCTGAGCTGTAATAGCCAAATTCCTTTACCAGTTTTGTCATTACATCTATGGCTTCGCGTGCAGTTTTAGCGCGTTGAAGGGCAACATAAATCAGGCTGCCATAATCCATTATGGCGCCGGTTTGTTTGCCAAGTTCTTCACGCCCCCCAAATGTGGTTTCACTAATAGCCAACTGAAATTCGTTCATATTTCCAACCACGCTGAAAGTGTGGGCAGGTTGTGGAATTTTACCTAAAAATTTCCCTGTGTCCCACTCATAAATATCCCTCATAGCGCCTGCCGGATGGTTCTGTGCCGGCTGAAAGTACAATTCGCCGTACAAGGTATGTGAGTCGGCAGCATAAGTAACCATGGTTGAGCCGTCGGCAGAAGCGCCGCGGGTGACCAAAAAGTTGGTGCATCCGTTTGAAACATGGTGGTTTACCAGTAGAAATACAAATAAAAGTATTCCGGTTGTTGAAATTTTTTTCATCATTTTTGTCAGTTTTAATTTTTTAGATGGAGGCAAATATAATAATTCCGGGTATTTGAAATATGATTTTTATCGTACAGGGTAATTAGCTTGGTTTAATCTGTTCTCCAGGTTTTATTATTTCAAATGAGGCAATAAGTATTTGGGTCGATGTATTTATTTTTCACTAAGGTCAATACATTAAAAATAAGGTTTATTTGTGTTGATTTGTGGAATGTTATTTCAAAAACGGTCAAATGTTTTTAACTGGAAAACGGTTTGTAAATAACATGAGTTTTGAGTTAAGGGCTTGAAGAAACGGTAAGTTGAAATCAACAAAAAAAATCAAATATTGGTTTGATATTGGTAAGCAGCCTTTTTAATCCGGTCCATTATTGCAATTCCCAGGCCGGTTGGTTCAACTGCTTCAATATATATTTGTTTAATTGTTTCTGTTTCTTCCATTTCATGAAGCGCAGAAAAGAGATTCGCGGCAATTTCAGGCGAATAATGATTTTCAGATGTATAAATGATTTTTTCCACCACAAAATTCAAATCATTTTTTCCATGCAAAATTATACCCGACGACGCGGGCAGGCTGGTTTGAAGGTTGTTTAAAATATACAGAGGTTTAGCAGGCGAATAATGACTATTGAGCATTCCGGGCGAAATATTACGGCCTGATTTTTCAGTGCTGAAAATGAATTTACCGGGCATTGCATTCTCAATGTCACCAATAGTAATTACACCAGGCCGCAGAATTTTGCAAATATTGCCTTCAACTATGATAATGGTAGATTCAATCCCAACATTGGCGGCTCCTCCGTCGATGATCAAATCTATATTTGAAAATTGTTTTTTTACATGCCTTGCATTTACCGGGCTCAGTTTACCGAATTTGTTCGCGCTTGGCGCGGCAATTGGGCATCCCGACCTTCTGATAAGTTCAAGGGCTATTTTATTATTTGGCATTCTGATGGCTACCGTTGGCAATCCTGAAGTTACAATGTCGGGTATAAGTTTGCTTTTTGGCAGAACAATGGTTAGCGGCCCCGGCCAGAAATGTTCTGCTAAATGCAGTACATTTTCCTCCTGTTTCGTGGTCAGTTGTTTTAAATCTTCAACCGAAGCAATATGAACAATGAGCGGGTCGAACGAAGGGCGCTCCTTCATTTCAAATATTTTTGCAACAGCAACCGGATTAAGGGCATTCGCACCCAACCCGTAAACGGTTTCGGTGGGAAAAGCCACCAGGCCGCCATCGCGAATAATTTGGGCAGCTTTTTCAATTTGTGTATGTAAACTTGTGCTAACCCCATCTTTTTCAGAAAGTTCTATTACTTGTGGTTTTACAGGTTCCCTCTTCTTTTTTATCCTCTCGCCAATCCGGTTCATGTACTGATTTATTTTTCGGCAAAAATAGAATTTAATAAATGAAGTAGTACTCTATCTGAAAAGAAACTAATTCAACATTTATCCCCGTTTTTTCAGGCCTAACCTTATGTTTCATACCTGTGAAACTCGGCATATCTTTCGATCAGGTTGATTTTAAATGTTTGTATTTCCATAAAACTATTTCTGCATGGCCTGTTTTTTCAGTTCATCAGGCATTTTTTCGATGGCATACCGAAGTGCAGTTCTGGGCATCAATGCTTTTTTGCCCATTACATATTCAAAAACAGCTTGCTGGTTAGCCTGACTGGCGGCTTTCAGCATCCAGCCATAACCTTTCTGCACAAGGTCGTCACTGTCCATCAGCAAAATATCGGCAATCTCAAAAATGTCTTTCAAAAATAAGCCTTTTCTGGCCGGAACAATCAGCGAAACAGCGGCTGCGCGTTTTACCCAGCGCTTTTCGGAGTGTGCTAATTCCTTCAGTTTTGCAAGAAATTCGGGATACATCCTCACAAAATCGCCGACGGTGTGGTTGCAAAGCGTATCGCACGATGCCCAGTTGCTCACGTAGTTTTTTATCCAGCGTTCGAGAATTTCGAAATCGGCAGGTTCAAATTTCTTATTTAACCGATGCGACCAATCGCAGGCCACAAACGATTCTTCCATGTAACCCGACTGCCAGAGTTTTTCGCACTCAGCAAAAATTTCTGCTTTGGGTTTGTGCATTATTTCTGCAAATATTTCTTTGCTGATTTTCTGAACCGTGGCCGATTTCACACCATAAACGGTAACCTGTTCTTTGAAAAAATATTCGCTTTGATTGCGGGTTTTTTCATCGGCATTTTCGATGAGGGTTTTGCGGATTCTGGATAAAATGTTGTTCATTTTTTTGAAATTAAAGTTACAGGAATTTAAGTTTCAACCTTTGAAATATCGCAGCAGAAAAGCATCAATCACAAACACTAACAAATTCAATACAATCAGCGCAGCAAAACCGGCGGGTGAAAAAAGCCTGTTCATGTTGAAGGAAGTCATCAGCGCAGAAGCAACACTGCAAAATCCGTTGGCCAGAAAGAGCATTTTCAGGGTTCGTTCAGGTTTACTTTTTTCGAAAATGAAAGCCATAAAAATAAACGACAAACCGATACCGCCCCAGCCATACATTTCGAGCGCCCAGGCAAACGAGACTGGATTGGACATACTGAAAACTGCAAGAAAAGAAGTTATTTCGATGGTACGCTTTTATTACACCGGTTCCGCCATCACAACAAATTTTCTGCCCGTTTATTTCACGGTAACCGGTTAAAACAAAGCCCACCAGTAAGTTGCCATCGAAGCTACCCACCGAAAAGTCAGGTTTTATGTCGCGGGTTTTCATCATTTCAATAAATTTTTCGAAAGGCATCTGAATTGGCACTTCATAATCAGAAAATGCTTCAACAAATGTCTTGAGAACCTGTTCAGCAGGGTTGTTTCTCAACAATTCGATTTTTAAATTTTTCCATGCAATTCAATTTAAAAAGCGTTTTTGCTTTTTAACGGAAAACTAAAAATTAACCCAACCCTTTTTTTGTATTCATAATATTTTCGTCCAAAACATTTCAGCAACTGTGCCTCTTCCTCCCTCACCAAAAAAGCAGTTGCAATGCCCATAACAAGGGCTGCGGCGAAAAAAATCCAGTTGTTGCAAATCATCCCGGTGGCAGGAAGTATAAAAATTATCCAGCACGAGTAAATCGGGTTTCTCGAACAGGCAAACATTCCGGTGGTAATCAGTTCTCCTTTCGGAAAGTTGGAAATAAACTGGGCCATTGTGGCGGCAAAAGCAGCAATACCAATAATCAGCCAAATCCAGCCAATAATAATCGCTTCAGAGCTTTTCCCGGGTACAATTCCGGTAAACGGCGCTGATTTGATTTCGAAAAAAATGGCAGCAGCCAACACGGGCGCGGTGGCGAGCATGATTCGTGGGCCAACGCCACGGGCATCGAGGCCCGATGCGGAGATAAAAAATTGTTTCATTTTTTCAGGTTTTTGTTGAAATAAAATTAACGGTTGTACAAAAGGGTTACCAGTTCGACCTGACATAAGTTACATGTTTGGCCGGTTGGTTTTTAGCCGACTTACGCGGAGTGCGGGAAAGTTGAATCTCGCTAAGTTCCACTTTGACATTGTCTTTGCGAACGGTAACGGACTGAACCTGCAAAGCGGCAAAACCTTCCATTCTTACGACAAGGAAATAATCTCCGGGTTTTAGCATCGAAAAGCTGAACTCGCCCTTGTTGTTGGTCAGGGTTCCCACCACCAGTGTTGAGTCGATGGAAGAAAAGAGTTCAACCGAAGCAAGGGCCAGCAACTGCCCGGTTATAAATTCGCTGATGCGGCCGCAAATGCGGCCCTGGTCCGAAACGGTGATTGCGCTCATGGCTTTTGAGGCGCCGGCAGTCATCAAGGTAATGACTGTTAATAACATCATGGTTAAAATAGTTGTTGTTTTCATTGTAATTGTTTTCTGTTTTTGTTTTCTGACACTATAAATTTCCTGAATATTTTCGGAATAAACCAAATATTTAAGGTGAACAGGTGAAATTTAAAGATGAACGGCGAAAGACAATATATGAATGCTATAATGGATGAATGTCAGAATGTTAAAATACAAAGATGAAATTGGAAATTTCTAAGTTTAAAAACAAAAAATCTGAAAGAGTGGTCAAATCAATCTTATCAGTTTGTTTTTAAATTCTGCCTGATAAATTCCACTATTTCATTCTTTGCTTCGGTTACTTCGGGAAACATGGGCGCCAGAAGCGGGTAGCAATGCACCATTCCGGTACCTGCCCTGAAAGTAATTTCGACATCAGCTTTTTTTGCTTTTGCAGCGAAACTTTCATAATTATTATTGGCGTAGGTACAGCAGGTTTAACCGCCGGAATTTACACTTCCTGCGCCAAACTTTCGACACTAATTTTAAACGAAGGCACAATTACGGCGTTAAGCACTGTTGAATATATACGTGGCCAAAAGAGTTAAACCATTGTTAATTCAAAATCAGGATTAGCTTTGCATGCAAATAAACAAAAATCCATGTCAACTACTCTTATCATTATTCTGGTGGTTATGGCCCTGGTGGTCATGTTTATCACCGTTAATTATTTCCGCATGAAAAATGCAAAGCCAGTTGAAACCAGCAAAAAAATTATCACACTCGGTAATAAAAATTTTAAACTGGCGCTGAAAAAGGAAGTTTTGCTTGTCGATTTCTGGGCGCCCTGGTGCGGCCCGTGTAAAATTATTGCGCCTACTTTAAACGAAATTGCTGAAACTGAAACCCATATTGTTGTCGGAAAAGTAAATGTCGATTACAACCAGGATTTGGCACGAAAATACAAGGTACGCAATATTCCAACCATGCTGATTTTTAAAAATGGAGCGGAGGTGGGGCGTATTGTCGGGGTGAAAACCAAAAAAGCCATTTTGAACGAAGTGAGAAGTGCAGTTGCCGTATCAGGCAAACCGGATGTATAAAACCAGAATCAAAATCCAACTTTTTGATGGAAAGCAATCGGGCGGGTTTTTTGTTAATAAAACTCAAAATACACATTAAATTTCATTTTTGCCGAACATTATTGCAAAGCTCTTGTTTGAATAGTTTTTGACCGTAAAAAACCCTTTAAACGCAGCTATTGTATTAGTTAAAGAAATTAAAATTTTTGTAATGAATTATTCTGAGGCCGCAATAACTCCTGAAACCGCAAATCAGCAAAACGAAATCCCCCCTTTTTCAGATTTTATGGACGCATTAAAAGCTAAAATGAAACTGGTTTTTCATGACAGGGCCGATGTTAATCAGTTAAGTTTGAAAAGGGGGCTGCCACCCTTTGCATTGCGCGAAATTATGTCGGTAAATCCGTTGTCAGTTGGCATTCCAAAACAATATGGCGGACGTGGCGGTTTAATGCACGAAAATATTGCGCTGCTTGCCGCAGCTTCTTATGAGTCGCTGGCGTTGTCGCTCACTTTTGGAATAAACTCTGCCTTATTTTTGCAACCCGTAGGAAAATATGGGCACGAGAAGGTAAAAGCCGGGGTGTTCAGGCGTTTTCTTGAAGAAAAAACCATGGGCGGATTAATGATTACCGAGCCCGGTTATGGCAGCGATGCATTAAATATGCAAACTTCATTCACCCAGGGCGGCGATTATTTCTATCTAAAAGGAGAAAAACACTGGGCAGGATTAACTGGCTGGGCTGAATTTTGGTTGCTGACTGCACGGCAAAAAACCGAAACAGGAAATTTACAGCGCGATATCGACTTTTTTGTTTGCGATGTAAATGCCCCGGGCCAGCAAATTGTTGTCGAGGAGTTTTACGAAAATCTTGGCCTTTACATGATTCCTTATGGCAGAAACCGGATTGATGTCAAAATTCCGGCAATGCATAAATTGCAGCCACATTCAACCGGTGTTAAACTTATGCTCGATTTATTGCACAGAAGCCGGATGCAGTTCCCCGGAATGGCGATGGGGTTTATTCAGCGAATGTTAGACGAGGCCATCGCGCACTGCCGGCAGCGATTTGTCGGCGGAAATAGACTGTTTGGTTACGACCAGGTCCAGCAGCGTTTATCAAAACTACAGGCATCATATACCGTTTGTTCAGCAATGTGTGCCAACAGCAGCAGGAAAGCCGGAATTGATGTGGATTTGGTCCCTCATGGCATGGAAGCCAACGCCGTTAAAAGCGTGGTAACCGATTTAATGCAGGAAGCCGCTCAGTCGTTGGTGCAGTTGGTAGGTGCAAAAGCCTACCAGATAAGCCACATTGGAGGCAGGGGAACAGCCGACAGCAGGCCATTCCAGATTTTTGAAGGCTCGAATGATATTTTGTATGCACAAATTTCGGAAGGACTGATTAAACTGATGAAGCGGATCAAAGAAAACAACCTTTACCGGTTTTTAGCTGAATATGACCTGACCAATAAGGCTGCAGAATATGTAAAAGACCTCGTCTGTTTTGATCTCGATTTTCAGATTTCGCAGAGAAAGCTGGTTGAACTGGGCCGGGTGGTTGGCCGGGTGATTTCTTTAAACCAGGTTATTGAACTGGCAAACAAAGGTTACAGGAAAGATTTGATTGACGGCGGAATTACAATGCTTCAGCAGGAAATTTCCAAATTAATGGCCACTTTTTCATTTAACAACCAAACCGAAGCCGCAGAAGATTACCTGGAAAATAGTTCCTGGCTTAATTTTGTTACACCTGAAAATTAATCAGCCATTCTTATTAATTTAGCCTCAAACTTTTTCGAAATGAACTGGGGAATGCTGGTAATACTGGTGCTTGGCGGATTGGCCATTTTTCTGCACGGACTGAATGTAATGACCGGGGCTTTGAAATCGGCAGCGGGCAACCGGATGAAATTTTTTCTGAAGAGGATGACCAGAAACCGTTGGACATCATTGCTTGCCGGCACCGGAATTACCGCAGCCACACAATCTTCATCGGTTACCACAGTTTTGGCAGTTGGTTTTGTATCGGCAGGATTGCTTACTTTTCAAAGTACCCTCGGGCTGATTCTTGGCGCCAACATCGGGTCAACAATTACCGCGCAGATTATTGCTTTTAAAATTACAAATGCAGCATGGATCATGGTTGCTCTTGGTTTTCTGCTTTCCGTGGCAAGCAATAAAAAAGCGTTCAAAGATTCAGGAAACATAATTTTAGGACTTGGGCTGGTTTTTCTGGGCATGAATTTAATGGCCGGGGCCACAGAACCGCTAAAAACATACGGGCCTTTTATCGATTTGATGAAAGGCTGGAAATTTAACTTATGGGGTATCCTGATTGGGTTGGTGTTTACTGCCGTGGTCCAAAGTTCGGCCGCAACCACAGGAATTGTAATTATCATGGCTTCGCAGGGATTAATAGGTGTTACTGAAGGAATTGCCATTGTGCTGGGGGCAAACATTGGCACCTGTGTTACCGCAGTTTTATCGGCTTTGGGAAAACCGCGGGCTGCAATGCGGGTGGCCATTTCCCATGTTTTGTTCAATGTTCTGGGGGTTGGGGTGTGGTACTTTTTTATTGACGACTTTGCCCATCTGGTTGAATTAATCACAGGCGCCGACAAAGCAAGGCAAATTGCCAATGCCCACACCATTTTTAACCTGGGGATAACTTTACTGTTTATCGGGATTGTGAACCCTGTTGCGAAACTTGTAATGTTTCTTGTTCCGGACCCGAAAAAAGAAGGGAAAAAACTGTTTCCTGAATTACATCGTTTTTACCTTAAAGACAGTTCTATTGCGCTCGATATGTCGAAATTATCCATTTTCAGGTTGGGAGAACATTTAATGCTGATTATTGAACGGGGAATGCACACCGCAATGACAGGGAACGACACTGACTTGTTAAGGTTAAGGAACAGGGACGATAAAATTGACAAGGGATATGCTGAAGTTATTCAGTTTTTGCAACAGATACAAGCCGAAAATTTAACCAGAATACAGGCTGAACGCCTTGAAGGACAAATTGAAGCTGTGAATATTATCGAATCAACTTCAGATATAATTACCACCGATATGGTTGATGCTGCCAATCACCGCATCAAAAACGGGTTTGTGCCCAGTAAAGTTGCAATTGAAAAACTTAGTGCATTGTATGAAATTGCCGCACAATCATTTCATCTGGCCCTTAAAAATTTTCATAACAGTGATCCTGCCATCTCTGATTTTCCGGTAACCAAAGAAGAATTCAAGGAAAAACTTATTCAAACCCGTTTGTATTTAAGCCAGAGATTATCGGAAAATGACGAAATGCGGATTGCCATTTTCAGATTTGAATCCGACCTGCTCGAAGCCATCCGCCGCCTTCATGCCTTTGCCCGCAGGCTAAACCGGAAAACGGGGTAAATAAAATACGGCAATTGGCCGGGGGAAAAATTCAGGTTTCAAATAAATTTCATTCCGTGGCGCGGCATCCGCGTTGCTGAAAATGGCGGAAAAATTATGCGGGCAATTTTAATTAAACTTCAGAATTTGTTTCAGTACGAATTTCTCCTGCCGGAACAGGAATGACCCCGGCAGGCGCTGTGCGAAGCGGGAAATGGAAAAAATGGAGGGAACACGTTGGCGGGCAAATGCCTGAATTATAATTCCGGAAATCTGTAAGAGTCTGTTTCGCGCATCATTTCGTAAGCTTTTCTGAAAATCTTTTCCACGTTGGGTTTCGAAAAATATTCGCCGTCGATTCCATAAGCGGGGCGGTGTTCCATGGCAGAAAGCGTGCGCGGCGCAGTGTCGATATAGTCGAAAGCTTTTTGTTCTTCAATTACTTTTTGCATCATGTAAGCTGAAGCGCCTCCCGGATAATCTTCGTCAACAAAAAGTACTTTATTGGTTTTTTTAACAGATTCCAATATGATTTGATTGATATCGAAAGGCATCAAAGTTTGCACATCAATTACTTCAGCCGAAATTCCTTTAAACCTGGCAAGTAAACGGGCTGCTTTGATTGCGTGGTGAGAGTTCCAGCCGTAAGTTACAATGGTTATATCAGTGCCAGTTCTCAAAATTTCAGGAACACCCAGCGGTATTTTATATATACCGATATTCGCCGGCATTTTTTCCTTAACGTTGTAACCTTTCAGTGGTTCAATCACCAGCGCCGGATCATTTCCTTCGAGCAAAGTATTGTAAAACCCTGCGGCCTGAGTCAAGTTTCTGGGTACGCATAAATAAATTCCGCGCACCGACCCCAGCAACATTTGCATAGGCGAACCTGCGTGCCAGATTCCCTGCAACTGGTGGCCGCGTGTGCGAATTATCAACGGCGCCGCCTGTTTTCCATGAGTGCGGTATTGCAACGTGGCCAGGTCGTCGCTGAGTTGCGACAGCGCATAAATTACATAATCCAGATATTGAATTTCAGCAATGGGGCGAAATCCCCTCAATGCCAGGCCAATTCCCTGCCCAATAATCGTAGCTTCGCGGATTCCGGCATCCGAAACACGGTCGGCGCCGTATTTTTTCTGCATTCCCCCTGGTTTACATCGCCAAGTTTTCCGGTGTCCTGGCCGAAAGTTACAAGCGTAGGATATTTGTGAAAAAGAACATCAAAGTTTTTGCTAATGATTTCGGAGCCATTTACATCGTGGGCATTTTCCTCATATTCTACGGGTACTCCGACCACGTTCAGCGTTGAATCGACACCGTTGCGGTAAAGTTGTTTGTTATAAAATTCGGCGCTTTTTTCCTCAAATAGTTTTATCCACTCCTTCAATTCTTCCCGGTCGTTTTCAACCTCTTTTTTCAGGTGAATTTTAAGAGAAAGCCCTTTGGCAAAGCTCAAATATGAGCGCCGGGTGGGGAACGTTTTTTGCGTAATTTTTTCAAAATCGGATAATGTGTATGTTGGGAGGCCAATTTTATTTTCAATTTCTATAATGATTTTTCGTAAATCATCCTGCTCATTTTTAAAGCCATTAATGTAGTTCTGCCAGGCATTGTCACGTGCTTCCTTTGCCAGTTTTTCAGCTTTTTTCTCAACTTTTTCAAGAGATTCGATATCCACTTTTGCTTTTTCCAGTAACCACCTTTTAAATTGTTCAATTCCATCGAATTCTTTTTCCCATTCAAGCCTTTCTTTTGTTTTGTAACGTTCGTGCGACCCGGAAGTGGAATGCCCCAGCGGCTGTGTTAGTTCTGTTATATGAAAAACTGCAGGAACGTGTGTTTTTCTGCATTTGGAAACTCCTTCAGCAAAGGTTTTTAAAAGATCGGGGTAGTCCCAGCCTTTGCAGGTGTAAATATCAATACCATTTGAATTTTCCTCTTTCTGAAACCCTTTTAAAGCTTCCGAAATACTCGATTTTGTGGTTTGAAGTTCGACAGGTACGCTGATTCCAAACCCATCGTCGTAAACCGCAACCACCATTGGCACCTGCATAACTCCTGCAGCGTTTATTGTTTCAAAGAAAATCCCTTCCGAAGTGCTTGCATCGCCAATCATCCCAAAAGCCACTTCGTTTCCGTTAACATTGTTTTTGAGCTGTTTTTTAAGCGAAGGATTGTTGCGTACTATTTTCGAAGCCTGCGCCAATCCCAGCAAACGCGGCATTTGTCCGGCAGTTGAAGAAATATCGGAAGCTGAGTTGTAATGTTCAACGAGGTTTTTTATTTCACCGTTTTCATCAATGTTTCGGGTGCTGAAATGGTTGTTGAAATTGCGGCCAACGGTCGAAGGGTTGAATTCGATATCCGTGTCGCCGTAAATCATGGCAAAAAACTCTTCGGGCTGCAGTAATCCAAGGTAAAGCATAAAAGTCTGATCGCGGTAGTACCCAGAGCGCCAGTCGCCCTTTTTGAAGGTTTTTGCGTAGGCAATCTGTGCAACCTCCTTTCCATCGCCAAAAATGCCGAAATGGGCGCGGCCGTTGTGTACTTCGCGCCTACCTAACAAACTGAGATGGCGGCTTAAACAGGCAATATAATAATCGTTCAGGACTTCTTCTTTCAAAATATGGATTGTAGATTTGATTTCAGCTTTTTCTTGAAACATGTTTTTAATCTGTTGTTAAACCGCTAAAATAACGTTTTTAAATGAGTTTTGTTTACACCCGGGCGCAGGGGTTTGTAACCGCCGAAAGGAATTGCGGTTGCAGGGTGCGGCGGTTTGTAACCGCAGTTTTATTAATCGCGGATACAATCCGCGACACCCTGACGCGCCACCTGAATTTATGCCACATTTTTTATTATTATTGAACAAGCTCAATCGATATAAAAGTGAAATCAAAAAGCCAGATTTTTGCCGACGCTCTTTTTTTAGCAGTTATTGATGTTTCCGCTGCCAAAGAAATTTATGCTTCCATGTTGGTTTTACTGGACTCGCCGGTTACATCCTGAATTTTGCCCAAATGAAATTTAATGGTTAAATTGCCTCCAAAATTGAACCAATTATGAAACCTGATTTATCAAAACCTTTTATTACTGTTTTAATCACAGTGTTAATTTGTGGATTCGCAATGTTTAAATCTGAAGCAAATCCCCGACAAAAAATCCTTTTCAATTTTGACTGGAAATTTCACCGCGGCGAAGTTAAAAACGGATATATTGCTGATTTTAATGATTCTGCATGGCGAACGCTGCATTTGCCCCACGACTGGAGTATTGAAGATATTCCCGGAACAAATTCCCCCATCGATTCTGCCGCAATTGGCGGAATCAATACCGGTTATTATGTTGGCGGCACAAGTTGGTATCGGAAAACATTCGAAGTGGCCAAAGATTGGTCAGGCAAAAAACTTTCGGTTTATTTTGAAGGCGTTTACATGAACTCCGAAGTTTGGCTGAACGGGCAACATCTTGGAAATCATCCTTACGGTTACACTGCTTTTGAATACGACATCACTGAACTTGTTAAAACCGGTGAAAAAAATGTCATTGCTGTTCAGGTGAAAAACGAAGGACGAAACAGTCGTTGGTATTCCGGTTCGGGCATTTACCGGCATGTCTGGCTGAATGTTACTGAACCGGTTTGCGTTAAAACATGGGGAGTTTCAATTACAACTCCCGAAGTTTCAAAAGAAAGAGCAACAGTAAATATTCAAACTCAAATTAAAAATGAAACCAGCGAAAACCGATCGCTTCAGGTTGTTACCAGAATTTTGAAAGGTTCAGGAATTGAAATTGCCAAAACGCAAAGCAGCCAGCAAATGAACGCTGCAACCGAATTGTCTGAAATACAATCTGTTCAAATTGAATCGCCCGAATTATGGTCAACCGAAAATCCAAATTTATACACTGCAGTTATTGAAATTCAGGATGAAAAAGGAAAGTTGCTTGATTTAGTGGAAGAAACATTTGGCATCCGCAGTATTGAATTCAGTGTTGAAAAGGGATTTTTACTGAACGGAGTTCCGACTCTTTTGAAAGGCGGTTGCATGCACCACGACAATGGCCCGCTGGGAGCTGCTGCGTACGACAGAGCCGAAGAGCGCCGCGTTGAACTGATGAAAGCCAGTGGTTTCAATGCCATCC
>WTWZ01000069.1 GCA_009773765.1 Prolixibacteraceae bacterium | reverse complement strand
AAATCATTTCGCCCCCGATATCATTGGTAATGGCAGTAATCAGTGCGTTGTGCGCAGTAAGCGATATGGCCGGAAGCCCCTGCTGCAGCTTTTCGGCCAAGAGTTTTCCGCGTTCAGGCGAGAGTTCCTTTAGTTTCTCTTGGAGCGATTTTTCGGTCGGGCGCTGGCCTTCGAAACTTTTCATCAGTTCGCCAACAATATGGTCGGCATCGGAACAACTGCCGCCATTGCCGCAAACCAGCACTTTACCCCTGTTCCTGAATGTTTTTACAATCGCCTCAACCGTATTTAAAACAGTCATTTGCAGATGTTTCAGATGAGTGTAACGATTTATCAATTCTTCAAGAATATGTTTTGAATTCATTTAATATTAAACCGGTTTAGCAAAAATAAAAAAATTGCCCGCTCGAACTACGGGGGATAAAATTCGATTTTAAAACTATTTTTTGAACTTCGTGACGGGCTCTTTTATTGTCCATCAGGTACGATAAAATTAAGCCCATTTTTTCCGAACAAATAGTAAGCGCTTGTCATTTTTCGGTATTTAATTGTTTCCCCGTTGTTCATAGCAAATTTTTAAATCGGTTTTTTAATATTTTGCCTAAAATTGATATTCACCCTTAATTCTCAGTTTTAAAACCAGTTCCAGCCCAAAGTTTTCAGTTTATCATAGTACTCAATGCACATATCGGCCAGTCTCCTGTCCTGTTCCCCTGAATTTGCCCCGCTATATGCGATGCAAAACATTCCGGCGGCTTTGGCGGCTTTGATACCGTTTTTTGAGTCTTCAAAAACCACACAATTTTCAGGAGCCGCACCAAGCAACCTGGCCGCAAGTAAAAAAACATCGGGTTCGGGTTTGCTTTTTGCCACATCATCGCGGCAAACTGTAACCCTGAAATATTTTCTCAACCCCGATTTCTCCAGAATGGTTTGCATGGTCACAGCATCCGATGAGGTTGCCACCGCCAGTGGAATTCCTGCTGCAATTAGTTTTTCGAGTAAATCAACCAATCCGGGAAGCGGCCCAATTTTTTCGAGGGAACCAAAATAGTTATTGCTTTCAAGAACGGTTAGTTTGGTTAATTCGGCAACTGAATGCGGCAAATCCCGGGTTTCGCTGATTTGCAGCCACATTACATCGGTTGCCACTCCGGTGAAATGGTTGTGTTCCTCATCCGAAATATCAAGCCCCAGTTTTTGAAACATCCGGTTTTCGTTTTCATAATGAAAAGGTTCAGAGTCAACCAAAACCCCGTCCATATCGAAAATTACAGCTTTTATGTTCTTCATTATACCATTAATTATCTGATTTGACTGAAATATAAAAATACAAATCGAATCAATAATCCATCAAAATAACGGTTAAAAAACTTTAGCCAAACATTTGTTGGCTGATTGTAATATAATTTTGACTGCGTTTCAGAATGGTTCTCAAGCACAACCGCGGTGCAGTTCACCTGCTGACTTTCGTTGTCGGCTGGTGAATACTACTATGATCCAGCTTTTATTGAGCAGGTGACGGAAAGTCACCAGCTCAACTTTTAAAATTCTTTTTGAAATTTTTCCGGAATACGCCAAAGTTTTTTTCGAATCCGATGTAAAATACAACATCCCGGCTAATGCCATCGGCTTGTCGAACAAGGAAGTGGCCAAACATTACAGGGCTTCAGGCTACCCCATTAACGACGAAATGATTGAATACCTTGAAAAATACCCGCTGCCAAAACTCGACAATTTTACCAGTGTCCCCGACGGAAACAGTTACGTGGATAAACTGGCTAATTTTATGATACTTGTAAAATCCCTGAAACCCGGTTTGACGGAAATCCTTTTTCACCCGTCAATCGCAACTGATAACCTGAAAAGAATCACAGGCTCATGGCAGCAAAGAATATGGGAAGCCAAAATGTTTTCAGACCCGGTTATTTTGCAGTATTTCAAGGACAACGATATTAAAATGACAACCTGGCGGGAAATTATGAAACGGTTTGAAGAAAGAAAGTAAAATCCGGTGGTTAAGTTCAAATATCCCATATCGTTTATCAGCGCCGAACAGGCAGAAAATAATCTTCGAAACGTAAGCGGCAACCGGCTATCTGAAAAACTGGCCGGCCGCAGAAAAAAACCTGGAAAACTACATTTGAATTAAAAACTTTACACACTGATATTTTAATTAAACCTGAATCCTATTTTAATTGAACACCGCTTATCTTTGGCAAAAACAAACCAGCTATGACAATCAGAGTAGTAAAAAGAAACGGTGAAAAAGTAACATTCGACCTTGAAAAAATAAAGCAGGCTTTGCGGTTCTCAGGAGCCGGTGAAGTAGTATCCGACAAAATAGCGAAACAAGTTGAAGCCTGCATTTATGATGGGATTTCAACAAAAAAGATTTACCAGCTTGCTTTTGATCTTCTAAAAAAGGAATCGTACAGAAATGCAAGCCGTTACAGCCTGAAAAATGCCATCATGGAAATGGGGCCAACCGGTTACCCATTCGAGGTTTTTATAGGAAAGATTTTTGAATCAAAAGGTTACGAAGTGCAAACCGGAGTGATGGTGAAGGGAAAATGTGTGCAGCACGAAGTGGATGTGGTTGCACGCAAACCCGGTGAAATGATGATGATTGAATGTAAATTTCACCTTGACAACAGTACAAAAAGCGGTGTACAGGTACCACTTTATATCAATTCGAGATTTCTTGATGTTAAAGCTGCCTGGGAAGAACAATACGGAACCAACCTGAATTACCGTGGCGGTGTGGTTACCAATACCAGGTTTAGCGAAGATGCCATTCAGTATGGCAGTTGTGCCGGATTGCTGATGATTTCGTGGGATTATCCGGACGAAACCGGGCTGAAATACTGGATTGACAAAACCGGTTTTCATCCGGTAACTTCCCTTATATCGCTCACCAAAAAAGAAAAACAATTCCTGCTCGAAAAAAATATTGTTTTGTGCAGTCAGCTTGAAGACAACAAACATCTGTTAAAAGGTTTAGGTAAAACCGAACTGCAAATCAGAAAAATTATCACAGAAGCTACAAATCTGATGGCACATTAATTCAAGCCCCAACTTAATAGGTGAAGAAAATTTTTATGCTGACAGAACTTGAATTCTATGCCAGAATCAGAAAAAACAAGTTTTAAAAGCATATATTTTACCTTATGAACAAACTTTTTACCTAATGATAATTCCTATTCTGTTGATTACGGTATTTTTACCCTGCAAAACCAGTCAATTTATTTAGTAATTAAATCAAATCAAACCCAATGAAAGAATTAAAATCCAGATTTAGCATTTTATGCCTGTTAACCACTCTTTTACTTGGAAGTCAAATGGCAATGTCTGCCGATATTACTTCAACTGCCCAGGGAGGCAAATGGAGCGATAAAACCACCTGGACAGGGGGTGTTGTTCCCACAAAAACTGACAATGTAATAATTACTTCAACCGTAACGGCCAACGGTGGGAGTTATAGCAGCGTCAATTACTACATGAAAAATCTGACGGTAAACAAAGGGGGAAAAATTATACGCGAGAAAAACAGTGGCAGTTTGTCGTACCTAAACATCTCCGGAAACTTTGTCAACAATGGTGAAATCATCGATTACAATAATTATTTCGATATCTGGCTGTCAGGAAACCTTGAAAACAATGGGATTTTAAAACCCCGGAATTTAAATTTTGTGGGGCAAAAACAGCAAATTTCAGGTTCGGGTTCCACCGAAGCAACAAGAGTAAATTTAAACATGGAAGATGAATTTCTGGAAGCCAAATCAGATATTCATTTTAAAAATGCTTATGTCGGTTCATCGGTTTCACAAACGGCAAAAAAACTGAATATGAATAATTTCATTCTGAATTTAATGGCTGACAGTATTCGTTACGACAGTTATTACGGAACGGCATATTCAAATTCAGAATTGGTAATCCCGGTTGTTTTCGCTGGAAACGGGATTATCAATATTGATAACTCGCTTTTAGGCGGCACCATTTATGGAAATGCAGGGATAAAAAGCGCTTCGTATGCATTTCTGAAGGATCTTACAGTGAAAGGAAACCTTTCACTCGGCAGTAATGCAAAAGTAAGCGGTTATGCAAACCGGGTTAAACTGATTGTGGATGGAGATTTCACCAATTACGCCGATTTAAACAAAGATTCGGTACGGGTTAGAAGTGTAAAATTTGCACCACGGCCAATGAACCTGATGGTTTACGGAAATATCAAAAACCACGGTTCAACAGGTATTACAAGGGTTTCTCCGGTTACAAACGGTAAAATAATTACACTTGAAGGAAATTACGATGGCGATGTGTATATACAGCAAGCCGAAAACAGTGATAAACCGGGAGGTAAAGTAGTGATTAAAAACGAAGTGAATATTTCGGGAAAGTTGGATGTTTATGCTGATCTGGAAATTACTAATGGCGGAACCCTTAACCTGCTGAACAAAATTTTAACATCGCCTGTATATGTTCGTGCAGAACAGGCAAAACTAATCAACCATGGGAAAATGAACCGCTACCACCGGGTCAACAATGCATGGAGTAACCGTTCATTTACCGCACAGGATGGCATGTTTGCCGATTATGAATTAAGAGAATGGAGCGACCGGATTGAAAGAGTTGAGGTTACTGTATTTAACAATCAAGCCTATCCGGGCCTGCCCGGCACGGTAAAACGGTGGTGGCGGATAAATCCCGAGGGAACAGGAAAAGTTAAAAGCTTCACCCTTAAACTTTATTATGATGAAGCCTTGCTGAACGGGCAAAAAGAGAAAAACCTGAAAATTTACCGAAGCACTGACAAAGGAGAAACCTGGGAAGTGGTTTCGGTGGGCGAATTTGCTGTACTCGACACTGTCGTCAATACCATTACCATTGGCCGATGGGGCGAGCCTGCTTCGATGTTGAGCGAATTCGGCGATTTCGTAATCAGTTCCGGCGATGGCTCTGTACCGGTGAAATCAAACATTTTGGTAGATATGATTGGCCGCCCCGACGTTAGGGTTGGCGCGCCAAACCCGTTCACCATTCATATTTATAATGTAACTGATACAAGGACAAATCCGGTTTTTCTTACCATGGCAGTTTCGGAAGATATCCGGTTTAAACAAGTGAGTTTACCCTACAATGGCGGAGTTGAAGTTTTTCCTGTTGATTCGTTGGGCGACCCCAACGATTTAACCCAGGCGTTTTTTATTCCCTACCTTGAACCTAATGAACATTATTCGTTTGATGTCACGGTTTATGGCCTGCCCGGGTCGCTAAAAAGCGCTTCTGAAAACATGGTTACCCTCACACTTGGCGGATTTTTCGGCCACGTGGCAGAAGATGAAGCGGTGGATTTTATCGTTGACCAGGTCGGTCAGGCAGTTGATTTGGACCAGAAGGAGAAGGAAGAGTATGCCCGGGGGCTTGGCCTCACGGTAAACCAACTGAAAACCGAGAAGCAGCAATATGGAAAAACCGTAACCACTTTGCGACATGTCTCAAAATATACCGTAAAAAAAATATCAGATACCAATCCTGTTACAAAAGTTTTGTTCAAAATAGGTGAAGGAGCTGAAGCTGTGCATAAAATCAAGGATTCGCTGAGGAGACGATTATTTCACTGGTTTTATAAAGAAGTGGGATTGTATGGAGTGGAGGAAAAAGTCGCCAGTGGCAAAAACATTGAAGGAAAACTTGTCAGTTCGTGGGATCCCAACGAAATTATCGGGCCTAAAGGATATGGCGATGAAAATTTTATCGCTTCCATTACCAAAATGAATTACACCATCTTTTTCGAAAACCTGAAGGAAGCAACAGCTCCGGCATACCGCGTTCAGATTATGGATACAATTCCGGCTGTTTTCAATCCCGAAACAGTAAAATTTGGCCCAACCAGTCATTCAGGGCCAAACTATAAATGGAAAATGGAACGTAACGGCAATATCATTAAATGGGATATCGAAGGAATCGAATTGCCGCCAAACATTACCCCTCCCGAAGGCGAAGGATTTGTGACTTTTTCAGTTAATATTAAAAAAGACCTGCCATCGGGCACAAAAATTGAAAATGCGGCAACCATTATTTTCGACATGAACCCTCCGATACGAACAAATACATGGACCAATATCATTGATATGATTGCGCCAAAAACGGTAATGAACCCGATTAATTATTCCGGGGGCAACGAAAAAATTATAGTTTCATGTAATTCAACAGATAATACTCAGGGTTCGGGACTGAACCGGTTTTTATTTTTTGCATCAGTAAATAACGGACCATTTAACCTTGTGGGAGAAAGTTTCTACAACCGAAAAAAACTCGTACCGGTTTTATGCCTTGTCAGTTGATAATGTTGAAAATATGGAAACCACAATTCCGCAGGTTGCTGAATTAAAGTCATTTCCGGTGTCAAATTCTCAGATTAATTTTGAAGGGAGAAACGTAAACCTTTATCCAAACCCTGCCACAGAAAAGGTTTATATCGACATTTTAACAGAAATTGGCGCCAACGTTGATATTAAGATTTTTTCAACTGAAGGAAAACTGATAAAAGAATGTGTTTCGGATTCATTTGCAACTGGTAAGCAAACTTTTGAAATCGATTTGTCGCAATTTAATCCGGGGGTTTATTTTGTTAAAGTGGTAAATGGCGATTTTAATGAAACTTTAAAACTGTTAAAAAAATAATACCCGTTACTATTCGCTTTTTACTTTGCAGCATATAGATTTGGCGCCTGCAAACTAAAAAGTCTTCGAGGCTGACTTTCAATTCATAAAACAATTGTAAGTCAGCTTTTTCCTGTATTTCGCAACACCCAAAAATACGCCTGTAAGTGTTTGATAATCAATGATTGATTTTTAAATTTGGGTGTTGCAAGCATTATGTTATGTATATCCGTGAAGTTAATAACCGTTCTGGGTCGGTCAGTATCCAGATTATTTTGAAAAGCCGTGGCAAATACAGAGTTTTGAAAAGTATTGGTTGCGGTCGTTCGGTGCAAGAAATAGCCACTCTTAAGGAAATAGCCCGGTTTGAGATGTCAAAGCTTGAGAAACAGTCTGGTCTGTTTGTTTCTAAGGACGATTGCTTTATTGAAAGCTTCGTATCAACTTTCTCTAATAATCAGGTACGCATAGTAGGACCAGAACTAATACTGGGGAAAATATACGACGGGATAGGTTTTTCGGTTATTCCGGAGGAACTGTTCCGCCATTTGGTGATAACCCGTCTTGTCAATCCTGGCAGCAAACTCAAAACCATTGATTACTTGTTACGCTACCAAGGTACAAGAATCAAGAAAGATGCTGTTTACCGGTTCCTGGACAAACTTCAGGGCATTTACAAACAGGAAGTGGAGCAAATAGCTTTTTCGCATACACTAAAAGTCCAAAACGGCCATATCGGGATAGTGTTTTACGATATGACTACCCTGCATTTTGAGGCATCTGACGGTGACGATCTCCGGCAAACAGGGTTTTCAAAAGTCGGAAAACATCAGTATCCTCAGATATATCTTGGATTGCTTGTCAGCGCATCGGGCTTTCCTATTGGCTATGATATTTATGAGGGCGGGATTTATGAAGGGCACACCCTGGCTCCATTTGTTAAAAAGTTCGAAAAAAGATTTAACCTCTCCAAACCTGTCGTGGTTGCTGATTCCGGATTGCTAAACACAGACAACATTGAATATTTGGAATCGGAGGGATACACTTACATCCTGGGGGCCAGAATAAAGAATGAATGTTAGACGATATTTTTTACATTGTTTACGAAGATTTGCTTATTGATTTCGACACGCAAAATTCAATCGTCAGGTTTCTTTTCCGAAACACAGGAATGGCGAAAGTGGAAGGAATTATCAGGGAAATCAGAAAGTTTAAAATACGGAAATCGAAACGCAAGCCCGAGATTTCGCTGCTGATGGTAAACAGAAATGGAATTGAAACCAAATCGCTAACCATTACCAAACCTGAGCATTGAAGACAACTACAAAAACGATTTCAGGGAAATACACCAAACCGTTATGAAACGGCTTTCGCGGAAAAACGACAAAGGACTTGTTCTTTTGCACGGAAAACCCGGAACCGGAAGGACTTCGTACATCCGTTACCTGATAACTTCGCTGCGAAAGAATGTGATTTTTCTGCCCCCAAATATGGCCCGGGCAATAACCAATCCCGATTTGATTTCGATTTTAATTGAAAATCCCAATTCAATATTTGAAAGATGACAAATTTCCGGCATTTTTTCCATTCTCCCTGCAAGCCACACACCATAGTAAAACCGCCATAAATCTAATTTGAAATATCTGAATCAGTGAAATGGCAAAACAATAGCCAGGGAGTATAAACTTATACTCCCCGACTTTATTTATAATTACTGATTAGTTTCTGCTAGTTCCAGCTATTGGCAACTGAACCAAATTCAGGATTGGTATCTAATTCCTGCTGTGGTACCGGGAACAGGTTATGTTTGTCCTGAACATTTTGAGTGCCCCACAGCGCCTGTGTTTCGACATTAATTGTTTCCTTTAAAATACCCCAACGTTTCAGGTCGTTGTAGCGATGCATTTCGCCCATAAGCTCAAGTTGTCTTTCGCGTTTCAGCAATTCGAAAGCCTGGGCCTTGTCATAACTACCCATGTATTCGAAAGCCGCGATACGTTTCCTGACCTGATTGATGAATGATATACAGGCTGGGATATCCCCGGTTTCGAGCTTACATTCGGCGCGCATCAGGAGTACATCGGCATAGCGCATTAAACGGATATTATTACCGCTTCTTACTCCACCTTCACTCAGCTTGTTTTCTTTATTGGTACCCTTCCTGTACCAATATCCTTTTTCAGCAAATGGGAAAGGCTGAGGTCCCCCCTGGGTATTGTCACCATAAGTTTGATCACCAATTGTTCCGCCGTAAAAGGTAAGAGCCGCGCGTGGGTCAACAAAAGGGATTCCGGTTTCATCGTTGTATTGAAAGTCAGCTACACGCCGTGGTTGAAATCCCCAGTTAGACCAGTCCGTCCAGCTATATAACTGGGCACGCGCGTTTTGCCTTCCGGCATTATCCATATCTTCCGGGTCCTCAAACATAACCCATTGATTTGTTCCCGGGGCGTCGTAAAATATAATTGAAAATACATTTTCCTCGTTATATTCATTGGTTTCGCCATGATTATAGTCCCATTTATTTTTAGGGAGCAATTTGAATTTTCCATCCATTTTGGCAAATTCGGCATCAGCCAAAGCGTATTTTTTGTTGTACAGGTACAACTTACCGAGGAAACCGGTTGCAGCGCCTTTAGTTGCTCTTCCTTCAAAATTTGCAGGCCATGATTCAGGTAAAAGATTTTGTGCCTGTTTAAAATCGGCCTCGACCTGATCCCAAACTTGTTGTGCAGGGACACGGGCATTATCGCCTTCTTCAGGAGTAAACGATGTTCTCAAAGGTACACTGCCCCAATGAAAAGCAAGCTGGCTGTAAGCCCATCCTCTTAAAAAATAGGCATCGCCAAGCGCAAACGATACTTTTTCATCGTTTCCATTTTTTACTACATATTCGCCACCTTTATAAATCACCAGATTCGAACGCATTATCATCCGGTACAACAATCTCCAATACTTCCAGAACACGTCTGTTTGATTATTATGTTGGTAACGCCAGCATAAATGTATGTTTGCTTCACCTGCAGAACTGGGCCTTCCGTCAGATTCGTTGGCCATAACATCAAAAACCTCGGGCAACTGCCATCCAAACATACTATTATGGTGGAATGAAGAATATATTGCAAAAGCACCCTGTTCAATTTCTGCAGGAGTGTTGAAATAGGTGTCAGTGTTTCGGGCATTTGGATCAGGGTAATTCAGTATTTCTTCACTACAAGAGCCTGTAATCATCGTCGTACTGATTAGTAGTGCAAGGCTTTTTATATAATTATATTTTTTCATAATACGAATTTTTTAGATTTTTAAAGACTAATTTGAACACCAAACATCAACAATTTGGGTCTTGGTCTGCTAAGCCATTCACCTCCCCGTTTCATATTGCTACCACCAACTTCAGGATCATATATCCATTTCGTCTTACTGAATGTAAAATAATTATCAGCGCTGACATAAGTTCTTATTTTATCAATACCTATTTTGTTTGAAAAATCGCCAGGCATAGTATAACCTAAAGATATTTGCCTTATCTTCAAATAATTACCATTATCCAAAAGCAGGGTAGAGAACCTGTTATTTCGGGCAGGGTCGCCCATTGCAATTCTTGGTACTATACCATTACCTGGTTCTGCCTCGCTTTTCCAGCGGTCGATCACATAGGCAAGCTGATTCGAGAGTTGTTGACCTCCACGTAAATAGGAATAAGATTGTGAATAGATTTTTGTACCGCCTATTCCTTGCAATTGAACATTCATGTCGAATCCTTTATAATCAAGGTTCAGGTTCAAGCCATACAGATGTTTTGGGTGCGGTGTTCCAAGGTAAGTACGGTCTTCATCAGTAACACGTCCATCTCCGTCTATATCTTTAAAACGCACATCGCCTGCCCTCGTAACATTATCCTGATAAGTTGGCCAGCCTTTAGCTTTCGCCGCATTATTTGCGGCATCTAACTCAGTTTGTGTCATAAAAATTCCATCGGCAACATACCCGTAAAAATAACCAAGTGGATATCCGATCTCTGTCCTGTTAATTCCGTCAATATATGATCCTTCGCCTAAAGAAATCACATTGTTTTTGTTATTGGTATAATTCGCATCTACCCAATAATTGACCTGCCCGATTTTTGAACGGTAACCTATCTGGAGTTCAATCCCTTTGTTTTCCATGGATGCGGCGTTTACAACGGCGTTTCCGCTTGTCCTATTGCTACCGTAACCCATTGATATGGGCTGTGGAATTTCATACAAAATATCATAGGTTTCTTTGTGGTAATAATCAGCCGAAAAAGTAAGGCTGTAATTAAGGAATGCCATATCTGCTCCAACTGAAGTTGTTTTTGTGGTTTCCCAACGAATATCTTTTGATGAATTATTTAGGACTGTGGCGCCAAGGGCACGCGTTCCGGCATCACCAAACGGAACATATACATTGCGGGTCCATACCCGTGAAAGATATCTGAATTCACCAATGTTATCGCTACCCGAAGTACCTGTTCCGGCACGCATTTTCAACTGGTCGAAAATATTCAGGTTTTTAATAAATGTTTCTTCGTGCATCTTCCAGGCCAACGAAACTGATGGAAATGTAGCCCAACGGTTAGCCGGTGCAAATTTTGCAGAGGCATCGGCGCGAAAGTTTGCAGTTAATAAGTATTTATTATTAAACTGGTAGTTAACGCGCCCAAAATACGCCAGACTGGCTGCTTTCCAGATATCGTCTCTGATGACAAGTTGTGTACCGGCTGTTGTCACGTTCAATATTGCAACGTCAATATCTTGACCAAAAATTCCCATATTACCACCTTTGCTGTAGCTCGACCAAAGATTTCCAGCCATGACAGAAAAATCATGTTTGCCAATAGCATTTTTATAGGTTATAAATTGCTCGAAAATAGGTGTAATCGCGTAAATAAAGTTTTTACTGAGCTGGCTTGGATAAGTGCGATCTTCTGCCCACCAGGATTCGTGCCAGGATTGTCCTTTGCCGTAATAGCCAGAAGCATTGACTTGTGCCCGGTAAATCAACCCTTTAACCGGTTCAACTTCAGTATATAGTCCAACCTGATAATTTAAACCAGTGTCTTCTGAGTGAGCATACAGAGGAGTTCTTAATGTGAGGTTGCCAAAATAAAAAGGATCGGACCGGTCTGTGTTATTAATATAAGGAGTTCCATCAGCATTCCATGCCGGAAGATACGGCTCATCTGTTATTAACCAGTCAAGGTTACCTGAAGCATCACCACCATTGCTGTTAAAGGAAAGGGCAATATTGTTACCTATCCGTAACCAATCTTTTATATCAAAGTCATTTTTGCTGCGCAAAAACAAATTATTGGTAGCATAATCCACAAAGGTTTGATTTTCAGAATGGTGATATCCCAGACTAAGAAAATAGGTTGCTTTTTCTGATCCTCCGGAAAAATTCATATTTAATTCCCTTTCATGGCCGGTTCTGAAAACTTCATTCTGCCAATCAGTCCGGTCAACACGCGTTTCACCTGATAACCATGCAGGATGTACAGCTATTGACGCATCCTCGAGAAATTCAATAGCATAATCGGTTAATTGGTCGGCATTCATTACGTCCAGTTTTTTCGGAATATCCGAGAAGCCTTCTTTGTAATCAACATTGAATTTCACGCGGCCTAGTACACCCTTTCTGGTGGTTATTAAAATAACGCCATTGGCTCCCTTCGAACCATAAATGGCCGTTGATGAGGCATCTTTAAGAATTTCAATATTTTCAATATCATTTGGATTAACTGTTCCTAAATTGCCACCAATAAAGCCGTCAATAACAATAAGCGGGCTATCGTCATAAAATGAAGTTAATCCACGGATGCGGATTTGTCCTCGTGAAACATCAACCCCGGCAGCTTTTCCCTGAATCAATGATCCAAGATTGGATACCAGCCGATCACCCAGATCCCTTCTTGAGACTGAAGAAACTGCACCTGTCAAATCACTTTTTTTAACCGTTCCATATCCAATTGCCACAACTTCCTCAATGCCAATCGCATCTTCTTCCATCGTAATATTTATGCTTGTTTGGTTTCCAACTTCAATTTCCTGCGCCTTCATCCCCACAAACGAAAACTGCAAAATGGCATCGTTCGGAACATTTGTAACCGTATAATTTCCATCGGCATTGGTAACTGCGCCCTGGGTTGTGCCTTTTACCACAACCGTTACACCGGGTAACGGCTGGCCGCCACTGTCGGTGACTTTTCCGGAAACAGATTTTTGTTGCTGTTGTGCATAAAATTCAGTGCTGCTTTCAATTGCACCCTGTGCAGGTTTTATCAGAATCAGGTTATCCTGCCGTACATCGAAAACAACTTCCTGCTCCTCAAAGAGTTCGGGAAGAATTTCTTCGACAGTTTTGTCGGTTACATTCATGGTCACAATCTGTTCCACGTCAACCTGCTCGCGCTGATAGAAAAAACGGAAATCACTGTTTTTTTCGATTTCGCGGAGCACATCCTGTATCCGCTGGTTCTTCATTTCAAAACTAAACTTTGTGGCTTGCGAATAAGCCGTGGCAGATGTCTGCAGAAAACAAACCACTGTGAGTAAAAACGTTAGTTTCATAATCAGTAAAATTTTTAGTTTCTTCCCCAAATACGGGGAAATCTCAAATTCAATTTTTTTCATAAATTTGTATTGATTAATGTGATTAATAAATAGGTGTTGACAGCACCCGTTTTAAAACATTCATACCGGCAGTTGTTGACAGCATCTGCCGGTTTTGTTTGGTTTAGTTATTGTTTACTTCATACGTTTATCCTCCTATTATTTTTTGGTTATTAAAATGGTCTGGCCTTCAATCTTATATTTTATGGGCAGGGTTTCTTTCAGTAAATCCAATACTTCGAGTATGGTTTCGTTTTTAATTGTACCGTCGTAATGGTAATTGAGAATTAAATTGTTCGTAACCTGAATATCAACGCCGTATTTTCGTTCAAGAAGCACAAACAATTCGTTCAGGTTCATGTTGATAAAAATGAGCTTATTATCTTTCCATGCCGTAAACATCCGGGTTTCCACATTTTTCACATTTATGGTCTTTTTTTGTGCATTGTAAACCAGTTGTTCCCCGGGTTGCAGCACCGTGGTTTCGGCCAGTTTAAGACTCTCTGACGAAGTAATTAGCACGATGCCTTCTTCAAGTGTGGTAGAAATTTCATCGTCGTTACTATATGCTTTCACATTAAATTGTGTTCCCAAAACATTTACATCGTAAAACGGGGTGTGTACCACAAAGGGCTTTTTTTCATTTTTTGTTACATCGAACCAGGCTTCCCCATCAAGAAATACTTCGCGTTTTCCTTTCAGCCCTTCCACTGTATATTTTAACTGAGAACCTGCGTTAAGGTAAACGATTGAATTATCGGGCAAAACCATTTGCGAAACCGAACCCTTGGGTGCAATGGAGGTGAAATATACAGGTTCTGCTTTTTTAAAGTAATGCACCGAAAGCCCAAGCAATAAACCGATAATTAAAATGGCTGCGATTTTTGAAACCGTAAGAATTAACTTCATCATCCTGCTTTTGGGCATTTGGCCTTGTTGCAGGTTGATCCGGTGATGTACTTTATCAAGCATGATTGAAAGGTCTTCAGCAGGAATTTCGCTTGTGCCACTCTTTTCTTCGTTTGTCCAATATTCAAAAAGAGTTGGTTCTAATTGGAGGTTATGATAAGGGTCGGCAAATAAAATTAATGCCTCCTCCAGCTCCTCAGGAGTACATTTGCCTTTAATGTATTTTTCAGTGATTGATTTTATGTCGTGTCCTTCTTTCATTCCTGTCGTTCTATTCAAATTTTTTTCTTCGCAGGTTGCTGTAAAATCCCCTCTTTTTCAAAAGGGGATTTTTTCAAATTAACTAATTAACTAACTAACCTAAACTAATATAATCTATAGAAATAAACTATTTTTAATTGTTTCGTTTGACTGTAATACGCAGAAAAACGGTTACCCCCCAAAAAATTATTTTTTTATTTATTCCCAATTTTCCAGAATTAGCTGTTAAAATCCCCCGACCTCTCCCGATAACTATCGGGAGAGGCCACCCCTCTTTTTAAGGGGGATTCGCCCGAAGCAGGTTCCGGATGACAAAAAATGATTACGATAAATCAACTATGAAAAGAGGGAAAGGAAAAGCAACACCGGCAAGATGTCGTTTCCAAGACGGGATTTAATGAGTTTAAGCGCCAGGTTAATCTGATTTTCAACGGTTTTTACAGAGATATTTAACTGTCCGGCAATTTCTTTATGCGACAAACCCTGTTCGCGGCTCATGGTAAAAATCTGTTTGCGTTTGGCAGGGAGTTCTTCTATGATTGAAGCAATTTGCCTGTTCAGCGATTCAAAATCGGGTTCAGATTTTATTTTTAACTCTTCTGTTTTGAAATATTCTTTCAGAAAACTGCGGTATTCCTGATCTTTTAATTTCAACCGCAACATGTCTATAATCAGATGGTAGGAAATGGTAAAGAGAAATGACTTAAATGATTTTGAAGAATCGATTTCATGCCGCTTTTCCCATATACGAAAAAATGTTTCCTGAACTATATCTTTTGAATCCTCATGGTTTTTAAGCAGCGAAAATGAGAACCGGTAAAGCTTTGCACTGTATTTATCGAAAAGGATGTCTAATGATTTCACCTCGTTGTTCCGTAATTGCGAAACAAGAAGTTTTTCATCTTTATACGTTAAATAATTCATTTTCACAACAGCGTTAGGTTTAATTTTTTTTCTTTAACCTGAATTAGTAATTGTTTACCTGCTCCCTAAAATAAAATTTCTGTAACGAATCAGTGTCAAATTTACGAAATCAATTGTTACTAAGGAACTGTAACGAACTAAGATTAGTCATTTTGATTCATAGCTTCAGAACTCCTAATCTCGTTCAACAAAAATAAGTATTTGCGGGTACCTTATCCAGGATTATGATTCTGTCAAAATAGTTTCTTTCGGAACAGAACCCGGAAACCCGGGAAAAGATAGAACAAAAAAATGCTGAAAGAGTTGGGGATGGCTGATTTTCAAGTCAGAAAAGTAATTAATGAAGCTTTTCACCTGATAGCAGAATAACCTGGGTTTTAAATGAATTAACATAAAAAACAGTCTTAAATTACGCAATTTTTACACTTTAAGTACAATTTTTTACGGATTAAACACAACGCGAAAAAAACTCGTACCGGTTTTATGCCTTGTCAGTTGATAATGTTGAAAATATGGAAACCACAATTCCGCAGGTTGCTGAATTAAAGTCATTTCCGGTATCAAATTCTCAGATTGGTGTTGAAGGGGTAAACGGTAATATTCCTGAACCACTAACCATCAGTGTGGCTGGTTAACACCAAATGACCTTTGCGCCGCTGCTGGGACCCGGGATACTTGACATACTTGCCCTACTAAAACAACGAATCGAATTCAGCAGTGGCAAACTCAAATTCATTCGCTTTAATTTTTAAAAGGTTGCATTGGTTGAAATTACGAAAAATAAAGACCGCCATTAATACAAAATTTTTTATATATCTCCATGACTTTGACTGACGATGAAAACAGGCGCTTTAGATCTGTTAATTATTTCTTTGGCAAAATCACCAATGGTTGTATTTGTAACCGATGCAACCTGATGTTTCCTGATGATTACGATGTCTGTCCTTTTTGTTTCCATGAAATGAAGAACAGCTTCGGTTTTATCCTTATTGTTGGCTTTAAGTATCTCAATTTCACTTTCAATTCCGCGTTTTAGGAGCATTTCCTTTATTGCCCATGCATTTTTTGTGGTCTGGCTTTTATATTTGTCGATATTGAGATTGAGGGCTGAAACAATCTGTATTTTTGCCTTTGCTTTCTTTGCAAATAAACTGGCCCACAATAGTTTTTTTTCTGTATTTTCTGAAATGTCGAGCGGCACCAAAATGTTTTCCAGATTCTCTGAGGATGAGTCTTCGTTAACCAATAAAACCGGGCTGAAAGAATGGGCAATTACTTTGTTTAATTCGCTTTTTTTCAAAACATTTGGGATGCCATTTTTATGCTTGCTCCTTTTCAGAACCATAAAATAAAAATCGCCGCTTTGGGCCTGTTTAATCAGTGTGCGTACCAAATTCCCGCTTAATACCAGGGGAATTACATTTTCCGGGATTTTGCCACCGTAAAAACCGGTTAAAAACCCTGTAAGCCGTTTTAAAGCATTTTCTTCTTTTAAACGTTGAGTTTTGGGGGGCCCAAATAACCGCAGGAATAAAGAAACAGCAGGAATAATGTTCACCGCGAATATCCGGTAAGGTACCAGTTTTTGAAGGTTCATTGCCTGTTTCAGAACAATTTTCCCTTCATCCGTTAAAGGAGTTAAAGCCAAAACATCGTTTTACCTGTTTTCCATATTGTTGCTTTTTAAGTCCTAACCAATATGTTTCTTACTGTTATACGATTATTGTCTAAAAGAGATATATAACTACTGCAGAACTGTAAGTATTATTTTCATTCCAAATTGTATGAATAATACAAAGTAAAAATGTTTCATATTATTTGCTTCGGGTATTTAGCTAAAAGATAACGTATATTGACTGGGAGTTACCAAAGCACAAACTAATAAACGCATTTAAGGAAAAGAGACGATAAGCTTTATTTTGAGAATTAAGATATATTTGAACCCCATAACCTGACAAAAATAAAATATGATTATCAACATCAGAAAAGCCACCGAAGCCGATTTTCCTGCAATTCTGGGATTAATAAAAGAACTTGCCCTGTTTGAAAAAGCGCCCGAAAAAGTAACAAACACAGTTGAACAAATGAAGGAAGAACAAAGCCTGTTCTTCAGTATTATTGCCGAAACCAAAACCGGTGAAATTGCCGGAATGGCGCTTTACTTTTTTGCCTACTACACCTGGGTGGGAAAGTCGCTTTATCTCGACGATTTGTATGTGAAAGAAGAGTACCGCAAAATGAAAATTGGCTCTGCTTTACTCAACGAAGTGATGGAAATTGCCAGTGCTGAAAACTGCAAACGGGTGCGGTGGCAGGCGCTTCATTGGAATGTGAATGCAATCAACCTTTATAAAAAAGTGGGCGCTTTTATAGACGAAGAGTGGCTCAACTGCGATTTTGATGCTGAAGGAATCCGCAATTTCAAGGCAATCCAGATGGAAAGCCTGAATAACTCACAAGAAACTTCGCATATTTAGCTGCGTAATATGAGAACTGTACACTAAAAAATTAAGTTATGCCAAAATTATCAAAAGAGTTTAAACAAGCCATACAGGAAATTCCGGTTGAGGAACTTCAAAAACTTGTAATGCAGTTTGCTTCCAAAAATCCCGAAATTTACGACATTATAAATCTGCAATATGTTAATGGAGCCGATGCAGAGGATGAACTTTTCGAAGAAACCATCGAGAAAATCAGCGATGAGATTTTGTTTTTGGGCGAGCGCGGCATAATACAAAAAAACCTTGCAAAAGCCATCGCAAAATCAGTTGAGTACATTAACCACTTCGCCAAAGTGACAAAAAACGAAAAAAGGGAAGCTGAATTGCTCCTTAAATTATTGGATGATGTATTTGAAAATTATACTGGCGAACTCAGCACCTGCTGGACAGTTTTCGATTCGAAACTGGCCATTACAACCAACCGGCTATGCAACCTTGTAACAAAAAAATTGCACGAAGATTATCGAATTGTATTTGCCGAACCAATGAACAGGTTTCTGGAAATACTTCAAGCAAAATCAAATCATCTGGACTATGTTTATGATATGCCAAAAACTATTTAAAAAACCTGTGATAACGGATTCCATGTTATGATGTTAGTACCAGTATTACTTTTTCATCTAACAACCTGATTTTGAAATAAGCAAATTATTAAAATAGAGCTAATTGACCAAAAGTTGGTTCAACCTCTTATCCCTTTTTAAGCCAGTAATTAGGATAATCCCATCGACGAACAACTGCTCAAAGAGTTTTTTCCCAATGTTTCCTTTGTCCGCAAAGAGTTTCCCAAATATTTTATCCAGAAAGGTAGTGTTTTGCAATGGTTCCTTGCCTAACTGTGTTGAATCAACAATTTATATTCCAGTACAACTCCCAGGCCTGGCAATCATTAAAAATATGACCATTGGCAACTGCGGCTTTTGCTGAAGTTCTACAAACCTGTTATATGAAACTGTCTTTGGAACTCTTTTGTATGGTGGACTTGTACATATTGCGCATAAAAATGCTTCAGGTTAATAATTTTAGGGACACAAAATCCCAGGAAGGGGTGACTTACAACTCTCCCAGCATTTCCTGCATATTTTTGTGAATCAAACCTGCAGTTTCAGGCCCCATCGAATTTCCCTCACCGTAAGGCGCTTTTTCGCTGCTATATGTAAACGGGGCTTTCACATCCCACTGGCTTTTGGGAATGATATAACCGATTTCATCGTTAGCCAGTCCAAGAATAAATTTATGTTTTCCCGGCATCATTTCCCGTATCACCGGCACTTCTACCGGAAGAATGCCAAAATCATTTCCTTCAGGCGCTTCAACCGGGCCATTAACAAGTTCGGGGTAAATTTCGCCCGGAACAGCAGCAAAAGTTACTGAACCGATTTTAAACACTGCCAGTTCAGAACGTATTTTCATCCACCCCAACTTTCCGCGTTTCATTACACCAAGGGCAGCCCCAAGTTTGAACAAAATATTATCAATTTTAATGGGTAGTGAGCGCACCACCAGCGAAATAGCGCCTTTTTCAATTATTTCTGCCGGAGATTCCATCGCTTTCAGGGCTATCATTGAAAGTTGGATTCCCTGGGCTTGGGTTTTTTCGTATGTAGGTTCCAACAATTCGACACCGGTAACCGGGTGCTTTACTGCCAGCGACGGGTGGGTTGTCATTAATCCTCCCAACGCACCGTTTGCATAAACACAAACACCGCCAATTCCGGCTTTCACAAGACTATCGGCATGAAAAACTCCTTTTTCGACACCTTCGCGCAAAAAATGCGGAAAATCGGAGGAAATTAACAGGTTTTGGCTCCACAAAGTTTCGGGGTGATTGCCCCATGCCACCATTGAACCAAGGGTTTTGCCGTTTTCGCTGTCAACTGCTTTTATCATTCTCATCCCCGAATCAAAAACTTCGGGTTTGCGTGTGTCTTTCACCATGTGGATTGCGCTGGTTAAATCTTCTGAAATCTCCAGCCGTGCCGGACGAAGATTTCCGGTTGCTTCAACCACCGATTTCACAACCTGTTCCTTTACAAAAGCCAAATATTTTTTATCAACGCCACTTTTAAAAGGGGATTTTCCCCAAAGCCCGAGCAAATCCGGAGCTTCGTGGGTATGTGTTGATGCGATAAGCGTGTAGGAAACTCCGGTTTCCGCCGGGATCATTTTACGAACATCAACAACGTCGTCGTTCATAAAGCCTATTGCATCAAGAATTACAACAGCCAGCCGGGTTTTTCCATCGTCAATAACCATAGTTCTGGCCCACACGTCGTCGTGGATTCCGTTGGCAGGTTTACTGTTGCTGAAACCGGCAATCCAAACCGGGTCGAATTTCCCGTTTCCGTTGCCATCGGTAAATGTATCGCCGTCTTTTGGTTTATATTTGTTGTCGTTATTGACGTCAGTCCACCTGTCGGGAACCTCGGGTGTAATTGGCACTGCGGCAAATCCTGCGCGCAGTTCTGAAGGTACCCCTCCGGTAATTTTCATATCTGCTCTATAACCCTGATGCCTGTCGGTCATATTCATAAACATCCAGGCAACTACTGCAGCGATTAACAGGACCACCATAAAACCTGCAATTTTTGATGCTTTTTTCATTTTTTTTCTGATTTATATTGCTGAATAAATTCTAATTCTACTGCCCTAATAACCTGTAAAAATAGCTGATATTTCCGTTAACTGTAAACAATTCCGATTACTTTCATTTCATTTCCTTTTGCCAGGCCTCAATTCCCTGTTGTACATTTTCACGAATATTCACCCAGAAAAGGTTATATCATAAAAATGGATGTCTTTCTTTTTTTCGTGCGATCCGGTGATTTGCGCAGGCATTTCAGCCCAAAGAATTTTAAATTCAGGTCCGATGCCCACAACAACGGTGATGGAATAAATTCCTCAAAGCCGACAATAATTTCAAGGCGCTTTTTCAGTGACGCCCGGTTTTCAGCGGTAGTCAATGTAACAGGATTTACATTATTGATTGTTCCGATTTCCATGAAAAAACCTGAAAAAGGCAACATTCGCGAACAGGAACATATCCGGGCAAGATTGTTATTTGTTTTTGTTTTGAAGGAGATAAATGAAAAAAACAAAATCCAGAAAATCCACGAAACCACCGGTAATAAGTTTAGAGTTCCGAAATAATTAAAGAGTGTGAGCAGTGGCCTGAAAATTCATATTTTTCCAACCTTGTATTTCAAATGCGTTCCATATTGTGCAAGCGCTTCCGTAACAGTGAAAGTCAATGCCACCGGAACTATCCAGATTTTTTTGTTCATTTTACCAATCATAAAAGAAATATTGCAATTTTAAATCAATTTTCATTTACATTTGTGGTGTTTAAACGGAACGAATCTGTTTTTATCAATGAAAAAATTAAAATTGATAATTCTCCTTTTTTTCTCACTGTTTATACAACAGTTACATGGTTTACCAAATTGCCGGGAACATAATTTTTCAGCCCAAAACTTTGAAGAAAATGATTTAAGTTTTGAAACTAACGGGGATTATATTTATCTGACTGGTATTTTGCCCTGTGCTCAGGTTTTTTTCAACATTGTTCCGGTAGCCCCGGTTTCATTCTCTTTCAATGCAAAAACAAATAACCCCAACAGTGGATTATTCACTTCCGGAACAAAAATAATTTTTAACCCTTCATTTCATCAGGTTTCTTGTTTTAGCAGGTACAGCTCAAATTTCATTCAAATATACCTGAGAGCCGCCTGTTTCAGATTGTAGCCGCTTTCCCTTCAAAACAAATACAAACAATTTAATCCATGTCGTTTACAACTGGCGTAAATGCTTTATTTATTGCTGCTTATTCATTAAATATTTTGTATGTATAAATGTCAAGCCAGAATAGGGCAGGTAACAACAAATTCAAATATTCAAAGATTTAAAACAAAAATAAAATGGAAAATAAAAATAACACCATCGAACCAGATAACAAAAAATCAAATGATTTCATGAAACTAATAATTGGGATTATTGTAGTGATAATTTCTCTGACTGCCCTTAAATATTTAGCCAATGTAATGGGGATATTGTAGTTAATGACGAAGGATAATATCCTCATTTTTTTGAAAAATATAATGGGGATATAGTTTTTCTTCGGAATAGAAAAGTTAATAATTCATTTTTTTTAACGTAACACTTGTATTAAAAACTTAAAATAAAAATGCCATGTTTAAAATGAGTAATTTTTTACAGATGTTCCTCATTGGTTGCAGTGTTTTAGTTATTTCAGGATGTGGGACCGGCCAGCAAAAGAAAGAAGATAAAAATGCCACTGAACAGAAAACTGAAATCGCTGCAGAATTTGTCAAGGAACAAAGCGAATTGCTTGCCAAAGCAAATCAGGAGGTTCATAACATCAACCAAAAGCTGGTTGAGCTAAATGACAAGATTCATGCAAATCAGGTAAAGGGCCACAGATTGACCCAGGCACAAAATACTGAGATTGATGAAATTGAAAAAATACGTGCTAGTTTAAATCCTCAAATTCACCAAATCAAAAAAGTTCCGCAGGAGCAATGGGAAGATTTCAAGACTTCATTTGAAAAGGACATCGAAGATGTTAAATCCAAAATTGACGTACTTTTAAATGAACTGCAAGTGAAATAAGGCGCAGGATAACAGAAAAAAAAGTATTGCAACTTAAACTGACATACAATTTCAACCATGAAAACAGAATCATTATCATTATTGCTGGCAGCCTTTTTGTTTACTTTAACAGGACAGGCCCAGAACAATCCTGAAAAGTTTTTTACGGCAAAAGATTTAACAACAGTGGGAGTGTATTATTATCCCGAGCACTGGGATTCAACACAGTGGGAGCGCGACTTTAAAAATATGGCTGATAAGGTTTTTGAATTGAATTTGCCTCCGGGTGCTGAAATTCTTATAGGCGAAGAAATTATCAAAACTGCCGGTGTGTTGGTTTGGAGGTTGGAATAACCGGGAGCGGTACCCGATTAGTATCAGGTAAAAAAATCCGGTAGTAACTTCAGGTTATATAATAAAAAATGTATATTTACACCCGACGCTAAAAAACATTTTTTATTTACCAAAGCTACTTTTAGAAATGCATTGTTGAATGCTGACTAATTTGTTTAGCACGTTCTTTTTTGAAACATATCCCTGCTGGCGTTAAATTTTTAGTGCAAGTCCAGAATTTTAATGTTACCGCTGTTCAGAACAGTTATAAAATATTGAAGATGGCCGCAAACCTGTTATTTTTTGTTGGACGCTTAAGATAACCAATCGTAAGAATTAAACCGTTCAGTCTCTGGACGGTTTTTCTTTTTATCAACTTTTCTGTTCTACCCAAATCAGCTTTGATATGTTGTAACCGCGGGTTCGGGCTTTATCGGGAATCAGGTTTTTTACGGATTCATCCAATTTTGGGGTGCGGTTTAAAATCCAAAGGTATTTATCTGAAGTACTGCCAATCAATGCCCACTGATAGTTATCATCGAATTCTTTAACTGAAGCCGTATTCATCTTTTCTGATTTTTTGTTTTGACACACGCCGGTGACGATGAAAAAGAGAAAAGTGATAAATAATGTTGTTTTGGGTTGAAAGGTTTTCATAATCAAAAATTTTATAAAGTTCAGTTGCAAATATAAAATTACAAAAAATGTAAATGCAACAGGTTCTCAGAAATTATTTTTCAACCATCCCAATCCTGCGAATCATTTCCATGCACATTCTCCCGTTGTGGTAAGGCCCTTTCCACGGGCCAACCTTATCGCCCGGCAAAGGTTTTAAATCGGCGCCGACACCCCAGAACCATTCGCCATTTTTTTTGTCAATAATGTGTTCCTGAATAAACTTCCAGCTTTTTTCGCATTGGGTAAGGTATTTTTTATCGCCGGTTATCTGAAATGTATTGAAAAACCCGACAACCGCCTCGGCTTGCGGCCACCAGTCGAATTGCTCCTGCAAATGGCCTTCTGCTTTTTCGTAATACATCCCTCCATGCGGGGCCAATCCTTCAGCAATGGTTACATCGGTTATTTTAACTGCCACTTTTTCAACTTCTTCAACAATATCGTGGTTGCCCAACACTTCTGCTGCTTCGTGCAGCAGCCAGGCTGCTTCAATGTCATGTCCGTAAGAATCGATTTCAGAACGCACTGTCCAGTCCTTATCGAAGAAAAGAATGAGGTGGCCTGTATTTTTATCTATAATTTTATCAAGAAATAACCGGATCAAATGTTCCAGTTTCTCTTTTAGCTGATCGTCCTTATAAACCCGGTACAGGTTTGTGTATGCCTCCAGAATGTGCAAATGTGTGTTCATTGATTTTTTCACATCCAAATCCCTGGGAATCAACCGCTGATCAACGGTTTCTTTCCAATCGGCAGTATTGGCTTCAATGTATCCGCCAAACTCAGGATCGAATGCAAATTTTTCCATCAGCATAAATGCGGAAACCGCAATTTGCCTGGACTTTTCATTTTTAAAAGCCAGCCAGTATTCCGACATTGCATAAATAAAAAATGCCTGGGCATAAAATTGCTTTTGGGTATCTTCGGGTTTCCCGTCGGGGAAAACGCTCCAGTAAATACCGCCGTTTTCATTGTCCCAGAATGTTTCCATGAGAATTCGAAATGCTTCGTCGGCCATTTTTTTGTAAATGGCTGTTGGATAAAACCGGTATGCTGCCGAAAAAGTCCACAACACCCGTGTAGTAAATACTGCCGAAAGCGCTGCTTCGGGATATTTTTTGCCTTCGTTGGTTATTCTGCCAAAGAATGTTCTTCTCCTGGTATCGTAAACCTCTTTCACCCAAAAATTCAGTATGTTATCGGTAAGTTCGTTTTCGAATTGTTTTTTAAAATTGTGCCAGTCCATAATAGTTTCGAGTTTAAAGTTCAAAGTTCAAAGTAAGTATCAAGTATTAAGTATCAAGTATTAAGTATTAAGACATCAAGAATCAAAAATTTCATGATCAAGACTTTCCCAATTACAAATGACCAATGACCCCTTCTGTTTTTAATTTCTAATTTAAAATTTAAAAAAACATTTTTTCATCGTGTTCCGGGAAAAATATTCCGGCATCGATGCGGATGCGATCCAAAAGCTCCATCAAATCCAGACTTTTTTGCCACGTCATAATTTCGCTTTCAATTTTTCCTTCATCAAGGCATTTCATAACATGAGCAGCTTCGTAATGATAACCTGTTCCTTCGGTATGTCCCGAATTAAAATGCTGTGGTTCCTGCCCGTGTTTAACCACTGTTATTTTGGTAGGCATAAACCATCGCGGATTTAAAATCATGTATCCGTTTTCGCACCAGTATTCAGTTTGTACCGGTGAATGGGCTGCAAAACTCGAAGTAAGATTTGCCATTTCGCCACCTGCATATTTAAAAATAATGCTGATACTTTCTTCAGTCCCGGTAGCGCTGAAATGCGCAAAAGTTTTGATAATTTTTGGTTTCCCGAGAGATGTTAAGGCTGCAAAAACCGGGTAAATGCCAATATCGAGCAGGGAACCACCACCCAGATTAATATTGTAAAGTCTTTTCTCTTCGATAAACGGGGCATTAAAAGCAAAATCGGATCGAACAATTTGAAGTTTTCCCAACTCGCCCGATTTTAATATCTCCATCGCCTTATTAAAACTGGGTTGAAACATGGTCCAGAAGGCCTCCATCAGAAATGTATTGTTTTCTTTGGCGAAGGCAATCATTTCTGCTGCTTCGTTTTTATTGATTGCAAAAGCCTTCTCGCACAATACCGCCTTTTTATTTTTCAAACACAGGATGGCATGATCGTGATGAAAGGAATGTGGTGTTGCAATGTAAACCACGTCAACATTGGGATCGTTTACCATTTCGGTGTAACTGCCGTAAGCAACCTCGAATCCGTATTCGTTTTTAAAATCGTTTGCCTTTTGCCAGTCGCGCGAAGCGGCGGCATATAAATTTGCGTTGGGCAGCAGTTTTAAGTCGTTACTGAATTTTTTGGAGATGTGTCCGCAGCCTAAAATTGCCCAGTTGTATTTTTTCATAAAGCAAAGCCCCCTAAATCCCCCCAGTGGGAGGACTTTTTAAAAATTTAATTATGTATTTTCTTTTTCTGAATAAGCATTTCAATAAAACCAGCCAGCCTTTTCGTCCTGATTTCAGGATTTCGCGAAACCTGCAACCTGTAAATAATTGCATACCTGTTCACACTGTTCAACGAGTTAAAAAACTCTGCAGCTTCCGGATTATTATCCAGTTCAGCATTTAAATCTTCCGGAACTTCAGCAGTTTTCAGCGAATCGTACGCCTTATCCCAAATGCCTTTTTGTTTTGCAATTTCGACCATTTGCTGTTGAGTTTACGCGCTGTAAATCTTTGTATAAATGTTTTTGCGTCAAACTTTTTTTTCAATCCATCAATCCATTTTTGCTTGGTTTCAAAAAGTATTACCGGCAGGTCGTCTTTCATATTAATTAGTAGTCAAAATATTTAAACCTATCATCAAATGATGATGTTAGCGGGAGTTTGACTTTCTCAAGTCAAATATTTTTATTGGACTTGGGAAAGTCCAATTCCCAATGTGCTGCTTACTTTAATTTCTACATTTCTTATTTTTTGTTTCTTATTTCTTATTATTCTTATCAATGAGATGGTTAATGGTTTTAAC
>WTWZ01000068.1 GCA_009773765.1 Prolixibacteraceae bacterium | reverse complement strand
TCTTCATTGGTAATGCCAAGTTCCTCTCTTCCGCGTTTTGACATATAAACCACCGTGCCATCGCACACTTTAAAGACAATTAATACTGCGGGTATGTCATTTTCATATTTTTGAATTTCAGCTATTTTGCATGAAATTAGTTGTTCATTATTGGTTAGCGGAGTATTTTTCATAAAATACTGTTTTTAAACTGTTCAAGTTGCTTTAAAGATATGAATTTTACTTCATATTCGTTTAAATTGAAGAAATAAAATTGCGGACTGCTGATGCTTATTTCTAAGGTATAAACTTTCGCTTATATTTGCCCCCGGAATTTTAAAACAGAAATTATGAAGGCTTATGTATTTCCCGGACAGGGAGCACAATACCCCGGTATGGGAAAAGATTTATATGAAAATTCGGCGGAAGCCAGGGCTTTGTTCGAAAAGGCAAATGAAATACTGGGATTCGATATCACCAGAATCATGTTCGAAGGCACAGTCGACGACCTGAAGGAAACCAAAGTAACCCAGCCTGCCATCTTCCTGCATTCGGTGTTACTGGCAAAAACTGTAAAGGATTTTGCTCCCGATATGGTTGCCGGCCACTCGTTGGGCGAGTTTTCGGCGTTGGTTGCCAATGGCGCTTTGACTTTCGAAGATGGATTAAAACTGGTTTACAAACGTGCGCTTGCCATGCAAAAAGCCTGTGAAATGGAACCTTCGACAATGGCTGCTATTGTAGGTTTGGACGATAATATTGTTGAGGAAGTTTGCGCTTCGGTTGACGAGGTGGTTGTTCCGGCAAATTACAACTGTCCCGGGCAATTAGTTATTTCGGGCTCGTTTGCCGGAATTGATAAAGCCTGTGAATTGTTAACAGCAAAAGGGGCAAAACGCGCTTTAAAACTTGTTGTTGGCGGAGCTTTTCACTCACCGCTGATGGAACCGGCGCGTGAAGAACTGGCTGCTGCCATCGAATCAACATCATTCAGCAAACCTGTTTGCCCTGTTTATCAGAATGTAAATGCACAGGCAACTTCCGATCCCGGAGTGATTAAACAAAACCTGATTGCTCAGTTAACCGCCCCGGTAAAATGGGCTCAAACCGTACAGAATATGATTGCCGGCGGAGCAACATCGTTCACCGAAATTGGACCAGGTAATGTTTTGCAGGGACTTGTTAAGAAGGTGGACAGAAATATGGTAACTTTTGGTGTTAATAGTTTTCAGGGATAAATTTGACAATATTTTGTTTAGCTCAACATAAAATAAAATGGATTTTTGGAATTCACTCTTCGACTCCGCTCAGGGTGACCGTCAAACTGAAGTCGAAGTCTGAATTAAATAAACACTATTTCAATTAACAATCTTGTAATGGGTTACTTCTTATTCCTCCCCTTCGGGGAGGTCAGGAGGGGCTTTATTCAATCTCCTTATTCTGCAACATCCTGTAAATGGTCGATTTCCCCACGCCCAGTTTTGTTGCCACAAGCCTAACATTCTGGTTGTACTTGATTAGGAAATGCTTTATGATTTCCTGGTTGTATTCGTCCATTGATTTTTCAGTTGCCAGCAGGTTCTGTACGTTATTGTCGATATTTAAATTGAGGTGGTTGGCTTTGATAACGTTTCGGTTGCTCATTACACAGGCCAGTTCCACTACCGCTTTTAATTCGCGTATGTTTCCCGGGTAATGATAGGAGAGCAGCAGTTTTTTTGCCTCGTCCGTAATTTCCTTGGGTTCCATTTCATTTTCCTTACAAAACTCATCCACAAAATATTTGGCAAGTAAAATAATATCGTTTCCGCGATCTTTTAACGGCGGAAGTTCGATTGGGAGGCCCAGCAAGCGGTAATAAAGGTCTTTTCTGAATTTTCCATTCTCAATCAGGTTAGCCAGGTTTTTATGGGTTGCTGTAATAATTCTCACGTCTAACGGAATTGTTTCGGAACCGCCCAACCTGACTAGTTCCCGTTCCTGGATTACGCGCAACAACTTTGCCTGTAATCCAATTTCGAGGTCGGCAATTTCGTCTAAAAATAAAGTTCCGCCGTTGGCCTGTTCAAATTTTCCAATTTTCCTTGAGTCGGCGCCTGTAAATGCCCCTTTTTCATTGCCAAAAAGTTCGCTTTCAATCAATCCTTCGGGAATGGCCGAAACATTAACCGCGATAAAAGGTTTGTTGCTTCGTTTCGAGTTATAGTGAATTCCTTTGGCCACCAGTTCTTTTCCGGTTCCTGTTGCCCCCGAAATGGAAACAGAAATCTGGGTTTGCACGGCTTTGTCCATCAGTTCAAAAACATGGTCAATTTCGCGGCTGTTACCTCTAATCAGGTTCCTGAAATTGAATTTTTCCTTAACAGCATCTTTCAAAATCAGGTTTTCCTTTTGCAATTGGTCTTTTTCCCTGATATTTTTGATGATGTTGCTTAATTTTTCGCGGGTATCGGGCGCTTTCATAATGTAATCGTAAGCGCCGTTTTTCATCAAATCGATGGCAGTTGTAATATTTTCCTGCGCCGAAATAATGATGACATTGGTACCGGGCATTCGTCTCTGAATTTTTTTCAACACATCGTACCCGGTCATGTCGGGCAAAGTGTAATCCAGTGTTACCACATCCGGTTTTTCGTCTAAACTTGCCAAAAAGTCGCGGCCATTGTGAAATAACTTTACGTTATAACCATCGTCGGTTAACTGTTTTTTTAGTATTTGTGCATAGAGGATGTTGTCTTCTACCACAAAAATTCTGTACTGTTGTTTTAATTTGGATTTGATCATTATCAAAAGTTCGATTTAACGCTGCTAAATTAAAATTTATAAGCAGCTTTTTGCAATTCTTTTATTGATTTAAATGGTTTTTCGGGCTTTAAGTATTTTGCAAGATGATTGTAAATCTTTAACCGTATTTCTTTTGCAGTTTTTGTGGCCATCCTGTCAAAGGAGTGGCCACCGGGAACGGCTTCGAAAATTTCATAATCAAATGGTTTTCCCTCGGCCTTTAACGATTTTATGAGGTGTTCAACTTCCAGGACATTTACATCCTCGTCGTTGGTATTGGTGTGGATTAAAAGCGGTGTCCCCCTGTATTTGTGTGTATTCCATACCGGAGATCTGCGGCGGTATTCCTGTACATTGTCGTTTGCATTTTTACCGATGTGATAATCTGCCTCGAATAAATCGCGGTAACTCTGATTGTGATAACCCATTCTTGCTATTAAATCGCTTACAGGAACCCCTGCAAATGCAACCTGGTAATCACTGGGATGGTCGAAAATATTCATCAGTGAAATCAGTCCGCCATGGCTCCATCCGATTATCCCAACCCGGTTTTTGTCGATAAAATCATAGTTTTCAATCATGTAATTCCGGCTGGAATAAACGTCTTCTGTTTCCAGCCCGCCATAATCAATCTTTTCATAATGGCTTTTTCCATAACCGGTGCTGCCCCTGTACTCGGGAGCAACTATTATATATCCCTGGCTCACCAGTTCGCGAACAATATGCGCGTAATAAGTTGTAAAATCAGCATGGACACCGCCATGTGGCAAAACAATCAACGGGTATTTTTTCGAAATATCAACATTCAGAGGTATAAATACATAAGTCCAGAATTTTACCGGATTGCCAGCATCTTTGGCGGCCGGGTTAGCTTCTTTCCACTTAGGCGGCCCGTAAATATACAATTTATCAACATGGGCAATATCGCCAACCTTATTATACCACAAAACATCGTCGATTAATTTTTCAAGTACGTCAATTTTATGATCCAGTCCGTCATTGTATCTCTGTAACTGTTCAATTTCCTCTTTTATTTCTGTCACCGACTGGGCAGAAGTATTTACGGAAACAAGAATTGTAAGAAAAAAAATCAGTTTTAGCCGTTTCATGGTTTTCATAAATAAGGTATAAATAGTTTTTACTACCGCTAAATTCAATATTAAAATATTAATTTTATAAATGTAAAAAAATAATATCAATGAAATTAACAGCATTTCACAAATTATCGTACGGTTTATATATTATTGCCACTGAGGCCGATGGGAAAAAGTTTGGTTATATCGGCAATACTGTTTTTCAGGTTACTTCCGAACCATCGCAGGTGGTAATCAGCAGTCATAAAAATAATTTTACCACTTCAAAAATTTTGGAGAGTAAAAAATTTTCAATTTCTGTTTTGAAAAAGGAAGTAAATACTTCGTTAATTGGGATTTTCGGGTTTATGTCGGGTGCCGATATGGATAAATTCAATAACATTGAAACAATCAGTTCGGTAACCGGGGCGCCAATTGTTACCGGTTCGTCGGTGGCATGGTTCGATTGCCGTGTGGTAAATTCGTTTGATGTTGGTTCGCATATTTTAATACTGGGCGAAGTGGTTGACAGCGATGTGATTTCGGGCGGAGAACCGTTAACTTACCGCCACTACCGCGAAAAATACAAAATGCTGGCGCCCAAAAATGCCCCTACTTATGTTGACAAGGAAAAACTCGAAAGTGAAACAGTTCCTGAACCAGTTGTAAAAATTGAAGTTAAGGAGGAATCCGTTTCTGAAAAGGCTGCGGAAGATTTAAGTTCATACACTTGCAAAATCTGTGGGTTTCAGTACAATCCCGAAGAAGGCGACCCTGCTATGGGGATTCCTCCCGGAACACCATTTGAAGATTTGCCGGAAGATTACCGTTGCCCTATATGCAATGCGAGCAAAGAATATTTCAGCAAAAATGACTAACATAAAAAAGGGGAAAAATTTATTCTTCCCCTTTTTTAATTCACAAACTCCTGTGCGTTCCGTCGCAATACGGTTGGTTTTTCGAATGTTTACACTGGCAAAGATAAACCTCCTTTTTAACATCTATTTTAAACTGAGTTGGGAATATGCCTGATCCCTGGTGCGAACCATCGCAAAAAGGCTGGTTTTTACTTTTTCCACAAGCGCACCAAAAATAAACACCTGGTTCTAAATTAACTGCAACCGGATTTTTTGCAAATATTTTCGGACTTTCCATAAAATTATTGTTTAAATTATTTCAATGTTTGTTAAACGTATAATACGCGGAAAAGTTTTTTTTAAAAATGGAAGCAACAATTTTTTTATCAGGAATGGTTGGAACAAACCCAAAATCGTTTTTCGAATTAAATTATTTTATACCATCTTTAACAAACAAAAAGCAGTTTTGTAAAATGATTTTTCAGGTATTTATTTATTTATACGTGGTTAACCGCGCACCCAAAGAAATTGAACCTTCAGGAGGTTTTGTGCCGGCTTATGAAATTGCTAATAACGGCACATTACAATTTTTAAATAAACAGTTATCACACGGTGCCGATCCTTGTCACGTTGCCATTTCGCCCAAAGGAAATTATTTGCTTGCCGCCAATCATCGAAGTGGAAATATTACCGTTTTCAAAATTAACAGGGAAACCGGAATACCTGAATTTACAGGAAAACAGATTAAAATACCAGCGCCGGTTTGTATCGAATTTCTGTGAGATCTAACTAAATTTTGTGCTGATTAGTTTGATGAACTCGTCGCGGGTGGCAGTTTTTTGAAAGGCGCCCGTAAAATCTGACGTTGTAGTAATGGAATGTTGCTTTTGAATGCCGCGCATCTGCATGCAAAGGTGCTGTGCTTCAATTACAACCGCAACCCCAAGTGGTTTAAGCGTGTTGTGGATACATTCTTTAATTTGCGTAGTCAGGCGTTCCTGCACCTGCAAACGCCGCGCAAAAACATCTACAACCCTGGCTATTTTGCTCAATCCGGTAATTGTTCCGTTGGGAATGTATGCTACATGTGCTTTCCCAAAAAACGGGAGTAAATGGTGTTCGCACATCGAATAAATTTCAATGTCTTTTACAATCACCATTTGCCGGTAGTCCTCCTTGAAAAGCGCTGACTTTAATATTTCAACCGGGTCGGTTTTATAGCCCTGAAGCATAAACTGCATTGCTTTTGCAACACGTTCGGGGGTTTTGTCGAGCCCTTCGCGTAAATTATCTTCCCCCAGCAGTTTCAAAATATTCTCATAATTTCTGGCAAGTTCTGATGTGGTAAAATCATCAAAATTTTCTATTCTTTCGTAATTACTGGTGGCCTGATTTATTTGTGAACACATGGCAGATGATAATTAAGTGTTTGCAAAGATTAACTTTTTTTGCCAAAATCAGTATGAAAGGATAAATTGGTTTTCAGGAAGGTTTAAAATAACTAAACTTGAATTATGGAGATATTGATTGTTTCAGCAACCTGGCTTGAAGTAGAATTGCTCGCCGACGAATTCGAATTTATTGACGAATCGATACATCTGTTAAAGAAATACCGGTTTAATGGAACACAAATCGATATATTAATCACCGGAATTGGAACCACATTTACTGCGTTTCACCTTACAAATGCGTTGCGCGATAAAAGGTACAATTTTGTAATCAATGTGGGAATTGCCGGAAGTTTAACCGATGAATTGAATATTGGAGAAGTGGTTTCAGTTGTTTCCGATGAATTTGCCGATTTGGGTATTGAAAAGGAAAACGAGTTTTTGACTCTTTTTGAAACAGGTTTCATGGATGAAAACGAATTTCCGTTTGAACAAGGAATTCTGAAAGCATCAGAAAATGGGTTGTTTGATTTGAAAAAAGTACGTGGGATAACTACAAACATCAGTCATGGCAGGGCGGCTTCAATTGCCGAAATAAAATCGAAGTTTTCAGCACAGGTTGAATCGATGGAAGGCGCTGTGGTTCTGTATGTTTGCAACTGGTTCGGGATACCTTGTTTTCAAATTCGGGCAATCTCCAATTTTGTTGAACCGCGCGATTCGGCTAAGTGGAATATTCCGCTGGCGCTTGAAAAACTCAACGAAACTGTTTTCGATGTTTTAAAAAAACTGGCGGTCGAGGTACATTGATTTTGCTAATTTTGGGCAAAAATTTTAAATATGAAACTTTCGCTCGGCTTTTCAACATGCCCCAATGATACCTTTATTTTCGATGCAATGATTCACCAAAAGGTGGATACCGAAGGTTTGAAATTCGAACCGGTTTTGGCTGATGTTGAAGAACTTAACCGCAATGCATTTGCCGGAAATATCGATGTTACAAAACTTAGTTATCATGCTTTTGCATACATTGCTGAAAATTATAAACTGTTAACCTCGGGTAGCGCACTGGGCTATAAAAATGGCCCGCTTTTAATTGGGAAACATAAAATCTATCCTGATGAAGTTGCAGATTTGAAAGTTGCCATCCCCGGAAAATATACCACCGCCAATTTGCTTTTCAGTATTGTTTTTCCATCTGTAAAAGAGAAAATGGAATATCTTTTTTCGGATATTGAGGAAGCAATTTTGGATGGCGAAGTTGATGCCGGGGTAATAATTCACGAAAACCGTTTTACCTTCGAAAAAAAAGGGTTGAAAAAAATTGTTGATTTAGGCGAAGACTGGGAAGAAAAAACAAAAATGCCCATTCCGCTGGGCGGCATTGTGATTAACCGCAAATTTGATATTCAGTTGCAGCAAAAAGTGAACAGGATAATGAAAAGGAGTGTTGAATTTGCTTTGGCAAATCCAAACTCAGGTTACGGTTTTGTTAAAAAATACGCGCAGGAGATGGATGATGATGTTATTCAAAAACACATCGGTTTATATGTGAATAACTTTACCGTCGATTTGGGCGAAAAAGGCAGAAATGCGGTGAAAACCCTGTTTGAGAGAGCGGCCGAAGAAAGGATAATTAACAAAGTAGAACATGACATTTTTGTTGGTTGAAAAAAGTTCATATTTTTTGGCAAAACCATACAATATTTTAACCCAGATGAAGTTTGAGCATCAGAAGCCAATGTATTTCAGAAAACATGGTTTTACTGATTTTAACTAACCACTTATAAAATGATAGTTGTCACAGGCGCAGCCGGTTTTATCGGCAGTTATTTAGTCGGAAAACTCAACAAAGCAGGTTACAGGGATTTGATTTTGGTCGATAAAATCGACAGCCCGCTAAAAGAATTCAATCTGGCACACAAAAATTACAGAAAATTTATCGACCGCGATAATTTCTTCAAATGGCTGATTAAACATTCGCACGAGGTTGAGTTTATTTTTCATCTTGGCGCGCGCACCGACACATTAGGCCAGGAGCCGCAACTGTACCAGCAACTGAATTTGATTTACTCTCAGCGGCTTTGGAATATTTGCTCCGAAATTCAGGTTCCGTTGGTTTACGCCTCATCGGCAGCTACTTACGGAAACGGCGAATGGGGTTTTTCTGATGACCATCACAATATTTCTCATTTAAGACCGCTGAATTTATATGGCTGGTCGAAACACGATTTTGATGTTTGGGCGCTGAAACAGTTTCGCACCCCGCCATTTTGGGCAGGACTGAAGTTTTTCAATGTTTACGGTCCAAATGAATATCACAAGGGACAAATGGCTTCCGTTGTTTTACATGCTTTTCAAACCATCAGGGAAACCGGCAAAATGAAACTTTTCCGCTCGCATCACAAAGATTACAAAGACGGCGGGCAAAGCCGCGATTTTGTTTTTGTGGAAGACATTGCCGATGTGATGATGTTTTTTATGGAAAGCCAGAAAAATCACGGGATTTTTAATGTTGGAACAGGAAAATCACGTTCATTCCTCGATTTAACCACTTCTGTTTTCCACAGCATGAAAATTACGCCCGATATTTCGTTTATAGACACACCTGTTGATTTGCGGGGCAGGTATCAGTATTTTACCGAAGCCGATATTCAAAAGCTCAGGGAAATTGGTTACAAAAAATCTTTTACCGAACTCGAAGCGGGTGTTGACCAGTATGTAGGGGAGTTTCTGATGGCCGAGGCCTGTTATTAAATGTCAACCTGCATTGCAGCGCAATTCATGATTATGAGAGGGATATGGAAACAGGTTGAATTTGAATCCGCAAGTTGATTATTACAGAACTAATTCGCTGAAAATTTATTTTTCAACCGAATCAGGCGGGCCTTTGAATTCAATCCGAATATGCCAAAATTTAGCACATTAATATAAAATTTATGTTGCTTTTTTCAACGTTACGTTATTAATTTTCAACGTTATTAATTTGTCCGAAAGGTTATTGTTTTATAGTTAAAATTAATAAACCACCGATTTTGGACGGTTTCCCGGATTCGCCCCAAATTCAGGATTGGGTTGGTTTCCCATGATAAATTTCAATTTGCCACCTTTTAAAATCTCTTTATGGGTGATAAATGAATTTTTGTAAGGCCCGCCATTCAATGTAACCGACTGAATGAACAGGTTTGTTTTACTGTTGTTTTCTGCAGTTATTTTGAATGTTTCTCCTCCGGGAAGTGCAATTTCTGCTTCTTCGAAAAGCGGGCTTCCAAATACATAAACGCCGTTTGCCGGATTTACCGGGTAAAATCCCATGGACGATAAAACGTACCAAGCCGACATTTGTCCGCAGTCTTCATTTCCGCAAAGTCCATCGGGTTGGTCGCTGTACATTGTTGTGCATATTTCGCGCACTTTTTCTGCAGTTTTCCATTGCTGCCCGGCAAAAGCATACAAATACGAAATGTGGTGGCTGGGTTCGTTCCCGTGTGCATACTGCCCGATTAAACCTGTAATATCTGCCGAGGCGCCTTCAACTTTTATTGATGGGATTGAAAATAAACTATCAAGTTTGGCGAGAAAAGTTTCTTCGCCGCCGTGAATTTTAATCAATCCTTCAACATCGTGCGGAACCAGCCAGGTGTATTGCCAACTGTTTCCCTCGCAAAAATCATCCACACGGTGTTGCGATGAAATTGGGTTGAAAGGCGTTCTCCACGTTCCGTCAGCCATTTTCCCGCGCATAAATTTGATGTTGTCGTCGAAATAAAACTGGTAGTATTTGGCCCTTTTCGAAAAAATTTCCGCATCCTCTGTTTTTCCCATTGCTCTGGCCATAGCCGCAATGCACCAGTCGTCGATGGCATATTCCAGCGCCATTGCCACCGATTCAACAGTTGAATCAGCCGGAATGAATCCCTGGGTTTTTATAAAGTTAATTCCCCTTTCATCCAGAGTTGCCGATGTTTTCATGGCTTCATACGCCCGTTCTGCATCAAAACCTGTGAATCCTTTTAAATAAGCATCGGCAATTACCGGAATGGCATGGTAACCAACCATGGTATTGGTTTCGTTTCCGTGTAAATGCCAAACGGGGAGTTTTCCCTGCTGGTCGTAAATGTCAAGCATCGAATTTATAAAGTCATTTGTCCGTTCCGGCTGAACCAGTGTAAACAACGGATGTGCAGCGCGGTAAGTATCCCACAGCGAAAAAATGGTGTAAGTCTGGTGTCCCGGATTTTGGTGCACTTCCTTGTCGGTTCCGCGATAATCACCATTGGCATCGTTAAACAGCGAGGGCGCAATCATGGTGTGGTAAAGTGCGGTGTAAAAAGTTTTTTTACCGGCAAGATTTTCAGTACCGATTTTTATTTTTCCCAACTCAGTATTCCATTTTTCAGTAGCCTGGTTTTTAACTGTTTCAAAATCCCAGTTGCTGATTTCGGCCATCAGGTTATTTTTGGCGCCTTCGGTACTAACCGGAGAAATAGCAGTTTTTGCAAGCAATTCACCGTTTCCCTCAAATTCAATCCGTGCAGTTATTTTTCCGGTTTCTTCATTTTCAGCAAGAATTTCAAATTTTTTGATAACTTTTGAAAATTCGGTGTAAAAAAACACCCGCTGATCGGCAGCCCAGCCTTTTGAAAACCGGAATCCCTGAATGCTTTTAACTGCTTATCCACAATAAGCAAGTTATTTTATAATGTCATTATAAGTCACAGATGAAGTGGTTACTGCTTGTTGCATTAGCCTGTAAAACAAT
>WTWZ01000067.1:1236-18967 GCA_009773765.1 Prolixibacteraceae bacterium | reverse complement strand
TTTTTTGATGATGGCAGCCACATGGGCCACCTGTGGCGAACTCAAAAATTCGGTAAACAATTTTTCAACTTCGGGCTGCGGAACCTGCATTCCGGCTGAAAATGCACGTTCAATGGCGGTTGGCATTGCAGGATTGTATTTGTCGAATGCCTGATAAATATGAAAATTATTCAGGATTTGCTGGTAACGTCCATCGGTTTCGGCGGCACTTTCAGTTTTACTACCGCCAACAAAAACTTCGTTGGTAACCGGGTTCCAGTCCTGTTTATCAGAGTTAATCACTTCTTTCGGTATCGATTGGTCAACGATTCGCTGCATCACCTGGTAAATAATGCCCTGTTTTTCGAGGCCGTTTTCCTTGTTGGCATAGTTGGCTTTAATTTCGTCGCGCAGGTTCCAGTGGCTCAGTAAAACCATATCCTGCTGGAAAAGTTTCTGACCGTCCTTGTTTAGCAAATTGCCCATGTAAATATTGTAGTCGGCAATGTACGCGTCCCCCTCAGCAGAAACTTTTCCGGCTTTCAGGTTTAATTCAGAGGGAACCCTTGAGCTGAACACGTCGCCCAGCCGCGAATATCCCCATTCAAGCGGTGTCCATTCTGCGCCCGACTGATTTTTTTCTTCGGTTGAATAATATGGGAAGTTGAGCGCCACGATAAAGGCAATTTTATTATCGTACAAGTCATTCATCAAATGGGCTCCGGGACTATAACCCGCAAACATCGGGTCAATTGGCAGGACTTCGCCTTTCATGAGTTGCACATTTTCCTGGAGATCGAGTGTGATTTTGTTGAAATGGCCGAAAAGCGATTCGAAATATTCGCTGAACCGGTAAAAGGTGGCTTCCTTTTTTGCAGGGTCGGCGATAAAGTTTTCTGTACAGAATTTTACAAAATCATCGGGAGTGCCATCGCTGTCGCGCCAAAGAGTGGCTGCATGTTTCACTCCTTTTTCAACTATCTCTGTATTCGACAGGTTGTTCTTATCGGCAACCGATTTAACAGCCTGTCCAATTGGTCCTTCGGTAATTATGGTAACAGGTTTTTCCATTTTTTCGGGTTTTGTTTGACAAGATGCAAGCATGAAGGTACATGCTGAAATGATGATGAAATTTTTAATCATGATTTGTTGATTATAAAATAGTGGCGAAAAAATAAGGTTGTTTGCAGTTTCAAAGAATGATAATTTGCATGAAATATAATCTTAATTACTCAGATTGCTGTTAATTAACTGTTCAACTTCTGATTTAAGTTTTGGAATATGATTAACAACAATTCCCCAATTCTAAAATATTTAAGCACTTTTTCGTTCATACAGCAGCTTTTTTTCCCTGTCAACAATTTTTCTGAAAATGGGATTCTTTATTGCCTGATTCTCCACCAAATCAACCGGTCTTTTTAAAATATCCGCAAGCTGTTCTTTCAAATCCATGTAATTATCGAAGTATTTTGTCAAATCAATCGGGTTGAACTGAATAAGCATATCAACATCGCTTGACTCATTGAATTTTTCGGTCAAAACCGAACCAAACAGATAAAGTTCTTTTACTTCGTGCTTCTCACAAAGTTCAAAAATCTTATTCTTATGTAAATCAACAATATTCATGAAGCAAATATATAAAATATACTCAACAGGCTGAACTTCATTAAACTGACCTTAATTACAATCAGATTCACGATTATCGGTTTCAAAAAGTTTCTACCTCACAACCATCACCCAATCCTTTTCCAAATCAACCGGTGGATTTCCAATATTCTGAAATCCTTTTCCCTGAACTGAAGTAACTGTTCCATCCTTCATTTCGCCACCCCCGCGTGGATTAAACCATTTTACTGAAAAGGTTTTTTCGCCGGGCAAACTGATTTTGGAGTTTTGCGTTCCGGCAGGAAGATAAACAATAAATATTTCGCCCGGTTTTTCGAGACAGAAAGCGCCTTTTGCATTTACAAGCGAGTTATTTGATTTCATTTCTTCCAACGGAAACTGTTGAATAAACCGCGTTGCAATGGTTGACTGTTTCCACCAGTTTTCGCGGCTGCGGAAATCCTCGCAGGTGAGGTCGGTGTGCGGGTAGCGGTAGCCAAAATACCACTCCACCCCTGCCCCGCCGGCCAGTAAAGCTCCCCACAAACATTCGTGCCTGACGGTATCGTGATTTGCATCATGCGAATCGGGCATCACACCTTGCCAGTGCGGGCCAATTTCGTCGAGGTTTACCAGCCAGCGTTTTCCGGCTTTTTCCGATTCGGCGGCCCATTTTGAAACTCTTTGGTTTACACGGGCTGGATCCCCGATTTGCATACTTGGCCCGTCGAGATTTTCAAAACCAAGAAATGGTGTCAGGTATTCATCTTGTTTTCCATCATCAGCATGGGTATGAACAACCACAATGTTTGGAAATGGATTGGTTTTTTTGAGGTAATTGGCCATGTCAACTTTTTGCTGGTGTGTTTGACCGATTGGCGTCCATTCAGCAGGGCCGTTTTCTTCGCCCATATTCCATGTTACAGCCAGATGATGGCCAAACCGGGCTATCAACTCGCGCAGGTAAACCATGCGCTGCACATCAGTAAATCCATTATCAAGCAGGGTTTCGTTTTCGGTTTCCTGCAACACAAAATGGAGCATGATTCCCAGCTTTTCGGCATGGTCGAAAACTACTTCCCATTGGTCCAACTTGCTGCAATCGAAACGATAACGTTCGTTGTGGCCGGTGTAAGGCCACACATCTTTCCCATCGCCCAGAATATTCATGGTGAGCATGTATTGCGAATTTACACCCACAGAGGAAAGATAATTTAAAGCGCCAATAATTCCTTTTCCTTTACCGTTTTGCCAGGTTGGGTCGCCGGTTTTCCAGTCGGCAACATGCGGTCCGTATTTGTGCAAATCTTTTTTCGGGTCGGCCTCGCCTTCGCGCACTTCGGTTTTCAGGCTGAAACGTGCGGTTTGGTCAAAGTCGGCATAAGCAAGAAAATTCTCGGGGCTGTCGGCCCCGTTTTTCACCCAGATTTCATCCAAATCCTGAAATTTGAAATAGCCTTTTTCGCCATTTACAATTCTTCCCTTTGCCCTGAAATCGCTGCCGGTTTTGTCGGTTTCAGCCACTTCGAAATTGCCTTCCAAACCATCTCCGGCAACGGGTTCGCCCATGTTATCTTCCTCTTTTACTACAATGTCTTTTCCCTTGCGGAAAGAAATCTTGTAATTCCATGTTCCTGCAACATCGGGGCGAAAACGGATTTTCCAGGTATTGCCGGCATCAGCCGAAGTTTCGGCGGCATTTCCGTCGGCGGCAAAAAAGCCGGGAACTTTGAATGATTTGTTTCCGTTGGTAAAAGTGGCTTCCAGTTTGTAATCGAGAAACGGGTTTTCCTTTGCCCATTCCGAAGTTTCGGGGCCGGATAAAACTAAGGTGATTTTGTGCCACTGCATCAGTTCGCCTTCCACGCGAACCGATTGTTTTGGCTGGGATTGACAGGAAAAAAGGAAAGGTGCCAACAACATGTAAATCAGTTTTTTCATAGGTTATCTGTTTATCTTTCAATGAATATCAAAAAATTGTCAATAAGTACATTGAATTTCACACAAGGAATTTCAGATTTAAGATTATAAACAAATTTTAGCCTGTATTCTTCAGTCCGCTTGATAATGAATTAATTATACTTAACAGTTTGGTGAGAATTTTTTCTTTATCGTTATTGTTTACATCGGCCATTGCCCTCCACTGTTTTAGATATTTTATGTGTAAACGGTGCAATACCTTTAGTTTGTCGTTTCGCCATTTTAAGTTATCGTATTGGCCTTGTCTTCGGTTTATTGCCTGCTCTTCAAAAAGTTCTGCTATTAGGTTTATACCGTTTTCATAATCGGTTACGATTTTTGTCATAAACACTTCCCTTTCTTCAGTATTTTCGTCTAAATCAGCATATAATTTCATCATTTCTGTATTAGAAAGGATAAGGTTGGTTTCTGTTTGTATTAATAGGAACTTCAGGTATGTCCAATCGTTTACACATTTCTTTAAGCTTTGAAATGCCTCTGGTTTTTCTGTTTTTAACGATTTTAAGGATTCTCCAAGTCCATACCAACCTGTTATGGATATACGGGAAAGATTCCAACTAAATACCCAGGGGATTGCCCTGAGGTCGTTGAGCGTTCGTGTTCCAGTTCGCCGGGCAGGCCTTGAGCCAATTTTGCTTCGTTCTAAAACGTCAATACAGGTGGCTTTGCTAAAGAAATTAATAAATCCGGGCGTTCCGATTAATTCCCTGTAATGTTCAAACGATTTTTTAGAAATAAATTCCATTATTTCCAATTGATAAATATTTCTATCCACATCAGATTTGCTTAAAATTGTTTGTTTTGCGACTCCCGAAGTCAAGGCATTAAGGTTATAGGTTGCCGTAAGCGGGTTTCCAAACAGTTGGGCAACTGATTCTCCCTGCACGGTAATTTTTATAGTACCGTTTACCGTGTTCAGAGGCATACTTTCTAAAAAACGATGGTATTTTCCTCCGCCCCTGCTAATGGTTCCACCTGTTCCGTGAAAGAAATATATTTTAAAATTGTTTCTTCTTCCAATTTCCGAGAGTTCTTGTTCAGCTTTATACAAATTACATTTGCTTGCTATGGTTCCCCCGTCTTTGTTACTATCACTATAACCAAGCATAACTTCTTGTTTATATGCTATTTTTGAAGCTCTTAGCTGTGTTACCGGATGTTGTAAAAACATTTCTAAAATTTTCGGCCCGCTGTGTAAGTCTTCAATGGTTTCTAAAAGCGGAACTACCAAAATATTAGTGTTAAGCAATTGGGTTTCTTTCATGAAAAAATAAACGACAAGTAAATCGCTTAGGTTACGGGTCATACTGATAATAAAAGAACCAATACCTTCAGAACCATACTGGCTGATGTGATCGCGAACTACCCGGAAACAATCCAAAACATTGTCTGCTTCAGTTCCGTACGAAACTGTTACATCGGTAATTGGCGAATGGTTTTCTAAATGTTTGCTTAAGTATGCACTTCGTTTTTCGTCGTTCCAATGTTCAAAATCAAAATCTTTTTCACCAATAGTTTTTAAAATCTGAGAAATGGCTTTGTCGTGAAACGCACTGTTTTGTCGTATATCTAATTTAGCCAGATGGAAACCAAAACAATTTACGGCCCTTTCAACCGGGAAAAGCAGGTCTTCCGCTATGCCATTCATTCCGGATTCCATCAGAATATTTCTCATTAACTTAAGATCACCTTGCAAATCATTGCTTGATTTGTAATATGAATTTGAGTTGGCAATATTATTGGAAATCGTATTGTCCAACTTAGCAATTAATAAGCTAATGTATTGCCTCCAAGGCTCATAGGGGTTTCTTTTTACAGCTATTTCTCCCTGAATGCCCAATATTTTAGATTTTCTATCAATAGCTTCCATTAAATTGTACGGCACAGGGTTAGTAATGGCAGAAACCGAAAGTTTAACTAATGTATTAACTAACTGGTTTTTTATTAGTATTAGCGCATTATTTCGGTGTAATTCCAATGTTTCTTTAGTAATGCCTGGAGTGACAAATGGATGCCCATCCCTATCCCCGCCTACCCAGCTTCCAAAGTTTATTTTAGGAAAAATATCCGGGTTTTTTATTTTACCAGGATTAAAGCCCATTTCAATCCACGAGCCTTTTAGCTGTTGGTCGCAGTTTTTTAAAACTACCGGGAATATTTTACTTAAATAGTAAATAATATTAGCGCGTTCATCTTTAACATCTGGTTTTTCAAGGTATATTTCACCGGTTCTCCACCATCTTTCCAAAAGGTTAATGATGTTTTCTTTTATATTGTTTTGTTCGAGTTTACTAAGCGAAGAATTTTCTTTTTGAACCAGGAGCAAGTACAGTTCCCTGTGGATTTCAATTACGGTTATACGTTTTGCCTCGGTTGGATGTGCTGTAAGCACCGGCATAACACTAGTTTCTGAAATAGCCTGTATCATTTCATCTTCACTAATACCTTGCTCTTTCCAAAGTTTAAAAGCCTCTGCCCATGAACCTCTTATTGAGGATATGTTATCCTGGTTTTCCATTTTTCTTCGGTATTGTGTGGCAGCGTTTTCTTCAACCATGGTCATTAACTGAAAATAAATACTTAACGATTGAATAATTTTATCACTCGAAAGCTGATCATTATCCACTTCAGAATAATTCTCGTTTTTTATTAGTTTAATAACTTCATGTTCGTTTATTCTTGAAAGCATTTCTACGTAACAACCAATGATGAAATTTCTGTCGTTTGTAATCTTTTGAAATGAGTCGCTATTTTTCATTTTAATATCTTATATGATTATTGTAATTGATGCATTTACATAGCAGAGAATTTTCAAAAATAAACGATTCTTTCTATACTTCTGGTTTATTAACATTAAATATTTCAGTTTATGAAAAAGAAGCCGGGCTTTTTTTCCCCCCGGAAACCCGCGGTTGAAAGGCTATTGTGCTTGTTACCAGGTTGAATTAGTTGTCCGTAAAATAGGGCACGGGTTACTTTGCCCGGACAAATTAAAAAAGTACTTTAAAAAGAAAACCACGGTTGAAAACCTGAACCAGAAATATGGACAACTAATGAAAGAGAGTTTTTAACTCTCGAAAATCAACCCGAATGGCAGCGATAAAAAATACGCCGAAGCCGATGAAATCATTAATGAAATTGAAAAACTAACTCCAAAATAACCCAGGTTCAACCTGCAAATATTTAATGGCAACTTGTCAGCCGGAATTGCCGGTAAAAGTTTTAGTTTATTATTTTTGCCTGTCACTTAAAACCATTTTAAATGAAAACAGGTACTATTTCAATTCTTACAAGAACATTAATTTCAATTTTTGTATTCACAACAGTTTATTTTTATTCTAAAGCCCAGTCACCGCAAGTTTCGAAATTTATAACTGTTGACCAATTTGGATATTTACCAACCTCAAAAAAGGTGGCTGTAATCCGCGACCCGGTGATTGGTTACGATTCGCTCGAAACTTTCATTCCCGGCAGTGTTTATGCAGTAGTGAACAGCGAAACCAAAGAACCGGTTCTCACCGGCGCTCCGATAAAATGGCAAAATGGCTCTACTGACGCCTCTTCGGGCGATAAAGCCTGGTGGTTCGATTTTTCGGCAGTAAAAAATGATGGGAAATATTATGTACTTGATGTTGACAGTAACCGGCGCTCTTATGAATTCGAAATCAGGGAAAATATTTACGAAAATGTTCTTGTACAGGCTGTGCGAACCTTTTTTTATCAGCGTTCGGGATTTGCCAGGCAAACGCCATATGCAAGCCCTGAATGGGCTGATCCTGCCAGTCATTTGCAGGACAAAAAAGCCCGTGACTTCCTGAAAAAAACAGATGCTTCAACTGAAACCGATGTTTCGGGTGGCTGGTACGATGCCGGCGATTACAACAAATACACCAGTTGGACTGCAAATTACGTCACCGATTTTATGAAAGCATTTCTTGAAAACCCGGGTGTTTGGGGTGATAATTACAATATTCCTGAATCAGGCAATCACATTCCAGATATTCTCGATGAAGCCAAATGGGGAACCGATCATCTTTTGCGTCTGCAACGGCCCGACGGAAGTATGCTGAGCGTTGTGGGCGCTTCACATGCCAGTCCGCCATCTGCTGCAAAGGGAGCAACTTATTACGGTACCCCAAATACTTCAGGAACTTTAAATTCGGCAGCAGCATTTGCAATTGCCTCAAAAGTATATCGCTCGGTTGGAATGAACACTTATGCCGACTCTCTGAAAAACGCAGCATTAAAAGCCTGGAAATGGGCTGTTGCAAATCCGAATGTGATGTACAGGAACAATACTGGAGCCACTTCGGGATTGGCAGCCGGCCAGCAGGAAACAGATGATTACGGAAGGTTTGTGGCAAAAATGGAAGCAGCAGCCTTTTTGTACGAAATCACCGGCGAACAGCAGTACAAAACCTTTTTCGAAAGCAATTATAACAATGTTCACCTGATGCAATGGACTTTTGCTTACCCGTTTGAAACTTCAAATCAGGAAATTTTGCTGTATTACACAACATTGCCCGGAATTTCGCCAACCGTAAAAAACAACATTTTAAACAAGTACCGAAGCGCAATGGATGGCGCTGATAATTTTGCAGCCATTACCGGCAAAAAAGACCCGTACCAGGCGCATATCAAGGATTACACCTGGGGGAGCAATTCAACAAAATCGGCGCAGGGACTGATGTACACAAGTTATATTTACTACAATCTGAATGCTGCCAGAAATACACTCGCCGATGAAGCTGCTGAAGGATACATTCATTATTTGCACGGTGTTAATCCTTTTAACATGGTTTACCTTTCGAACATGTACAAATATGGTGCAGAGAATGCTGTAAATGAGTTTTACCATTCGTGGTTTACCAACGGAAGCGCTAAATGGGACAGGGTTGGCAAATCATTGTACGGACCGGCGCCCGGATTTTTAACCGGCGGCCCCAACCCCAGTTACAACTGGGATGGTTGCTGCCCGGGCGGTTGTGGCAGCAGCAACAACAATGCACTCTGTTTGAGCGAATCTATTTCACCGCCCAAAGGCCAGCCCAAACAGAAATCATATAAGGATTTCAATACCTCGTGGCCGCTGAATTCATGGTCGGTTACCGAAAACAGTTGTGGTTACCAAATCAATTACATCAGGTTACTGGCGGCGTTTGTGCCTGCAAAATACGACTGCAGCGGCACCCTTAACGGAAGCGCGGCGTATGATGTTTGCGGTGTTTGCTCAGGCGGAACCACAGGAATTGTGCCGGTTTCGAACAGTGAAAACTGTATTTCAACGTCGGCAAATGAAATTGAACTGGAGGCGCCGGGAATTTACCCAAACCCCGCTTCAGGACAAATCAACATCCGTTTTCATAATAAAGAAGAATACCAGGTTGTTATACTGAACCACATCGGGAACAAGGTGCTTGAGCAAACCAAAACCGGCAATTCAATAGTGGATATTAAAAACCTGAGTTCAGGAAACTACATTGTAATGATTACCAGCGCAAACGGAACCTGGCAGGAAAAACTGGTGAAAATGTAATCCACCGATATTAATTCAGCTTGTTTTGTTGTAAATTACACCGAAATAATGAATCCGGCTTTAAATGAAAACAATACTGCATTTGACTTTAATAATTATTCTGGCTTCTTGTGCCACTCAAAAACAAATAACAACAAAGCCTCATATTTATTGGGTAAACAGTTTGTACGTAACTTGTCCTGGTGTTGCCCCGGTGAAATGCATACAGGTTCAGAAAAACGGGACTATTAAAAAAGGGAAATGGCAGAATTTCTATTCTGAAATCGAAGGGTTAAAATTTGAACCGGGTTACATTTATAAATTATCGGTTACCAAAGAAAAGATAAATCAGGCAAATATTCCAGCCGATGGTTCACCGGTAAAATATACGCTGGTTGAAGTTCTGGAAAAAAAGCCCGATCCAAAATTCCGCATTCACGATATATGGGCGCTTGAAGCCATTGATGGCCAACTTGTGGAAAAACCGGATGAGAACGACCGGATGCAAACACCTTCAATTGAAATTAACCTGACCGAAATGAAAATTATGGGAACCGATGGCTGTAACAATTTTTTCGGCCCGATTAAAAATATTGAAGAAGATGACCTGAAATTTGGCCCGTTTGGCTCCACCATGAAAATGTGTTACAATATGGAAATTCCCAATAAATTCAATACTGCCATCAATAAAGTCAGCAAATACAAAATTGAAGATTTGAAATTGTATTTTTTTGATGAAAAAGGTACAGAGTTGCTGAGGTTTAAAAAGGTGGAATAATAACCAATCCGGGATTTGTGGCCAGTATGTTTTTTAAAATCATCAGGTTAGGTGAAAAAGGAACAGTCGGGCAGGAATAAACCAGTTGGCAAAACCGGGAAGCTGATTTATTGTTCATTAGATAATTTCAAACCGGCGATTGCAAATTGCCGAACCCGGGAAACCCACCCGCACAGAAGTATTCTTTTCCTGAATTTTTTGTTTGTTTTAAAGATATTATGTATTTTTATGCAAATTGTAAATAAGGTTTTCAAAATGCACGATTTTATTCAACGAAATATTGAAGGTTTTGTTTTTCAGAACCTTTCGGTTTTCCCAGCGGTTGCGCTTTTAGGACCGCGTCAATGCGGAAAATCGACCCTGGCCAGTATGTTATCGGTCAAAATCCCCTTATTTCTCTATCTCGACCTGCAAAATCCTTCCGATTTAAATAAATTGTCGGACCCATTACTTTTTTTTGATGCAAATCCCGATGCAACTATTTGTATAGACGAAATTCAATTAAAACCCGACCTTTTTCCCATTCTTAGGAGTGTAATCGACAGTAACCGGCGCAATGGCAGGTTTATTCTGCTTGGTTCTGCTTCACGTGATTTAATCAGGCAGTCGTCTGAGTCGCTTGCAGGACGAATCGGATTTATTGAATTAACCCCATTTACCCTCACAGAAATTAACCATCAGCCTGATTTTCAACTCCGAAGATTCTGGTTACGTGGCGGTTACCCCGAGAGTTACCTGTTTGAAAACGACAGCGACAGTAAAATATGGCTCGAAAATTTTATCCGGTCGTATATAGAACGTGATATTGCCCTGTTTGGCTTCCAAATACCAGCTTTGCAAATGCGCCGGTTATTGACCATGTGTGCCCATTTGCACGGCCAGTTGCTTAATTCATCGAAACTTGGTGAATCACTGGGGCTTACCCATCCAACTGTCAGAAGACAAATTGATTTACTGGAACAAACGTTTATTGTACGCACTTTAATGCCATATCAGACCAATGTTGGAAAAAGGCTTATTAAGTCGCCAAAAATCTACATTCGCGATTCAGGTATTCTTCACAGGCTTTTACAGATCGACAAATTTAACGACCTTATGGGCAACCCTGTATTTGGCGCTTCATGGGAAGGGGTAGTAATTGAAAATATTTTGAGCAGTCTTCGCGACTGGTCTCCATATTTTTACCGAACTTCCACTGGTGATGAAACTGACCTTATTTTAAAAAAAGGAACAAAAACCATTGTTGTCGAATGTAAAGCTTCCACAGCGCCACAACTACTGAAAGGATTTTACCGGGCACTCGATGATTTGCAGGCCGATCATGCTTATGTTATTATTCCTGTTTCAGGCTCCTATCCGGTTAAACCTAATGTTACTGTTTGTGGTATTGAAGACTTTTTGCACCTGGTAATTCAATAATAACCTGTTACTGTTTTGGTAAAATTTTACCTGGCTTCGTGCAGCCAATGCTTACAAAACCGCGGTCGTGCAAAATATTATAAGGCACATTGTTTTCTTTGATGTACTGAATGGTTTCTTCGAGGCCCCATTCCAAAAGCGGGTTGTATTTAATAATCTGATTGCCTTCGTCCCACTCAAATTCCTGTAAGTCGCTGCGGTTTTCCGACTGCGAGGCACGTAATCCGGTAATCCAGATTTCGTTACCTGCCAAAGCCCGTTTCAACGGAATTACTTTTCTGATAAAACAGCACTCTTTACGGTTTTCAAGCGATTCATAAAAACTGAACGGGCCTTTTTTGTTCAGCAATTCCTCCACTTTTTCGGAAGGTGGGAAATAAGCGGTAATTGGTTTTCCATATCGTTCAAGAGTACTTCGGTAAACTTTGTATGTTTCCGGGAAAAGCCGGCCGGTATCAAGCGTAACAACCTTAATATCGAAGTTATTTTTAAAAATAATATCAGTAATTACCTGGTCTTCGTAACCAAAACTGGTGGTAAATACAACTTTACCGGGGTGATTTTCAACCACAACATTTAATTTCTCAGCAATGGTTTTTCCCGTTAATATTTTGTTGTACTTATTCAATTTTAAATCTTTTATATTCATATCAGTAACCTTTATTACTTATTTTCAATACCAGAACTTACCACATTTTGAGCAATATAAGCGGGCATCATCAATGATAATATTAGTGTAAACACGAAAAGAATCATTTCCACAATCCTTGCATATCTGCTTATTCCCGATTTTTTCTTCAGGTGGTTTCCAACTATATTCTTGATTTTCCATAAATCATTGACATTAAATTAAAAAATCATTGCAAAAACATACTTCGGCTTCGCTACCAATGACAGATTTCAATTTTCTTGTCATCTCGACGAAGGAGAGATCTGCTAATAAAAGAGATTTCTCCTCGTTCCTCGTCGAAATGACAGCCCGGTTCGAGCAATCTGTCATTTACACATTATGCCTAATGAAATTAGGTAAACTCTCAGTGTGACTTTATTCAACATACAAAACCAATCCTTTTAAATACTCCCCTTCAGGATGATAAATATTTACAGGGTGGTCGGCGGGTTGTGTAAGCTGGTGCAATATGCGCACGTTGCGGCCTGAAATGGCTGCTGCTGAAAACACTGCCTCCCGAAACCTTTCTTTTGAAACCACCTGTGAGCACGAAAAAGTAAAAACAATGCCACCATTGCGGATTTGCTCAAAAGCACGGGTATTGATGCGTTTGTAGGCCTGTAACGCCTGGTGCACAGCATCGCGGTGTTTGGCAAATGCCGGTGGATCGAGAATAATCAAATCGTATTTGTTTTTTATATCCCTCATAAATTCGAATGCATCGGCGGTAAAAGCTTCATGCCTTGTATCATCCGGGAAATTAAGTTCCACATTTTCTTTGGCGAGGCCGATGGCTTTTGCCGACGAATCGACTGAATGCACCAAACGGGCGCCGCCTTTCAGTGCATAAAACGAGAAACCGCCGGTGTAACAAAACATGTTAAGCACGTCGCGGTTTTGGGCGAAATGTTGAACAAGCAGGCGGTTTTCGCGCTGGTCGGTAAAAAAGCCTGTTTTTTGCCCTTCCAGCCAGTCAACCCTGAACCGCAGGCCGTTTTCAAGTACTTCGGTTTCTTTTCCTTTGCCAAATAAATATCCATCTTCAGAAGAAATATCAGCTTTATAAGGGAGCGTTTTTGCACTCTTATCGTAAACCGCTTTTAATTGTTCGCCAACAACATTTTTCAATGCTTCAACCAGCATTTCGCGAACCAAAAACATGCCCACAGTATGCATCTGAATTACAGCAGTTCCATTATAAAAATCCACAATCAAACCCGGCATTCCATCCCCTTCGGCATTTATCAACCTGAAAACATTAGTTTGAGCATTTTCTGCCAAACCAAGTGATTTTCGGAGATTCCATGCTTTTTCAATTTTCATTTTCCAAAAATTAAAATCAGGAACAACCTCTTCAAATGAAAGTATCCGAACAGCAATAGATCCGATTTGACAATGCCCCATGCCCAGAAATTCGCCTCCGGCCGAATAAACGTTTACCACATCGCCTTCCTCCGGATTTCCTTCCGATTTTCCAATAGCGCCTGAAAAAACCCAGGGATGAAATCTTTTAAGTGATTGTTCTTTGCCGGGTTTCAGGGAAATTTTGGCGATGATTTCGGCCATATTTTAGTTTTTTGATAAATTTTCGAAAATTTCGAGAGCTACCCAGGCATCGGTGGCCGCGTAAATTTGCTGGGCTTCGGAAAGTTCATGGGCTTCCCAGTTCGAAAGTTGCTGTCCTTTTGAGATGCGGAACCCACAGATAATTGCTGCTAACTTTTTCAGGCTGAAATCGGTAATTCCAAGCGATTTGGCATGGTCCTGCAATTCAACAAAGCCTTTGGGGCTAAATGCCTTTATTTTGTTTAGCGCCTTAATATCGTCGTTAATTGCAACCCCGGGTTTAATGATATTGGGGTTTGCCAGAATTTTAATGATTTCGGCTGGCAGTCCAAGCCGGTTCAAACGAAACAAAAACGCACGGTCTTTCACAGAAAGCTGAAGTAATGCCACTTTGTTAAAAACGCCCTTTTTAAACGCTGGTTTGGTTTCAGTATCGAAACCGATAACAGAAGATTTTAACAGGACTTCAACAGCCTGGCATAGTTTTTCATGGTTGTCAACCACAACTATTTCACCTTCAAACCACCGCAATGGCAAATCGGTTAATTCCTCTTTTGTAATATTTTCTTTAAACATCATCAGTATCTTCAGCGGTTCCCCAAAAACTATCCAGCCATTTTGGATTTCCTTTTCCGGGTTGAACCTCATCATTTTTAACATTCAAACTAAAATCGGCGTTACTGTAAACCAGCATGTGGACCGCCCTTAAAACATTTACCGCCTGCTGTCCCCAAAACTCCCCGAAATGTTCAACACATTCTGCAAGGGCATCATTCATCACTTCTTCGTTTCCAATGCTGTATGAAATCAGAAAGTTTTTTAAATCCTGGTAGATATCCAGTAAATTTTCAGAAACACTTGCTGTAACGGTTTCGTGCCCAAACTGAATTGAGGGGTCAAAAACTTCATAAAAACTGTCGTATCCATTCAGCAGTTGCAACCATTTCTGATGCCAAATATTGTAATCCAGTTCGCTGACATATTTCTCCAGTTCCTCATCGAGCATTCTTTCGGCTTTTGGCAGCATTGAAGCTTTTAAATAGAGCAAAGGCAGCAGCTTTTGCATTTTCAGCAGATTGGTTGCCGCCGGAAATTTTGCCGCCTGCTCAACCGACGAGCAATACTCGCTGGCCACAGTAACAAATTCAACTACATTCTTTGAATATACAACCTGGTGTGCATCCATTTTTGCTCAATTTCAATGTTTGCAAAAGTAATAAAGATTTTACAGAAAGGTAAAAAGGGAAAAATCATTGGTGATTGATCAATGGTAATTGGGAGTTTTGTACTTCACCACCTTGTCTTCCTGCCCATGTTTTTCAGTAATCCACCATCCTGGCGCTTCGGCCAGGATAGGCTTCTGTCATCTGACGAATGAACGAAGCCTGCCCCTGCCTACCGGCAGGCAGGCCACCCTCCCGACTTTCGGGATAACTCTCCAATAGATGGGGCTTTAAAAAAAGAAAGCGTTCCGTCCGTCAACCGACGGAACAAAACGCCTCTTTTATGTATTAAAGACATTCAGAAGTCCACCTCCCATCCTCCCCCCTTCGGGGGGATAAGAGGGGGGCTTTCTTCTTCGTAGCTTACACCGCCTTCAATCGGCTGTTCGAAGATGTTCTTTACCAAACGTCCTGTCATGTCGTACAAATCAATACGGGCACTAACCGACTCAGGATTAATAAACCATAAACGCAGCCTGTCGGAGAACGGGTTAGGAAAAACCTTCAGGGTGAAACTGCTGGCAAGAGGTCAGTTGGCTCAGAAAAGCAATTCTTCTACCTGTTTTTTTAACAACGGGATTTGTCTCGAAACAATTCCCCAAATCACAACATCATCAATTTTGTCGTAACCGTGGATAACCCAATTTCTGAGGTCAACTATTTTTCTTGCATTGTCTATTTTCAGGGTCGGATCAATTTTTAAAAGTTTGTTAACAGCTTCCCCGATAATTTCCAATTCACGTTCAATTCCCCGGCGTAACAATTTATCATTTTGGTAAATATTGAAATCGCGTTTATCTGTTAGGTATTGGTTGATAGAATCGATCGATTCGTTAATATCATACAAAAATTTTTGTGCTTCAAGCTGCATATATCAGTCGTTTTGTTTGTTCAATGCCTTTTATGAAATACGGGTTCGAAAGTGACCTTTCTGTTAGCAAATCAATTTTACGGCCAAATAACTCCTGAAGTTTGTAATGCAAATCGAAGTAATTATCAGTGTACTGGTCAACCGACAGCTCTTCGAATGAAATTAAAATGTCGATATCGCTGGTTTCATTGAATTTGTTAGTGCAAACCGAACCAAATACATACATTGTTTTTACCTGGTACGTATTGCAAAGTTGCTTTAAGTCTTCAATTTTATCTTCGATAATACGGTTCATTTGAATTTAATATTTAGGCAAATATAGTAAAACAGATTTAAAACCTGCATCAGTACTACGGGGGACTGTCCTGTTTTGCAATGGTAAATAAGAAATAAGAAAGTTTCGAAATCTAACAATGATGCATATTCCCAATCCCCCTGAATCCCCCTTTTGAATTTTATCTGTACTAATTTATGATGATGCGGCAAAGGGGGACGAAAAAAAAGAAAAAAAAGAAAGCGTTCCGCCCGTCAACCGACGGAACGAAACGCCTCTTTTATGTATTAAAGACATTCAGAAGTCCACCTCCCATCCTCCCCCCTTCGGGGGGATAAGAGGGGGGCTTTCTTCTATTTCTTAAACGTCACCTTATCGTTATACATCGCCTCGCCCATCTTCACACGGTAAATATACATACCGCTGATGATGGCTTCAGGTCTGAACTCGGCTTCGTAGCTTACACCGCCTTCAATTGGCTGTTCGAAGATGGTTTTTACCAAACGTCCGGTCATGTCGTACAAATCAATACGGGCATTAACCGATTCGGGATAAACAAACTCGAAACGCAGCCTGTCGGAGAACGGGTTAGGATATACCTTTAAATCGGCATTCTCAACCACCGGTGCAATTGCTGTGGCAATTTCGGCTGATTTGTTAGGTATTGAAGCTGCTGTAGATACTGGAGCGTAACTTATAGTACAAGTGCTACTACCAGGAATTGAAACTGCTCCTCCGCTTAAATCCTGTAGGATCGTTGAAGTACCATTCCAATTACTGGAAAACCAAATACCTCCTGCCTTACGATAAAGTGTAATTGCAACTTCCTGATCGCAAGTACCCGCAGCATTTTTGTAAACAACCATATTAAATGTTGAACCACCTTCAATAGCAACAGTTGACAAATCAGACAATTGTTCTACAAGATTTGCTTTCGCACTGAATATTGCACTTGTCGTTTTAGGAATATTACCGACATTTAAGGAGGCAATGGCATTGGTCGTGATAATATAAGTACGCAAATATGTACCCAATGTACCGTCTGATTTATAATAACTACGAATCATAACCGTTGCTTTTCCTTTTGGATTTGTACCTGACTTCGTGTAGGTAATATCCGATTGGAAATCTGTATGTTTACCATTATGCCCTTTAATATATCCGGATGAGTTAGTGTTTTGAACCTTTCCACCGGTTACCATATATCCACCAGGTACTGGTTTTGATATAGTAATAATAGATTGAGCGTCTGCACTATTTGGCTCATTGTAATATGCACCGGTAACACCAACTGCAATTTTGTAATCCTGAGCGCTATTTGATCCAATATTCAACTGTACAATAGCACTGGCAGTACCAACAGAACCATCATTGATATCAACCAAGCCAACAGGTAAATTCTGGGCACTGGAGATAGGCGTCATTGAAGAACCATTTACCAGGTAGAAAGTAACTTTCGCACCTCTCAAATCACCTCTTGGCGCTCTAAGATCTCTAATAGTGGTTGACAAAGTAACAGTGGCAGTACTTGAGTTCGGCCCTGTGGTCCATGCAAACAATGTTCCTGTATAGAATCCCAAATTATCATCATACGGACTTGCTAGTCTTTGTTTTACTTCAAGAGGTTTAGTATTCAAGCTGCCCGAATAATTCGCATTCGTACTTGTAAATATTGCTTCTACAGTATAATTACCAGGAGGGTTTGTTACCTGCGGTATCAAAGAAGCTTGTACAGACCCATCGGTAGCGTCTGGAATTGGAACTACCGCTGCAGTACCATAACTAACCGAGCCAATTCTAAACTCAACTGAACCCGTTAATGGAGTTGCATTATTTAACGGCTTAATTACA
>WTWZ01000067.1:0-1213 GCA_009773765.1 Prolixibacteraceae bacterium | reverse complement strand
AGCAGTCATGGTTATCATATCCATATAACGCACACTTGCAGCACTTAAAGTAAGTGTTGTTGTGGTGGAGGCCTGGCTTACGGTTAATACACCATTAAATGCACTTACAGTATAATTTGGATTAGATCCTAAAGTAACTGTAATTGGATAAGCCCCTACAGTTGATAACTTAACAGCTGTTGTTGCTAATGTATAATTGATTATATCTCCACCAGCAATTTGACCTACAACCGTTGCATCTAATGTTGGGTTGTCTTCTCCGTAAGGCTTAGATTTATTATTAGTGGTAACTGAAGCTATTGCTTTACCTATGTTGAAATCTTTAGCATCATTTGATCCAAAATAATTTGCACTTTCTGTATAAACTGCAGAAGCATTATAAGAACCAGCATTTGTAGGTGCTGTTGTAGATGAAGCATAAGTGGTAGATCCTGTTCCAATGTACATTACTGTAAGTGGAGTATTTAAGCCTCCTGCTCCAGTAACCACAGCTGATCCTCCTTGCGGATTACCGTTATAGGTTAATGGTTGTGTTACGGTAACAACTGTGGTTGTTGCTGCTTTGCCAATCGCATTATTCACTGTGCCGCTCGTTGCAGCGTAGTTGTCGTTGCCTGCAAAACTCCATGGTGCATTATTGTATGTTCCTGCACGTTGCCTGCAAAACTCCATGGTGCATTATTGTATGTTCCTGCATTGGTCTGGGTTGTTCCGCTTACTGTCATTAATCCTGTAAGATCTACCGGTGTTGGACTTTCAACTCCAACCGCCGTGAACGTTGAGGTATGTGCATTGCCATCATAAGTTACGCTGTATGGTGTAACAGTGATTACTGCTGCTGCTTTGCCAATGGTAAAGTTCTCGCTATCGCTGCTACCTAAATGGTTGGCACTTTCAACATAAGTATAACTGGCATTTGCAGTTCCTGCATTTACATTGTTGGTATAGTTTGCAGTGGGTATTATACTTAAATTAGCACCAGTAACACTTACCGTAGCTGGTGTTTGAGCCGAACCTGTATAAGTAAACGGACCTCCATTGATTGTGACAACTGTAGTAGTTGCTGCTTTGCCAATCGCATTATTCACTGTGCCGCTCGTTGCATTGTAATTGCCGTTGCCTGCAAAACTCCATGGTGCATTATTGTATGTTCCTGCATTGGTCTGGGTTGTTCCGCTTACTGTCATTAATCCTGTAAGATCTACCGGTGTTG
>WTWZ01000005.1 GCA_009773765.1 Prolixibacteraceae bacterium | reverse complement strand
CTGTGGCTTCAGGCCGTGCCGTGCTGGAACCCCTCAAAAAAACTGACGCGGTTTCAAAACGTCAGTTGTGGGCTGCGCTGGGGCAGGTAAAATTAATTAGCCGCTACTCCGATTTTTTTAGCGAACACGGGTTGATTTGCGCGCAGGTACTCACTACCAAGGAAAACTTTTCGAGCCGCGCGCACTACCTGAATATGAAAAACTGTTTTAATACTTTGCTCGAAAATAAAGTCATCCCGATTGTAAACGAAAACGATACCATTTCGGTAACCGAACTGATGTTTACCGACAACGATGAACTGTCCGGTTTAATAGCTTCAATGGTAAATTCTGATGCTTTAATCCTGTTAAGCAATGTTGACGGGGTTTTCAGCGATCATCCAAAAAATATGGGTGCAAAACTGATTGAAAAAATTGAATTTAGCGATCAGGAACCGGAAAGCGGAATATCCCGCGAATCTTCAGATTTTGGAAGAGGTGGGATGATTACCAAATTCAGGATCGCACAAAAGGTTGCCGGTGACGGAATTAACGTTCATGTGGCCAACGGGACACGCGATAATGTGCTGGTAGATTTAATGAATACACGTGAAGGTTTAAAGCACACCTGGTTTGTGCCAAACAAAAAACCGTCGAGTGGCGTTAAAAAATGGATTGGTTATTCCGACGGATTTGCGAAAGGCGAAGTTGTTATTAACGCTGGCGCTGCAAAAGCGCTCGACTCGGATAAAGCGGTTAGTTTATTGCCGGTTGGAATCGTAAAAATTACGAGCGAATTCAAAAAAGACGATTTGATAAAAATTGTCGATGAGTCGGGAAAAACGATTGGTGTTGGAAAAGCAAGTTACAGTTCGTCAAAAATCGAAACTGAAAAGCTGTCGGAAAAGCAAAAGCCTGTGGTTCATTACGATTATTTGTATCTCGAAAACAGATAAAATCATGAAAATTGAAAAACAACTGCAATATGTGCTCGAAGCTTCACGAAAGCTGAACCTCGTTGAAGGGCAAACTGTTAAGGGCATTTTGCTTGAACTGGCAAATCAAGCCCGCGAAAACTATGAATTTATTCTTTCTGAAAATAAAAAAGATTTGGAGAGGATGGATGCCGCCGATCCAAAATACGACAGGTTAAAATTAACAAAATCCCGGATCGAAGGAATTGCTTACGACATTGAAAATGTTGCTAACCTCCCCAACCCGGTTGGAAAAATTTTAAAAGAAGATGTTCGTCCGAATGGTCTGAAAATCACTAAAATTTCGGTGCCATTTGGGGTAATCGGTATTATATACGAAGCCCGCCCAAACGTTACTTTCGATGTTTTTGCACTCTGCCTGAAATCGGGCAATGCTTGTGTTTTAAAGGGCGGCAGCGATGCGATAGATTCAAATACCGCGATAGTTTCGGTGATTCAGAAAGTATTGAAAAAATTTAATATCGACGAAAATACGGTTTCACTTTTGCCCGCAGGCCGCGAAGAAACCAACGAAATGCTGCGGGCGCATGGATATATCGACCTTATTATTCCGCGCGGAAGCCAGAGTTTAATCGATTTTGTGCGCGGGAATTCCCGCATTCCTGTAATTGAAACGGGCGCCGGAATTTGCCACACGTATTTCGATGAATTTGGCGATGCAGAAAAAGGTGCTGAAATTGTTTTTAATGCCAAAACCCGTCGCCCATCGGTGTGTAATGCGCTTGACTGTTTAATTATCCATCAATCGCGTTTACGCGAATTGCCTGTTTTTGCCAAAAAGCTTGCCGCCGAAAATGTGGTGATTTATGCCGATGAGAAATCATTTCACACTTTTCAGGGGATTTATCCTGAAAACCTGCTTCTTGCAGCAAATGAGGAGTCGTTTGGCACTGAATTTCTTTCGCTGAAAATGGCAGTAAAAACGGTTGTTTCGTTTGATGAAGCAATTGAACACATCAACAAATACAGCTCGAAACACAGCGAGGCGATTGTATCGGAAAGCACCGATAACATTCAGAAATTCAGGAAAATGGTGGATGCTGCAGCTGTTTATTCCAATGTTTCAACCGCTTTTACCGATGGCGCCCAGTTTGGTTTGGGAGCCGAAATCGGAATCAGCACACAAAAACTGCACGCCCGCGGCCCAATGGCGCTCGAAGAACTCACAAGTTACAAATGGATTGTTGAAGGCGACGGCCAAGTGAGATCGAAATAATTGTTAAATTTGAAGTATGGGAATCATCGAAAGAAATATCGAAAACATCAGGGATTTATGCGTCAAGTATAAAGTTGCCAGTTTGTTTGTTTTTGGATCGGCTTTAACAGAGCGGTTCAAGAATGACAGTGATGTCGATTTACTGGTTGATTTCAAAGATGTTGGCCTTTATGATTTTGCCGATAATTATTTTAACCTGAAATCTTCACTTGAAATTTTGTTTGAAAGGGAAGTTGATTTACTGGAATTAAAAGCGCTTCGAAATCCATATTTAAAAAGTTCTATTGACTCATCAAAACAACTAATTTATGGACAATGAAATAAAAACATGGTTGTTTGATATTCTTCAGACAATAACTCAAATTAAAATAGTGAAATTCATATAGTATATTTTTTAAAATAAGCAGTAAAATGAGTACAGTTGAATTAAGACATATAATTTCGGAGCACCTGTTGCAAATCGAAGATGAATCGTTTTTGAGCGCGCTTAATACAATTATTGAATCAAAAATTTCAGGAAGCATCTATAAATTAAGTGAGTATGAAAAGGAACGTGTCTATTTGGCAAGGGAAGAATTAAAAAACGGACAAACTATTTCGCATGAAAACGTTCAAAAGGAAATTGAGCAATGGTTAAGCGAAAAATAGAATGGTTGAGTGAAGCTAAATTGGTTCAGGACACTTATAACGGATGATTATCAGATAATTTACGAAATATTTGATATGACGATACTGATTATTAAAATTTGGGATTGCAGGAGAAATCCGGTTGACAAGCGAATTGGACAAAGAATCAAATAAAATTAATATTAAAAATAAAGGAAACTGAACCACTATCTTCGGTCTTCCGAATTCAAACTTTTAAATAATGAGACATTTCACATCAGTAAACGATATTTTAGATCTGAAAAAGGCGCTCGAAGTGGCGCGCGACGTAAAACAAAATCCATTTGCATACCAGCATCTCGGAAAAAACAAAACCATGGTTTTGATATTTTTCAATTCGAGTTTACGCACAAGGTTAAGCACACAAAAAGCTGCCATGAATCTGGGAATGAATACCATGGTGCTGAATGTCGGTGAAGAAAGCTGGCAAATGGAGTCGGAGCTGGGCGTTGTAATGGACGGCGACAAACCCGAACACCTACTCGAAGCTATTCCGGTTATTGGTTCGTACTGCGATGTAATTGGAGTGCGTGCCTTTGCGAAATTCAAAAGCCGCGAAGATGATTATTCCGAAAAAATACTGAATCAGTTCATTAAATATTCAGGAGTCCCGGTAATTAGTATGGAGGGCGCCACGCGTCACCCACTGCAAAGTTTCGCTGACCTGTTAACTATCGAGGAATTCAAAACCAGGGAACGCCCCAAAGTTGTCCTAACCTGGGCGCCGCACCCAAAAGCTTTGCCCCAGGCAGTAGCAAACTCATTTGTTGAATGGATGAGTAAAACCGATTACGATTTGGTGGTTACCCACCCCAAAGGTTACGAACTGGCTCCCGAATTTATTGGAAATGTAAAAGTTGAATACGACCAGAAAAAGGCTTTTGAAGCCGCCGATTTTATTTATGCAAAAAACTGGTCGTCGTACACCACTTACGGGCAAATTCTTTCGAAAGACTTTGGCTGGACTGTTAACGAAGAAAAAATGGCACTCACCAACAGTGCAAAATTTATGCACTGTTTGCCGGTGCGGCGCAATGTAATTGTAACCGATGGCGTAATCGACAGCAAAAAATCAATTGTTATTCCGCAGGCTGCCAACCGCGAAGTTACGGCTCAGACAGTTTTGAAAATGATTTTGGAAGATAATTAGACTGTGTTAACTTTGCCATTATCAAGATTTAAAAGTTGAAGTCAATTACTATCGACATATCAGACCAGGTTTACGGCACTTTCAAAGAATTGCTGAATAAGCTGCCAAAAGGGAGTTTCAGGATTATTGAGGAAGACCCTGATTTTTTGACTGTCGAAGAATCTGAAACCTTCTATTCTGTTCAGGATAAATTGAACAATGGCGACTTTAGCGATTTTGAGGATTGGAACAATGTGAAAGACAGTATTTAATGTATTCGCTGAAAATTCATAAAGAAGCATTGAAATTTATACAGTCGCGCAGTGTTTCAGAGAAGGAAATCATTAAAGCAAAATTGAACCTCTTAACCGAAAATCCTTTAACGCATCCCCGGCTCGACATCAAAAAAATGAAGGGAGTTGAGGGTGTTTTCAGGTTACGTTCAGGAAAAATCAGGATAATTTATCAGGTAAAAGAGTCAGAATTATTGATTCTCGTAATTACAGCAGGGTTGAGAGGCGATGTCTATAAAAAATAAAAATGGCAAATAAAATTGAAATCATCCCAGCCATCGATTTAATCGACGGAAAATGTGTGCGGCTTTCGCAGGGTGATTATAACCAAAAAACGGTTTACAACGAAAATCCGCTGGAAGTTGCCAAAATGTTTGAAGCCGCCGGAATTCGCCGTTTGCATTTGGTAGATTTGGACGGGGCAAAGGCAAAACACATTGTCAATCATAAAATTCTGGAAGAGATTTCAGCAAAAACCAATCTTATTATTGATTTTGGAGGTGGACTGAAATCGGATGAAGACCTTGAAATAGCTTTTAACTCGGGCGCTTCAATGGTAACGGGTGGCAGTATTGCTGTTAAGGAAAGAGATACTTTTTTAAAATGGCTTGAAAAATACGGCGCTGAAAAAATAATCCTTGGAGCCGATGCAAAAAACGGAAACATTGCAGTTAGCGGTTGGCAGGAAACAACTGAATTACCGGTTATCGGTTTCATTTCAGAATATCATAAAAAAGGAATTGTAAAAGTCATTTCCACAGATATTAGTCGTGACGGAATGTTGACAGGCCCTGCATTTGAGTTGTACTTTGAAATTAGGAAAACCCTTCCCGAAGTTGAAATTATTGCCAGTGGCGGTATTGCAACTATGGACGACATATTAAGGTTAAATGAAATTGGCGTACCTGGGGTGATTGTTGGAAAGGCCATTTACGAGAATAGGATAACTTTGAAAGAAATTGAAGAGTTTCAAAAAGGCCCCTCTTAATCTCCCCGAAGGGGAGAAACAGGAAAGAGAGGACTTTTTTATATGTATAAATATTAAATGATCAGAACTCCCTCCCTTCGGGGAGGGTTGGGGAGGGGCTTCATGTTAGCAAAACGAATCATACCATGTCTCGATATCCGGAACGGGCATACCGTAAAGGGAATCAATTTTGTGAATATACAGGAAGTTGGCGATCCTGTGGAGCTGGGCGCCAAATATGCCGCCGATGGCGCCGACGAACTTGTTTTTCTCGATATCACAGCTACGCACGAAGGACGGAAAACCTTTGTAGAACTGGTAAAACGTATTGCAGCTCACCTGAATATACCGTTTACTGTTGGCGGTGGAATCAGCGAAATTGGTGATGCTGAAAAGTTGCTCAGTGCAGGCGCCGACAAAATTTCAATTAATTCATCAGCAGTTCGCAACCCAAAACTGATCGACGATTTGGCGCTGAATTTCGGAAGCCAGTTTGTGGTGGTTGCCATCGATGCTCGCGGCGATGAAAGAAATTACTGGACAGTTACCGTTAATGGCGGGCGGATTCCGACCGACAAAGAACTCTTTTCGTGGGCGAAGGAAGCTGAAGATCGCGGGGCAGGCGAAATATTATTTACCTCGATGAACCACGACGGGACCAAAAACGGTTTTGCCAATGAGCAGTTGGCACAAATAGCGGGGTTGTTAAAAATACCAATCATTGCTTCGGGTGGCGCCGGTAAAATGGATCATTTTCTTGATGTTTTTACCAAAGGGAAAGCCGATGCCGGGTTGGCTGCCAGCATTTTTCACTATAACGAAATACCGATTCCGGTACTCAAAAAATACCTTAGGGAAAACGGGATTGTGGTTCGGTAAATAAGTGGTATGATTATTTATCTTTGCACGAAATTTATTTTCAGATGAACGAACTTAAAAGTATTTCGCAAATCAACTTCACAAAAATAGACGGATTGGTTCCTGCTGTTATTCAGGATAATGTTACCCTGAAAGTTTTAATGGTTGGTTTTATGAATAAAGAAGCTATTGAAAAAACACAGGAATTGGGTAAAGTAACTTTTTTTAGCCGCACTAAAAACCGGTTGTGGACAAAGGGAGAGGAGTCTGGAAATTTTCTGAATGTTGTTAATATTTTGGTCGATTGCGACGAAGATACTTTACTGATTAAGGCAAAACCCGTTGGACCGGCCTGTCACACGGGTGCTGATACCTGTTTCGATGAAACCAATTCAAAAGGCAATGTTCTGTTTTTGAGTTACCTGCAGGATTTTATCGATAAACGAAAAGCAGAGATGCCACAGGGTTCTTATACCACATCATTATTCGAAAAAGGAACACGAAAAATTGCCCAGAAAGTGGGCGAGGAAGCAGTGGAAACCATTATCGGGGCCATGGCCAACGACAACGAAAATTTTATTTACGAAGCCGGAGATCTTTTGTATCACCTGATTGTGCTTCTTTCCCACAAAGGTTACCGGATAGAAGACATTGTTGCAGAATTAAGAAAGCGACACTCTTAATTCACGAATTTTACCCGATTATCAAAAAGGTTTTTTAAAACATGGTTATGCAACATAGTTTCATAACATAACTGTAAAACATTCAATATTCAATCGGTTTTGTTAGGCATTATTAATTGTAGTTGGTAGATTTGTAAGAGTCAACTAACTTTTAAAAACTTTATATTATGGAAACCATGATAGCATGTCCGACCAGTACTGTAACCATTTTGGCATGTCAGAAAATTGCCAAAACGTTCAAAGAAAATATTTATGAATTAAGCCGGATCAGAAAAGATTGGGATCCGGGATACGCAACATCGATAAATGTATGGATTAACGATACCATTGAAAAATACTATCATGGAAGTGCTGATTCGGTTGATAATAAGAAGTTTATGGAATGGCACGAAATTATGGTTGCAGGTATGCAAAGCCTGAAAGTTTTACGTGCATCGATTAAGGTTGATTTTAAAAATAATAAGCAATTCTTGAAAAGTTTTTTTGAAAAACACGGATATACGGAGTTTTTTAGTGATGCCAAAAATGGGGATCATCTCAGCTTGCATAAATTCCTTACCACTTTTGCCAATAATCTCGACGCTGAAACCCGGAGAAAAATTGTTGCAAAAAACACACCCGATTCAGTTATCGACAAAATTTTAAATTGTGCCCATGAAATTACCCGTTTCACAAAATGTTTTGAGGCGCTTGAAGGCGATGCACAACTCAATTCGTATGGCTATAAGGAAGTAAGCGAAATTTACATAACAATTCAGGATATTTCGCGCATTGCAATGGCTTATTATCAGTTCGATCCAATCCGGCGCGACCAGTTTAACTTTTATAAAGTGCTGTCGAACCTTTAAGTATTAACTGGAACAAATCCTTCAGGTATCAAGGATTCTGCCGGCTCATAAGGAAATACATCGACAATTGTGCTTATAGCGATTGCCGATACTACATACGGAACCACAAGAAACGAAAGACTCTCGTCAAGCCGGTTCAGTGCTTCCTTAATATCATCGGCCATTACAAGGTAATAAGCGCGTAACTTTTTTTCCTTTCCTGCCTCTTCATCAACGGTTACCAGGTTAATGGTTGCTTTGTACCACCATTCGCCTGATTCGTACTGAAAAACTTCTGCAACCCGTGATTTTTTTATATCAACAATCGCAAACTCCCCGCCTTTAACAGTTTGCTGCATTTGCCTGATTATGCGGGTTTCAGCATCGGTATATGAAACGGCATCGAGGAGAAAATTTTCGGTAACCATTTGCTCATTACCGCTTTGGGAAACTTTTACATATTTTACTTTGCTTTCGAACCAGGTTTGCATCATCGTCTTTTTCTTTTTTAAAATTGAAATGGCAAAAATAGGGTTATTCAGGTTATAGTTTTAAAAACAGGCGTTTTTCTTTATCTGAGTTTTCAACAAAAAAACCGGCCACAAAAAAGTAGACCGGTTCCTGATTTTCTAATCTAATAAACTAAACTAATCAATTGCAGTATAAGCAATTTCTTTGTGTTGTGATAAATCAAGGCCAACAGATTCTTCTTTTTCAGTAACTCTGATCCCGATTAATTTATCTGTGATTTTGAAAAGAATAAATGTAAGAACGCCTGAGTACAAAATGGTAACGCCGGTTGCAATAAGCTGCGTAACCAACTGGCCTGCATTTCCATAGAATAAACCTGAATAATTCTGTACCGCTGTGGTTGCAAACAAACCAGTTGCAATAGCCCCCCAGATACCACCAATCCCATGCACTCCGAATGCATCCAATGTGTCGTCGTACCCCAGTTTTCCTTTAACGTAACCTACCATAATGAAACACAAAACAGCTACACCAATACCAATAAAAAGTGCACCGGTAACATCAACAAAACCTGCAGCAGGTGTAATAGCAACCAATCCGCCTACAGCAGCGGTTGCAATACCAACTACAGTTGTTTTTTTATTGAAAACAGCGTCTAAAATTACCCATGTAACAGCCGAAGTTGCAGCGGCAAGATGTGTAACCAGGAAAGCGCTAACAGCAAGTCCGTCGGCTGCTAATCCGCTCCCTGCGTTAAACCCGATCCATCCTACCCAAAGTAATGCAGTTCCCAAAACTACAAATGGAATATTGTGTGGTGGAATTGCATGACCCTTGTAATGCTTACGTTTGCCAATCATCAATGCCGTAACAAGAGCTGCAACACCTGCATTAACATGTACCACGGTACCTCCGGCAAAGTCGAGTGCGCCCAGTTTATACAACCAGCCATCAGCCGACCATACCCAGTGAGCAACCGGATCGTAAACAATTGTAGCCCACAACAACGAGAACACTACAAATCCGCCGAATTTAATCCTTTCAGCAAAAGCGCCAATAATTAATGCGGGTGTTATAACCGCAAACATACATTGAAAAAGAATAAATAAAATATGTGGAATTGTACCAATTGTTCCGCCATCGGCAGTTGGCTGCGAATGGGAAATATAATACGGGCTGAGGTCGAAAATGCCGATACCCTTTAGAAATGCCCAATCAAGATTTCCAATGAACGGGGCTAAAACACCCTCTGATGAACCAAATGCAATACTATAACCAAAAACTATCCACTGAACAGTAATAACAGCGGTTAATATTACCGACTGCATCATAATGTTCAAAACGTTTTTCTGACGGACCAGCCCGCCATAAAAGAATGCCAGGCCCGGAATAGTCATCATTAAAACGAATGCAGTTGCTACTATCATCCATGCAGTATCGCCTGCATCAATGGTTGGGACTATTGTTGCAGGTGTTTCCTGGGCGGCCGCAATCGTGTTATGTGCAACTATTGCTGAACCTGGCACAACTACAGCAGAATCCTGCGCCCAAAGAAATGTAGTGGCGCTGACAAGCAGAACGACTGCTCCGAGAATCACAGATATATGTTTATATATTTTTTTCATTGTGATATATTTTTAAACGTTTGAATTAATCTTTAATGAATAATGATTCCGGTCCCTTTTCTCCTGTCCTTATCCTGATGGAACCTTCAATATTTGAGATAAAAATTTTTCCATCGCCAAGTTCGCCGGTGCGCGCAGATTTGATAATTGCTTTAACTGCGTTGTCAACCAGGTGGTCGCGGCATACAAATGTGATTATCCTGCGCTGTATAAACCGGGTTTCGTACACCTGGGCCCTGTATATGCCCCCTGCCACTTCGTTACCAATACCGGTAACATCCCAATAAGTAAAGAAGTCGATATCAGCTTCATGCAAAGCTTCTTTTACTTCTTCGAACTGGGATTTTCGAATTATTGCTTCAATTTTTTTCATTTGAATCAGTTTATTTATAATTAAAGAGAAATTCCTACTACTACGAATAATTGTTCTTTGTCGGGGTTAAGAACCACCGAACCACTCACCGGGATCGAAAACTTATCGGTTATCTCTATGGTTTTAGTCGTGCCGATTGTGACATGGCAAATATTAAATTCAGTATCCGAAGTATGCCAGCCGTTCCCTGCACCAATACTTATATTAAAATTTTCGAATGCATACCCTGCCTGAAAATATAAGTCAGCGCCACTGCTTGCGGGAACAGGTGCTTCATTCAGGATATAGTTTGCACTAAAACTTAGGCTTTTAAATGTATAGCCCAGGTTGATTTCTGCGGCATGAGAAGAATCTGAAAAAAATGATCCACCTAAAGTAGGATAATAATAATCTGTAACACCTATGCTCAACCCAAATGGGAAACTATAGGAAATGTAAGGATCAGTTTCGGCATAGCCCGCTGCATCAAACGATCCCCAAACTCCAATGGTTAATCCACCGGTGGTAAATTTAACTGATGGTTGAATGGCCGGTCCGGTACCAAATTTTGAACCCCTCCAGATATAACTGCTGTAAATATCCAGTCCGGCATTCCATGAACTTGCTTTTTCTTCTTCTTGCGCTTTGGCCCCCGGAACAAATGTCATGATCATTAACAAACCCATAGTAATCATTAAAATCTTTTTCATAATCGTAATTTTTAAAAGTTAATTTCTAATTGCTTTTTCTCGTTTAATAAATATATATAAATATAAATATTGCTCACCCCCCCTTTATATGGGTATATATGTCAAAATAAAAACAGTAATTAATTATACTACCCTATAAAAAATTGAATACGGTTCAAAAATATGCATGTTTTATAACATAAGTGTTGATATTGGAATGAAAGTTAATATCTGTTAACAAATTTTTAATGTTTGAGGCATATTTTGTTTCAAAAAGGCAAAATATATACATTTAAACTGTCATAAAATTAGTATAAATCATTAAATACAATCAAAATTCTATTTAATCTAATGAAGGCTGAAGTTTAAAAACCGGATTTTATCACAAACATTGAAAACCCATTATTTTTCTAATTTTGTATCACTTTTTCAGTTTTCTTCCAGGTTAATTGGAAAATTCAGATTATTCAGCATGAAAAAACTACTTGTTGTTTTTTTTAAATATTTTTTGTTTTGGCTTGGCTATTTTTTGTTGTCGAAATGCATTTTTTTAATTTACAACTGCAATCTTTCAGGTTCTCTGACATTTTCTGAAACCTGGGGCATCTTTTATCATGGTTTCAGGATGGATATTTCGCTGGTTAGTTATCTGATGGTTATTCCCGGAATCTTGCTTTCATTTTCATTTTTATTCGCCCCCAAAATTTTAAGTTCCGTTTTTAAACTTTACACGTTTATTCTTCTCATTGTTATAACATTAATCAATATTATCGATTTGGGTTTATATCCGCATTGGGGAACCCGTGTTGGAATTTCGGCGTTCGATTATATTGCCAATCCGCAAGGGGTGATTTCCAGCATAACAACGAAAGATGTTTTTGCTGCAACTGGTGTAATTATTTTTTATGTTATTTTATTCAGATGGCTTTTTAACCGGTTTTTGCATAGGGAATTACTTGGGGGCACACGGCAAAAATGGTATTCATTTCCGGTGATGCTGGCATTAACAGGCTTCTTGTTCATACCAATACGCGGTGGTTTGGGAACTTCGCCCATTAATTTAAGCTCAGTTTCGTTTAGCAATAAATTGTATGTAAACCAGGCTGCCTATAATTTTTTGTGGAACTTTTTTCAAACCATCGAACGCAAAAAAACTTATATAAATCCCTGTGTTTACATGGATATGAGCTTAGCTTACCAGAAGTTTGAAATGGTTGTAAGCCGGCGCGTGCAATCAGATTCCCTGTTTATTGATATTGACAAGTCTGATTTGCCCAACGTCATTTTAATCATTCTCGAAAGTTTTTCGAACAAAGTGATAACATCCTTTGGCGGGAAATATGATGTATGCCCGAATATGGATTCAATTTCTGCTGATGGGATAATATTCCCTTCTTTTTATGCCAGTGGTAACCGTTCGGATCGTGGAATGGCCGCCATTCTGGGGTCTTATCCTTCCCTGCTTTCGCAGTCTGTGATCAATTATCCCGAAAAATCAGACAAACTGCCAATGATGTCAGACTATTTTAACAGGAATGGTTACCACACTTCATTTTATTACGGGGGCGATATTGATTTTTATAATCTGAAATCATTTGTCCTTCAGGGAGATTACAATGAAGTAATATCACAAAAAGATTTCCCAAAAGAACTTCAGAAAATGAGTAACTGGGGAGTTCCCGACGGTTATCTGTTCGAAAAGGTTTTAAAGGGAACAGATAAGCCAAAACCTTTTTTTACTGTGGTTTATACATTAAGCAGCCATACCCCTTACGATGTGCCGGTACAAATGATAAAAGGCAGCAGCAACGAAGCAAAATTCCTCAATTCGCTCGCTTACGCCGACAGTTGCCTGGGCGATTTTATCAGGGCGTTTAAACAGACTAAATACTGGGATAACACATTGGTAATCATAACTTCCGATCACGGCGCCCTTGAGCCCGGGCCAACGGAAATTATTGAACCCGCAACGTACCAAATCCCGTTAATATGGACTGGCGGAGTTGTAAAAAAACCGGGGGTGATTCATAAAATTGGCGGACAACCCGATTTGACGCCAACCCTTGTGAAACAGTTTGGCTGGAAACCTGACCCGTCAGTTTTTGGGCACGACTTGCTTTCATCACCTTCTTACGCTTTTTATATGTGCGATTCGGGCTGGGGATATATTACCGGCGATGGCGAATTCTTTTATGATCAGAATTCGGGAGATTTTATTCATTTCTCAACCACGGAAAACGCAAAACCCGATTTAGGTTTTGCAAAAGCATATTTGCAGGTACTTCACGATGATTTTCTGAAAAAGTAAAATGTTAAAATTCCAATTATTTACTTCGAAATATAATCAGAAACATGAATTGATGCCAACTGGCCACGGTTTCTTTCCGCAGTTTGTGTAAAAATTAAAACCGGTTGTTTTTGATCGACCATGTTTAGCGGGACACTGTATTTAAAAGTAACCTGCCTGCCGGGTGGAAGCGATTCCGTTCCTGTAAGTTGAAATACCGGAGTTGCTGAAATCTCGTTTTGTTTGGGTTGTGTAAATCCGATTAATGGCATTGAAGGGTGATTAAATTCAATGTTATATTCGAACCCGTTGGTTAAGGTAACCTGCATTTTTATGCTATCATTTAATATCGAAATATTTGACAATTCAAGCTCCAGATGTTTTAACGACTGAAACTCCGGTATTTCAATTATTCTCGCTTTTCTTCCGTTTGCAAGTGTAATGTTATTGGTTGTGTCCATTCGGTCGGGAATGTAAACTAAAAGTGGTTTGCCTTCCCCTAAAGTTTCTTCATCCCATAAATCGAACTGGCAAAAACGATAACCTGGCACAGCCATGTGTATTGCCGGATCCCCGGTGTAAAACTGATGGATTCCCGGAAAAGCGAAATTATTGAAAGAGGCAACTATTTTACCGGCAGCCATTTTTTTAACTTCTTCTGCAGCAGCTTTATGGTTGTAAAAAGAAATTTTTATTTCGCCGTAATTGGGCAGAAAATCGGCCGCCAGATAGAAACGAAAAAAGAAAAAAAGCACAACCACCGGAAGCGCCAACCGCTTAAACCATTTTTTCAGGACAAGATTATTTGAAATAACCGGATACGTTGCAATCATGAGCAACGGGGTGATGGCGGTAGTGTAGTGCGCCTCAATCCGGTTTTTAAAACTCATGATGAAAAAGAATATGTAAAACCCCAGAACACTAAAAATAATTGCCCTTTTAAACGCATCGCCATTGATTTTGAACCTGCTTAAACTGTAAAAAACAATTAACCCGCTCAACGGGCCGGCAACCAGCAACTGGCTGGTAATGTTGTTATGAACAGTCCAGAACCGGACTGGTTTTGTGCGGCCAATTAAATGGTATTTCAATGTTGGAAAGTGATTTTCTATTTGCCACCAGATGTGCGGGATTAAAAGCAAAACGATAACAAAAACAGTAACCCAGAAATATTTGTTCCGGAGTAATTTTAGGTTCGACAAAACCACCAGGCCCAACGCAACAAAAGCATGGTACTTGCTGTAAATCATGGCTGCAGCTACAAAAGCCATCAGCAGGGCCATTTTCAGGTTTGGTTCGTTAACAAATTTCCTGTACCCCAGGTAAAAAAGTAAAGTAAAAAACACCAGAGGGGTATCTGGTAAAGCCATGAAACCGCCAATATGTGTGTGTACCAACGGAAATGACAGTATGAAAACAGCGAGGAAAAACAGGTCTTTCTTCTCGTTCAGTTCATTCATAATCATTGCCATAGTTAACGTTGAAAGAAGCATAACCAAAAGGCGCACGCCCAACTCATTGTGCATAAGTGAATCTCCGATATAAATCAGAAAAGCAGTCATGGGAGGATGATCGAAAAACCCCCATTCTAAATTTTTGGAATACATCCAGTAATATGCTTCGTCGGAGTGCAGATTGGTAATAACCGATTGCACAATATTTATCAGCAGCCAACCAGTAAGCAGCAGCCAGTGTTTCTTTTCAAGATTTTTAAATAATTTCATTTCGGCTTAATTTGGCATTTTTATCAAATACATGGGTTTCAAAACATTGTCGCGTGTTTTGGGATTAATAAAGCGCCCGCCGCGGTTCAGGTACAGATGTTGGTATTCAATGATGGTATCCGTTTTTAGTTGAAGTGCTTCAAAATCTTTTATACCTTCAGCATCTGTAAAAATCCATGTCCCTGTTTTTTTTGCGGCAGTTTTCATGTCTTCTTTGGTTTTTAGCTGGGTGGCCTGTGGCTGGCTGTAAAAGAAAAGTTCATACTGCGGATATTTGTAATTGTAAAGTTTCTCAGTTTCCAATGCATTTTCGGTGAAATGCCTCGCTGCTTTTGGCGGCGCCTGATAGCTGAAAATATACGGGAAAACATTGGTGTTCAGTAAAAACATCAACACCGAAAATGCCAGCACCGAGGGTAAAACCAGTCGCATTTCGGGCTCTTTTGATTTTTTATACAAAAAAAGTGTAGCTGCCATTGCAATTATGGTCACCAGCCAAAAGTAAAATCCGGGAAGCGGGAAAAGATAAAAAGCCAATCCTGCAATCATAACCCAGATTAAAAACACTACAAAATTCTGAACGCGGTTGAAAATGCGGGTTAACCCTGGTTTTTGTTCAAGGGCGATGTCGGCCCATTTTGCTGTAAGAACCGCCATTAACGGAATTATTGAAAAAATGTAGTTTGGCGCCTGGTTGCTGGAAGCGCTGATAATAATAAAGAAAACCCAGATTCCGGTGAATGTGAAATACTCATTTGAGCGAAACCTGTTTTTTACGAGCATTTTAAATTCTGAAAAAGTGGAAATAAAAAACAGCAACACCCACGGAAGAAACAGGTAAAGCAAGGTGTGAACATAGAAAACAGGGTCGTTGACCGCCTGGATATATGTACCTGTTATGCGGCCAACATTGTTTTCCCAAAAGAAAAACCTGATACCTTCCCAGCCAAACTGGTTCATCAAACCAATAAGTGCCGGACTTGCAACCACAAACGCCAAAACAGTTCCCAAATACCAGCGGTAATCCAGTAAAAAACGGTATTCTTTTTTCAGCAAAATATGGCCAACTACAGCAAATGCCGGAATTGCCGCTCCAATTGGGCCTTTGCTTAATATTGCCATCCCAATGGCGATAAACCCCAAAATCCAGTGTCTGTTTTTTCTGGTTTTTATAAATTCGAAAAGTTGCCATAAAGCCAGCGTAACAAAAGCCTGCAGCGGTGTGTCGGCATGAATATCCATGCTGTACAACGAATAGAAGGTGGAAAAAGCAAGAAATGTTGCAGTGAGGTAACCCACCCGTTTATTATATAAACTTCTGCCCAGTTGAAAAGCCCAGTAAAACCCGGCGAAAACCAATAAAAGAACGGGTAGTTTAAACCAGAAATTTGAAATGCCGCCAAAGGTAAACCCTAACGCGCCCAACCAAAAGAGCATCGGTGGTTTTTGGTCGTATGCATCGCCGTGAATAGTGAGGTGCACAAGGTCCCCGCTTTGAAACATTTCCTTTGCTACAGTTGCATATTTACCGGCATCGCGCGTTACATCAATGGGTAATCCGGCAAAATAGCCCCATAAACCTACTACGGCAATAAAAAGAAAAATAAATTGAAGCGCTTTATCTTTCAGCATGAATTCCGCATTAATTAAGTTGTGTAAAATTGCAGTAAAAGTGGCAAATATTTCAGAGAATTCAAGATTGTCCACCTGTTGAATATTGCCCAAGTGCAACATTGTGATATCGCCTGTACTGTTTCACCCCGAATTCAATATCTTTGCAAAAATTCAAACTGAATAAAAATGAAACTCTGGGAAAAAGGAACTCCGGTAAACAAGGCCATCGGGGAATTTACGGTAGGAAAAGACCGCGAACTCGATCTGTATTTGGCGCCTTTTGATATTTTAGGTTCGATGGCCCACGTTACAATGCTTGAAACGGTTGGTTTGGTTGAAAAGGAAGAACTACCCGTTTTACTTCAGGAGCTAAAAAAGTTATATCAGCTTGCCACTGAGAATAATTTTGCTATAGAAGATAGCGTCGAAGATGTTCATTCACAGGTTGAATTTTTGCTGACCAAAGAACTGGGCGATTTAGGCAAAAAAATTCACAGCGGCCGTTCGCGCAACGACCAGGTTTTGCTCGATTTAAAACTTTTTACACGAGATGCTATCAAAGAAATAGTGGAAAGCGCTTCGTCGGTGGTTGACATCCTGCTTCGGCGCGCCGGGGAAACCAAACACATTTTAATGCCCGGTTACACACACCTGCAAATTGCAATGCCTTCTTCGTTTGGTTTGTGGTTCAGCGCTTACGCCGAAAGTTTAACCGACGATTTGGAATTGCTTCTTTCGGCTTACAATATTACCAACCAAAACCCGCTTGGTTCGGCTGCCGGTTATGGTTCGTCTTTTCCATTAAACCGTCAGCTTACAACCGATTTGCTTGGCTTCGGCAAAATGAACTACAATGTGGTTTATGCGCAAATGGGGCGCGGTAAAGTTGAAAAAATAGTATCGTTTGCTTTGGCAAATCTCGCCGCGACCCTTTCTAAACTGGCATTCGATGTTTGCCTGTTTATGAGCCAGAATTTCAATTTTGTGAGTCTGCCTGACGAATTTACAACCGGTTCGAGTATTATGCCCCACAAAAAAAACCCTGACGTTTTTGAATTAATCCGGGCAAAATGCAATAAACTGCAGGGAATCCCCAACCAGATTTTGTTGATGACAAACAACCTGCCAAGCGGCTATTTTCGCGATTTACAGATTGTAAAAGAAATTTTTCTGCCTTCATTTAAAGAGCTGAATAACTGTTTGAATATCGCTTCCCTGGCACTCGAAAGCTTGTCGGTAAATGAAAATATACTCAACGATTCAAAATACGATTTTCTTTTTAGTGTGGAAGAAGTAAACAAACAGGTTTTACAGGGGATTCCATTCAGGGATGCCTACAAAATAGTTGGCGCACAAATTGAAACAGGCCAGTTTCAACCCAAAAAAGAGGTGAAACATACTCATGAGGGGAGTATAGGGAATTTATGTCTCGATAAAATCGCGGAATACAAAAACGGGAAAGTAAAAAGTTTTCAGTTCGAAAAAGTAGTAGTGGCAATAAATCAATTATTGAAATAATTACAGTACTTTTTTAGGGTGAAAAAATATTGTTTCAATCCCGTTAAACTCCACTTTCAGTTTAAAAACTGAACCAACCGATAGGTTAAGCGTATGTTATTAAACACACGTTTTAATAATACAGATTGTTAAAATTAGTCTTTTTGGCTATATTTGATTTCACATTGTAAGGTAAATTCGATTTTTGCTTTCAATTTTACAGCTACGGGTACAAAACAATGAGTTGGCTGTTGTTGTGTGCAAGACAGATTAAAACAGATAAAAATGATAAAGATGAGATTACCTGGTGCACAGGGTTTATATAACCCTGAAAATGAACATGATAATTGTGGGATTGGATTTGTTGCGCATATCAAAGGTAAACCTTCACACGAAATAGTTCGGAGAGGGCTCGATGTCTTGTTAAACATGGACCATCGCGGTGCAACTGGCGCTGATAAAACCACCGGAGATGGCGCCGGACTGCTGATGCAAATTCCGCATGAATTTATTACCGAAGTTCTGAATATGAATGTTGGCGAAAAGGGGACTTACGGAACCGGCATTATTTTTCTTCCAAAAGAGGAAAAAGAGGCAAATTTTTGTATCGATGTTTTAAATAAGCACATCAGGGAAGAGGGATTAATTTTGGCAGGTTACCGCGATGTTCCGGTTGACAGTTCGGTGCCGGGCGAAATTGCAAAAACCACAGAACCGGCTGTGAAACAAATTTTTGTCCATGCCAACCTTGAAAGGGATGCCCTGGAACGGAAACTATATCTGGTGCGCAAACTGGCGGAAAAAGAAATACGCGGTTCGGAACTGAAATATAAAGACGCCTTTTATCAGCCCAGTTTTTCGGCAAAAATTATTGTTTATAAGGGAATGTTTACACCTTCACAATTGCGCGATTATTATCTCGATTTCAGGCACGAAAAATTTTCAAGTGCCATTGCCCTTGTACATTCGCGTTTTAGTACCAACACTTTTCCAACCTGGAACCTGGCGCAACCATTCAGAATAATTGCACACAACGGCGAAATAAACACAATCCGCGGAAACCGTTTATGGATGCAGGCACGGGAGGGTTTAATGAAATCGGAAATATTTGGGGAAGACCTCAAAAAACTTTTGCCTGTTATCGAACCCGGAAAATCGGATTCAGCTTCATTTGATAATGTCCTGGAGTTTTTACACATGACCGGAAGAACAATTCCGCACGCTTTGTGTATGATGATTCCGGAATCGTTTAACCAGAAAAACCCGATACCCGAAAGTTTAAAAGCCTTTTACGAATATCATTCAACCATAATGGAACCCTGGGATGGCCCGGCTTCCATGGTTTTTTCCGATGGCCGTTACATTGGGGGAACATTAGACAGAAACGGTTTGCGGCCTTCGAGGTACGTAATCACCAAAAACGATTTGATTGTAATGGGTTCCGAGGTTGGCGTGCAGACATTTGCTCCCGGGGAAATCAGCGTGAAAGGCCGTTTGCGCCCTGGTAAAATTCTGCTTGTCGATACCCAGCTTGGGATAATTATACCCGACGAGGAGGTAAAAGACCAGCTCAGCCACCGGAACCCTTACGACATGTGGTTAAAGGAAAACCGGTTATTAATGGATGACATTAAAGTAAAAAACCGGGTTTCGTCAAAAATCGAAAATTTCGATACCTACTCTAAAGTTTTTGGTTACAGCAAGGAAGACATGTACGAAATCATTCAGCCCATGTGCGATACAGGCGCCGAACCCACCAGTTCGATGGGAAATGATGCACCCCTGGCTGTGTTTTCTGAAAAGCCCAAGAGGTTGTTCGACTACTTTAAGCAAATGTTTGCGCAGGTAACCAATCCTCCAATTGATTCAATCAGGGAAGGGTTGGTTATGTCGCTGACCAATTACATAGGTTCGCTTAGTTCGAATATCTTAAAGGAAACATACGAACATTGCCGCCTGGTTAAATTCCCGGTCCCGATATTAACCAATACCGACCTTGGGAAAATAAAAGATATGAAAGATGACATTTTCACCCACAAAATAATCCCGATGGTTTTCCCTGTAAGGGAGGGAAAAGAAGGCCTCGAAAATGCAATCGAAAAAATGCTGGCCGATGCCGAAAATGCAGTGGATGATGAAAAAAATTACATCATTCTTTCCGACAGAAATATCTCTGAAGAATTGGCGCCAATTCCATCATTGCTTGCGGTTGCGGCGGTTCATCACCATCTCATTAAAGTAAAGAAACGAATGCAGGTGGGTATCATTGTTGAAACAGGAGAAGTACGCGAAGTAAACCATTTTGCCCTTTTACTTGGTTTTGGGGCAAGCGTAATCAATCCTTATCTTGCTTTTGCCGCAATCGATCATTTGGTGAGCGATGGAAAAATTACAAAAGAGTACAATGAGGCCCGCAAAAACTATATTAAATCAGTTGAAAAGGGTTTGTTGAAAGTACTTTCGAAAATGGGTATTTCAACCCTTCGCAGTTATCACGGGGCACAGATATTCGAGGCAATTGGTATCGGCCAGCAACTTATCGATAAATATTTTACCGGGACTATTTCAAAAATTGGTGGAGTTGGGCTGGAAGAAATAACCCGTGAAACGCTCATGTTTCATGAGGAAGCATATAAAAAAGAAGCTACTCCGGAACCATTTGGTTTTGAAAATGCAGGTGTTTATGCCTGGCGGAAATATGGCGAACATCATGCCTGGAACCCGGAAACCATTGGGTTGCTGCAATGGGCAACCCGCACCGGCGATTATTCCAAATTTAAAGAATACTCAACCCTGGTTGATAACCAAAACAAAAAACCGGCATTCATTCGTGGTTGTTTTAATCTAAGAAAGAACAACCCGTTGCCCATCGATCAGGTTGAACCGGTTGAGGAAATAATGAAAAGGTTTGTAACTGGTGCAATGTCATACGGTTCCATTAGCAAAGAGGCCCATGAAGCGCTGGCTGTAACCATGAATTCAATTGGCGGCCGCAGTAATACCGGCGAGGGCGGCGAGGATGCTGAACGTTTCGGGACAATCAGAAACAGTAAAATTAAACAGGTTGCTTCAGGGCGGTTTGGCGTTACCAACAACTACCTTGTTAATGCCGATGAACTGCAGATAAAAATTGCACAGGGTGCAAAACCGGGCGAAGGCGGACAACTTCCCGGCTACAAGATAAACAACATCATCGCAAAACTGAGGCATTCAACTCCCGGAATTACATTGATTTCGCCGCCTCCGCATCACGATATTTATTCGATCGAAGATTTGGCACAATTAATTTACGACCTGAAGATCACCAATCCGCGGGCTGCTGTTTCCGTGAAACTGGTTTCGGAAGATGGGGTTGGAACTATTGCTGCAGGGGTTGCCAAAGCATTTTCCGATGTAATTATTATTGCCGGTGGCGATGGGGGAACCGGCGCAAGCCCGGCAAGTTCAATTAAACACGCCGGATTACCTGTTGAATTGGGAATAGCCGAAGCCCAGCAGACACTGGTGTTAAATAATCTTCGCAGCCGGGTGAAACTTCAGGTTGACGGCCAGCTTAAAACCGGGCGGGATGTAATTGTCCTGGCTTGTCTTGGCGGCGAGGAATTTGGTTTTTCAACATCGGCATTAATTGTTCTTGGATGCATCATGATGCGTAAATGCCACATGAACACTTGCCCCGCCGGAATTGCAACGCAGGACAAGGAACTGCGCAAGCGTTTCATTGGCAAATCAGAATATACCATTAATTTTTTCCGGTTTTTAGCGCAGGAAATCAGGGAATACCTTGCCGAAATGGGATTTGCCAAATTCGACGGCATTGTTGGCCGCACCGATTTGCTCGAAGTTAACCAGGAAGTGGTTAACTGGAAAATGAAAAATGTGGATTTTTCGCGGTTACTCTATGTTCCAATGGAAGCGAAAGAGAATGCCATTCATAATACACATCAAAACACACAGCTTAATTCTGATCATATTGATTTGGATTTAATACTCGAATCGAAGAAAGCGATACAGGCAGGGGAAAAAGTCTGGATTTCGCGAAAAATAAAAAATATTGACCGGACTGTGGGAGCGATGCTTTCCGGCGTAATTTCAAAAAAATACGGTGAAGCCGGACTTGCCAAAGATACCATCAACTGTATGTTCAATGGAACTGCCGGGCAAAGTTTTGGCGCATTTTTGGTGAAAGGGGTAACCTTCCGTTTGGTTGGCGACTCGAACGATTATATTGGTAAAGGATTGTCGGGAGGAAAAATAATTGTGGTTCCACCGCCCGAATCAACCTTTAAACCCGAAGAAAATATCATCATCGGAAACACCTCGTTTTACGGGGCCACAAGCGGAGAAGCCTATATCAGGGGTGTGGCAGGCGAACGTTTCTGCGTTCGAAATTCAGGGGCCAAAGCTGTTATTGAAGGAACAGGGGACCATTGCTGCGAATATATGACCGGCGGCAGGGTAGTTGTACTCGGAAAAACAGGGAAAAACTTTGCAGCGGGTATGAGCGGTGGAATTGCTTATGTACTCGATATGGCAGGCGATTTCGATTATTACTGTAACCGAGGGTTGGTTGATTTGGGCCCGGTTGACGAAAAAGCAGATATAAAAGAGTTGCAGGAGTTAATTAATAATCATCTTTTATATACCCAAAGTTCACTTGCGGCAAAAATTCTTACTCACTGGGAAGAGTATCTCCCCAAATTTGTGAAAGTCATACCTTTTGAGTATAAAAAGGTTTTGGAAGAACAGAAATTGAAAGAGTTACAAAAGAAACTCCAGTTAATGGAAGACGATCCTTCACGTCACGAGTAAACAATTTTTATCAATTTTAAAGACAGGAGAGTTACAGATGGGAGATCCAAAAGGTTTTATGACAGTGCCCCGGAAAGATGCAGGTTATCGCCCGGTAAACGACAGAATAAATGATTATGGCGAAGTTGAGCAAACGCTGAACGAAAACGACAGGGCACTGCAGGCGGCGCGTTGTATGGATTGCGGAATACCTTTTTGCCACTGGGGTTGCCCTGTGGGAAGTAAAATACCGGAGTGGCAGGATGCAATTTACCGTGGACGGAAAGATGAAGCTTATTTCATTTTACATTCAACAAACAGTTTCCCTGAAATTACAGGGAGGGTTTGTCCTGCCCCGTGCGAAAAGTCTTGTGTTCTGGCCATTCACGACGAAGCAGTTACCATTCGCGAAAACGAATGTGCCACGGTTGAGCAGGCATTCGAAGCAGGAATTGTAAGGGCAAATCCACCCAAAATAAGAACTGGAAAGAAAGTGGCGGTTATTGGTTCAGGCCCGGCCGGATTGTCGGCAGCCGATTTGTTGAACAGGGCCGGACATTGGGTTACGGTTTACGAAAAAAACGACGCCATTGGAGGTTTGCTCCGCTACGGAATTCCTGACTTTAAACTGAACAAAGGGATTATCGACCGCCGCTTGGCGCTGTTTGTTGACGAAGGGGTTATTTTGAGGACTAATATAAATGTTGGCTTTGATATTTCGAAGGAAGAACTTTACAACGAATTTGACGCCGTTTTATTAGCCGTTGGCGCAGAGCAACCCCGCGATTTATCAGTGGAAGGGCGCGGCCTGAAAGGCGTTTATTTTGCAATGGATTTTTTAACGCAGCAAAATAAAACCGTATCCGGACAACAGATTCCCAGTGAATTGAGAATTCATGCAAAAGATAAAAATGTGCTTGTAATTGGAGGTGGCGACACAGGTTCCGACTGTGTTGGAACTTCAATCCGCCAAAAAGCAAAATCGGTAACTCAAATTGAAATTCTTCCAAAACCATCCGAAAAACGCGACGAAAACAATCCCTGGCCTTACTGGCCTAATACACTGCGAACTTCAAGTTCCCATATTGAAGGTTGCGAACGCCGCTGGGGCCTGAATACCAAAAGGTTTATCGGCGAAAGCGGGAAACTGAAACAGGTGGAAGTGGTGCAGGTTGAATGGAAAAAAGATGCAAATGGTAGTTATTCCATGCACGAAGTGGAAGGTACTACAGAATTACTGAACGTTGAACTTGCATTGCTTTCAATGGGGTTTGCCCAACCCGTTCATGTGGGTTTGCTTGATGCCCTGGGAGTGGATTACGACCATCGCGGAAATGTAAAAGTGAATGGAAAAAAACAAACAACGGTGGCAAAATTATTTGCTGCAGGCGATGCTGAAAAAGGCGCCAGCCTTGTGGTACATGCCATTGAAGCTGGCAAAGTGGCTGCAAAAAACATGGATGATTTCTTAAGGCTTTAAAGGAGTAAAATTTTGGTTTTTTTTACAGCGCGGTTTTTTGAGGTAGCCGGCAACGGATAGGTTTATCCGGTTCAACAGGTCACTTTCCCTGGCTGAAATATGAATTTGCCGGCCCCTCTTTTTACAATGTCAGTTCAATCCCTTCAGGCCGTTTGTGTTTCCACCGCCGGTGCGACCACAGGTAATATTCAGGTTTTTCGCAAATAACCTTTTCCATGTGTTCTATATAGGTTTTTATTATTTCTGCTTCGCTGTGCAGGTTTGGATTTTCGAAAAGCAATTCAAAAGTTGTTTTGTATTTTCCACGCCCTGTTTTTTCAATTTTCTGAAAAAAAACGGGCTGGTCAAACTTTTTCGAAATAACAGCCGGTCCCGGATAAAACAGGGCATCCTGGTTTAAAAATGTAAACCAGAATTGCTGTTCCGGGTGAGGTGTCTGGTCGCCTGCCAACCATACAAAAACTGGTTCTTTTTGATTTTCTGCCTGAATAATCCGCCTCAGTATTTTATTATTCTGGACCAATTCGCCTCCCATACGCGACCTGTTTTGGTAAATAAATTTATCGAACCCCTGATTGTGCAGCGGTTTATAAACCCCAATATTTGTATGTTTCAGATATAAGGGGAAACAACAGCTCCACTCCCAATTATTGTAATGCATGGTTAATACCACAACACTTTTCCCTTTGTCATAAAATTGGTTCACCAGTTCAGGATTTGCAATAATCATCCTTTTTTTGAAATCATTGACAGACATGTGCCTCATTTTTATCGATTCGAGCATTAAATCACTAAAATGGCGGTAATACTTTTCAGCAATTTTTTTTATCTCAATACTGGTTTTTTCGGGGAAGGCATTTCTTAGGTTGGTAATTACAACTTTTTGACGATAACCAGCAACATAATAAACAAAAAAATAGAAAATATCGGCAATGATATAAATAAACCGAAAGGGAAGCCTTGCCAGTAACTTCAATCCAAAAATTCCAATATTTGTTGTAAGTGCTGAATACATTGTTGTGTAAAGAAAAGGTAAAACTACATTTTTTAACTCAAACCCGGTTAATTTAATTCTTTAACTGACTATCTTCGGACAATAAAAACAGATAATTATGAAACTGCAAATAACAATATATGTCATTTTTTTGGTAATGGAACTAACAGCGCAAAATACATTTATAGCACACCGCGGCGCTTCATACCTGGCTCCCGAGAACACGGTTGCCGCGGCAAAACTGGCATGGGAACTGGGTGCAGACGCAGTAGAATGTGATATTCACCTTTCGAAGGACAACCGGATAATGGTGATTCACGACAAAGGCACAAAGCGGACCTGCTCCGGGAAAAAGAACCTGAAAATAGCCGATACCCCTTCCACATTGCTGCGCGATTTGGATGCCGGAATCATGAAAGGTGAAAAATTTAAGGGTGAAAAAATTCCTTATTTAACTGAAATAATAGAAACCGTGCCTGACGGGAAAACGCTGGTGGTTGAAATTAAGTGTGGTAGCGAAGTTATTCCGCTGCTGGTAAGAGGTATGGAAAAAAGCAAAAAAAGGGAACAGATTGCATTTATTGCCTTTGACTGGAAAACAATTGTTGAAGTGAAAAAAACATTCCCCCAAAACAAATGTTACTGGTTGAGCGCTTCAAAAAACGGTTTGCACAAAAAAATTGCCGATGCCGCCGAAAACGGGCTTGATGGTGTAAATCTGCACTATTCAATTATTGATGATGAGGTAATGAAAATTGCAAAAGAGAATAAACTTGAAGTGCTTGTCTGGACAGTTGACAGCACCGCAGAAGCAAAACGTTTAACAAATCTGGGAGTTACCAAAATCACCACCAACCGGCCTGACTGGCTTAAAGAGGAGTTGGGGAAACTGTAGTCTTTTTCGTAAACCGCCATTTGATAAGCCCCTTTCGCGAACGAATTTTTTATTAATCCTTTTTCGCATGGGAGCTAAAATCGGGAATGGCGCGGCGCTGTAAAAAATACCTGATACCGCCATTTGTTTAAACAAAATATCAGTGTTGGTTCGATTTAAACCGAAAAAGCTTTCTTTTGTTGTTATCAATGTTACAAGATAAAAAACATGAATAAATATCAAATTGTACTGGTTGCCACTTTTTTAGTTTTTACTGCGTTTAAAACCGATAAACCTGCCTATTATCTTTTTAATAAAGACGGGAAAGACATTAAATACGAAAAAATGCTGAAAGAAGCGGAAGATGCTGATATTGTTCTTTTTGGCGAGTTGCACGATAACCCGGTTTCACATTGGCTGCAGCTCGAACTCACCAAAGATTTGTATGATTTGAAGAAGGATAAACTGGTACTTGGCGCCGAAATGTTTGAAAGCGACAACCAGGTAATTTTGGATGAATATATCAGCAACATGATTTCGCAGGGCAGTTTTGAATCGAATGCCCGGCTTTGGCCCAATTACAAAACCGACTACAAACCACTGGTTGATTTTGCAAGAACGAACAACCTTAAATTTGTGGCTACAAATGTTCCGCGGAGGTATGCCTCAATTGTAAATTTGAAAGGGTTTGAAGGGCTGGATGTACTTTCAGCCGAGGCAAAAACCTTTCTTCCGCCGCTACCAATAAAATATGACGCGGAATTAAATTGCTACAAAAGCATGTTGGAAATGGAAGGAATGGGCAGCCATGTAACCCCTAATTTTCCCAAAGCACAAGCCATAAAAGACGCAACAATGGCGCATTTTATTTTGAAAAACTGGTCGCCGGGACAATTATTCATTCATTACCACGGTTCATATCACTCTGAAAATTACGAAAGTATTTACTGGTATTTGAAACAGGAAAATCCTGATTTAAAAATTGTTACTGTTCACACAGTTTCCCAGGGGGAAATATCGGAATTGGCTGAAGGGAATACGGGCAAGGCTGATTTTACAATTTGTGTTGATGAAGATATGACCAAAACGAGGTAGATTTTTTCTATTTCCTGTAAAAGTTCATCTCATCCATATATTTCCATGCCATTGGCGGCATGAAATGACGAACATCTTTTCCCTCTTTTACGGCATTTCTGATAAATGTGGAAGAGATTTCCATTAACGGGGCTCCTTCAGCAACCGTAATATTTTTATGGTATTGAACTTTCGATTTGTCGAAACCAGGACGGGGATAAACAATTATACTGTAATTTTCCAGAATGACTTCGTAATTCTTCCATTTATGAAAGTTTTCCAGATTGTCAGACCCCATTAAAATTGCAAAACTGTAATGTGGAAAACGTTCGTTTAAACGGGCCAGTGTATCAACTGTATAACTTGGTTTGGGCAAATGGAATTCGATGTTGGAAACCCGGAACCGGACATCACTTTCAACCGCACGCTCCGCCAATTCCAGCCTGTGGTAACCGGCAAGAAGGTTTTCCTTTTTCTTGTGCGGGTTTTGTGGCGAAACAACAAACCAAAGCTGGTTGATATCAGTATATTCCACAATAAAATTGGCAATGGCCAAATGCCCGATGTGAATTGGATTATAGGAACCAAAATAAAGCCCGACTTTTAAGCGGACGGGTTTTGGCGAAAGAATATCTGAAATCAGGTTGCTCATTTCAAAATACATAATTTATCCAAAACAACTTACAAAACCTCATCAAGTTGCAAATTCATCTTATATGTTTTTAATGAAATTAGATTGGTTGTTGAACAAGCGTATAATAATGACTCATCAATAGAACCTGCGATAATTAGTCCTTTTGCTTTTCTTTCGGGGAATTTGTTTTTTAGAAGACCTAGATACATTGAAATCTGACCGAAAACTTTAAAATCGGCAATTCCGGATTTCAATTCAATAGCAAGAAGATCTTTAGTTATCTTATTAACTAATAATAAATCAATTCTTTTACCATTTATTGAATATTCAATCCCTTCTTTGTTATTTCCAAAAATAACATATTCCGAAAATAATCTTTCAACATCACTGTAAAGCGATTTCTGCAGATCTCTTTCATAAGTAAATAGTGATTCTGATTCTGATATCGAATCTTCGTTTATTTCTTCAAATTCTATAACATGTTCTGAGTTGGTATTAGCATGATTCATCTTCTCGAAAAACTCCAAATATTTTTTAATTGCTGCTCTATATCTGCCATGATGTTCATATCCGTAATCCGCAAATCTTCCAGACTGTTCATAATCTTGCACTACTACTTTTAGTTTATCTAATTCTTTAATTGAATAAATATCGATGTATTTTCCGGTGCGGCTTGAATAATGCTGAGATATTAAATTTATTGCCTGAGGATAATTATTTGGGGCACCCTTAAGTCCCAATTTTGTTAGGTAGTTTCTGAATTTTTCTTCCATGATTTTGTGATTTAGTAATAAAGGCTTGAAATTAGAAATAAATCAGATATTTTAACTTCATACAGAAATTGAAAATTGATTATTGAGCCTACTCCGAAAAGTATGAAATTCAATAATTTTCATCTGTTTGACCCCTAACCCCGATGTGGATTGGGTTATAGGAACCAAAATAAAGCCCGACTTTTAAGCGGACGGGTTTTGGCGAGAGAATATCTGAAATAAGGTTGCTCATCTTTTAAATTCCAAATTAAAAATAAATCCGGGACTGGGAGTTTCCAACTCCCAGAAAAGTTTGACTTTGGAAAGTCAAACTCCCGGAAAGTCAAACTCCCAGAAACTGCCGGATTACTACCTCAGCTTCCTTGCACGCCTGCGCCAAATCGTTGTTGGTTACAAGTTTATCAAACTGACTGGCAAACCTAAGTTCGTGTTCGGCTTTGGCAATGCGCACCTGTATTTTTTCTTCGGTTTCGGTTGAACGGCTTATCAGTCTTTTACGCAACTCTTCAATTGATGGTGGTTGCACAAAAATGGCAAGAGCTTCATCACCATAAATCTTTTTAATATCCAATCCGCCAACAACATCAACATCAAAAATTACATTTTTCCCGTTGTTGCGAATTCGTTCCACTTCGCTTTTTAACGATCCGTAAAAAATTCCGTTGTACACCTCTTCCCATTCCAGAAATTCACTGTTCGTTATTTTCTTCTTAAATTCTTCTTCCGAAAGAAAATAGTAGTCTTTTCCATTGGTTTCGTTTGGCCGCGGAGTACGGCTGGTGGCCGAAACAGAAAATTCGAGTTTGAGGTTTCTTTTGAGCAGATGCCGTACAATCGTTGTTTTCCCTGCCCCCGACGGCGCTGAAAATATGATGAGTTTGCCTTTCATAAAACATTCAGCAACTGTTCCTTCACCCGTTCAAGGTAGTCTTTCATTTGAACAACAATCCGCTGGATTTCAGTATTGTTGGCTTTCGAACCGATGGTGTTTACTTCACGGCCAATTTCCTGCGAAATAAACGCCAGCTTCTTACCGGTTGGTACAGGCTCGGCAACGGTATCAGTAAAGTATTCGCAATGGTTTGCAAGCCTTACTTTTTCCTCGTTAATGTCGAGCTTTTCAAGATAAAAAATCAATTCCTGCTCAAAGCGGTTTTTGTCAACATTCCCATTTAAACTTAACTTGTCGAGATTTTCGGTTAAACGGGCCCTCAATGCTTCAATTCGCGGGCCTTCAAATGGTTCAATTTGAGACATAAGCGATTGGATAAGATCAATACTTTTTATGATATCAATTTTTAATGAGTCGCCTTCCCGGACCCTGAATTTGTCGATATCGGCAATTGCCTTTCTGATATTTTTAAGAATAATTTCCCACTCCTCCTCGTCAAGTGTCTGGTATTCGGTTTTTACCACATCGGGCAAACGAAGGGCAGCCTGAAGGGTTGAATGGTCGGTGGCCAGGTTAAATTCTGCGCTAATTTTGCCAAGTTGTTTGAAATAACTTCGCAGAATGGGTTCGTTAATTTTTGAGTTCGACTCGTCGCCCAGGCTTTCAACATAAATGTTAAAATCAATTTTTCCACGTTCGAGTTTATCCGAAAGTTCTTTTCTGATTTCGATGTCTTTTTCGCGGTAAATTGCCGGGATTCGCGTATTTATATCAAGTTGCTTACTGTTTAGCGATTTTATTTCGATGGTGAATTTTTTGTTGTTTACCTCGAATTCGGCTTTACCAAAGCCAGTCATAGATTTTATCATTTTGAAAAATTTTGCGCTAAGTTAAAAGAAAGTCGGAAGTCCAAAGTCTGGAATCCGAAGTTTCTTCCCTTTCAACTTTCTTATTCCTTATTTCTTATTCCTTATTTTCTTAAAACTTCATGCAATAACCCCCGATCCAATTAATTCATCGCCGTTGTACCACGCTGCAAACTGTCCGGATGTTATTCCACGCTGTTCGTTATCGAAAATAAACCAGGATCCGTCTTCTTTGACATGAATTGTTCCCTTTTCCAGCGGTTGTCGGTAACGGATTCTAATGTCAAATTCGCGTTTTTCACCAGGCTGCATTTTTAAATCGGTGCGAACCCAGTGCATTTCGGGTGCTGCCACAAATAATCCGCGGCGAAATAATCCGGGGTGATTTTGACCTTCGCCTACATAAATAATATTCCGCTGAACATCGGTTCCAATTACAAATAGCGGTTCTTTATGTCCGCCAATATTTAGTCCTTTTCGCTGCCCGATGGTATAAAAATGTGCGCCCTGATGTTCTCCAATTACCTCGCCGTTCCAGGGTTTGAACGGGAACGGAAAACATAATTTGCGATAATTTTCTACTGTAATTGCAACATTCTTTTTCTTTTCCATAAAATCTGCCGGAATTTCGATGATATTTCCGGTTTTTGGTATAAGTTGCTGCTGCAAAAAGGTGGGCAAATCTACCTTTCCCACAAAACAAATACCCTGTGAATCCTTACGTTCGGCAGTTGGAAGATTTTGTTCCCGGGCAATTTCGCGAACTTCCGGCTTTAATAATTCACCAACCGGAAACATGGCTTTCGATAGTTGCTGCTGGTTTAACTGGCAAAGAAAATAGCTCTGGTCTTTATTGGTATCTTTGCCTGCCAGAAGCTGGTGAATGGTTTGCCCATTTACTTCAATTTCGCTTTTACGGCAATAATGACCGGTAGCCACAAAGTCGGCATCTAATTTCAGGGCTTCTTCCAGAAATGAATCGAATTTTATTTCGCGGTTGCAAAGCACATCGGGATTGGGAGTGCGGCCTGCCTGGTATTCGGCAAACATGTAATCAACCACGCGTTTTTTATAATCATTGCTTAAATCGACAATATGAAACGGGATATGGAGTTTTTTAGCCACCATTTGGGCAATCAGCGCATCTTCCTCCCAGGTGCAGGCGCTGGTAATATTTCCAACACGTTCGTGCCAGTTTACCATAAACACCGCGATTAAATTGTGTCCCTGTTCTTTTAGCAAATATGCAGCAACACTGGAATCAACGCCACCTGAAAGTCCGATAACTACCCGTTTCATAGTCGGCAAAATCAATTTGTTTTCCCAAACGGCACTGTAAAACCAAGCCAGGGTAAAGCAATAAATCCATCAAAATCGGCCGATAGTGGTAAAACCAATCCGTAATCCAAGGCAGCTTTTTTAATAATTGAGCGGCCACCGAGTGAAATAACCACCACACTTTCTCCTCCCGCACTTATAATATAATTTTCGGTAATAAAGTAACCCCTGCTGCTTACCCTGAACATGCCATTCACGTTTATCATGGGCGATTTTGCCCATTCTCCTCCGGCAAAACCATATCCCATACCAACCGTCACATTGTTATCCGGGGTACCGACAGTTGAAAGTCCGTATAAAATTCCAAAACCTGTTTCTTCTTCTCCCAGCACAGTGCCCATAATTCCACCTGCTCCGATATTGAACTTGTTTTCAACTACTGGAATTGAAAATTTAGCAGTCAGGAAAACCGGCGTTGGAGAACCATCAAATAGGAACAAAGGAATTATTCCTCCTCCAAAAGAAAAATAGTCAGTGGCCCCATACGCAAACTGGTTCCATAAAACCCATATATTCTGATAATAACCTTCGCCCTTTTTCAATCCGTAACCATTGGGCGACCAAAAATACCGGGTTGACTGAGGATTTTCGGACCAAAGTTTTCCATCCTTTATTTGCTGAACGTTTACCTGTTTTATCGATTTAATGTTGGTACGTGAAATAGTTAGTTCTCCAAAGTTTTGTGTTTTTAGAATTATATTTACTGAACCCTGAAACACAATTTCCCCAAGAAATTCATTTCCATCATTCGTTTCCACCTGAAAAACTGCAGTATCCTGTATTGTTTGCCCAATGGAAATAAATGAAAAAATTATCAATAACGCCAATAGAAAAATACCTTTTGCTTTCATAAGTTTTTAGTTTTTGAAATCTTATAAAAAGATACGTTAATTCTGGATGAATTCAAAATTCTGAAAAAAAAGTTAATGCTTTGCAGGTTTGTTCCTGAATTTTCTGAAAGGTTTTTTGCCACCTGTTTTCCCTTTATTAAAACCTCTTTTATGGAATTTTCCTGATGAACTTTTTATTTTCCAAACCGGACCCTCTCCAAAATGCTGTGGCAGGGGAATTTTAAAAACTTCCCGTTCAATAAGTTGTTCAATCTGGTGAAAACTGTACATATCATCCTCGTTCACCAAAGTAAGCGCAACGCCGGTTGCATCGGCACGGGCGGTCCGTCCCACTCGGTGAACGTAATCTTCAGCATCCTGCGGAACATCGTAATTGACAACAAGGTTAATATCTTTAATATCAATTCCACGGCTCATTACATCGGTAGCAACTAAAATCCTCGTGCGTTTTGCGCGGAAGCCCTGCAAAACCTCTTCACGTTGAGCCTGTTCCAGGTCGGATGAAATGGCTTCAACCGAAAACTTCTGTTTTTTCAGTACCCGCGTTAATTCGCTCACTGCCTTTTTTGTGGAGCAAAATATCAGAATGCTGTTGTAATCGGGGTTCTCTGAAATTAAATGGCTGATCAGGCCGTTTTTTTGTTGGTTGTATATCAGGTAGGCGGCTTGCAAAACACCTTCAGCGGGTTTCGACATTGAGATGTTAATATGTTCGGGATTTTGGAGTACCTGCGAAGCGAGAGTTCTGGTTTTTGTCGCCATGGTGGCGCTGAACATCAGTGTTTGCCTTTCTTTTGGCAGATAGGAGATGATTTTTATGATATCATCGTAAAAACCTATATCGAGCATCCGGTCAGCTTCATCGAGTATCAGGAATTTGATGGTGTCGAATTTCACATAACCCAGGTTTAAATGAGAAATTAACTTGCCGGGAGTGGCAACCACAATGTCGGCGCCTCTGGTAAGCGCTGTCCGCTGTTGTCCCCAGTTATCGCCATCGCCGCCGCCGTATATGGCTATCGAATGAATTCCCATAGTATAACCAATTCCCTGCACCTGCTGGTCGATCTGGATGGCCAGTTCGCGGGTGGGCACGATAATTAACGTTGATGTTGTGCCGCCGGGCAAATCGGCAATCAAATCTAAAATCGGGAGCAAGAAAGCGGCTGTTTTTCCGGTTCCGGTTTGTGCACAGGCAATTAAATCCTTACCCTTTAAAATAATTGGAATGGCTTGCTCCTGTATTGGGGTAGCCTCTTTAAAACCCATGTACGAAATGGCGTCGAGCAAATCATCGTGTATTCCTAATTCTGAAAACTTCATTCAATAAAAATATTTTTTACGACCCCAAAAGTACTTGAAAATATTGAAAATAAAAGGGTTCTAAAAACACGTCAGTATTTTTCAATGATTTCATGTCCTCCCCACTGACCTTTTTCGGAGAAACCCAATTTGTTTTGGTTGTCAAAAAGTTCACTTTCGGTTTCTGGGGCCACGCAATTTTTTAATAATTCGGTTTATTTTCGCCGGTTACCGGGGATTTTAAATCGCCCTGCCTGTTTTTATTGGATCCTCCCCGGAAAAATGACGGGGTTGAAAACTTTCATTAGTTTTTTTACTAAAGCACAATGTTAATGCGTTTCCCGCAGAATTTACATGATTTGTCAGAATTAATCCCGGCAGTGGTTGTATTATACCTGTTTCGGGCAATAATCATATTCCCGCAACCAGGGCAAAAAGTTGAGGTGTATTCAATTTCATTTACATTCCCGAGGTAAACATATTGCAGATGATTTTTTGCCAGGGCGTAAAGTTTTTCCAGTTTTTTTAGCGGCGTTACCGGAGTATCCATTTTATATTGCGGAAAATAGCGCGAAAGGTGCAGCGGGATTTCGTTCCCCAGTTCAGCAGAAATCCATTGGGTCATTTTTTCAAATTCTGTTTCATCATCGTTTAATCCGGGTATTACGAGGTTGGTAATTTCGAGATGAGCTACGCTTTTTGCAATTATTTTCAGGGTTTCAAGTACAGGGGCCAGTTTCCCATTGGCCTGTTTCCGGTAAAATTCATCGTTAAAGGCTTTTAAATCGATATTGAAAGCATCTGTGAAAGGCAGAATTTTTTGCAGCGGTTCAGGATTGGCGTAACCGTTTGAAACAACCACATTTTTAAGCCCCTTTTCATGGGCAAGTTGAGCGGTATCGAACATGAACTCATAAAAGGTAAACGGTTCGTTGTAAGTGTAGGCAATACCAATGTTTTGAGGCATTTTCAGCGCTTTGGCAACAAGTTCCCCTGAAGTGATTTCGTGAAAACCTGTAAAGTCTTCAGCACAACACTGCGAAATAAGGTGGTTCTGGCAAAAGCTGCAATGCAGGTTGCAGCCCACTTCGCCAATGGATAAAATACTTTTACCGGGATAAAAATGGTAAAGCGGTTTTTTTTCGATTGGATCAATGCCCAAAGCGGCAGTTTTATTGTAAACATGGGTAACCAAAATCCCGTTTTCGTTGCTGCGCACCTTGCAGTTTCCGGTTTGCCCCGTTTTTAAAATGCATTGCCACGGACAAAGTTCGCAACTGACAGTTTGGTTTTCGGCAATGGTATAAAATTGCGCTTCTTTCATGTATTAAAGGTATGAAAAAGGTACAAAGAGGCAAAATCCTGAAAATCACAAATTCAGTGTATGTTGACTAAATATTGAAATTTAACCTTAAAAAAGTTAACTGAAAATTTGTTTTTACTATCTTATTATCGTCGTCATTGACGATAATAACAGTCAATTGGTTTTTTACGCTTGCCTTTCCGAAGAACCCGGAATTGAAATAATAATCTACCGTTTCCTGCGTCGGCTTTTCAGCTGAAAAAAAAGTTATTCAGTTTTTGTTTTTGGCAAAATAAGGTTCAGAATTATTCCCACAACAGCAGCTAATCCGATTCCGCCCAGCGAAAAATTGCCCGATTTCAGTATTGCACCGCCAATTCCGATGGTCAATACCACAGAAATGATTACCTGGTTGCGGGTTTCCGAAATATTGGATTTTGATTCAACCAATGCTTTAATGCCTATTGCAGCAATCATTCCGAACAGCAGCAGCATTATCCCTCCCAGAATTGATTGTGGAATGGTTTTCAGAAATCCGCTTATTTTTCCGACAAAAGCAAAAACAATAGCTGTTACTGCAGCAATACGCAAAACAAACGGATTTGTAACTTTGGTTAAAGTTATGGCACCGGTAACTTCGGAATAAGTTGTATTTGGAACCCCGCCAAACATACCGGCTACAGTGGTTGCAATTCCATCGCCCAGCAAGGTGCGGTTTAACCCGGGTTTTTCAATGAAGTTTTTGTTGCAAACTCCGCCAACTGCATAAATATCGCCAACGTGTTCAATTATTGGGGCGATTGCTACCGGAATCATGTACAAAATGGCATTCCAGTGAAATTGCGGCAAAGTAAATTGCGGGATCATTATCCATGCCGATTCCTTAACCGGAGTGAAATCAACTTTTCCCCAGATAATTGCAACTACATAAGTTACCCCGATTGCGATAAAAACAGGAATAAGTTTAATCATTTTCTTACCGAAAATTACAACGATAATTGCTGTGGTTAACGCAATTATAGCGAGGATCCAATCAGTTTTTGCCATGTTTACCGCAGTTGGTGCAAGCGATAATCCAATAATCATAATAACGGGGCCAACTACAACTGCCGGAAAAAGTTGCTCGATAAATTTAATGCCACGAGCTTTTACCAGCGCCGAAACAATTCCGTAAACAAGGCCAACTGCAACAATGCCGGAAAGGGTTCCCGGCCAGCCGAAGAGTTTTGTTGCTTCAATAATTGGGGCAATAAATGCAAAACTGCTTCCAAGGAAAATTGGTACCTGTCCCTTAGTAACGAGATGAAAAATAAGGGTTCCAACTCCGGCAGTAAACAGGGCAACAGCCGGATCAATACCTACAAGCAATGGTACCAGAACTGTTGCGCCAAAAGCAACAAATAAAAACTGTACCCCTAAAACCGAGTTTTTTACTGTTAATTGCTCAAGAAAAGATGTAGGCTTCATATTACAGGTTTAAAATTTTTTACAAGAATAAAGGATTTGGAATATTTATTCAAAAAAAGATGTTAACCATAATGAATATCAATGTTAGTAACTCTGATTTTTTGAAATAAAGAAACCCGCTCCAAAAATGGAACGGGCGGAAAATATGACACATTTATTATTTCATCAGTTCTGCCGGAATTTCCTTAATCGGTTTAATCTGTATTGATTTAACAAACAGTTCTGCGCCTTCAGACTGTAATTGAATTTTACCGGAAGTTAAAGGAATTACCTCTCCGTTTTCAACTTTTCCGGTGTTTTTGTTTATCATTGTAATCTGTCCGTTTACAACGTGTACGGCAGTTTGGCCAACACAAAAAAGGTCAACCGTGTTCCATTCACCCAACGGATTTTCGGCATCAACTCCTTTTTTAATTCCCGGCCCGTTAAAATCTCTCCCGAATTTTTTTACCTCGCCATCTTTGGCAAACATAAAGCTTCCTTCAACCTCTTTGACGGCTGTTTCGCAATAGGTGTTTTCCATCAAATAGGTGTCGCCGAGGCGTTCGTGCATTAACTGGCATTCAATGTTGGTCATCCAGGTCCCGATGGCCACGCCAAAGTCGCCAAAACTGTGGTATAAAAGGCCGCTGTTCTGGCGCGAATGAATTTCGTCGCCCCATTTAAAAACCAGTTGCAGGTGGTAGTTGGCAAAAGTGTCGCGGGTAGCCAGCGAACCGTTTACAACGCCGGAAATACGAATCAGTTTCTCGCCATTTTCTTCCACAACTGTAAAAACATTTTCTGTTGTGGCAGTTAGCGCTAAATCTTCGTATCCGCTTAACGGAGTGCCCAGATGTTTGTCCCAGTTGTCGAGATTTTCGCCATTAAAAAGAGGTTGCCATGGTTTTTCGCAAGAAGGGAAAAACAGTACAACACTTAGTGTAATAAATAGAAATGATAATTTTTTCATTTTAAAATCAGGTTAATATGAGTATTAAAAAAACTGCCCTAAATATAAGACAGTTTACGAAATATAATAATTGGTTATTTATATTTTGTGGTGCTTAGGGTTCAATAAGTTCCTTTGCCCTGTCGAGGATTGCAGTGTCGTCGAGCAGAACTATCCCCCCGTTTGGCCCCGGTTCCATGTGTATCCCAACGGTTGATCCCTTTACATAATTGGCGCCTCCAAAGTAATTTCTGACGGTTTCCTCGGACACTGCAAATTCTTGCGCCAGTTTTTTAATGGAACCGTCAGGTAAGCTGTCTTTGATTTTTCGCAACTCGTTAAATGTGATTTTGCTTGTCATATCGCTTAATATTTTATGTGAATAACAAAATAAAAAAATGTCTCAAGTGTAAAAGTAGAATTAATAATTTAATAACAAAAAGATTAAAAACAGGTATTTTCCAATGCTTTTAAAATTTGGTTTTAAGCTGTTTGCCGATTGGTTGAACATGCCTTGTAATTATTTGTACAACAGAGGTTAAGAACATAAAATATTAATGTTTAACAGAAAATGGCTATCCTATTATTAACATTAATTAAGAATCAGTTGATACCGTTTTTAATACAGTTATAAATTTCCTGGTGCATGGCAGTACGAATATTTAAATCGAATAGTTTTCCATTCTCACGTGTCGGGCAAACGCGGTTCGACATGAAAATATAGAGCAGCCCGTTATCGGGGTCGGCCCAAACGAAGGTTCCTGTAAATCCCGAATGGCCAAAGCTGTTTTCGCCGGCATCAATTGCCGGATATGCATCCTTCAGTGTTTTTTTGTTGTTATCGATGAGTGGTTTGTCGAATCCCAGTCCACGGCGGTTGTTGTTCTCCGGGAATTGAATTTTGATAAACCGGCCTACCGTTTCTTCGCTGATGTAACGTTTTCCACCATAATAACCTTTTTGCAGGTACATCTGAAACAGTTTGGCCAAATCCCCGGTTGTGCCAAACAAGCCGGCATTCCCGGAAATACCGCCCAGCATTGCAGCGCCTTCATCGTGCACGAAACCGCGAATGGTTTGTTTTCTGAATAATTCATCGGTTTCAGTGGGGATAATTTGGTTCAGGGTAAAGAGCATGTAAGGATTGTACGTTATTGTGGTAGCCCCAAGGGGCCGGTAAAAAGTGCTTTTCAGATATTCTTCATAATTCATGCCGGCCAGTTTTGCAATTACTTCAGGGTAAATATGAAAACTTAAACAGGAATAAACATATTTTTTTGGCCCCAGTTTGGTATTTCTGATGGAATCGTAAATCAGTTTTTTAAAATCGTCTTTGAGGTACAGATTTTCGGATACCCGAACCTGGTAACCTTCAGTAGGCCTGTGTTTAAAGTAATTGGGATCAAGTTCTCCTTTTTTATTGGCAGCCATTTGCCAAAAAGGTATCCAGGCGGGAATACCCGACTGATGGGCCAGAAAATCGGTAATTTTAATATTCTCTTTGTTGCTGTTTTTAAAGTCGGGCCAGTATTTGCACAGAGGTTGGTCAATATCCAGTTTTTTCTCGTCAACCAATTTCATAATTGCCGGAAGTGGCCCCGTTACTTTGGTTATTGATGCCCAATCGTAAAGGTCGGTTTCCTTAACAGGCATTTTTTTATCGTAAGTATGGTATCCGTAAGTTTTATGGAAAATTACATTTCCGTCTTTGGCAATTAAAACCTGGCAGCCGGGATATGCCCCGTTGTTTATTCCTAAATACGCTAAAGAATCAATTTTTTTTGCAAGCAATTCCGATTTGATCCCGGTTTCTTCAGGAATGGCGTAAGCGAGGCTTTTGTTGCTTTTCAGTACAATCCCTTGATTAAATTTAAACCTGGTGTCAACAGTAACCGGCAATTTTCCGGTTACATCAAAAGTTCCAAATATCAACTGGGCAGCCAACTCCTGATGGAGGGGCGTATTTTGGTAAGCCAGGATTAATCCGCCTGAGTGATGGATGGTTTCAAAATGTTTTAATGCGTAAGCATTTCCAAAAAACACAAAAACGGAGTTATTATCATTTATGATTTCAGCTACAGCCCTGAGCTGTATTTCTGTGGCCCCATATTTCGATGGCGGATAAATATTGATTCCCTGGATTCCTGAAATAACCAGATTGTAATTTTTAAGTTTTGCCCGGATTTTTGCCCAATCATTTTCGGTGGCATTTTTTGAGAGTGTAAAATGGTCGGTCTGTGCATAATTTTCAAGCATTTTCTGGAAAGGTGAAATCTCTGTGCTTCCTATAATGAGCGATGCAATTCTTAAGGAATCGAGCCCTTGCACAGGTAAAATTCCCCTGTTTTTTAAAACTGTAAGCGAACCTTTTATCAGCTTTCGGTTGGTTACTTCGAAGAACGGGGAATTCAGCCGGGAAGTTAAGTTGTTCAGGTCGGAAGGTTTGTAATTGTTAAGATTTGCCCATCGTTTCAGCGCCAGAACTGTAAGGCATTTTTCATCAATTTCTGAAATATTCAGCCTTCCTTCATTAATGGCATTCTTAACCGATTGAATTGCTTTGTTTAAATCGGGTACAAATTCAACCATGTCATTTCCGGCAATCAGCGCTTCAGCTTCGGCATTTCCTTTTTCAGTCTTCACCCCTTTCATGTTGATGGCATCGGTAACAATAAACCCCTTGTAGCCAATTTCTTTTTTCAGATAACCTGTTATTATTTTTTTTGAAAGCGAAGATGGGATTTGAGAATTGTCGATTGAAGAAACATTTAAATGTGCAGTCATTATTCCGCTGATTCCTTTTTCTGACAAATAGCGGAAAGGAAAAGATTCGAGAGAATCCATTCTTGCTTTTGAGTGGGAAATAAACGGAAGTATTTTATGCGAATCGGTGTCGGTGTCGCCATGTCCGGGGAAATGTTTTGCCACCGGAACCACCCCGGCATCCTGCATCCCTTTGGCCACCCACCATGCTTTTCTGGCGACATCGGTTTTATTTTCGCTGAAAGCCCGGAAATTGATAACCGGGTTATTTGAATTGGTGTTGACATCGGCCACAGGGGCAAAATTCATGTGAATTCCCATCAGTTTCAGTTGTGCGCCAAAATCGCGGCCCATTTGGTAAATAATTGCCGAATCCTGCACCGCCCCGATTGCCTGGGCATACGGGAACTTCATCACACTGTCAATCCGCATCGATAATCCCCATTCGCCATCAATAGCTACCAATAGTGGTATTTTTGATTTTTCCTGAAAATCGTTTATCCATTTTGCCGTTTCCACAGGTTTTCCCTGCATTACTAAGATGCCCCCCGGTTTGTAAAGCTGAATTTGTTCAAGTGTTTTGTTTTTACTCTCAGTGCCCTGTTCAGGGTAAACGGCTATGGTCATAAGTTGGGCAATTTTTTCATCAAGCGTCATTTTTTCCAATTGTTCGGTAACCCACTTATCGGTTTTAAACCGAACAAAGGGTGGCTCTGTTGCTGAAACCCCCGAAATACTGAAAACCCCAAAAAGTAAAACGATTATTAAAACTCTTCCCCTCAAATTCATGATTTCGGCTGTATAAAACATTAAATAAAATTTTTACACGTTAAATAACAAAAAAGTATTGGCAATTGGTATTTTCGCAAATATATCATAAACGTTATTAAAACATGTTTAAGTTTTTCGGATTCATATTTATGTTGATTTTAGCAGGGTTTTCATCGTCGGCAAATTCAGATAAAATTATAACCGGGGCCGGGCAACCAGAAAAATACCTGCCAATTATTGAAAATAAAAGAGTTGGCCTTGTGGTTAACCACACTTCTCAGGTAGGTAGTATTCATTTGGTGGATTTTATTTTGTCAAAAAATATACAGGTTGAAAAAATTTTTGCGCCAGAGCATGGTTTTCGCGGCGATGTTTCAGCGGGCGAAGAAATTAAAGATGGTCTGGATGTGAAAACCGGGATCCAGGTTTTGTCGTTGTATGGCCAAACCAAAAAGCCCACTTCTGCACATTTAAAAAATATTGATGTAATGATTTTTGACATTCAGGATGTTGGTTGCCGTTTTTACACCTATATTTCAACAATGCACCAGGTTATCGAAGCTTGCGCCGAAAATAACATGCCGTTGATAGTTTTGGACCGTCCGAACCCCAATGGGGATTATGTTGCAGGGCCTGTTTTAAAACCCGGATTTGAATCGTTTGTCGGGATGCATCCCATACCAATTGTGCACGGTTGTACTGTTGGCGAACTGGCACAAATGATTAACGGTGAAAAATGGCACAAGGCTGGCCGTAAATGTGATTTGCACGTAATTCCGGTTCAAAACTATACACATTCAACAAAATATGAATTACCGGTAAGGCCGTCGCCAAATCTGCCCAATTATTTATCTGTCAGGTTATATCCATCGCTTTGCTTTTTCGAGGCAACCAGTGTGAGCGTGGGCAGGGGAACAGATTTTCCTTTTCAGGTTTTGGGCGGCCTGAAAAAAAATCTGGGCGATTTTCAGTTCACCCCAAAAGATATTCCCGGAGTGGCGGTAAATCCGCTTAACGAAGGGAAAGTTTGTTACGGGATTGATCTCAGGCCTTTAAAAAATGCGCCAAAATTCACATTGAAATTTTTTATTGATTTTTATAACAAGTATGAGGATAAGAAGGATTTTCTGACGCGGGAAAACTGGTTTAATTTACTTGCGGGAAATGATGAACTGATTGCTCAAATCAGATCAGGAAAGAGTGAACATGAAATATTGGAAGCCCTGGAACCTGAGTTGAAAAAATATAAATTGATGAGAAAGAAATATTTGCTTTACCCCGATTTTGAATAAACCATGAATCCATATTTAGTTCTTGGTATTGTTTTAGGGTATTTTCTGGTTTTAATCGCGTTTTCGTGGGTTACTTCCAGAAAGGCCGATACAAATGCATTTTTTACCGGTAACCGCAAATCGCCCTGGTACCTGGTGGCATTTGGAATGGTGGGGGCAACGCTTTCAGGGGTTACTTTTATTTCAGTGCCCGGCGAAGTTGGCAATTCGGCATTTTCGTATTTCCAGTTTGTATTGGGCAATATTGTTGGATACTGGATTGTTGCGGCGATATTGCTCCCTTTATACTATAGAATGAACCTGGTTTCTATTTACACTTTTCTGGAACAACGTTTTGGGGAATATTCGCATAAAACCGGTTCTTTTTTCTTTCTGGTTTCCAAATTAATTGGGGCAGCATTCAGGTTGTTTCTTGTAGCCGTGGTACTTCAGATTGCTTTTTTCGATGCCTTTAAAATACCTTTTGCATTAACTGTTACAGTAACTATCGGGTTAATATGGGTTTATACATTTAAAGGAGGGATTAAAACCATAGTTTGGACCGATACTTTTCAGACACTTTTTCTGGTTAGTGCAGTAATATTTACAATTGTATCAGTTTCAAATAGTTTTGGCTGGAGTGCCGGAACTTTAATCAAAGAAATTATTCATGGCCCAAATTCTCAGATTTTCTTTTGGGACTGGCGAACAGGCAATAATTTCTTTAAACAGTTTTTTGCCGGAATGTTTATTACCATCGTAATGGTGGGCATGGATCAGGATATGATGCAAAAAAACCTGACTTGCAGAAATATCAGGGATGCTCAGAAAAACATGATGGTTTTTAGTTTATCGTTTCTGGTAACTGTCTTTCTTTTTTTAAGCCTCGGCGCATTGCTTTATATTTACGCCAAAAACAAAGGGATTTCACTGCCTGAAAATACCGATAATTTGTACCCGATGCTTGCCATGAACCATTTCGGGCTGCCCGTTGCCATTGCCTTTTTACTTGGAATTATTGCTGCGGCATATTCAAGCGCCGATTCGGCATTAACTGCCCTTACCACTTCATTTAGTGTCGATTTTTTAAAGGTTGAAAAATTTGACGAAACTAAAAAGAAGAGAATAAAAAAATGGTCGCATATCATGTTTTCGTTATTACTGATTGTTGTTATCCTGCTATTTAGGGCCATTAACAACGAAAGCATTGTGGTTGCTGTTTTTCGGGTGGCAGGTTACACTTACGGGCCCATACTGGGGTTATTTGTTTTTGGCATATATTCAAAGCGGATTGTGAAAGATAAATGGGTTCCGGCGGTAGCTGTTGTTTCACCCATTATTTGTTATTTTATTTCGAAATATTCCGAAGTAATTTTTAATGGCTATCGTTTTGGATTTGAACTTTTAATTGTAAATGGTTTATTAACCATCATAGGTTTGTGGCTTGTTTCAGAAAAACGTTACGCCGCAAATTAATTATTGCAAATAAATGTTAAAAATTGTAAATTGATTTTTTATATTTGCAATAATAACTGTTTCGCATTACCGTTATATTATTATTTAATTCAGAAAATTGAACAGATATCTACTTCGGCTTTTGGCAGTAGTTGCTATTGTTGTCGCACTTTTTTCGTGCGAGGACGAAGGATATTTGAATTCGCCGGATGCACAGTTAAGATTTTCTGCAGATACCATTACATTTGATACAATCTTTACCACAATTGGTTCAACAACACAACGTTTTACGGTACATAATCCTTACGGGGAAAATATTTTAGTTTCACGTATTCGGCTTTCTGGCGGGGATTTTTCGAGTTTCAGGTTAAATATTAACGGCGAAGTTGGAAATGAAGTTTATGAAATTGAAGTTCCCGCCCGCGACAGTATTTTCATTTTTGTTGAAGTAACAATCGATCCCAATGGCCAAAATCTGCCGATGGTGGTTCAGGATTCAATCGAATTCACTACAAATTCAAACATTCAGAATGTTCAGCTTATTGCTTATGGACAGGATTTTAAACTGGTTAAGGGCGAAACTGTAAAAACCACCACGTGGACTGCTGAAAAACCCTATCTTGTTTATGATTATGCCTATGTTGACAGTACATCAGTTTTAACAATCGAACCTGGAACAAGAATCTATTTCCACAAAGGGGCAGGCTTATATGTAAAGGGAAAAATAAAGGCAAATGGCACATTTCAGCAGCAAATACAATTTTTGCCCGACCGGTTGGAAGATTCATACAAAAATGTGCCTGACCAATGGAATGGGATAGTATTATTTTCAGGTAGCCACGATAATGTTTTCAATTTTTGTGTCATAAAAAATGCAAATATCGGGCTGCAGGTTGGAACAATTGAAAATGAAGGATATGCCTCGGTTAAGCTCACCAACAGTAAAATTGAAAATATGGCTTATGCAGGCTTATTCGCCATAAAATCGAAAATTTATGCCTACAACGGTTTAATTGCCAATTGTGGTTTTTATGCTGTTGCACTGCTTGTGGGTGGCGAATACGAATTTTACCATACCACAATTGCAAATTATTGGGGCAATTTCTCAACCAAGGCGCGCTCTACTTCTTCGTTGGTTTTGTCGAATGTTTTAATAATCAAGGATTCAAAAGGTGGATCAACCACCTATAGTGGCGATTTGGGAAAGGCAACTTTTGGGAACAGCATCATTTTTGGCAATAATACCCAGGAAATTGAACTGGGGAACAACAACAAAAATGAGTTCAATTTTCTTTTCGAAAATTGTATAATGCAGGTAGCCGACACATTTAATACGTCGAACAAGGCAAACTACAAAAATGTATGGAAAGGTGTCAAATATGATCCACTGTTTATCGATCCTTATATTGAGCTCAACTACCAGTTAGATACATTATCACCGGCAAAAGATGTTGGCAAACTGGAATTTGGCGAACAATTCCCGCTTGATATTTTAACCAAAGACAGGACTGGCGACAGTGGCCCGGATGTAGGGGCCTACGAGCGAATTGAAAGGAAAAATGGCAGGTAAAGCGCTTCTGGTACTGTTAAGTTTTTATTTTTCCCAGTTTTCATATTCTCAACAAAACACAGGTAAATTTTCAATCCTTTTTTATAATGTCGAAAATCTTTTCGATACATACGATAATCCGGAAACAGAGGATAATTATTTTACACCCGAAGGCGAATATCGCTGGACTGGCAAACGGATGAATTTAAAGTTGCTCAATATTTCGAAAGCCATTTTAGGGGCGTCAGGGTGGAACGTGCCTGATATTGTGATATTTTGTGAAATTGAAAACAGGGATGTGCTCGAAAAATTAATCAATAATACGCCGTTAAAATCTTACCCTTACAAAATTATTCACAAGGATTCGCCCGACCGCCGTGGAATAGATGTGGGTATGATTTATAACCAGGAAAGGTTTTACCCTTTGGAATACACTTATTATCAGGTGGAAGTGAACAGGAAAAAAATAGATACCCGCGAGATATTGTATATTTCGGGAGTTGTAAACGGAACTGATACTTTACATATTTTTGGTAATCATTGGCCTTCGAGGTATTCAGGTTTCATGGAAACCAGATCGTTGCGGAACGCAGCGGCAAGAATTTTAAAAATTAAAGTTGATGAATTAGTTCAGAAGTATCGATCGCCTAAAATTGTTATAACTGGCGATTTTAATGATAACCCTGAAGATGAAAGCCTGTTTGAAGTATTAATGGCAAAAATGGTTGAAGGACCAATTGTTGAAAATCAGCTTTATAATTTGTTTTTTAACAGAAAAAGAGTCAGTAGCGGAACTTTGAAATATCAATCGCAATGGTTTATTTTCGATCAGATTATTGTTTCAGGTTCACTCTTGACCCCAAACACGGGTATTAGCGCCACACCTGAAAATGCTAAAATTGTGGAGCTTCCCTTTTTACTGGAACATGACGAAAAATTTGGCGGTAAAAAACCATTCAGAACATATTACGGTTTTTCTTACAATGGTGGTTTTAGCGATCATTTGCCCGTTTTACTTGAATTAAATACAGTTAATTAATTTTTTGGTGTTAAGCCAAGCTCACTGGCTTTTTGCAGCATAAACGCAAACGCCTCTTCAAAACCGTTATGAATTATCCCGTCGAGAATTGCTTCTTTTATGGCATCTTTAATTATACCAACTTCGCGGCCGGGGGCAAGTGCAAAGGTTTCCATAATTAATTCGCCATTTACGGGCGGCTCAAAATTCCTGATAGCATCCTTTTCCTCTATTTCCTTTAGTTTCTCGCGTACTACAAGAAAATTTTTCATGTAGCGTTTCACTTTGTCGGGATTTTTAGATGTGATATCAGCCTCGCAGAGTGTCATTAAATCATCAATGTCATCGCCTGCTTCAAAAAGTAAACGCCTGACAGCCGAATCAGTAATAACTTCTTCGGAAAGCACAATGGGGCGCATGTGGAGTTGCACCATTTTCTGTACATATTTCATTTTCTCGTTTAACGGGAGTTTAAGCCGTTTGAAGATTCCGGGAATCATTTTTACTCCCACGAAATTGTGGGCATGAAAAGTCCATCCCTGGCCTTCTGAATATTTTTTTGTGGCTGGTTTGGCTATGTCGTGCAGCAATGCCGACCAGCGGAGCCACAGATTTTCGGTATTAGGTACAATTCTGTCAAGAACCTCCAGTGTGTGGTAAAAATTATCCTTGTGGCCAACTCCGTTTATGAACTCCACACCTTTTAATTGCAGCAATTCCGGGAAAATAATTTTTAGAAGACCAGTTTCCTCCATCAGTTTGAACCCGGCAGAAGGTTTTTCGGCCATCATTATTTTATTGATTTCGTCAATTATTCTTTCACCGGAAACGATATTTATCCTTTCCCTGTTTTTAGTAACCGATTGTAAAGTATCTGTCTGAATCTCGAACCCAAGTTGGGATGAAAACCGGATTGCCCGCATCATCCTCAATGGATCGTCGGAAAAAGTAATGTCAGGTTCAAGCGGCGTACGGATGATTTTATTTTTTAAATCATTTATTCCATTAAACGGGTCAACCAGTTCTCCAAAATTTGATTTGTTTAATCCCAGTGCCAGGGCATTGATGGTAAAATCACGACGGTTTTGGTCATCTTCAAGGGTTCCATTTTCTACAATGGGTTTTCTTGAACCTCTTTGGTACGATTCTTTTCGGGCTCCAACAAACTCAATTTCAATATCTTTGTATTTTAGCATTGCTGTGCCAAAATTTTTAAACACGTTAACCTGTGGCTTGTTTTTTAGCTTCTCTGAAACTTTTTTGGCCAGTTCAATTGCACTTCCAATAGTTACAATGTCAATATCCTTCGACTTACGTTTCAGGTACAAATCGCGCACAAACCCGCCAATCACATACGTTTCCAACTGCATTTGATCGGCGGTTTTTGATATTTCCTGAAATATATTGTGTTGTAATTTTTTAATCATGTTCTGTCAAAATTCATTGTGCCGGGTTTAATATTCTGACACAATCTGAAAAAATTGTGACAAAATTACAATTATTTAGCTGAAATCGGAGGTAAATATTTTGAGTGGGTAAAGAGGCACTATATTTGACATGTAAAAAACGAGATATATAGATATATGAATTAATAATTAAAAACAGATATTATGTTGGAACATTTAACTATGGAAACTTTCAAAGGAAAGGTTTTCAATTTCGAAGTAAATAAAGATTGGAAATACGAGGGAAGCAAACCATGTTTAATTGATTTTTACGCCAATTGGTGTGGCCCGTGTAAAATGGTGGCTCCTATTTTGGAGGAGTTGCAAAAAGAGTACGGCGATAAAATTGTAATTTACAAAGTAAATACCGAAGAGGAGCAGGAACTGGCCGGTATGTTTGGAATACAGAGCATCCCATCTTTGCTTTTTGTGCCGCAGGACGGACAGCCACAGATGGCAATGGGTGCTTTGCCAAAACAAACTTTCGAAAAGGCAATTGCCGATGTACTGAAAGTGGAAAAACCGCTTTTAAATTAGAAACAGGCTAAAACCTTTTCGAGCTGAATTCCACGCGATCCTTTAATCAGAACATCTCCTTCAGTGATGGGGTTTTCCTGAAGAAATTCGCAAAGTAGTTCAACATTTAAAAATGGCTGACAGGTAAAATATTTTGCTACTGCCATAAAATTCTTACCTACTGTGTAAACCTTTGTTCGAGGATAGTTTTTTAGCAATTCCAAAATAGCAATGTGTTCCGGTTCTGAATAAGCCCCTAATTCGAGCATGTCGCCAAGAATGAGGTAACATTTGTCTGAAACGTTTGAAATAAAGCTGTTTATGGATGCCTGCATGCTGGTTGGATTAGCATTGTATGCATCCATAATTATTTTAAGCCCGTACTTATTGATTAACTGGGAGCGGTTATTTTGTGGGCAATAATTTTTCAGCGCTTTTTGAATTAGTAAAGGATCAACGTTAAAATAATCTCCAATACAAGCTGCAGCCATAATATTTTCGAAATTATAATCTCCTGTCAGGTTTGTATTTAAATATAATACTCCTTTTTTGAAATTGGCTTTAACGTGAACAAATGGCGGAGAGTCAATTAATTCTCCAGTAAAACCGGCTTTTTCTTTTCCGAAACTGATTTTATTTTGAATTTCGGCGGTCAGGTTAGTGAGAATAGGATTATCGTAATTATAGAATATCGTTCCTTTTTTACTTTTAAGGTAATGATAAAGTTCCGACTTTGTTTTTACCACCCCTTCAAAAGAACCAAATCCTTCGAGGTGTGCTTTACCAATGTTGGTAATAATTCCAAAGTCTGGTTCTGCTATTTCGCATAACTCTGCAACATCGCCGATGTGGTTGGCGCCCATCTCCACCACGCCAATTTCGGTTTCGGCATTCATTTTTAGTAATGTAAGCGGAACGCCGATGTGATTATTTAAATTTCCTTCTGTGGAACTAACCTTAAATTTTTGAGAAAGAACAGCCGAAACAAGTTCTTTTGTAGTTGTTTTCCCATTTGACCCTGTAATTGCCAAAATGGGTATCCCGAGTTTTTTGCGGTGCAGATTGGCGAGGTCTTTAAGTGCCTGTAAAACGTTATCAACAAGAATTGTTTTATTTGAAATAAAATACTCCTTTTCATCGATAATTGCGTAACCGGCGCCTTTGTTCAAAGCTGCTGCTGCAAATTTATTACCGTTAAAGTTTTCACCTTTCAGGGCGAAAAAAATAGAGTTCTCCTCAATTTTCCTGCTGTCGGTTGAGATGACAGGTTTATTCTTGAATATCCGATAGATTTCTTCAGTTGTTGTCATTCATCAAAAATAAAAATCGTTTAAAAAATTTGCATAAAAAAAGCTTCATTTTACAAAAAATGAAGCTTTTAAATTATCTCAAATAAATTTTTTAAAATCCCTGAGGGCTTCCAACCCTGGTCATTGCACAGCGGAATCCAAGGTCGTCCTGCGATTTATCCTGTTCAAGATATCTTCTTGTTCCGGGAACAAGCCAGTACGGGCGGTCTTTCCACGAGCCACCTTTGTAAACCCTGACATTATCGTTTATTAAAGAGGAGAAAGCACCGGGGCGGTCATCCTGAATATACATATCTGATGTTTTATTGTTTTGCGCAGCATTCCAGTTTCCCGACTCTACAATTTGAGAATTTGGATCGCCATCGTTAAAATTCCGGAGGTCAAGCCCGGGAACAGTGTCTTTAATTAATTCCCCGAATTCGTTGCGCATCAAAGTACCGTTATTGTCGCGGCGGTATTCTGTTATCACATTTCCCCGAAAAGGATTAAATTCTTCAACATCTTTAAACGACATAGGGCGGTAAACATCTGCCACCCATTCGTTTACGTTTCCAGCCATGCAATATAAACCAAAATCGTTGGCTTGGTATGAAAAAACCGGTGCTGTAATATCAGCATTGTCGTTTAATGCTCCGGCCACACCCATCATATCGCCCCGTCCGCGAACAAAGTTGGCATTCAATTGTCCTTTCCCCCTTTTTGAATCTTCACGCAAATATGCGCCATTCCATGGATAAAGTTTTTTGTCGGTTAAAAGCTCACCGTCCATATTTTCGGTTAAGCCATAAGCCGCGTATTCCCATTCTGCCTCAGTAGGCAAACGGTAATTTGGCAGCATAATTCCATCTTCCCACTGAACCCGTTTTGTTGAGCCATCGGGATTCTCCAACGGGTTATTTCCATCTGTCCCCTGGTACAACCCGGTGATATAGGTTTTTGATGTATAAACATTTTGGCCCGATTGTGTATTGTCGTGGGCAATTATACCCCTGTCAACCAGAATTTGTTCGTTAACCCTGTCGGTGCGCCATGCGCAATAAGCGTTTGCCTGCTCCCAGTTTACTCCCACAACCGGATAATCACTGTACGCAGGGTGCCTGAAATAATTCTCCACATAAGGTTCATTGTATGCTAACTGGCTTCTCCAAGCGGTTGTATCGGGTAATGCTGAGTTAATCTTAGGTTTATTGCCGGGATAAACACGGTTTAACCAATGTATAAATTCTCTGTAATCCTGGTTTGAAACTTCGGTTTCGTCCATATAAAAGGATGCAACTGTTACTCTCCGTGGTGTGTTGTCCCACCTGTACATCACGTCCTGTTCAACTCTGCCCATGGTAAAAGTACCTCCCTGAATAAAAACCAAACCAGGGCCGGCTTCCTGTTTGTAACCTGACTCAAACGGAATGTTTCCTGTTTCTTCGCTGTTATATTCCCAACCGGTTGTACGGGAGGCGCCACCCCCGCCTTTTCCACCAAATAAACCGCATCCTGAAACGGAAACGGCCAATATTAGCATGAACAAAGTTCTTAACTTCATCATATTCATTATTTGTATTTTTTTCAGATCGTCACAAATATAACTAATTTGTTCAATTCTTATTGTTTGACCATTTTAAAAAAAAATCTTCATTCTTTGTTTATGTTGATATCTTTGCCTTTATGTGGCTTGTTTCAGATGATATTTGACTAAACTTTTGTGTTGCAATAAATCATCTTTTTGGGCGTTTCTTTGTTACAATTCTGTAATTGTTAGATATGAAAAAATATTTATTTCTGTTGTCCGTTATTTTTGTTGCATTTGCCGCAGGAGATGTGCAAAAGGAATTTATTGTAATTCAATGGGAGAATACTGTTATTGTTGAAAATGGAATTCCTGTTTATTCTGAACTGAATTTTGCAGATGCTGGTTTCCCGGACGCTGAATCGGCTATTCCGGTTTATTTCCGGATGTTTAATTTGGACAGCCAGATACATGATTATAAATTCAGTATTGAAAATGCAATTTTTGAGAAAGCGGATATAAATTCTGATATTCCCGGATATGATAAGATTGGCAATGAAATTGAAATCGTTACGACAAAATTTCAATCACGCAACATTCAGCAACTGCAGCTATTTATAACCACACTGAAGAGAGAGGGCGACAAAATACTTATGCTGAAAAGTTTTGAATTAAAACGAATTCCGGTAGAAAATAAACAAGCATTAAAAAGCGGGCAAACAGCACAGAAAAGTTTTAACTGGAAAACCAGCTCGGTTTTAAAGCAGGGAAAATGGTTGAAAATTGCCGTTTCTGAAAAAGGAATTGTCAAAATTCCACACTCAAAATTAGTATCGTGGGGTTTTACCGACCCTGCAAAGGTTAATGTTTTTGGAAGCGGAGGCATTATTTTATCTGAAGATCCGGGAGTGATTAATTACGATGACCTTGAACAATGTGCAGTTTGGCACGACAAAAATAACGGCGCCGACTGCCTGTTTTTTTATGCGCCGGGTACCACTGAATGGACACTGGACCCAGTTAACAAAATTTTTAAACACCGTATTGACGATTACTCCACAAAAGGATATTTTTTCTTAACCAATAATGTTGGCAATCAGAAAGCTGCTGCGCTTTTACCTGCACTTCTGCAAGATGCCACTCATTTTATTTCTTCATCCGATGCATACCAGTTGTTTGCGAAAGATTTGGAAAATGTACTTCCACTGGGTTCAGGGAAAAAATGGTATGGAGATAAATTTAAAAACAGTTCTGTTAATAATATAGATTTTAACTTGTCTGATATTGAAACATCGGGGCAAATTAAACTAAGAGTAAGTGCAATTAGCCGCTCCTTCGCAACATCGGCAATGAATGTGGCGGTTAATCAAACTGAGGTAGGGAAACTAAATTTCCAAAGGGTAAATACAGGTAGTCAAACATCTGCTTATGCCGACGAACGGGAGGGGATTTTTTCTGCCACTGTTCAAGGAAGCCAAACAAGGATAACATTAAAATACTTTGCCGATAAAGTTAACAACAGTGTCGATGAAAATGCTTTGGCCTGGCTGGATTTTATAGAGCTGAATTACAGGCAAAAACTTAAATTTGGAAGCGAGGCTTTGTTTTTTCGCGATCTGGCTTCGGTTGGGAATAATAATATTGCAGCATTTTCAATCGAAAATTTTAGCACTGGTTCACGGGTTTTCGATATTACCAATGTGAATAACGTAAAAGAAGTTCCGCTTGTTGTAAATGGAAATGTTGCTGTTGCAAAACGACCGGCAAATGAACTCGCAGAATATGTTGCATTCAATCCAAATGGAAATTATCGCGAACCTGAATTGGTTGGAGATGTCCCAAACCAGAATTTACATTCATTATCCACACCGGAATTTGTTATTATATCTCATCCAAATTTTATTAATTCCTCAAACCGTCTGGCCGATTTTCACCGAAGTTACGATGGGATGAGCGTGGAAGTGGTTACCACAGAACAGGTTTACAATGAATTTAGTTCGGGGGCCAGATCAGCTACCGGAATCAGGAATTTTATCAAAATGTTTTATGACAGGGATGAACAACTGAAATATGTTTTGCTTTTTGGCGATGGAAGTTACGATAACCGCAATATTAAACCGAACACTAAGAATTTCGTACCAACATTTCAGTCCGAAAATTCATTGGTGCCGGTAGCTTCGTTTGTTACCGACGATTATTTTGTAATTCTCGATTCCGGAGAAAGTGTTTATAACGGATTGGTTGATTTGGGTATTGGCCGTATTCCGGCATCAACCGCCTATGAAGCAGAATTGGTTGTCAATAAAATTCAAAATTATTACTCGTCAGAGGCATTGGGCGGCTGGCGAAACGTTGTATGTTTTATTGGCGACGATGGCGACGGAAATTTACACATGTCCGATTCGGAAAAGCTGGCAGATATTGTAAACTTAAATCATGGCGAGTTTATTACCGATAAAATCTACTTCGATGCGTATCCTAAGATTGATTCGGCAGGCGAACAAAAATATCCGGCTGTAAACGATGCCATAAACACCCGTGTAAAAGATGGCGTTTTAATTTTGAATTACGTCGGTCATGCCAACGAGAGGTTTATGGCCGATGAACGTGTGTTGGAAATCAGTGATGTGAATTCATGGTCGAATGCCGGCAACCTGCCCATTTTTGTTACGGCAACCTGCGAGTTTAGCCGGTTTGATGCCGATGATATGTCAATTGGGGAATATGTTTTGTTTAATCCTGTAGGTGGTGGAATTGGACTTTTTTCAACTACAAGGCTGGTTTTTGCCTATTCAAACTTTTTGCTGAGCAGGAGTTTTTACAATTTTGTTTTCGAAACCGATGAAAAGGGAAACCGTTACCGCATGGGTGATATTATGCGTTTGGCTAAAATCAATACCATAAACACTACCAATAAACGAAATTTCACATTGCTGGCCGACCCTGCATTACGGCTTTCATATCCAAAACATAAGGTGGTAACCACTTTCGTGAACGGTAAAAATGCCGCAAATTTAACCGATACTATAAAAGCATTGCAGAAGGTAGATATCGAAGGATTTGTTTCTGATTATTCAGGTGCCATTATAAACAGCTTTTCAGGCGAAATGAAGGTTACAGTTTATGACAAGGAGACTGTTGTAAGTACTTTGGGAAATAACGGTGAAACACCTTTTCAGTTTAAGGTTCAGGAAAACATCATTTACAAGGGGCAGGCATCGGTTACCAATGGCCGTTTTTCTTTCAGTTTTGTTGTTCCGAAAGGTATATCTTATTCAATTGGAAAGGGAAAGATTATGTATTATGCGCAAAACAATGAAGTTGACGCCCATGGGGCCTTTACCGGTTTTAAGATTGGCGGTATATCTAACCAAATTATAACAGATAACACCGGGCCCAAAATTGAACTGTTTATGGATTCGCAGGAGTTTATTTCGGGTAGCCAAACCAGTAAAAATCCAACTTTAAAAGCCTATTTGTCCGATGAAAATGGAATCAATACCGCCGGAACAGGAATCGGGCACGATATTACAGCCCTATTAAACGGCGATTATTCAAATGTGCTGGTTTTAAACAATTACTTTCAGTCTGATATAAATAACTATAAAAGCGGAGTTGTCAGTTTTCCGTTTAAAGACCTTCCGGTTGGAAAACACACACTCACATTGAAAGCCTGGGACGTGGCCAACAACTCATCGGAAGCTGAAATTGAATTTGAAGTAACCGGGGATTTTTATATCACAAAGGTAATTAACACTCCAAATCCAGCCTCAGATTATACCTTTTTTATTTTTGAGCACAATCAATCAGATGCCACGCTGAGCGTAATGATTGAGATTTTTGATCAGGCAGGGCGCAGGGTGGAATATATTGTTACCCAGGTTGGATCGGGTGGAACAAAGAGCAATCCCATCCGCTGGAACTTTAACGAAACAAGGACTCTTCTTTTAAATGGCGTCTATATTTATCGGGTTACAGCCCAAAATGCTGATGGTATATATTTCTCAAAATCAGGAAAGATGCTGATTTCGCGTTAAATTTTTTATCCTGTAAAATTTTTAAATGTTTGCTTCGTTCTCTTTTGTATTAAACTATGGCTGCAAAAACAATTATTATATATTTGCAGCCTCAATTTTGAATAAATTATGAATCAATTATTTCGATTGTTATTTCTGGTTACGCTGATAGTGGTTATTTCAGAAAGTGCTTTGGCACAGGCTACTACTTCGGGAGCCAATACAATTACAACAGCAGTCCCGTTTCTTACCATTACCCCCGATTCGAGGGCAGGTGGTATGGGAGATGCCGGTGTGGGCCTAACGCCCGATGTTACTTCTCAGCACTGGAACCCTGCAAAACATGTATTCATGGAAAGCGATATGGGAGTTGGCCTTTCATATTCGCCCTGGTTGCGCAATCTGGTTGACGATATTAACCTTGCTTATTTGTCGGGGTATAAAAAGCTGGATAATGTACAGGCAATCAGCGCTTCATTACGTTATTTTTCATTGGGGGATATTATTTTCACAAGCGAATTTGGCGAAGTTCAGGGACAGCAAAGCCCGAATGAATTTGCAATCGACTTTGGTTATTCGCGAATGTTGTCCGATATTTTCTCCGGTGCAGTTGCATTACGTTATATCCGTTCTGATTTAACCGGGGGACAAATGGTAAATGGTGTTGAAACCCATGCCGGAAATTCATTTGCTGCCGATGTTGCTTTTTACTGGTATAAGGAACTCAGAGTGAACCGGAAAGACAACATTTTCTCGGCGGGTATAAACATTCAAAACATAGGTTCTAAAATTTCTTATACCGATGGTGAAGTTAAGGATTTTATTCCTACCAATTTAATGCTGGGCACTGCATATACTTCCAATTTAGATGATTATAACTCGTTTACCTTTTCTCTTGGGGCCAATAAATTGCTGGTGCCAACACCTCCGGCTGATTCCATACAGTATGATCCTGACGGGGTTATTTTACCCTCTGGCATCAATTCAGATATTGGCCCTATTGAAGGTATTGTTGTATCATTTTATGATGCGCCAGGCGGTTTTCAGGAGGAAATTCAGGAAATAAACCTTGCAATCGGTATTGAATATTGGTACAATAAACAATTCGCCGTAAGGGGCGGTTATTTTTATGAACACCAGAATAAGGGTAACCGGAAATATTTTACCGCCGGGGCAGGATTAAAAATGAATGTTTTTGCGCTCGATTTTTCGTACTTATTGCCAACGCAGAGAAATCACCCGCTTGAAAATACTCTCAGGTTCACATTGTCTTTTGATATTGACGCATTTAGCAATCAGCGTTAATGAATTTTCGTGTTGGTCAGGGATATGATGTGCACCGCCTTGCTGAAGGGGAAACCTTGTGGCTGGGCGGTATTTTAATTCCACATCACAAGGGAACAGTGGCCCATTCCGATGGGGATGTTGTTATCCATGCCATTTGCGATGCCCTTTTGGGAGCTGCAAAAATGCGCGATATCGGGACTCATTTTCCCGATAATTCTCCCGAATTTCAAAATACCGACAGCAAAATACTGTTGAGAAAATCCAATGAACTTATTAAGTCGAAAGGTTACGAAATTGTAAATATAGACTGTACAATAAATGCACAACAGCCTAAATTAAAGCTATTTATACCCGAAATGGAGCTTGTTATGGCCAAAGTACTAGAAATTAATGCCGACCAGATTTCGGTGAAAGCAACAACAACGGAAAAATTAGGTTTCGAAGGCCGGGAAGAGGGTATTTCGGTAAATGCTGTTGTGCTGTTAAAAAAGGTGTAAAAATGGAGAACAAAAAGACATTGGTAATTGGAGCAAGCGCCAATCCAGGGCGCTATTCTAACATGGCTATTCAGTTATTAAGAAGATATAACCACAAAGTGGTTGCACTTGCCAAACATAAAGGAAAAGTGGGCGATGTTGATATTCAAACCGAATTTCCGGTAAAAGAAGATATTCACACAGTTACCATGTATGTTGGGGCTGAACGGCAATTGGAATATTACCAGGCATTGCTTGAATTAAAACCTGAAAGGGTAATTTTTAATCCGGGGGCAGAGAATTTCGAATTGGCCGATATGCTCGAAATAAAAGGGATTGAAACCATTGAGGGTTGTACCCTCGTTATGCTGAATACAGGTCAATATTGAAATAATATATTCTGAAATGTTTACCGAAATCCAATCATTCGAAGAGTTTTTAAAACTGAAAGATGAGGAACCGGCTTTACTTGCCTATTTCTCAACTGAGAACTGCAAGGTTTGTAAGGTTTTAAAACCAAAAGTTGCTGAATTGGTTCAAAACGAATTTCCCAAAATCAAACTCATTTATATCAAATCTGATGTTTTGCCCGAAGTAGCAGCCCAAAATCAGGTTTTTGCTGTACCAGCTATTCTTGTTTTTTTCGAAGGCCGGGAATCTATCCGTAAAAGTCGTAATATTGGTATTGGCGAATTGGAGGGAGAAATAGAAAGACCGTATCAATGATCTTTGGGGCATGGACTTTCCAAAGCACATGATGTTATTCATTAGAAAACCACAAAATCAAAACATACTATTAATCAAACTTTCATCTGCTGCATTTGCCAAAGTAACTTTCAATTCTGGATTTTCTTTCATTGCCTGCTGAATGGCAAATTTAGCTCCCGGGTTTTGTGCCCAGCTTCGCCGGGCAATCCCATTGTTTACATCCCAGTGCAACATCATTTTTAATCTTTCTTCAGCTTCGGCAGTGCCGTCAATTGTAAGCCCGAACCCGCCGTTTATTACTTCTCCCCAGCCAACCCCGCCGCCGTTGTGCAGCGAAACCCAGGTTGCGCCGCGAAAACTGTCGCCCGCAAAATTTTGCACAGCCATGTCGGCTGTAAATGCTGAACCATCATAAATATTCGAAGTTTCGCGGTAAGGCGAGTCGGTTCCGGAAACATCATGATGGTCGCGTCCCAACACAATGGGCGCCGAGATTTCGCCTGATTTGATGGCATCGTTGAAGGCTTTGGCAATTTTTGTGCGACCGTTGCAGTCGGCATATAAAATGCGCGCCTGCGACCCCACAACCAACTTGTTTTTGTCGGCTTCTTTTATCCAGTGTATGTTATCTTTCAGTTGTTTTTTTATTTCGAACGGTGCGGATTTTTCGATCTCAGTTAAGACTTCAGCAGCAATTTCATCGGTTGTCTCCAAATCTTTAGGGTCACATGATGTACAAACCCAGCGAAAAGGGCCAAATCCGTAATCGAAAAAGAGTGGCCCCATGATATCCTGAACATATGAATGATAAATAAACCCTCCATCGGGTTTTAAAATGGCGGCCCCGGCGCGTTTGGCTTCCAGCAGAAAAGCATTTCCGTAATCCCAGAAATACATTCCTTTTTTTGAAAGTTGATTGATTGCTACAACCTGTCGTTTCAGCGAGGTTTCAACTTTTGCTTTAAAAAGCTGCGGATCTTCGGCCATCATTTTATTTGATTCCTCAAGCGTTAAATCAACAGGATAATAACCACCTGCAAACGGGTTATGCAGTGAAGTCTGGTCGGAGCCCAAATCGATATTAATATTTTCTTTAACCAGTTTTTCCCATAAGTCAACCACATTTCCCTGGAAAGCCAGTGAAACTGCTTCCTTGTTTTTTTGTGCTGACAGTAATCTTGGAACCAGCAAATCAAGATTGGTGAAAACTTCGTCAACCCAGCGCTGTTTGTGACGGATACCGACTGCTTTTGGGTTGATTTCGGCAATAACGCAAATCATTCCTGCAATTACTGTTGCTTTTGGCTGCGCGCCCGACATCCCTCCCAATCCGCTGGTTACATAAATTTTACCTGCATTTTCACCCGGAGAATGTATCCGTGCAGCATTCAAAACTGTAATCGTGGTTCCGTGGACAATTCCCTGCGGGCCAATGTACATGTACGAACCGGCAGTCATTTGTCCGTATTGCGAAACGCCCAAAGCATTCATTCTTTCATAATCGCTGCGCGACGAGTAATTGGGAATAACCATTCCGTTGGTTATCACAACTCGCGGTGCTTTGGGATGCGAGGGGAACAATCCCATCGGGTGGCCTGAATACATTACCAGTGTTTGGTTATCGGTCATTTCTGCCAGGTATTTCATGGTTAGCAGGTATTGTGCCCAATTCTGAAAAACTGCCCCGTTACCGCCGTAAGTGATTAATTCGTATGGGTGCTGGGCAACCTGAGGATCGAGGTTATTTTGTATCATCAGCATAATTGAAGCAGCGTGTTTCGATTTGGCAGGGTACTCGTCAATTGGCCTCGCAAACATTTCGTAATCAGGCCGGAAACGATACATGTAAATTCTTCCGAACTGTAGTAATTCATCTAAAAATTCCTGAGCAAGTTCAGCATGTAAATTTGGGTTGAAATACCGCAGGGCATTTTTCAGAGCCAGTTTTTTTTCATTTTCGGAAAGAATATCTTTTCTTTTTGGGGCGTGATTTACGGATAAATCATAGGGCCGTGTTTCGGGAAGGAAGTTTGGAATTCCTTGCAGAATAACTTGCTTAAAATCGATTGTTGTCATATCTTCGATAATGTTTATCGGTGTTGAAATGAAATACAGCGGTAAAATATTGTGTTTCCCCGAATTTTGGGATGATTTTTAACATTATTTCGAAATATTTGTCAAATTATAAAAAATGCAAAAATGAAAAGAATGAGATTTGTATTACTTGCAGCGTTAGTTGCAATTTTATTTTCAAGTTGCGGTTACAACAAAATGGTTGAAATGGAAGAACAGGTTACATCGCAATGGGCACAGGTTGAGAACGTATATCAGCGCAGGGCCGATTTAATCCCGAACCTGGTTAACACGGTTAAAGGATATGCAGCTCACGAAAGGGAAACACTGGAAGGTGTGATTGAAGCCCGTTCAAAAGCAACTTCGGTAAATATCGACCCAAAAAACCTGACACCTGAATCCATTCAGCAGTTTAACCAGGCGCAGGATGGCTTATCGTCAGCATTGAGCAGGTTAATGGTGGTTGTGGAACGTTATCCTGATTTAAAAGCCAACCAGAGCTTTCTGGATTTGCAGGCGCAACTTGAAGGGACTGAAAACAGAATTACTGTGGAAAGGCAAAAGTTTAACCAAGCCACACAAACTTACAATGCTTATATACGTAAGTTTCCACAGGTAATTTATGCAGGCTGGTTTGGTTTTGATAAAAAAACCTATTTTGAAGCACAACAGGGGGCAGATAAAGCACCGGAAGTACAGTTTTAAGTATAGATAAAATGAATGTTAAGAAATATTTTACCGCGGAAAACAAACTGCAGATAACCAACGCTATCAGGGCAGCCGAAATGAATACTTCGGGCGAAATCAGGGTACATATTGAAAAATATTGTAAGGGGGATGTCTTGGATCGGGCTGCTTATGTTTTTGAAAAAATGGAAATGCACAAAACCCGGTTGCGGAACGGGGTGCTGTTTTATCTTGCAGTTGAAGACCATCAATTTGCCATTTTAGGGGATGCCGGGTTAAACCAGAAAGTTCCTGAAAATTTTTGGGAGTCAACAAAAGAACTTGTTCTTTCAAAATTCAAAGAAGGAAACCTGGCCGAGGGGCTCACTAATGGTATTTTGATGGCAGGTGAGCAGTTGAAAAAACATTTTACGTATTTTAAAGAGGATGTTAACGAACTTTCGGATGATATATCGTTTGGCAAAAATTAAAGTTAATAATGAAGAAATTAGTCATTTTGATATTGGTAATTTCAGGTTTTGCTGAAATTTCATTTGCACAAATTCCTGATCGCCCGGTACCGCCGCGGTTAGTAAACGATTTTGCCAATGTTTTATCGGCAAACGAACGTGAATTTCTCGAAGATACTTTGGTTCGTTTTGACAGGGCTACTTCAACACAGATTGTTATTGTTACCGTTCCTGATTTGCATGGTTACGACCCTGCTGATTTTGCAGTTCAACTGGGTGAAAAATGGGGTGTTGGTCAAAAGGAGAATAATAACGGTATTGTAATTCTGGTAAAACCCAAACAGGGCAACAGCAAAGGGCAGGTATTTATTGCCACAGGTTACGGATTGGAGGGTGTTTTGCCCGATGCCATAGTGAATTCAACAGTTATCGACTATGAAATGATCCCGTACTTTAGTGAAAATAATTATTACAAAGGTATTTCTAACGGAGTAAAGGTAATTATGGAGATTACACAAGGAGAATATACCGCTGAACAATACCAGGAGTATTATGCAAAGAAGAGCGATGGGATATTTCCGGGGCTATTCATCTTTCTGCTTTTTTTCCTTATTATTCCCTTGATGCGGAGCAGGCGCAACCGGTTTTATTCGCCAGGTAAAAGTTTACCATTTTGGCTTGCAATGGGAATGCTGTCAGGTGGCCGCGGTTCAGGCGGTTCGTTCGGGAATTTTTCTTCGGGAAGCGGCGGTTTTGGCGGTTTCGGCGGCGGCGGTTTTGGCGGCGGCGGCGCAGGGGGAAGCTGGTAATTTCAGAGTTTAAAGTTTCGCGTTTAATGTTTAAAACCGTTCTTTCTAATTTTATGGAAGAACGGTTTTAATTTATGATTTATTCGGAATAATCAAAGGTTATTGCCAGAATCCAAAATAATAGTTTGTTCACGGTTTGGGCCAACTGATGCTATTGTTACTGGAATTCCCATTTCGTCTTCAATAAAATTAATATAATTGTTGAATTCTTCCGGAAACTCGTCCTGGTGTTTAATTCTGGTCAAATCAGTTTGCCAGCCCGGTAATTCAACATAAACGGGTTTAACAGTGTCGTCGAGTTCAAACGGGAAATGTTCAACTATTTCACCATCAATTTCGTAGCCAATACAAATTTTAATCGTTTCAAACTGGTCGAGCACATCGGCCTTCATCATAATTAACTGGGTAACTCCGTTGAGCATTACCGAATATTTGAGGGCTACCAAATCAAGCCAGCCACATCTGCGGGGCCTTCCGGTTGTGGAACCGTATTCATTTCCGGCTTTTCGCATATTGTCGCCGGTTTTGTTGAGCAATTCAGTTGGGAAAGGCCCCATTCCAACACGGGTACAATAGGCTTTGAAAATGCCCAAAACTTCGCCGATTTTTGTTGGCGCCACACCTAAACCTGTGCAGGCGCCGGCACAAATTGTGTTCGAACTGGTAACAAACGGGTATGAACCAAAATCAATGTCAAGCAATGTTCCCTGGGCGCCTTCTGCCAGAACCGATTTCTCTTCGAGCAAAAGCTGGTTAATCATGTGTTCGGTATCAACTATATTGAATGTTTTTAAAAGCCTGATGCCCTCGAACCAATCCTTTTCACAATCATCAAGAATTTGTTGAAAATCGTAATGAAAGAAATCCTTCAGGAGTAATTTGTGGTTATCAGTTCTCGACCTGTATTTTTCTTCGAAATCGTTGAGCAAATCGCCAACCCGCAAACCTTCGCGACCAATTTTGTCCTTGTACGTTGGGCCAATTCCTTTAAGTGTAGAGCCAATTTTTGATTCGCCTTTTTTTGATTCCGAAGCAGCATCCAATAACCTGTGAGTTGGTAAAATCATGTGTGCTTTTTTCGAAATGTAGAGATTTTTTGAAATATCGACCCCGATTTTTTTTAGCGATTCAATTTCTTTCTGAAAAACTATCGGGTCGATTACCACGCCGTTGCCAATGATGTTTATTTTATTATCGCGAAATATACCCGACGGAATAGTGTGCAATACATGTTTTATGTTGTTGAATTCCAAAGTATGGCCTGCATTTGGCCCGCCCTGAAAGCGGGTAATTACATCGTATTTTGGAGTTAATACATCAACAATTTTCCCTTTTCCTTCGTCTCCCCACTGAAGGCCGAGCAATACATCTACTTTCATTGATTTTCAATTTTTATTTTACATGGAAAACCGTGAAAATTAATCGTAAAAGATAAAATTTTCACGGCCTGCCATTTAAGCGGTTAAAAATACAAATATTTTTGTTACCGGCTAAAAAAACAGAACTTGTAACAAGGGTTTTATAAATTGTTAAGGTAACCAGCAAATTTCTTACTTCAGATTTTCGCCGTAGATGTAAAGTGTGTGATGAGATAATTTGAAGTTGTTTTTCAGACAGGCGTCTTCGATAATCTCTCTGATTCGCTGATCGAAAAATTCAACCACTTTTCCATTGGTAATATCAATTAAATGGTCGTGTTGCATTGTTGCAAATGCTTTTTCGAACTGGGCAATGTTTTTGCCGAACTGGTGTTTAACAACCAATTTGCACTCGAGCAGCAAATCAATGGTGTTGTATAATGTGGCACGGCTAACCCTGTAGTTGTTGTTTTTCATCGAAATATACAACGACTCAATGTCGAAATGCCCTTCGCGAAAATAAATTTCATCCAGTATAGCAAATCTTTCCGGTGTTTTACGATGTCCATTCATTTCCAAATATTCGGTAAACATATTCTTTACCGTTTCTCTGGTTTTTTGGTTATTCATATTTAAACCAATTTAAAATAGGGCGTAAAAGTAAAATATATTTTTTAATTTTCTTTGGAATGATTAAAAATTAATCGTTCAGATTTTTTATGCGCGATACGTTTTCGATTCCCTTTATTTTTTTGAGCTGGGAAATCAGGTTATTTAAATCTTCGGTATTATGAATGTAAAGGAATAATTCACCTTTAAAAATACCATCGGTGGTATCAAACTGAACCGAGCGCATATTAATGTTGTTTTCGTTCGAGATGATATTTGTAACTTGATTTACGATTCCCAGCCTGTCGAAACCTTCGAGGACTAAACGGGTGAGGTATGATTGTTTTTTGAATTTTGTCCATTCAGCAGTTATCACTTTTTCTCCCTGGTTCGAAATGTATTTGTCTAAAACAGGGCAATCAGTTTTGTGAATTATCACATGGTCGTCGGTGCTCAGATATCCCAAAACCTCATCGCCTGGTATCGGATTGCAACATTTGGCCAGTGAAAAAGTGACATTGTCCTGGTTTTCTTTTAAAATAAAGGGTTTTTTACGGTCAATTTTGGATTTTGATTTTTTGCTAGTTGCTGTATCTGATTGCTCTTTACCGCTTCCACCCTTTTTTTTGCCTCCAAATGTGATATTCCAGTATTTAACCAGTTTATTTTCCGATTTGCGGACAAGAATTTCATTGATATCTTTTAAATCAATAAATCCCATTCCAACCTCGGAATAAAGCTGATCTTTATTATTGAGGTTGTAATGCCCTGTAATTTTTTTTAAATTATTTGATGTTAAAGGTACACCAGACTGAATAATAGCTGCCTCAACTATTATTTTTCCTTTTTCAATATGCTTGTTTTTCTCCAGCTTAAAAGCATCTTTAATTTTTGAACGTGCTTTTGCAGTTGTTGTAAACTTGAGCCATTCGGGTTTGGGAATTTGATTTTTTGAAGTTAGTATTTCAATCTGGTCGCCATTTTGAAGGATATGGCTAACCGGCACCAATTTCTGGTTAATTTTGGCGCCTATGCATTTATTCCCCAAATCGCTGTGGATTTCGTATGCAAAATCAATCACTGTAGAGCCTTTCGGCACGGAAACCATTTCTCCTTTAGGGGTGAAAACATTGATGTCGGAACCGTAAAGATCAAGTTTAAAATCATCGAGAAATTCAAAAGCATCGGTATCCGGATTTTTCAGATGATCGCGAATCCGTTCAATCCAGGTTTCCAGTTCATTTTCGAAAGTTGATATGTCTTTATAGCGGTAATGTGATGCAAATCCCCGGTTGGCAATTTCATCCATTCGTTCCGTCCTTATCTGAACTTCAACCCATTTGCCCTGCGGCCCCATTACCGTAACGTGAAGCGATTCGTAGCCGTTTACTTTGGGCAGGTTTATCCAGTCGCGGATTCGGTCGGGTTTAGGTTTATAGATATCGGTGACGATGGACAAAACGTCGAAACACTGTCGTTTTTCCGAAATGTCAGGGTTTGGTTTTATTACAATCCGAATGGCCAGAATGTCGTAAATTTCGTTAAAGCTGACGCCTTTATTTTGCATTTTCTGCCAAATGGAGTAACTCGATTTTAACCGGTGTGTTACTTCGCAGTCGAAATTTTCATGTGTCAGTTTTTCTTTGATGGGCCTGATAAATTCGTTGATCAGGTAGTTACGTTTTTCTTCCTGGTTATGAAGCAAATAAATGGTTTGGTTGTATTCTTCGGGATGTTTGTATTTAAAACTGAGTTCTTCAAGTTCGGTTTTAATGGTGTATAAACCTAAACGGTGGGCAAGCGGCACATAAAGAAACAGGGTTTCGCTGGCCGTTTTCATCCGTTTGTTTGGTGGCATCGATTCGAGGGTTTGCATGTTATGCAGACGATCGGCAATTTTTATGAGAATTACCCTGACGTCTTCTGAAAGGGTCATTAACATTTTCTTTAATGTAAGTGCCTGCCGCGAATCGAAATCGCCGGAAAGTTTTGTGAGCCCATCCACAATTTTGGCTACTTTTTCACCAAACATTGTTTCAATGTCGGAAATGCGGTATTCGGTGTCTTCAACTACATCGTGCAAAATAGCTGCAACAATCGATGTTGCGCCCAGTCCAATATCTTTGGCAACAATTTTTGTAACTGCAATCGGATGTATAATGTACGGTTCTCCCGATTTGCGCCTGATTCCTTCGTGGGCAGCATTGGCAAAACGGAATGCCTTTTCAATACGGGCAAGCCGTTCGTCGTCAAATTTATTGCGAATTTCCTTTATAAAATCTTCGTAACAATCTTCGATATACCTTTTTTCCGCTGGTGTAAAATGCTGCACTTTTATTCAATTAAAATATCACTTTTTTTTTCTGATTTGGTTTGCAAGTTTCATAATGGAACTGGTCATTTTATCCCAACTAAAACGTTCTTTTTCATGAAGAATATTGCCGGAGAAATTTTCCAGTCGTTTGTTTTCGAAGAAATCTATCAAAGCTATTGCAATCTTTTCTGAATCAGGCTCAACAACATAACCTACCTTCATGTGAGGAATAGTTTCGGCCAAACCTCCTACGTTGGTTACCAGCATTGGTTTATTGAAATGGTAGCTAATTTGGGTAACTCCGCTTTGTGTTGCCGATTTATATGGCTGGGCAACTATGTCGGCGCCATTAAAATAGTGCTGAACCTCGGTATTCGAAATGTAACTTGTTCTTAAAATCACATCATCTTCCAGGTTCAGTTCCTTAATTAAGTCGCGATAACTTACTTCGTCGGCATAAAATTCGCCGGCTACAATCAGTTTTATTCTGTTTGGTTTAAAATATGGGTTCGAAAAGGCCTTTAGCAAAAGATCCAGTCCTTTGTAATCGCGGATAAATCCAAAAAACAAAATGTAACGGTCTTCTTTCGAGAGGTTTAAATTTATCAGCGCATTTTCACGGGTTTCAACAGCCCCGTAATGGTCGTAAATGGGGTGGGGTGTGAGGATTTTTGGTTTTTTATACCTGAATTTTTCCAAATCCTTTAATACACTGCCCGACATGGTTATAAATGCATCGATGCTGCCAATAAAATAGCGGCAAAGCAGTTTATCGCCGGGGCGTTTTTCGTGGGGGATTATATTGTCGGCAATTGAAATAATTTTAGTATGCCGGTTGAGTTTAACAATTCTGCAGATTGAGCCTAAACTCATCCCCATAAATGGTAACCAGAATCTGACAATTAAAATGTCGGGGCGTGAATTTTTAATTTTCCAGCCGGTTTTTAACCAGTTTATGGGGCTAACCGAATTTATTTCGCGTGTAATTTGAAAATTAAATGTTGTTTTTTGTTCTGAAAACTGGGTTTTGCCGGGAAACAGAAATTTGGGATATTGTACTGTAAACGAAACAACATTCACATCGTGGCCTTCATCAACAAGTTGCCGTGCCAGTCGCTCGTTTAGTGCGGCAATACCCCCTCTGTAAGGATGCGCAGGCCCCAAAATGGTAATTTTCATAAAAAATGTAGTTTTAATTTTCCCGCAACAAATTTATCAATTGGGAAAGTAATTTCATCTGCATTTAAATTTTTTATTTTAACCCATCGAAAACTTTGGTTTCCGTTTTTGTTCACGGTGAAATTAAACGGATTATTTGAAATTGGGAATCTTACAGGCTTTGCAAGTTCGGCCTGGTAATAAATGCTTATCAGTTGTTTATTGTTGTAAAAGTGCGCTTTCTGAAAAAAATCGGTGGTGTAAAAATGTTTGATATTTATTAATTCCTGGCTGTTACATTCTTCTCTGAGTTCACGTTTTAAACCATCAATTGTTCCCTCGCCAAATTCGAGCCCTCCTCCGGGGAATTTTGTCATTTTAATTCCAAGCTGAAATTCATCAGAAATCAAAACTTCCTGATTTTCATTTACAATAATTGCGTAAACACGGATTACAAAATTTCCGGGTATATTCATTGCTCAGAAATGCGGGTTTTAATAAAAGCAATTATTTCACTTAACTGTTCAGGTTCAAACCAGTTCATTTCATTTTCGTTTCTAAACCAGGTAAGCTGTTTCCGTGCGTACCGCCGCGAATTACGTTTTATCAGTTCAATGGCTTTTTCGCGTGTTGTTTTTCCGTCGAAAAATGCAAATAATTCACGGTAACCAACAGTATTTAAGGCATTTAAATATTTCAAGTGGTACAAATTGCGGGCTTCATTTTCCAGCCCTGCATCAATCATTTGGTCAATACGAAAGTTTATTCTGTTGTGCAGTTTTTCCCTGTCGCAGTTCAATCCGATTTTTATGATTGAAAACGGGCGTATTTTTTTTGGGTTTGAAAGGAACGAAGAATATGGTTTTCCGGTTTGAATACTGATTTCGAGTGCGTGGATTATCCGTTTCGGATTTTTTAAGTCGACCGAGTTGAAATAAACGGGGTCCATTTTTTTAAGCTGAAAGCGCAAACTTTCCAATCCTTCGTTTTCAAATTTGCCTGTCAGCACTTTTCGAATTTCCGGATCAGCATCGGGCATTATGTCAATTCCCTGACAAACGGCATCGATATAAAGCATTGAGCCTCCAACAAGTAAAACTAAATTTCTTGTTTCTAAAACAGAATTGATTACCTTCAAAGCTTCGTTTTCGTACCTGCTGGCATTATAAACTTCATGAACAGAATGAGTTTGAATGAAATGATGTTTCACAATGTTTAACTCGGTAATATCAGGCACTGCTGTTCCAATGGCCATTTCTTTGTAAATTTGCCTCGAATCTGCCGATACAATTTCAGTATTAAAATGTTGCGCGGTTTGAATGCCGGTTTTTGTTTTTCCAATACCGGTAGGGCCGGTTAAAACAATTAAATATTTTTGCATTTACCCGTTATTTTATCTCAAATTAACAACAAAAAAGGACTGTTCAAAATACTGAACAGCCCCCGAATTTTTTAAAATTGTTATCGGCGAGTTAAAAATCCTCCATTTCACCAAAAATCTCTGTGTAATCTTCAAGTTCACCAAAAAGCATATAAACTTTCTCTTCCTGGTTTTCTAACGATTCATGATCAATTACGTCAACCTCTTCACCTAAAACCTGAATTGGAGATACACCCCGTTTTAAAGTGACTAATGGTTCAATTAGATTTTTTTCCATAATGATATCTGTTAATTCTATTAATAATGATCTGTCATTTAAAAAATCAAAAGTATATATGAGTTTTTGCCCTTTCGATTGAATTAAATCTGAAAGCGGGGTTTTTTGCATAATATAATATGCTGCCCCATTCATGCCCAAGTCAAGCATCGAAATTTCCTTTTCCTTTAACCCTCTTTTATCGGGAATAAAAAAAGACGCCAACTGATGTGATTCGTAACCTAAACTTTTTTGAATTAAAGAATGAAAATCGAAAAAGGTATGTCTTTTAGATAATTCAACTTCGAGTTGAAAGTTTTTACATTCTTGTGAAATGATTTGAAAATGAAATATCATAAAGTACATTTTTGAATCAGGGATAAATTTTAAATGTTTTTATTCAATATGCAAGAACATTAAATGCCAAATATTAGATAAAAACTATCGGTTAAATTGAAATCTGTTTTAAAAAACTATTTTAAGGCCTGTCAAAAAACTGATATATAATTATTTTCATTGTATTATTTTCAATTTGCCCAGGAAAGATTTAAAGAAATACGGCTCCATTAAAAAATGTTAAAAGAAAATTAACAAGGAAAAATATCGAACAAATACGTCTGCTATTCGGGAAAAAATCATTTTCCCCCGAAATGGATTATCTTTTGTAATTGAAATTGAATTTTTGAAACTAATGTGGTTTGAATTATTATTAAAGTTTTAAATTTAACATCAGGTTAAACATTTTATATGCGAAGCACAGCGTTATTTGCAGAAAATATCAGGATTGCGCTGCAATCTATCCGAAGTAATATTCTTCGCTCTATATTAACGGTAATGATTATTGCCATTGGTATAACTGCGTTGGTTGGGATACTGACCGCAATTGAATCAATAAAAACCTCGATTACCAAAGAATTTACAGTACTTGGGGCTAATACATTTTCAATTACCAGCATGGGAATGAGGGTGCAGATTGGAAACCAGCGTTACCGTACAAAGAATTATTCATACATTTCTTATTACGAAGCAAAGGAATTCAAAAAACAATTCAGTTTTCCTGCTATGTCATCAATTTCAGTAAATTCAACTGGTACTGCAACTTTAAAATATGGTTCCGAAAAAACCAATCCGAATATTACTGTTCGCGGCATCGATACTGATTATTTGTTTACATCAGGATATGAAGTGAATGAGGGTAGGGCTTTTAGTGAAGATGATATTATTTCGGGGAGAAATATGGTATTGATTGGAAGCGAACTTGCTAAAAAATTATTTAAGGGAGGTGAAAACCCACTTCAGAAAGTTATAAGTATTGGAAATGGGAATTATAAAGTAATTGGGGTCCTCAGCGAAAAAGGAAGTGGATTTGGCGGGAGCAGCGATTTGGCCTGTTTTATACCATATTCAAATTCACGCACTTATTTTTCGAGGCCAAACATGAATTTCGATATTCAGATTAAGGTGAACCAACCTGAATTAATTGACGCTGCCATTGGCCAGGCCGAATCTGTTTTTCGCAATGTCAGGAATTTGTCGCCACTTGATGAAACAGATTTTAATATTGAAAAGAGTGATAATATTGTCAACCTCCTTTTAAAGAACATTCAGAATATTACATTAGTGGCAACTATAATTGGTTTTATTACCCTTTTGGGTGCAGCCGTCGGGTTGATGAATATCATGCTTGTATCGGTAACAGAACGCACCAGGGAAATTGGGGTGAGAAAGGCGATTGGTGCAAAAAATAAAACAGTTAAGCAACAGTTTTTAATTGAAGCAATTGTAATCGGTCAAATTGGCGGTTTTCTGGGCATCGTTTTGGGAATTCTGGTTGGCAACCTGGTATCAGTAATGATTGGTTCTACATTTATTATTCCCTGGGGTTGGATAATAATGGGGGTTGTATTGTGTTTTGGGGTTGGAATCATTTCAGGTTACTATCCGGCACAAAAAGCTTCACTGCTTGATCCAATAGAGTCTCTTCGTTATGAATAATACAAAAAAGGATGTCAATTGACATCCTTTTTTATACCATTATATATAGGCAGGTTATTTTACTGAATCCATATATTCAATGAGCTCAACAACTTTTTTCGAATAACCCATTTCATTATCGTACCACGAAACAACTTTTACGAAAGTATCAGTTAAAGCAATACCTGCGCCGGCATCGAAAACCGAAGTACGCATATCGCCCATAAAGTCAGTCGAAACAACTGCATCTTCAGTATAACCTAAAACACCTTTCATGGTAGTTTCAGAAGCCAGTTTCATTGCTGCACAAATTTCCTTGTAGGAAGCAGGTTTTGCCAGATTTACTGTTAAGTCAACAACAGAAACATTGGGTGTTGGAACACGGAAAGCCATACCTGTTAATTTACCATTCAACGAGGGAATAACTTTACCAACAGCTTTTGCCGCACCGGTTGACGAAGGGATAATATTCTGGCTTGCTCCACGTCCGCCTCTCCAGTCTTTAGCTGAAGGCCCGTCAACTGTTTTTTGGGTTGCAGTAGTTGCATGAACAGTGGTCATTAAACCGTCAACAATTCCAAAATTGTCGTGCAAAACTTTTGCAATGGGGGCAAGGCAGTTTGTTGTACACGAAGCGTTCGATACAAAAGTCATGTCGTTTTTATACGATGTGTGGTTTACACCAATAACAAACATTGGAGTGTCGTCTTTCGAAGGAGCCGACATAATAACCTTTTTTGCGCCGGCGTCAATATGTCCCTGCGCCGATTCTTTGCTTAAGAACAAACCTGTTGACTCAACAACATATTCTGCACCAACCGCATCCCATTTCAAATTGGCAGGACTTTTCTCGCCTGTTACGCGGATTTTTTTCCCGTTAACCACTAAAGCGCCATCTTTTACTTCAACTGTTCCGTTAAATCTTCCATGGGTTGAATCATACTTTAACATGTATGCCATGTAGTCAACATCGATCAGGTCGTTAATGCCCACAACTTCAATATTCTCGTTAGCAACTGCAATCCGGAATACAAAACGGCCGATACGGCCAAATCCGTTAATACCTATTCTTATTTTTGACATCGTTGTAAAGTTTTAATTATTTAAACATATAATATGAATTAGAAACCAGGTAATCTTATTTCGATTTTTACAGCAGTACAAAGTAAATACTATTATTGTATTGAATCAAGCCTGATTTTTATTTTCGGATAAAAAAAGGTTAACCTTAATATTAATTTAAAAGTCATTTTCTTCGCAATATTTCGATTAATCAAGTAATAGCTTCAATAAAATTAAAAATATTCAATTCTCAGCGGCTTTAAATTTGCATAACATATTTGTATTTATTGAATTAAACCGGTTTTAAGCTATGCTTATTTAATTCAAAATAGAAAAAACAGGCTAATTATACAGTCGAATCCCCTGAATTTACAGGAACTTTATATTCGGTTTGTGAGTAGGCTGGGCATTTACAGGTTTTGCACGAGATATTTAATACAGAAATTATGATAATAGCAAAACCGATAAATATTGCTGAATATTTATTTTTATATGTCTTGAAATGGTTCATATTCATACTAAAAGAATTATTTATACCTTTATAATTTCCGTCATAAATAAAATAAATACATTTTCTTCATTTTTTTGAATTTTATTATTGCATTAAATGCACCGTAAACACTAATGAATAGCGAAAAAATAAATGAATTATTGTAGATATTTGAAAAATTAAGTTTAAAATTGCATCAATTTTGAAGATGATACAGATCTTGGATGATCAAATATTATTTTTTTTGGGTAGTTATGAAGAATTAAGAATTGGTTTTCGAATGAAGACTGTTGAAAACATTAATAAAAAAGAAAGTATTTTATGCAGCATATATTTTGTACATTGTTGCAAAATTTTATACGTTTGTAATATTTACCAATGTTGAACATATAAATTAGACTGAATATATGATTAAAGAATTAAATAAATTAAAAAACAATCAATCAATTAAGTACAATTTAAAAACAAATGCTATGAGAAAATTATTTACTCGGCTTATTAGTATGGCCATGCTTGTTTGCATGATTCTATTATCGGCTGTTGCGTTTGGCGCTAATCCTACCTTGCCCGCAGGGTATGGTGTGCCAGTAGATGGGTTTAACAATTATGACGGAAGGGCGAACACTTTGGTGGTCACACTAACTTTCGATCAAAATGTTGTGCCCGGAATGCAAAAGGCTGGTATTATCGGTCTCGTTCTTGGAGGAGGCCAGGTTGACCCGATCCAAATTAAGGGAACTACCTCAACCAATTTACTAACAGGTAGTACAGCCGTTATTAATGGTAATGTAGTTACTGTAACATTTAATCGTACATTGACTCAGGGTGAAACTTACTATGTAACTGTTTCTTCTGACGCGTTAATGAACGGTGCAGGCGAATACTATGCCGGCATTTCAAACGGTTTATACGACATTACTATCGGAGATTATACTTCTCCTGCGGTTGTTGTAGTATCGGGTGTTCCTCAGTTTACACCGAAAGATGAAAACAACAATGTGACCAATTCTTTTCCTCTCGCAAACAACCTTTCAGTACAATTTACTGAAAATGTTGCTTTTGGAACTGGAAATATCGGTATTTACACCGAAGACGGTAATGTTGTGGAGTTGTTTGAACTCGCAACTGATATTGACGGTACAACACCTGCTACACCTGCTGCTGGTAAAGTTGGGATTGTAAGTAACATATTATACATTAACCCAACGGCTAACTTAATGGAGCTTAAAAAATACTATGTACGTATCGCTCCAACTGCAATTACTGATGTTACTGTAAACCTTAACCCGTTTGCGGGTATTAATAACAATACAACCTGGAATTTTCAGGCGATTGATGTAAGTGCTCCAACAGCAACTTTTGTTCCTGCTACAGGTGCTCCTTTAATTCAGCAAGGTCAGGTAATGACCCTTACGTTTTCTGATAACAGGACTTTAGCGGCAAATGGATCATTACCTTTTGAAGTTAGAAAAGATGGTGTTGCAAACTTAGCAGGAACCAAATTTACTATTGGTGAAGCTATTCCTGCCAGTCATGTTACATTTACTGAAAATGGTATTGCCCCTGTTGGTGCTTATACCGTTAAATATACAGCGCTTAATACAATTAGTATAGCCTGGGGATCCGGAGTCAATGATAAATTTATAGATGGGGCATCTTATGTTGTTACTGTAAAAGCAGGTCGATTTTTTGATGAAGAGGATAATGCAGCGGTTGCAGATGTGTCAAGTACCTTTACTGCAGGCGACTTTATTGCTCCTGTGATGACTGTTGTTGGGCAACCCGCAGGTAATAGTATTCCTGATGGTACACTTAACGGAAATACGGGTGCTAACCTTAATAATCTGGAAACAACAAAAATTTTCCTTCAGTCAACTAACACTGATGCTTCAGGAAATAATGTGGAAGTTCATTATTTAATTGTTGCCAATGGTGCAACCGCACCAACACCAGCAGCTGTAATGGCTGGTCCGCTTCTCCCGAATCTAACTACCAGTACCAATATTGCACGTGGTTTTGCTTCGGTTGATGGAGCAAGTGTTATGTTAGCAGAGAAGACTGATTATGATGTTTATTTTGCTTCCAAGGATAGGGCTGTTGTTCCAAATATTTCCACTCAGGCAGAAGTTACCGCTTCTAAAGTGGATGTTAAAACGAATGACATTTTACCTCCGGTTCCAACAGTAAAAGTAAATACAATTACTACAAACAATGTAACAATCGCTGATGCAGCATCGGTTACCAATGTATTAAATGCTTCTCCAGTTACAATTACTTTTGATGAAGCTGTATTTACTACCACTGCGGATGTAGAGGTAAAGTATTATAATCCTGCTACAAGTGCATGGGTAACTTTAACAGGTGGTGGTACAGATTACACCTATGGTTTAGCTTTAAACATAATTACACTAACCGGTAATCATGGTAGCGGTTTACCCGGCTCTGTCTGGAAAAGTTTAGGACAATACCAGGTCATTTTAAAAAATACGCTAACAGATGATCTGACTGGAAAAACGGGTACTGCAAATGCAATTACGCAGAAAACATATAATTTCACCGCAGAAGATTATACCGGGCCAATTCCTGTATTTGAAGGAACTACTTCCGACATTAAAGCAAATGTACCTACTTCAGCCAATATCGTTGTTGATTTGGGAGAAGCCAGTACGCGTACAGATGGAACTGCAATTGATGCAAACAATGTATTCTTCAGGGATCAAACAACCGGAAATATTGTTCCTTCAACGATTACTGTTGCCGGAGGACGTTACATCACAATCGATCCAACAGCAAATTTAATTGATAATGGTCGTACTTATACAATAGAGCTTACTACATCAATTAAAGATGCAGCCGGTAATCCGTTGGGTTATTATAAAGGTGGTATAACTCCAATATCTGGAGTTGATCAATTCCTTTCATTTACTACAGCCGATGAAACTAACCCCGCTGTTACGTTTAATCCTGCTAACGGTTCAACAGGTTTGGCCAACAACGTTAACGGATTACTTATTAATGTAACCTTTAATGAAACAGTTACCAAAGCTGGTGGTGTATTGCTTACAGCAAGTGATGCAAATTATCTGCGCACAATGGTTGTTGTTACCAACATGACTACCGGAGCAAATATTAACTTCGATATTCAGGCGGTATCAGGTACAGGGTTTACTGTAAATTTAAATAACTTCCTAACTTCTTATGCCGGTGAAAATACTTATAAAGTTACAGTTAACGGTTTGTATGATGCTGCTAATAATTTGATTGTAAACAATAGCACAACATATACTATACGTGAATACGTTGCACCGACTGTTATGGTTTATTCGCCGGTTGATAATGCACCCAATGTTCTTGCGAATGCACCAATGACGCTAACCTTTAGCGAACCTGTCACAGGTGTTGCCACAAAACTTATTACGTTAACACGTACTGATGTAGCTGGTTCATGGACTTTTGATGCGAGTGCGGCAACTATTATTGCCGGCAATGTTGTAACATTGGTTCCAGCTTTAGCAACTCCAGCTTTTCCTGGATTTGCTGAATTAGGTGCGTATAACATACAATACCCGACTGGAAGTTTTGTTGATGCCGTTGGAAATCTTTCGACCTCTGCAATCACTACTGCAACTGCATGGAATTGGACTGCATATGATGCTACGTCTCCTGCATTGCTTAGTTTAGTGCCAGTTGATCAGGCTACACCGGTTGTAGCTGGAAATGAAGTTCCAAAACCTTCAAGTTTAGTAATCACGTTTACTGAATTGTCAGGAAAGGTTTTCGCAGGACCTGGAAGTATTCGTATCAGGGAAACGGGTAATACCGGAATTCCGGATCTTACCATACCGGCTCAATCTGCGGCGGTAGGCATTGTGAACAACGTAGTTACTATTACTGTAAATCCTGCCGTATTTAAATACAACACTAATTATTGGGTTGAAGTGGATGCCGATGCATTCCGCGATGGAGCGAATAATTATTATGCAGGCTTAGTTAATAATGCCACACTTTGGAATTTTAAAATTCAGGCTGATCCTGCACCGTTTTATTTGTTAACATCGGGAATTACAACACCTAAAGATGATGCAAACAATGTGGCGTTAAATGCCGAGGTAACTATTCAGTTCTCAGAACCTGTATGGATTACAAATCCTGTTGGTAAATTTTTAACAATTAGAAATTCAGGCGACGGAACTGCACAGCATACAGTTTATTTCGATTCTCCAACTGTTACATGGTCATGGAATAATGCTCACGATGCATTGACTGTACTACATCCAGACTTTTTGGTGAACAGTCCGTATTATATTAATGTTACTGTTGGAACTTTCTTCGATTCTGCAAATCAGGGTATAACGAATGAATTAACTACTAATAGTCAACTCAACTTTACAACATCAGATTTAACAATACCTGCTGTTGCTGCAATTACAGTAAATGGTACGGATGTTAAAGCCAGTTTGGCAACAACTCCAACCGGAATCGCTAAAAATGGCAACATTGTAATTACATTCACAGAATCTGTGAAAGTACTTGATGGAACTGATACAGGTACAGCTAATAATGATCCTGCTGATATTCTTGAAGCTGTGTTGTTCGCTCCTGCTCAAGCTGGATTTAGTGGTACATTTGCAAACAATGTATTAACACTTGTTCCACCAACAGCCGGCTGGTCTTCAGCAACAACACTTACTGTAAGCTTTGTTCCAAGCAAAATTCAGGATTTGTCAACTGCTGCAACTAACTATATTGATCATACACTGCTTACAAACCAGGGTAAATTCACTGTTATTGATTATGTAAGGCCACAGTGGGATTTAAGCCCGATTGCTGCCACACCTGTGAATAATGGTTTTACAATTACCAATATCTCGCTTAATGAGGATGGCAAAATCTTCTGGTACGCTGTACCGGCAGGATCTTTGACAACTACACCAAGCGCGGCTACTGTTAAATCAATGGGTACGGGCGTAGCACGAATAGACATTGCGTTAAACCTAATGGATGGTACATCTGTAAATGAAACGGTTCTTTCATTAATAAATATCAGAACTGCCGATAATGTTGCACCGTTGTTGTTAACAACGTTTAATACTGCTCCATACTCAGCTGGTCTTGCTCCGGGAAATGGAGCTACCTGTGCAGCTATTGGTACAACATTACAAATGAAATTTAACGAACCTGTTGTTGTTGCAGACGCAACAAAATTCTGGGTAAGGAAAGTTTCAGACAACCAGTCTGTGTTAATTAGTACTGTTGTGGCTTCAGTTGATGTTATTACCATTACGTTGGCAGCTCCAATGGTTGATAAAACAGAATACTATGTTGAAATTAACCCTGGTGCTGTTACCGATGCTGCTGTGCCAGCTAATACATGGGCTTCTGTTTATTATGGAAGCACAGGAACACCTGTTTGGAAATTCACAACAAGAGATGCTACGGCTCCTGTTTTGGCTACTGCTGGACCAGGTATTGTGCCGTTAACTCCGGCTGATAATGCTACAAGTGTTTTGGTTGGTGAAGGAAATGCATTGGTCATTACATTTAATGAACCGATTGCTAAAGAACAAACCATAAATACATTTATTGATATTTACAGAGCGGGTTCGGCTACTCCGCATGAACGGATTGACGTTTCAACTACTGCTGTTACGGTTTCCGGAAATACGGCTACAATAACAAGAAGCAATGTTTATGCAAGTGAGACCGACTATTATGTGCTTATTCCAAATAATGCATTTTACGATTTGTCGTGTACTCGGAATGCATTTGCAGGATTTTCTTCAACTACTGATTGGAATTTCAAATCGCAGGATATAACTGCTCCTTTAGTTACCTGGAATCCTAACGGAACATCAACAGTTAATTCTGTTACGCAGGGTAGTACAGTGTTAATGACGGTTAACGAAGTTCTGTATAATGGAGCGTCAACACCAGTTGCTATTGCGAATGGCGCTGATTTAAAGGCTCGTTTCTCAGTTGTTGGAACAGTTCTTGGAATTAGTGCACCTGTTACAGTAAACAGTGCAATTTATGCAACGGCTACAAGAACATTCACTATTACGCTTGCAACTGCTTTACAATCGAACAGTACTTATACAGTTACCTATACTTCTGCTTCTACTGTTGCTGACATGGCAGTTAATGCGGTTCCAACATCAAGCGTAACGTTCAATACTGAAGACCGTTTATCGCCTGTTGTAACTATAGCGGCAGTATCTACAAATCCAACGTCTCCAACTGCGGAGGTAAAAGTGAATACGAAATTCCTCCTGACTTTCGACAAGAAAGTATTGAAAGCTACTGGTAGTGACGTAAATGTTACACCAACAGCTGCTGATATTAAAAATGCAAGTTATCTTACTCATAATGGAGTAGCTTTTGCAGGTACGGTTGCTGTTATTGAACCCGGAAAGATTTATGAACTCACTCCGGCTGCCGCTCTGACAAGCCAAACAACTCATACTTTTATTTGGACTGCACAATCAGGTTCGGGTACTGAAGTTAAAGATGAGTTGTACTTCCCGAATGGCAATATCCTTAACAGAACTTTGGCTCAAAGAACTTTTACCTTTACGGCTGAAGATGTTGTAAATCCGCTAATGACAATAGTTAACCCATCGGGTGGTATTGTTAATGTTGATAGGGCTTTGGTAATTACCTTCAATGAACGGGTTGCTGCAAACGATGCTGCTGGTCAGATTGAAATCAGGTTTGCAAACGGACAGATTTTTGAGAAAGTAAATCCATCTGCCTGCACGTTCGCAACTGTTGCACCGTGGACTGTAACTATTCCTCACGCTGTTTTTGAAGCGTACAAAGGATATTATGTTGTAATTCCTGCTGGTGTTTTCGCTGATGTATCGTACAACAAAAATCCGTACGCCGGATTCATGAACAATACAACATGGACATTCAACACTGGCGATGCAACCAATCCATTTGTTTTAACCTACAGTCCGTTGCAAAACGAACAAAATGTAATCGTTGATGCCAACCTTGTGTTAACATTCAGTGAAAACATAACATTAACTGCAGGGAATCTTGTAATCTATCATAACAACGGAGCTCCTGGTGCTGATGGAAATGCGATGGAAATTATTCCGTTCAATTCTCCGAAAATTGTGGTTTCCGGTACAAGTTTGGTTGACCCAAACAAGGCAACTGATAAGCTTACCATTAACCCATCGATGAATTTCGATAAACTGGGTGAATACTATGTCAGGATTGATGCGGGTTTTGTTGTGGATGGTGCTGGTAATATCTATGCTGGTATTAATAATAATGTTACATGGAAATTTGGTATCACCGATCCAACTCCACCAACCTTGTTGTCTACTTCAAATCCTGCCAATGGCGATGTGAATGTTGTAAAAATGATTACAGGCGCCCGTTTAAAATTCGACCGTGACATTTATGCAGGGACAGGTAGTATTAAGTTGTTCCAATATGATTATAATGCTGCAACTTACGCATACGAAACTAAGCTGATTGAAACAATTAATGCCAGTACGGTAACTGTTGATCATTCAACACATGAAGTGATACTTAATTTCGTTACACCACTTGAAGACAATTCAGTGTATTATATCCTTGCCGACAATGGGTCTGTTACCAATACTGCAACCAGCTTGAACTGGTGGGTTGGTATAAGTGATCCGTTTGCTTACAGGTTTACAACCGGAGACAATACTGCTCCTGAAGTTACTGCAAGTCCTGATATGGGTAATGCTATGGCAAACGTGTTCGATGTGGAATTGACCTTCAATGAAACGGTTACGGGAGTTGATGCAACTTCGGTTATTGTAACCGGGGGAACTATGATGCTGTCGACTGTTACCGCTGGTACAGTTTACAAAGCTACTATCACAGCTGATGATTTGGCTAACGTAGTACTTTCGCTTTCGAGCAACATTAAGGATGCCAATAACAATGTTTTGGCTGCTGTAAGTTTCTCTTATAAAGTTGATGATAATAATGCTCCAACTTTGGTTGCTACTCCGAGTGCCGGAACTATTGCAACAAATGTGTTCTATGTAAATTTAACATTCAACGAACCTGTTGTAAATGTAGAATCGGCTGTTGTTGCCAATAATGGTGCTTTAGTTTCTGTTACCGGAAGTGATGCGGTATACCAGGTTAAAGTAACCGCTCAAAGTAATTCTCCTGTTACCTTGACAGTATCGGATGCTGTTGAAGATTTGGCGGGTTGGAAATTTGCCGGTGCATCATTTACGTATAATGTAGTGGGTGATGCTGTTGCTCCTGTAGCGGTTGGATTGGTTCCGGCTGATGGAACAGGCGTAACTCCCGAAACAGGAATTGTAAAAAATCCTACATTGCAAATTATATTCAGCGAACCTGTTGTAGTTGGTACAATGGGCAAAAAAGTCAATGTTTTCAAACAAGATGTGTCACAAACAAACACACTTGTTTTCTCTACAGTGATAGAAGCAAGTATGATTTCAACCGATGGTTTAACATTAAGTGTTCCGGTAACCACTCCTCTTGTGGACAATCAGGATTATGTTGTGTTGGTTGATAAAGAATTGGTTAAATCACTGTTTGGTGTTAATTTCATGGGAATTGATGACCCAACTGTATGGAACTTCAGGACAGGTGATAATACTGAACCGATGCTGACTATAATTCCGGGAGATTTAACAAATACTAAAAATGACATTATTGCTGTATTGGTGTTCACAGAACCTGTTTATCATGTTGAATCTGCAGTTGTTGTTACTGGTGCAACTGAATATTCGGTTACTGGTGATGACGGTGATGATAGTTATATAGTGAATATCAAAGCAGAAGATTTGGCTAATGTTAATTTAACTGTTAACCAGAGTGTTACTGATAAATATGACAGAAACAATCTTGCTGCCGCTAAATCAGTTGATTATGTAGTTGGCGACAATACAAAACCAACATTGGCTGTAGCAGGTGTAGTTGTAAAGAACACCATTACAGTAACATTGACATTTAATGAAAATGTTTTTGGAGTTGCTTCTGCTGTTTCTGCAACTAACATTATTGGTTTGCCAGTTATTACAGGTGCTGATGGTGGAATGGAATATACCGTGACAATGAACGCAGAAGATTTGAGTTCAGTAATGGTTATGGTTGCAAATACTGTGAAAGATGCAAACAACAACGCATTTGCCGGTGGTTCATACGGACCTTACGTAATAGGTGACAATACTGCTCCTACTGCGGTTGTAAGTCCAAGTTCAGCAACCAATGCTATGAATACCTGGAATGTAACGGTTACGTTCTCTGAACCGGTTGTTATTAATGGTGGTATTACCGTAACCGGTGGAACTTCAGTTATTACAAATGTTGGTAATGTTTATACAGTGGCAATCAAGGCTGCTGATAAAGCAACTGTAAAACTGATGTTGAGTGATAAAATTACTGATGCATCTGCAAATAAAAATAAATTTGTTGCATCAGAATACACTTATGTTGTGGGTGACAATACAGCTCCTACAGTTGTTGCAAGTCCATCTTCCGGTACATTGGAAACAAATCAGTTTGAGGTGATTCTTACCTTCAATGAGAATGTAACAGATGTTGCTTCTGGAGTAAAAGTTTCTGTAGGTACTGTTGTGGTCAGTGGGTCTGGCATGGTTTACACTGCTAAAATAACAGCTCCAAGTTTATCTGATGTAGCTCTTACTGTGGATAATATTAAGGATATAGCGGGCAATATGATGGTAGCTAGAGTGTTTAATTACAAAGTTACAGGATTAGCTGCAATAGCCGATATTCAAGGAACTGGTGATGTATCGAATTATGTAGGATCTAGGTTACAGGTAAAAGGAACTGTAACTGCTGTAGCACCAGGCGAAGGATTCTTTATGCAGGATGCAAATGCTGCATGGAGTGGAATTTGGGTGGAATTTAGTGCAGCAACATATGAAGGGATTCAGATCGGAAACGGTGTATCTGTTGTTGGTGAAGTTGCTGAAGTGGCAAATGTTACATCACTTATAAATGTTACTGTGGAGTTTGTTCCTCCAATGGTTGATATTACTCCAATTATGTTGGCGCCATCTGCAGTGAAAGCGGAAAAATACGAAAGCGTATTGGTTAAGGTTGAAGGCGCCCGTGCAACTGCTAAAGATGCAGGAAATGGCGAATGGACGATTTACTACCAACAAACTGATAATACTGTTGTAAACGACTGGTTATATAATAAAGCAGTAGTTGTTGCAGATCATTATTATGATGTAACCGGTATAGTAAATTCAAGACTTGACAATTTCAAACTTGAGCCAAGGATTGAGTCTGATGTGAAAGATATTACAATTACAGACATAGATCCAGTTCCATCTAATTCTTTCAAAGTATATCCTAATCCATTCAACGATCAAATTACAATTGAAAATAGCGATAAACTAACAAGAGTTGTTATTAGCAACATTGCTGGTCAAAGAGTTATTGATATTGAGTATCCGAACCGTGAAATCCGTACTGCTAATCTGGTTAGCGGCATCTACGTAATCAGTCTTTATACTGAAAACGGAATTGCCAAAACAGAAAGGATGATTAAAAGGTAATACCGAATTGATTGATTAAAAAGGGAAGCTTTATGCTTCCCTTTTTTTTTTATAAAACTGTAAAGTCATGGAATTATTAAACCAACATGTTTCCATTCGGAAATTTAAAACCCAACCAATAGCTTATTCATTAATTGAATCTGTTATTTATTCAGGCACAAAAGCCTCAACTACTGGCAACATGCAGTTGTATAGTGTTGTTGTATCTGAAACACCTGAGGTAAGGGAAAAGTTAATACCTCATCATTTTAATCAGAATGTCGCTAAGAGCGCCCCGGTTTTATTGACTTTTGTCGCCGATTTTAATCGATTTGCCAAATGGTGCGAAATTAGCAGTGCTAACCCTGGTTATGATAATTTTCTTTCATTTTTTACTGCTGCCACCGATGCAATTATTGTAGCTCAAAATGTTTGTGTGGCGGCTGAAAATCTGGGATTGGGAATATGTTATCTTGGAACCACAATATACAATGCAAGGGAAATAGTGAAAGTTCTGAACCTTCCGAAACTGACATTTCCTGTTACTACCCTGGCAATTGGTTATCCTGACGAAATTCCGGGCAGGACTGACAGAATACCACTAAGAGGAATTATTCACAAAGAAAAATATAAAAATTATTCAGGTTTGGATATTAAAGAATTATATTCATTCAAAGAGAACCTTGAATCATCAAAACAATTTATTAAAGAAAACAATAAAGATTATCTGGCACAGGTATTTACTGATGTGCGGTATAAAAAGGCGGATAATGAGTTTTTTTCACAAAAAATGATGGAAGTGTTGAGAGAGCAGGGATTTCTGATGTAAGTGTTATTCTGCCAGAAAGTTCTTAATAAACAACATAAAATCATGGCGGTAAAGACTACCTATTGGGAGTTTTGCATTGTTTATTTTAACCATATTCCCTTCTATGGATTCAATTTTATCGAGCGATATTATAAAGGATTTATGAATTCTGTAAAAAATTTCCGGGGGAAGCAGGTTTTCTATTTTTTTCATTGAAAGGTTGGTAATCAACTTTTTATCGCTCATATAAAGCTTTATATAATCTCCAAGTCCCTCAATGTATAAGATATCTGTAATCTTCACTTTCATAGTTTTTTTATCTGCCTTTACAAAAAGAAAATCATTTTGTTTTTGAACCAAATCAGGTTTTAAGGCTGCCTGTTTCAATAAAAGCAATTCTTCAGCACGAAAGTATGCCTTGCAAAAACGTTCAAAAGAGAATGGTTTTTTTAAGTAATCGACAACGTTCAATTCAAATCCATCAAGGGCATATTCTGAATATGCAGTTGTAAAAATAACCAACGGCGGATTTTTTAGTGTTTTTAAAAATGCTATTCCATTGAGTTTAGGCATGTTAATATCCAAAAAAAGCAAATCAACCTGATTATCCTGAATAATACGGTGCGCGCAAATGGCATCTTCACACTCTCCCGAAATTGTTAAAGTTGGGATTTTCCGGGCGTATTCCTTAATAACCTGGCGGGCCAGGGGTTCGTCGTCGATAATGATTGCTTTAATTTCCATTTCATTTTAGTTTTAATTCCAGGCTAATCGTGTGTATGTTATCTTTTTGAGAAATATGTAAGTAAAACTCGTGTGGTTGATACAAAAGTTTTAACCGTTTTTTTACATTTTGAAGTCCTATTCCGGAATTTAATTTTGTGTTGTTGAAACGTTCTTCATAATTATTTTCGAGGGTGAATTGAAGCCAGCCATTTTTTTCAAAGTTAAATGCTATATTAATAAAGTCGGAATACACGGTCCCCGGAAGCCCATGCTTAAAAGCGTTATCAATAAAAGGTTCGAAAATTAAGGGGGCGATTTTAGCTTCCGGGATTTTACCATTAACCTGGTAATGTATTTTTGTTTTATCAGATGTCCGTATTCGTTGTAATTCAATAAAGTTATTTACAAAGTCAAGTTCTTTTTCAAGTGGGATATAATTCTCTTTTGACTCGTAGATGATGTGCCTCATTAAACCGGATAATTTTAAAATAAGTTCTGGTACTTTATCCGATTTAACCAGTGAAAGCGAATAAATATTATTTAATGAATTAAACAGAAAATGTGGGTTCAATTGGCTTTTTAACGTTTTTAATTCAGCCTCCAGTTTTTGTTGTTCGATTTTCGCCAGTTTTAGGTTGACATCCTGCAGCGATACCCAGTCCGTAATCAGCTTTAAAAAGGTGGTAATTCCAACGAATATAAGGGTTGAGAAAAAATATGCCGAGTGCAGGTTGGTATTGAAAGAGGTATAACTTTCGGTAATTCCAAGTAAATTCCGTAGCGGATAAAGAAAAAGAAATTGCAACGATAAACTCGTTACTGAAAGTAAAACAATTAACCAAAAAAAGTAAAAGATGTAGTTTTTCTCCTTTAAAAATCGTGGAATCAACAAATACAAATTAATATACACGGCTAATGCAAAAAACAAGTTAGTAATTAAGGATTTCTCAATAAGGTTAAAACTGAGTTTTTCGTCGTAGAAATAGAAAATAAAAGTAAGAAGCGAGATGCTGATTAACCAGAAAAGAATATGTCCGGCAATTTTAAAGCGATTGTATATTTTCTCTTTCGACATTTAAATCCTGTCGCGTTTATAAAATATTTTATTGAAATAATAAAGCACAGGCCTGGTATATTTTAAATGTTTCCATGGACGGCTTGAATGGGGCAGGTGCAGCACTTCAATACCTTTGGCCAGGTAATTTCTGAGCCCCAGTTTTTTTGATTGCCGGCTAATATAAACATCAAACCAGTCTTTATCTCGGGCAAGTGTTTTAAAATCAAAAAGTTGGATAAATTCAAGCGAAATAAGTGTGCAGCAAAAACTTAAACTATGCGGAGTGTTCACAATTTCGGAACTTTTAATTTTTTCGAAAGTATAAGGGAAATTGTAATCGCCATTTTGGTCAACGGTAATTGCGCCAATTAAACCGGGCGTGGGGTGCGAATCTAAAATTGCAAGCAGCCCTTTTAGTGTACCAGGCTTAATTACAACGTCTGATTCAATAATAATTAATGGGCATTTTTTTTGCAAAGCCATTTTTTGGGAGATTTCGAGAACCAGTTTATAATTGGGCGAGGGGGTTGAGGTAATATCTTCAAGGTGGATTAATTGAAATCCGTATTCTTGTTTTGCTTCTTCAAGAAAATGTTTGGTTTCTGGCAGGCTAAAATCGTTGAAAACGAAATATTCGAAATTGCCTTTAGCTTCCGAAATGGCTTTGATGGTTAGACTTGTTGTTTTTAACGAATCTTTTACCGGTGTAATTATTACTGCTTCTGGCATTATGGTTTTTTCTGAAACGCAAATTTAAACAAAATCAAACGATTTCCCTGCAGTTAAAATTGTGCGAAAAGGACTGGCGGTTTGGCATGGTTAATACATCATCAATATTTTGCCATTGCTCAGGGAAACTTTGAACTGCAGTTTCATTTTGGGTTAAAATTCTGATATCGGAATTCAATTTTAAAACCTTAGCCTGCAGCACCGCAGTTGCTTTGCCAATGCCTGATGCAGCGCCTGTAATTATTGCAGTTTGTTTCATTATTAAATTAGTGGAAATATTTCCGAAATTAAAAAAAACATCAAAATAGATGAAATAATGAGCCACTTAATTACCTTTGCCAGTGGATAAAGTACAAATATTAAGGTGTTATGAGTGAAGTTATTCAAGCCGGGAAAAGTTTTACCATCGATTCAATCCCCGAACCTGAAAGTTTGGAGGATGTTATTTATTCACTGATGGTTAACCCAAATTTATCGAGCATTAATTATTTCAACGATTTTAGTGAAATCAACATTTTGCCCGATTCAATTGACGACAGTGATACTGACGAATCGGGTTTGTTTGATATTGATGCTGATGGGAACAAAATTGCCATGAACACCCATGCATTTCATCATCATTTACAAAGTGACCCTCAAAAAGCCACTGAAATTTTAGTTTCGAGAGCTGCCCGGAAAATGATTTGTAATGGAGTACAACCCATTGCAATCAGCGCGTTTTTATATCATATTAATGTTGCCGATCCAAAAGGAAATTTCATTGCTTCGGGCGCTAAAAAAGGATTGGAAAATGCGGCGGTAAAATTCGAACTGAAAATTTCAAACAAAAAAATCAGGTTTGATTATTTTTCAGAACATGATCCGGTTCCGCCAACCATTATTATCAGCATGATGGGGTTGATTAAAGATAGCGCAAACATTACAACGCATTCTTTCAAACACAAAGGAAATATCATCTTTATGATTGGGCGAACAACCGATGATGTTGGTTCTTCAGAATATCTTGAGTTTTTTCATAGAATTACGGATTCTCCGCTACCCCAGTTTAAAATCGAAGACGAAATCAGGATTCAGCAGGCAATTAAAAAACTCAATAAGTTGAAATTGCTTGAAAGCGCCAGCCCGGTTGGAAAAGGCGGGCTGTTTTTTACGCTTTTGCGCGCTGCAATCCCAAATGAATTAGGTTTTGATATTACCACTGCTGCTGAAACCCGGTTGGATGCGTTTTTATTTGGAGAAGCAATGGGGCGTATCCTAGTTGAGGTAAAACCTGATAAGGAAGATAATTTTGTTGACACATTAACCGAAATGAAAGTTCCGTTTTTTACCCTCGGGCACATTACAAAGGGAGAACTTCGCATTGATGACAAATCTTATGGATTTATTGATAAAATGACAGTTGGCGTTTAATGGCAGCTCTTCCCAATAAAAAGTCAGGGCAATCAAAAAAAGTTCAGGTTGAAGAAATGTTCAACCAAATCTCTCCAAAATACGATTTACTGAATCATTTGCTTTCGGCAAATATTGATAGGTTGTGGAGAAAAAAAGCAATCAAACTGCTTATTCCGTGGCAGCCCGAATTAATTATTGATGTGGCAACCGGAACCGCTGATTTTGCAATTGCAGCAACAGCAATTAAAGGCGCCAGGGTGTTTGGCATCGATATTTCAGAAGGTATGCTCGGTGTTGGGCGTATAAAGGTCCTGAAAAAAGGACTGAAAGAAAGAATTGAGCTCATTAAAGCGGATTCGGAAAAACTGCCTTTTAAAAACGATACATTTGATGCCGCAATTGTAGGTTTTGGTGTAAGAAATTTTGAAAACTTAGAAACGGGGCTTACTGAAATAAAACGTGTATTAAAACCCGGCGGCGTTTTTTATATCCTTGAGTTTTCTAAACCGGTTAAGTCGCCCTATAAACAAATTTACCAGGCCTATTTCACGAAAATATTACCTTTAATCGGGCGGATGGTTTCAAAAGATAGTAATGCCTACACTTATTTGCCAGAATCTGTAAATGAATTTCCGGATGGAGATAAATTTTTAACTATTTTAGCAGAAGTTGGATTTGTTGGAAGCAAATGTTTTTTACAAACCTTTGGGATAGCATCCATTTATGAAACGCAAAAACCAAAAAATTAGCCTGATTATACAATAAACTAAACAAATCGGGGTTTTTTGAATGACAGAGTAATTAATTGCCGGTGAAGAAAATTTTTACGATCATATTATTCATTCTCAGTATTTCGAATGTTTTTGCTCAAAAGCAAAGGGTGAATTATCTTACCACTTTCGATGAAAAACTAATACATTTTGGTTTTATTTTGGGTTACAACGTACTCGATTTTAATATTGTAAACTATAATCCAATTGACGAAAATCCAGAATTTGATCCAAGTGTTACCTTTCCGAATGATCCCAATAATATTTCAAGCGGAAGCATCGTCAGGAGCGATTTGCAGGCTTTGGTGCCTGGGTTTACGGTTGGCATTGTTTCAAGTTTAAGGTTAGCTGAAGATTTGGATTTGCGTTTTTTACCGGGGATGTCGTTTGGTGAGCGAAAGTTAACCTATAATATACCGGTTTATGATATCAATGCAGGCATTGAACCTTTAAAATTTTATTCCATAAAATCAACTTTTCTCGATTTTCCTTTACTGATTAAGTATAAGGCCAGGCGGATAAACAACGACAGGCCGTTTGTTATTTTTGGCGGAGCTTTTCGTCAGGATATTTCAAAAACGGCAAAAGATGATTTGGTAAAGCTAAAAAGCAGCGGGTTTTATGCTGAAGTAGGTGGAGGTTGGGACCACTATTTTCCGTTTTTCCGTTTTACCGTGGAGGGTAAGTTTAGTTTTGGGTTAAACGACCAATTGGGCGGATTGCCTGAACAACAACGCAAATATTACGCCCAGTCAATTAAAAGTTTAAGATCGAACATTTTTACCCTGTCATTTCATTTCGAGTAGCGCTGAATAATTGGTTTGCCGTTTAAATTCAGAGCAAATTATTGCGGTTGCAACCGAAACATTAAGCGATTCGGCCGACTTTGGATTCTTATTAAATTCCGGTATTTTAATTCGTTTGTCAATCATTTTTTCAACGTCAGCGCTTATTCCGTTTCCTTCGTTTCCCATTACAAGTAAAATACGGGAGTAATATTTCTGCGCATAAATGTTTTCTCCATGGAGAAATGCGCCCAAAACTTTCATTTCCGATTTGGATGCAAGTTCAACAACCGGTTCAAAAGCAGTGTACCAGACATTAACCCTGCAGAACGAACCCATTGACGATTGAATTACTTTTGGATTAAACATGTCGGCAGTTTTAGGCGAGCAAAAAAGATGTTCGATGCCAAACCAATCGCAAATTCTGATAATTGTGCCCAGGTTTCCGGGATCCTGGACCTCGTCCAAATAAATGCCCAGATCCGAATCAATTTTAATCGGCAATTCTTTTTTATCAGGTAATTTGCATAAAGCAATACTGTTTTGCGGGTTTTTCAATAAACTTGACTTAACGATATCTTCCCGGGTTACCTCATTTACAAGCTTTTCGTTTTTTATAATCGGTTTATTTTTGACAATGAATGAGTTGGTAGCGTAAAGTTTTTCAACAACAAATTTCGATATAAGCGCCTCTGCAACCATTTTATCGCCTTCAACAACAAATAAATTTTCTTTTATCCTATTTTTTTTGTTGGCAAGTGATTTAATGAGTTTTATACTATTTTTACTTATCATTTTTGTTAATTGAGAATGAATTTGGAGTAAAGTTATTGTTTCTGAACAAAATCACTTCACTATTTTTGCTTTTTAAAGAATTTGCTTTGGCCGGAAGAATTGATATCAGTAAAACACGGGGGATAAAATTAGTTGCGCTTGTGAGTGTAATTTTCATGTTTTCATGTTCCCCTGTTAAGTTTGTCCCCGAAGATAAATACCTTATAAGTAAAGTTAAGGTTGAAATTGACAACGAGAATATAAATAAAGAAAGCGCCAGGTCGCTGATAAAACATAAGGAGAATTATAAGATTCTGGGGTTTCTAAAGTTTCATTTATTTCTCTACAATCTTTCATCGAAAAAGAAAACCGATGACTGGTTAAAACGGATTGGGGAGCCGCCGCAAATTTATGATGAGGATTTATCAAAACAGTCGGAAGGCCAATTAAAGGAGTATGCCTACAGTAAAGGATATTTTAGGGCGTCAGTCAACAGTGATGTGTCATTTAAGGTGAAAAAGAGAAAAGCTGAAGTTATTTATAGGTTAAACACAGGGGAACAGTACATTATTCGTAGAATCAATTATCAAATTAGAGATTCTTTATTGCAGGCTTTATATTTTAACAGTACATTAAAATCGGAATTAAAGGAAGGGGATGCTTTTGATATTGAGGCTTTGGAAAAGCACCAGTTAAATATAGTAAAACTTTATCGTAACAATGGATATTTCTACTTTTCGAAAGACGATATAAAATTTATTGCCGATAGTTCGGTACATGAAAAGCAGATAATTGTTGATTTATTAATAAGACCCGCCAGAAATAGCCAAATTGATTCAGCCAGGGTTTTTCAACCTTTTTATCTGAATAACTTTTTTATTTCGGTTTTGCCCGGAAATTCTCCGGTAACATTAAGCAGAGATTCTGTTGGTGTTTTCACCGATACAATCCAATGGCATAATTTTACCTTGTATCAAAACAAACAGGTAACTTATCCGCCGGCTCTGTTTAACAGGACCATACGGTTGAACAAAGGCATGCTATACAGCAATGCCGAAATTGAAAGTGCTTTTAATGCATTAAACCGGCTGAGGCAGTTTCGGTTTGTTGATATTCAGTTCAGGGAGGTTAAATCTGCAAGTGATACAAACCTGCTTGACACTTACATAAGGTTGGCGCCTTTAAATAAGCAAGCCACTTCATTTGATATTGAAGGTACAAATACTTCAGGGAATTTTGGGATTGCAGGAAACGTAACATATACACACCGCAATTTATTCAGGGGGGCCGAAGTTTTTCAGTTAAGTTTTTTAGGCGGGATTGAACGGATTGAACAATTCAACAATGGTGTGCCCAACTATTTTAATACCAGGGAATTTGGTGCTGAGTCGAATTTAATTGTCCCAAAGATTTTGGGGCCCGGAAATTTTATTGGTGATTTTGAGCGGTTTTTGCCCAAAACTGTAATTACGTTAGGATATAATTATCAAAAAAGGCCAGAATATACACGGACCATCAGTACTTTGAAGATTGGTTACGACTGGAAATCGACTGAAGATTTAAGACATACCTGGAACCTGCTCAATTATAATAAAGTTAATGTTTACGATTACGACCCGGATTTTATTGATGGTATTCAGGATCTTTACATAAAAAGCAGTTTTACCGACCACTTAATATTTGCGATGAATTATTCATTCCTGTTTAACAACCAGCGGTTAAACACAATAAAGGATTACACTTACGTAAGGTTTAACATCGAATCATCAGGAAACCTGCTTTGGGCAATGTCAAAATTAACAAACCGCGATAAATTTCAGGCAGTTGATTCGATTGGAAATATTGAGGCAGAATATTACAAGGTATTCAACACGCGTTTTGCGCAATATTTTAAAACAGATATTGAATATAGCCGCGGTTTCAGTATAGATAAATTTAATTCGGTTGCTACCCGCGCATTTTTTGGAATTGGTGTGCCATTCGGAAATTTTGATGTTTTACCTTTCGAGAAAAAGTATTTTTCCGGTGGCGCCAACGGAATCAGGGCATGGCCTGTTCGCTCGCTTGGGCCGGGAACTTACAAAGCTTCGCCTGAGGAATACCCAAATCAAACTGCTGATATTAAGCTGGAGGCGAATCTGGAATACAGATTTCATTTAATCAGTTTTATTGAAGGGGCACTTTTTTTAGATGCGGGAAATATATGGGCAATTAACGAAAAGGATAACCGCCGGGGTGCACAATTCAGGTTAAACCAGTTTTACAGGCAAATTGCTATTGGAACAGGAACAGGTTTACGGTTTGACATGAGCTACTTTATACTCAGGCTTGACCTGGGAATGAAATTACGGGATCCATCGGAAACCGAAAATAACGGATGGATTCCAGGAAACCGGAATTATACAAACAGGGACATCAATTTTACTTTCGCAATTGGTTATCCGTTTTAAACTATTTTCGGTTTTTTGATTTGCTTTTTGATTGTGTTTTATTTTTTGCATTTTTGGGGCTCTTAATATCAGGAATAGTAAGATTTTTAAATTAATTGATAACAAATTAAAAGAAATAATATGTCGGGACTTCCTCCTAATCGTGAATCATTCGGCTCCAAATTTGGAATCGTTGCTGCAACAGCGGGTTCTGCAGTTGGTCTCGGAAATATTTGGCGTTACCCTTACGTTGTTGGCGAAAATGGCGGGGCGGCATTTATCATGATATATCTTGCCATTGTTATTGCCATTGGAATTCCGGTTATGCTTTCTGAATTGTCTATTGGAAGAAGGGCACAGCAAAATGTTTATGGTTCGTTCAGGACACTGGCGCCCAATCGCCCGTGGTACCTGATTGGCTTAATGGGAGTTGTTGCCGCTTTTATGATTCTTGCATTTTATACAGTAGTAGCCGGTTGGACACTTGAATACCTTTATCAGTCGTTCATTGGTGGGTTTCATGAAAAATCGGCTGAAGAACTGGGAAGTATGTTCAATAGTTTTATTGGCAGTAGTTCCCGCCCATTAATCTGGTTCTTTGTTTTTATGGGGCTTACAGCATTTATTGTAGTGGCCGGGGTAAAAAATGGTATTGAAAAGTCAACAAAAATATTAATGCCGCTTTTATTTGTGCTGCTGTTAATTTTAATAGTTCGGTCGGTCACTCTTCCAGGGGCTGCAAAGGGATTAAGTTTTATTTTTAAACCTGATTTTAGCAAAATTACTGCCGAGACTTTTCTGATGGCGCTTGGTCAGGCTTTTTTCTCACTTAGTATAGGAATGGGGACATTAATTACTTATGGTTCCTATATTCAGAAAAGGGATAATTTGGCCACTACTTCCTTATCTGTTGTTGCTACTGATACCATGGTTGCAATTTTGGCTGGTGTAGCGATATTCCCGGCCGTATTTGCATTTGGTATTCCAACAGGTGCAGGTCCGGGATTGGCTTTTATTACATTGCCAAATATTTTTGAACAGATGCCGGGGGGAACTGTTTTTTCGGTCATGTTTTTTCTTTTACTTGGGGTGGCAGCATTAACTTCAACTATATCGGTACTCGAAGTTATTGTTGCTTTTTTTGTCGAAGAACTTAAAATGAAAAGGGGAGCTGCAACCTGGCTGGCTACCTTTTCGGTTTCAATTTTAGGAGTTTTATGTGTTCTCTCAACAAGTGAATTGGCTGATTTCAAAATATTAGGGAAAACAGTATTTGAATTAATGGAATATACAACTGCAAATGTATTACTGCCACTTGGAGGATTTTTTATTGTGATTTTTGTTGCGTGGTTTTTTGGCCGGGATAAGGCAAAAGATGAATTGTCAAACAATGGTACTTTAAAGGCACATTATATTCCGGTATTTTTATTTGTTATAAAGTTTATTGCACCTCTGGCAATTGCTTTCGTGTTTCTTCAGGGAATTGGGTTGATCGATCTTAAATAATTTTTAGATTTATAAACAAATAGCATTTTCTTTGCGCATCATACATTGCTGAAATTTTTAAGTTGTGTAATTAGGTTGGACCATAAAGTATAAACAACGCTCCGTAAACCCATGGACAGAAATCTTAAACGGTTTTGGAAGGCATATAACGAATATTCGAAAAGCGACAGAAATGCAATCCTGATATTAGGGTTTTTAATTTTAATATCGGTAGCAGCAACAGTTGTTGTAAAAAATATTCAACCAAAATCAAAATACAATTATTCAGATTTTGAAGAACTTATAACCCAATGGGAAAATCAAAAAATTGATGAAGAGGGTAAAAAGCTTTTCGCGTTCAATCCAAATACAATTAATTCAGAAACGCTCGATTCACTTGATTTACCTGAGAATATCAAACGAAATATTCTGAATTACAGAAAAGCAGGGGGTAAATTTTATAAACCTGGGCAAGTCAGAAAAATATATGGGATGAACGACAGTATTTTTGACATAATTGAAGAATATATTGTTATTTCTGTTCCCCCCGAAAATATGAATCAGGAAAAGAATAAAGCGAATGAACATATTGCGGATATTTCAACCCAATTCAAACAAGGAGGGAAAAATGTAACTGATGCCCGCAAAGAGCCAACAGTTTCTGCCCTGCCTGATTTTGCCCCAATTGAACTAAATAGCGCTGATTCGGCTGATTTGGTTAAACTTTACGGGATAGGGACTGTTTTCGCAAAGCGAATATTAAAATATCGCGATTTGCTGGGAGGTTTTTATTCAGTAAGTCAATTGCTTGAGGTTTATAATTTCCCGGAGGAAACTTTTCAAAAAATCGAAAACAATATTTTAGTTGACACTTTACTTTTAAAAAAGATAAGGTTAAATTTTGCTGAATATCCTGATTTAATAAGGCATCCGTACCTGGACCAAAAACAGGTTAATGCGATTTTAAAATTCCGCGAAAAAAATGGGTCTTTTTATGAATTGGAGCAGGTTACATCAAACGGCCTGGTTGATAGTGGTACTTTTTTGAAATTGAGACCCTATTTAACCTGTCGTTAAATAAAATTAAAACAATTTGGATGGATAGGAAATATAATTTTTTTCGTTTAAATTTGATTTCAATCGAATAATTTCTAAATTTGCGCCTCGATTTTTAAAAATAAAAACCGCAAAAAATGATAGTTATTCCGGTAAAAGAAGGCGAAAATATTGAAAGGGCCCTAAAAAGGTTTAAAAGAAAGTTCGAAAAAACAGGCGTAATAAAAGAATTGCGCGATCGGCAGAAGTTTACAAAACCCTCGGTAAAAAAGAGGGAAGAGAAAAAAAAGGCGATTTACGTTCAGGGGTTGCAACAACAGGAAGACTAATTGAAAATTAGTGATTCCTGGATTTATTTGAACTAAATGGGTTATCAGGAGTCGTATATCAATTATTTGACTTTCGAGAAGAGATGTTCTTCTCATACTGTGGTAGCATATAAAAATGACCTCGATCAATTTGTTCAGTTTTGTGTACAAATGGTCGGGGAATTTAATGTTAAAAAAACAGATGCAAAACTGATCAGAAACTGGATTGTTCAGCTAATGGAAAACGAACTTTCAGCCCGCTCGGTAAACCGGAAAATAACAACAGTTAAGTCATTCTTCAAATATCTGGCAAAAGAAGAAATAGTTGAAAATAATCCCGCATCATATTTGTCCTTGCCGAAAGTCCGTAAGAAATTGCCCAATTTTGTTGAAGAAAAAAATCTTAATCATTTACTTGACGATGGTTTCTTCCCCGATGATTTCAAGGGACTTCGCGATAAATTAATAATAACGTTATTGTACGGTACAGGAATTCGTCTTGCTGAATTGTTACTATTAAAAGATAGGGATTTCGATACAAAAATGTGTTTAATAAAAGTTCTTGGGAAAAGGAAAAAGGAGCGCATAATTCCATACCCGGCATCAATTAATCATTTATTGGAAAAGTATATCGAAATCAGAAATAATACAGTAATTAGTAAAAATGAACGTTTACTGGTTACAAATAAGGGGTTAGAGGTTTACGAAAAATTAGTGTACAGGGTGGTTACACAAAATCTGGCAAAAATAACTTTGCTCGAAAAGAAAAGCCCACACGTATTGAGGCACACGTACGCCACCCATTTATTAAACAGAGGTGCCGATCTAAATGCGGTAAAAGAATTGCTTGGGCATTCAAATCTGGCGGCAACGCAGATTTATACCCACACTTCTTTCGGACGGCTGCATGATATATATAAACAAGCCCATCCAAGGGGATAAAAATTTATTATTATGGAAGTAAAAATTAATTCAGTGCATTTCACCCCAGATCAAAAATTGGTAGATTTTGTAAATAAAAAAGTAAGTAAGCTTGATACTTTTTTTGACGGTATCATAAACGCTGAAGTAACCCTGAAAGTATTGAAGCCGGAGACTGCAAACAACAAAGTTTCCGAGTTAAAAATCTCCATTCCTGCCAACGGATATTTATTTGCCAAAAAGCAGGCCGACTCATTTGAGGAAGCTACTGATCTGGCAATTGATGCAGTACGTAAGCAACTGGATAAATACAAGGAAAAACTTAAAAACAAATAAAAATTGAAAATAGCAGATTTTATTTTTAGTTTTTTAGAATAATATTTTTACATTTGCAAACCCAATTTTGGGGCGTTCAGGAAACGGCTGAAATTAAAGGAGTTTGACAGGAAAATAAGGGTTTTGCAAGGTTTTTAATCTTCTGAAAATCTTTCTATAAAGTTCAAATCAATTCACTTTAAACGACTGAATAGGAATTTTTTTGTTGCCGTTTTAAGAAATTTTGTATTATTGCGCGGCATTTTTGCATAGATAATGTATGCGGGAGTAGCTCAGTCGATAGAGCATTAGCCTTCCAAGCTAAGGGTCGCGGGTTTGAATCCCGTCTCCCGCTCATTTTTTTTAACAAGACTAAAGTGATAAGTGAAACATTTTGAACTTCTGTCTTTTAATGTATTAATGCCGATGTAGCTCAGGGGTAGAGTACTTCCTTGGTAAGGAAGGGGTCACGAGTTCAATTCTCGTCATCGGCTCGTAAATGATTTAAATAAAAATAATAAATTAAAAATTAAAATTATGGCAAAACAAACATTTGTAAGGGACAAAGACCATGTTAACATTGGTACTATTGGCCACGTTGACCATGGTAAAACTACACTCACTTCTGCCATCACTATGGTTTTGGCAAAAAAAGGTTTATCTGAAATAAAATCTTTCGATTCAATTGATAATGCCCCTGAAGAAAAAGAAAGAGGTATTACCATTAATACAGCTCACGTTGAATATCAGACTGAAAAACGTCATTATGCACACGTTGACTGTCCCGGTCACGCCGACTATGTTAAAAACATGGTAACCGGTGCTGCCCAGATGGACGGCGCCATAATCGTTGTAGCTGCTACCGATGGCCCTATGCCACAAACACGCGAACACATCCTTTTGGCACGCCAGGTTAACGTACCTAAACTGGTTGTTTTCATGAACAAAGTTGACATGGTTGATGACGAGGAAATTCTGGAACTTGTTGAAATGGAAATTCGCGAATTACTCAGCTTCTACCAATTCGAAGGAGATGATACTCCGGTAATCAGAGGTTCTGCTCTTGGCGCAATGAACGGAGAACCTAAATGGGAAGAAAAAGTGATGGAACTGATGGATGCTGTTGATAGCTGGATTCCAATTCCTCCCCGCGATGTTGACAAACCATTCCTTATGCCTGTTGAAGACGTATTCTCAATTACAGGACGTGGCACTGTTGCTACTGGCCGTATCGAAACCGGAAAAATTCACACCGGAGATGAAATTCAGTTAATTGGGTTAGGCGCTGAAGGGCGCAAAACAGTTTGTACCGGAGTAGAAATGTTCCGTAAAATTTTGGATGATGGGCAGGCTGGCGATAACGTTGGTTTATTGCTTCGTGGTGTTGACAAAAAGGAAATCAAACGTGGACAGATTCTTGCAAAACCTGGTTCAATTACTCCGCATACAACATTTAAAGCAGAGGTTTATGTTCTGAAAAAAGAAGAAGGCGGCCGTCATACTCCGTTCCATAACAAATACCGGCCACAGTTCTACATCCGAACACTCGATGTAACCGGCGAAATTCATTTACCTGAAGGTCGCGAAATGGTAATGCCCGGCGATAACGTTTCTGTTGAGGTTGAATTGATTTATCCGGTTGCGCTCAATGTTGGCCTTCGGTTTGCAATTCGCGAAGGCGGCCGCACTGTTGGTGCAGGTCAGGTGACAGAGATTGTGAAATAGTACTTTTTAAGTAAAATAATTAATTAGTCCTGGGCATTTCAGCCTGGACTATTTTACGGATGAAACTCAAAAAAGAGAATTGTTAAAAACAGTAAGTTCAGGACTTACCTTCCGTGCAAATTTTAATGTTTGATATGAAAATAAAATTATACTTTCAGGAGGCTTTCGATGAACTTGTTCACAAAGTTACCTGGCCTACCTGGAAAGAGCTGCAAAGCAGTGCGTTGGTTGTAATGGTTGCTTCCTTAATAATATCACTCGTAATTTTCGTTATGGATTTGTCATTCAGGAACATAATGGAATTTATTTATGGTTTGTTTTATTAAACGAAATCTTTAGATAACGATGAGCGAGAATAGTAAAAAATGGTATGTTCTGCGTGCAATAGGCGGAAAGGAGAAAAAGGTAAAGGAATATATCGAAAATGAAATCGCAAATGGAGATCTTAAAGATTTTGTTGACCAGGTTCTAATACCAACAGAGAAGGTTTATCAAATCCGAAATGGAAAAAAAATCAGCAAGGAAAGAAATTTTTTCCCAGGGTATGTATTAATTGAAGCTGCATTAGTGGGTGAAGTTGCGCACACACTAAGAAATTGTCCAAACGTTATCGGGTTCTTAGGCGACACCAAAGGTGGAGATCCCGTGCCGATGCGGCAAAGCGAGGTAAACAGAATTCTTGGAAGAGTGGATGAACTTGCCGAAAATGATGAGGAAATAAATATTCCTTTTGTTGTAGGAGAAACTGTAAAAGTTATCGAGGGACCATTCAACGGCTTTAACGGAACCATTGAAGAAATCAATGAAGAAAAGAAAAAGCTGCAGGTAATGGTGAAGATTTTCGGACGTAAAACTCCTTTGGAACTTAGCTTTATGCAGGTCGAAAAGGAATAAAACACGTTAAATATTTATTATGGCTAAAGAAATTGCTGGATTAATTAAATTACAAATTAAAGGCGGTGCAGCTAACCCTTCACCACCGGTGGGACCAGCATTGGGCTCCAAAGGGGTGAATATAATGCAGTTCTGCAAACAGTTTAACGGACGGACACAAGACCAGCCTGGTAAGGTGCTGCCTGTTTTAATTACTGTTTATGCAGACAAATCTTTCGATTTCATTATAAAACAACCTCCTGTTGCTATACAATTGCTCGAGGTGGCAAAGCTAAAAAAAGGTTCTGCCGAACCACACATCAATAAAGTGGGTTCGGTAAACTGGGAACAGGTAAAACAAATTGCCGAGGGCAAAATGGTTGACCTGAATTGCTTTACTATTGAATCGGCGATGAAAATGGTCGCTGGTACTGCCAGAAGTATGGGAATTGCCGTTAAAGGTACTTCGCCATTCAAAAACTAAATAAATCTTATACGATGGGCAGAATTACGAAAAATAAAAAAGCTTCTCTTGAAAAACTCGTAAAAGGAAAAGCTTACACTTTGGATGAAGCTGTTGAACTGGTCAAGGAAATTACCTTCACCAAATTCGATGCATCGGTTGATATTGATGTAAGGCTTGGAGTTGACCCAAGAAAAGCAAACCAGATGGTTAGAGGCGTAGTTTCGTTACCCCATGGCACTGGAAAAGAAGTACGCGTTTTGGCACTCGTTACTCCTGACAAAGTTCAGGAAGCTACCGATGCAGGAGCGGACTATGTTGGTCTTGATGATTACATCGAGAAAATTAAAGGCGGTTGGACTGATGTTGATGTTATTATTACCATGCCTCCTGTTATGGGCAAAGTTGGGGCACTGGGCCGTATTTTAGGCCCGCGTGGCTTAATGCCAAACCCAAAAAGTGGAACTGTAACAATGGAAGTTGGTAAAGCCGTCAGCGAAGTTAAACAAGGTAAAATCGACTTCAAAGTCGATAAATTTGGTATTGTGCATACATCAATCGGTAAAGTATCATTTACTCCCGAAAAGATAAAGGACAATGCGCTTGAATTCGTAAACACCATTGTTAAGCTAAAACCAACAGCAGCAAAAGGTACTTACATTAAAAGTATATACCTATCCAGTACTATGAGCCCTGGTATCCAAGTTGAACCCAAGTCAGTTGTTGACTAAAAATGTGTAAAAATGAAGAGTTCAGATAAAAAAGTTATTATTGATAATTTACAGGAACAAATTAATTCTTACAACCATTTTTACCTTACTGACATTAGTGGTTTAAATGCTGAGAATACCAGTAATTTAAGACGACTATGTTTTAGCCAGGATGTAAAACTGGTAGTTGTAAAGAATACTCTCTTACGTAAAGCTTTGGAAAGTTCGAACAAGAACGTTGAAGAAATTTACGATGCGCTAAAGGGCAACACCTCTGTAATGTTTACCGAGAATGCAAATGTACCTGCAAAACTGATTAAAGACTTCAGTAAAAAACATAAAAAGCCGGTATTAAAGGCAGCCTATGTTCAGGAATCTGTGTACATAGGTGCCGACCAGTTGGAAGCACTGATTGCAGTTAAATCGAAAAACGAACTTATTGCTGATGTTGTTGCACTTTTACAATCACCAATGAAAACTGTTCTCGGACAACTTCAATCTGGTGGAAATATAATTCATGGTGTTTTGAAAACACTCGGAGAAAAGGAATAATTTTTTTGAAATAATTTATAAAAGTAATAAAAATGGCAGATTTAAAACAGCTTGCAGAAGCGTTGGTTAATCTTACTGTGAAAGAAGTTAATGAATTAGCCGGAATTCTTAAAGATGAATATGGAATTGAACCTGCTGCTGCAGCAGTAGCAGTTGCAGCTTCAACTGCTGGCAGTGGCGAGGAAGCTGCTCCTGCTGAACAAACAGAATTCGACGTAATTTTAAAAGCAGCAGGCCAGGCTAAACTTGGAGTTGTAAAACTCGTTAAAGAATTAACTGGACTGGGCTTAAAAGAAGCTAAAGAATTAGTTGACGCTGCACCAAAGGCGGTTAAAGAAAAAGTATCTAAAGACGAAGCTGTAGCTCTTAAGAGTCAGCTCGAAGAAGCTGGGGCCGAAGTTGAGATTAAATAACGCATTAAAACCTTGTTAAGGGTTATACGGTTTAGAAGCCTGCAATTGTAGGCTTCTAAACCTTTTTGTGTATTGGTATTTTGCATCATTAACTTGTATAAATACATGTCTGTACAAACAAAAAAAGAGAGGATTAGTTTTTCCTCCACAAAAACCAGGTTTGATTACCCTGACTTCTTGGAAGTACAAGTTAAATCATTTAAAGATTTTTTTCAGTTAAAAACCACTCCTGATAACAGAAAATCAGAAGGTTTATTTAAGGTATTCGAGGAAAACTTTCCGATAACCGATACCCGAAATAACTTCGTTTTGGAATTTATCGATTATCAGGTTGACCCGCCGAGGTATTCAATACAGGAATGTATTGAACGAGGTTTAACATTTAGTGTGCCTTTAAAGGCGAAATTAAAGTTGTACTGTACCGATGCTGAACACGAAGATTTTGATACCGTGGTACAGGATGTTTACCTGGGTACAGTGCCTTACATGACCGAACGCGGAACCTTTATAATTAATGGGGCCGAACGTGTTATTGTATCACAGTTGCACAGGTCGCCCGGTGTATTCTTTGGCCAGAGTATGCACGCAAACGGTACAAAACTTTATTCAGCACGCATTATCCCGTTCAAGGGATCGTGGATTGAATTTGCAACTGACATCAACAGCGTGATGTTTGCATATATCGACAGGAAAAAGAAACTTCCGGTAACCACTTTGTTGCGCGCCATTGGTTTTGAAAGCGATAAAGATATTCTTGAAATATTCAATCTGGCCGATGAAATAAAAGTATCAAGGACTTCGATGAAAAAAGTAGTGGGCAGAAGATTGGCAGCCCGCGTTTTAAAATCGTGGACTGAAGATTTTGTTGATGAAGATACAGGCGAAGTGGTTTCCATTGAACGTAACGAAGTTATTATCGATCGTGAAATTGACATCGAAGAAGATCATATCGAAGAAATTCTGGAATCGGGCGTAAAAACAATACTTGTTCATAAGGAAGATCAAAATCAACAGGATTTTGCAATCATTTACAACACACTTCAAAAAGATCCGTGTAACTCTGAAAAGGAGGCAGTCCTTCATATCTATCGCCAGTTACGTAACGCAGAACCGCCTGATGAGGCTACTGCCAGAGATGTGATCGACAAACTTTTCTTTTCCGATAAAAGATATGATTTAGGAGAGGTAGGCCGTTACAGAATTAATAAAAAATTAGGATTAAGCGTCGATTCTTCTATTAGAGTTCTTACAAAGGAAGATATAATCCAGATTATAAAACATCTTATTCAACTGGTTAATGCAAAAACCGATGTTGATGATATTGACCATTTAAGCAACAGGAGGGTGCGTACTGTTGGAGAACAAATGTTCAACCAGTTTGGCGTAGGTTTGGCACGTATGGCCCGAACTATTCGTGAAAGGATGAATGTTCGCGACAACGAGGTTTTCACCCCTATTGATTTAATCAATTCAAAAACTCTGTCGTCGGTTATAAATTCATTTTTCGGAACAAACGCATTGTCGCAGTTTATGGACCAAACAAACCCATTGGCTGAGATGACCCATAAACGTCGCATGTCGGCACTGGGGCCAGGCGGTTTGTCAAGGGAAAGGGCCGGTTTTGAAGTCCGCGACGTTCACTTTACACATTACGGAAGACTTTGTCCGATTGAAACTCCCGAGGACCAAATATCGGTTTGATATCATCGTTATGTGTTTTTGCTAAAATTAACGACCTCGGTTTTATCGCTACTCCTTACCGTAAAGTATCAAACGGGAAAGTTGATTTTTCGGACGATGGCGTGGTTTATTTAACTGCCGAGGAAGAAGAAGGGCAGATTATTGCACAGGCAAATGCCCCGATTGATGAAAATGGTAATTTCATCAACAAAAGTGTTAAAGCCAGACTTCAAGGTGATTATCCGGTTGTTGAAAAGGCAAAAGTCCAGTTAATGGACGTTGGCCCAAACCAGATCGCATCGGTTGCAGCCTCATTAATTTCGTTCCTCGAACACGATGATGCCAACCGCGCTTTAATGGGCTCAAACATGATGCGCCAGGCAGTTCCCCTGCTCCGGCCTGAAGCCCCTATTGTTGGGACTGGTTTGGAGGGAAGGGCTGCATCTGACTCACAAATTTTAATTAAAGCTGATTTCGACGGAGTTGTGGAGTTTGTTGATGCAGATCAAATTATTGTACGCTACGATATTTCGGAAGATGATCGTTTTGTGAGTTTCGACCCAGATGTGGTTACATATAAATTGCAGAAATATACGAAAACAAACCAGGGGACCACAGTAGATTTAAAACCAATTGTTCTTAAGGGAGATAGGATTTTGCAAGGGCAGATATTAACCGAAGGCTATGCCACCGAAAAAGGTGAACTGGCTTTAGGAAGAAACCTTATGGTTGCCTTTATGCCCTGGCAAGGATACAATTACGAAGACGCTATTGTAATTTCAGAGCGGATTGTTCGCGAAGATGTGTTCACCTCGGTTCATGTGGATGAATATAGCCTTGAAGTTCGCGACACAACACGTGGTGTTGAAGAATTTACTTCCGATATTCCAAATGTTAGCGAAGAAGCCACCCGTAATCTTGATGAAAATGGATTAATCAGAATCGGCGCCGATATTAAACCCGGAGACATTTTAATAGGTAAAATTACACCTAAGGGAGAATCAGATCCATCGCCCGAAGAAAAATTATTACGCGCAATTTTTGGCGACAAGGCAGGCGACGTAAAAGACGCTTCCTTAAAAGCTTCCCCATCATTAAACGGAGTTGTAATCGACAAAAAGTTATTCTCCCGCGTTACTAAAGACAAAAAAGGAACAGCAACAAAAAAGCTGCTCGACCAGATTGACGAAAAATTTGAACGTGAAGTTATTTCTCTAAGGGCAAAACTCGAAGATAAATTATTCACTCTGATTACCGGAAAAACTTCGCAAGGTGTAAAAGATTACTATGGAACTGAAATTATTCAGAAAGGGGTTAAATTTACGCTGAAACAACTACAGGAAATTGATTACTTAAATATCAATCCGGGCAAATGGACTACAGATAAACAGAAGAACGACATGGTCTTCAAAGTAATCAATAACTATATTCAGAAATATAAGGAAGCAGAAGCTGTATCGCGGCGCGAAAGGTACAACATTACTATTGGAGATGAACTTCCGGCAGGTATCATTCAGCTTGCCAAAGTTTACGTAGCCAAAAAGCGAAAGCTTCAGATTGGCGATAAAATGGCCGGGCGGCATGGAAACAAAGGTATTGTATCGAGAGTGGTGCGACAGGAAGATATGCCGTTTCTTGCCGATGGAACACCTGTTGACATTGTTTTAAACCCACTGGGCGTACCTTCGCGCATGAACCTGGGCCAGATATACGAAACTGTACTTGGCTGGGCAGGGAAAAAATTAGGGGTAAAATTTGCAACGCCAATTTTTGACGGTGCAAGCCTCGACCAAATTACCGAATATACCGATAAAGCAGGTATTCCACGTTTCGGTGTTACAAGACTTATTGACGGTGAAACAGGTGAATATTTTGACCAGCCCGCTACTGTTGGCATAATTTATATGATGAAGCTGGGGCACATGGTTGAGGACAAAATGCATGCTCGTTCAATCGGGCCATATTCATTAATTACACAGCAACCTCTTGGCGGAAAGGCACAGTTTGGCGGGCAACGTTTTGGTGAAATGGAAGTTTGGGCACTTGAAGCATTTGGCGCTTCGCATATTTTGCAGGAAATTCTTACTGTTAAGTCTGACGATGTGATGGGTAGGGCAAAGGCTTACGAATCAATTGTTAAAGGCGAACCAATGCCGCAGCCTGGAATTCCGGAATCGCTTAATGTGTTGCTGCACGAACTTAGAGGGTTAGGCCTCAGCGTTAGGATGGAGTAATACCATTTTAAATTGAAAAAGTTCTGTTTTAATTATTTTTAATAAGTATTATGGCTTTCAAAAAAGACAATAAGGCAAAAATTAGTTTTTCAAAGGTTTCAATTAGTCTTGCATCACCCGAGGAGGTTTTGGAAAGATCTTTCGGTGAAGTTTTAAAGCCTGAAACGATAAACTATAGAACATACAAGCCTGAACGTGATGGATTGTTTTGTGAACGTATTTTCGGGCCAGTAAAGGATTACGAGTGCCATTGTGGCAAATACAAACGAATCAGGTACAAGGGAATTGTTTGCGACCGGTGTGGCGTTGAAGTAACCGAGAAAAAAGTGCGTCGCGAAAGAATGGGGCATATATCGCTTGTGGTGCCAGTAGCGCACATTTGGTATTTTAAATCGTTGCCCAATAAAATTGGGTATTTACTCGGCTTGCCTACAAAAAAACTCGATACAATTATTTACTACGAACGTTATGTGGTAATTAATCCTGGAGTTAAACTGGTTGATGGTGTTAAACAATTAGACTTTCTCACTGAAGAAGAATATCTTGATATTCTGGACACACTTCCAAAAGAAAACCACCTGCTTGACGATGACGATACAAATAAGTTTGTGGCAAAAATGGGCGCTGAAGCGCTGTTTCAAATTTTAAGCAGGATCGATCTTGATGATCTTTCTTTCACATTACGCCACAAAGCCAACACCGAAACTTCCCAGCAACGCAAAAACGAAGCTTTAAAAAGATTGCAGGTTGTTGAAGCTTTCAGGGCAAGTAAAAATATCAATCGCCCTGAATGGATGATTGTACGTGTTGTACCCGTTATTCCACCCGATTTGCGCCCGTTGGTGCCACTCGATGGCGGACGTTTTGCAACATCCGATTTGAACGATCTTTACCGCAGGGTAATTATCCGGAACAACCGTTTGAAACGATTAATCGAAATTAAAGCTCCCGAGGTAATTCTTCGTAACGAAAAACGAATGTTGCAGGAAGCTGTGGATTCGTTATTCGACAATTCGAGAAAATCGAATGCAGTAAAAACCGAAAATAACAGGGCATTAAAATCCCTTTCAGATAGTTTGAAAGGGAAGCAGGGGCGGTTCCGTCAAAATCTTTTGGGTAAACGTGTTGATTATTCGGCACGTTCGGTTATAGTCGTTGGCCCGAAACTTAAAATTCACGAATGTGGAATTCCAAAAGAGATGGCTGCAGAACTGTACAAGCCATTTGTAATCCGGAAGTTAATTGAAAGGGGAATTGTAAAAACAGTAAAATCGGCAAAGAAAATAGTTGACCGAAAAGATCCCGTTGTTTGGGAAATTCTTGAAAACGTATTAAAGGGGCACCCGGTTTTATTAAACCGTGCGCCCACCCTTCACCGTTTGTCAATTCAGGCATTCCAGCCCGTGCTTATCGAAGGGAAGGCAATTCAGTTGCATCCGTTGGTATGTACAGGTTTTAATGCCGACTTCGACGGTGATCAGATGGCGGTTCATCTTCCGCTCGGAAATGCAGCAATATTAGAGGCACAGCTTTTAATGCTTGCTTCACACAACCTGCTGAACCCGGCCAATGGCGCGCCAATACAAGTTCCATCGCAAGACATGGTTCTTGGTTTGTATTACATGACCAAAGACAGAAAAGGAGCCCGCGGGGAAGGAATGATCTTTTACTCTCCTGAAGAAGTAATTATTGCTTATTCTGAAAAAGTAATTGATCTGCACGCCATTGTTAAGGTGAAAGTGGAAGATGTGGATGAAAATGGCAAATATTTTAAACATATCATTGAAACTACGGTTGGCCGTGTTTTATTTAATGAGAAAGTTCCTCGCCAGGCTGGCTACATCAACCAGTTGTTGACCAAAAAATCTTTGCGTTCTATTATTACCGATGTGTTTATCCGCAGTGGTAATGCAACAACAGTAGCATTCCTCGATGATATAAAAGACCTCGGTTATGATATGGCTTACCACGGAGGGTTGTCATTTAACCTCGACGATGTTATTATTCCGGATACCAAGGAAAAAATTGTTGCCGATGGTTATGCTGAGGTTGAGGAAGTGATGAATAACTACAACATGGGGTTCATCACCAACAACGAAAGGTACAACCAGGTAATCGATATCTGGACACATGCCAACTCAAAACTTACAAATTCCGTAATGCAGACGCTGAGTTCTGATAAACAGGGGTTCAACTCGATATATATGATGCTCCATTCGGGCGCACGTGGTTCAAAGGAACAGATTCGCCAGTTGAGCGGAATGAGGGGTTTGATGGCAAAACCGCAAAAATCGGGTTCTACCGGATCGCAAATTATCGAAAACCCCATTCTTGCCAACTTTAAAGAGGGGTTGTCGGTGCTGGAGTACTTTATTTCAACTCACGGTGCACGTAAAGGGTTGGCCGATACAGCATTAAAAACTGCCGATGCCGGGTATCTTACACGTCGTTTGGTCGATGTTGCACAGGATGTTATCATTTCTGAAGACGATTGCGGTACTTTGCGCGGATTGGTTGCTACAACAGTTAAAAACAATGAAGAAATTGTTGCTTCATTATTCGAGCGTATTATCGGCCGTACTTCGGTTCACGATATTTTCCACCCTTTAAGTGGTGAATTAATTGTGGCTTCGGGAGATGAATTAACTGAAGACATTGCAAAAGTAATTGAAAATTCCCCGATTGAAAGCGTTGAAATCCGTTCGGTACTTACCTGCGAATCGAAAGTGGGTATTTGTGCCAAATGTTATGGAAGAAACCTGGCAACCGGACAGAAAGTTCAAAAGGGCGAGGCAACCGGTGTTATCGCGGCACAGTCGATAGGCGAACCTGGTACTCAGCTTACGCTTCGTACATTCCACGTGGGGGGTATTGCAGGCAACATCTCCGCACAGTCAGCAGTTGAATCAAGGTACGATGGTTACGTTGAAATTGAAGAACTCCGTGCGGTTAAATTTAAAACTGAAGAAAACGAAGAAATTGATATCGTTGTAAGTCGGTTGGCTGAGTTAAAGATTATTGATAAAAATACAAACATCCCATTGTCAACTCACCCGATTCCATACGGTTCGAGATTGTATGTGAAAAATGGACAGGAAATCCGCAAAGGAAAACTGATTTGTGAATGGGACCCGTTCAATGGTGTAATTATCACCGAATTCGATGGTACTGTTGAATTCGAAAATTTAATTGACGGCTTAACTTTCCGCGAAGAATCGGATGAACAAACCGGTTACAGCGAAAGGGTAATTATTGAATCGAGAGACAAATCCAAAAACCCGACATTAAAGGTAATTGATAAGGAAGGTATTGCAATTCGTTCATATAACCTGCCTGTTGGTGGGCACATCTCTGTTGATAACAAGCAAAAAGTGAAAGCAGGTATGGTGTTGGTAAAAATACCCCGTGCTGCTGGTAAAGCAGGCGATATCACGGGTGGTTTGCCACGTGTAACCGAACTTTTTGAAGCCCGAAACCCATCGAACCCGGCGGTAGTTTCCGAAATCGACGGAGAAATTTCAATGGGTAAAATTAAAAGGGGCAACCGCGAAATTGTTGTTACCACAAAATCGGGAGAAGTTAAAAAATACATGGTGCCGCTTTCAAAACAGATTTTGGTTCAGGAAAACGACTATATCAGGGCAGGTACACCACTTTCCGACGGTGCAATTACGCCGTCCGATATTCTGGCAATTAAAGGCCCAACCGCCGTTCAGGAATATATTTTGAACGAAGTTCAGGATGTTTACCGGATGCAGGGTGTGAAGATTAATGATAAACATTATGAAATCATTATTCGCCAGATGATGCGCAAAGTTGAAATCGAAGATCCGGGCGATACCCGTTTCCTTGAAAAACAGGTGGTAGATAAGAACGAATTCTTCTCTGAAAACGACTGGATTTACAATAAAAAAGTGGTAATTGATCCGGGGAATGCAGAAGGGATTAAAGCCGGCCAGATTATTTCAGCCCGAAAAATGAGAGACGAAAATTCGCAGTTAAGAAGGAAAGATAAAAAACTGATTGATGCAAGGGATGCAATCCCCGCAACTTCGAGCCAGGTGTTACAGGGAATTACCAGGGCAGCTTTGCAGACGCGCAGTTGGTTGTCGGCAGCTTCTTTCCAGGAAACTACAAAAGTTCTGAACGAAGCGGCAATTAACGGTAAAACCGATTATCTCGATGGTTTGAAAGAGAATGTAATTTGTGGCCACTTAATTCCGGCAGGTACAGGGTTAAAAGAGTATAAAAACCTTGTGGTTGGTTCAAAATCTGAATATGATCAATTAATGGATACAAGGGATTAACAACTATAAAAATGAAAGTACATGGATGAAAAAAATCTGAACCCACAACAACTGAATATTGAATTGAGCGAGGAAATTGCGCAGGGAATTTATTCAAACCTTGCAGTAATAACTCATTCAAGTTCGGAGTTTGTGGTCGATTTTGTGCGCATAATGCCGGGAATTCCCAAAGCAAATGTGAAATCGCGGATTATTCTTACCCCTGAACATGCCAAGCGTTTATTGTTTGCCCTTCAGGATAATATTAAAAAATATGAAGCTGTAAATGGGCTAATTAAAAATGTAAAACCGGGTTCAGATTCAATGCTTCCGCCAATGAGTTTTGGCGGTCCAACAGCCCAGGCTTAAAATATCTTTTTCAATTAAAGGAGGAGTCAGGTTTTGGTTCCTCTTTTTTTTCGGGATTTTTGTAGTAAGAAACAAAAATGAAATGAACAGAAAAATTGCTTTGGTGCTTTCCGGTGGCGGCGCCCGCGGAATTGCGCATATTGGAGTAATTGAAGAGCTTGAAAAACGTGGATACGTAATAACTTCAATTGCCGGAACTTCAATGGGGGCTTTAATTGGCGGAATGTATGCAGCCGGTAAACTCGGGGAATACAAGCAATGGATGTGCTCGCTTGATAAATTGAAAGTGTTCAGCTTGGTTGATTTTACTTTCAGCGCCGATGGAATAGTTAAGGGCGATAAAGTTCTCAAAGCAATTAAGGAGTTTGTGCCCGACACAAATATTGAAACCTTAAAGGTTGATTATTCAGCAACTGCCGCCGATATTGAAAATCACAAGGAAATTGTATATCGTTCAGGAAGTTTGTATGAAGCCATCCGCGCGTCAATTGCTATTCCAATGGTAATAACCCCGGTTATTAAGGATAATGCAATCATCGTTGACGGTGGGGTTGTTAACAATTTGCCCATCAGAAATGTAACGCGGAATAGAGGCGATTTGCTGGTTGCGGTATATGTGAATGCCAACGTGCAGCCAATCAAACTTAAAATTTCCAAAAAAGAGGAGAAGGAGAAAAAATCGGTTTATCTCAAAAAGCTCAACGAATTTTATGAACATTTAAATATCATAAGTCCAAAACCCAAAAAAGAAAAAATTGGATATTTTAACCTGATTGATAAAACAATTGTGTCTGCCTCGTTGCAATTGGTGCAACTTGCGATTGAAAAAAACCCACCGGATATCCTTGTCAATATTTCGCGCGACACCTGCGGTACTTATGATTTTTACAGGGCGGAAGAGCTGGTTGAAATTGGACGGCAATCGGCCATAAAAACTTTGGATGAGTTCGAAAGGAAAAATTAGGTTAAATGAATCTACAGGAGAATGAACAAAACTCCTGAAATCCTGTAATATAATATAAAAGCGTATCTTTGCGCCCTATTAATTCTCCCTGCGAAATATCCTTTTGAATATTTTTCCCGGAAATAAAATTGAAAATTAAAAAATGCTATTTGAAGATTTAAATATTATTGAGCCTATTTTAAAGGCAGTAAAAGAAGAAGGATACACTGAGCCCACTTTGATTCAGGAGAAAGCCATTCCGGTGATTCTCGACAGGAATGATGTATTGGGAAGCGCGCAAACCGGAACCGGCAAAACAGCAGCTTTTGCAATACCAATTTTACAACATTTATATAACGATCGTTTGCAAAACCACGGGCAGCGAAAAATAAAAGCGCTTATAATAACTCCAACCCGCGAACTTGCAATTCAGATTGCCGACAGTTTTTCTACTTACGGAAGATTTACAGGAATCAGAAACACGGTTATTTACGGTGGCGTAAAACAAGCGTCGCAAACAAGTTCAATCCGCAACGGGATTGATATTTTAGTGGCTACTCCCGGCCGTTTGCTCGATTTAATGGATCAAGGTTACGTGCGGCTAAACGATATAGAATATTTTGTATTGGATGAAGCAGACCGCATGCTTGATATGGGTTTTATTCACGATATCCGGAAAATAATCGCCAAACTTCCCACAAAACGTCAATCCCTGTTTTTTTCGGCCACCATGCCTGGCAGCATTGTGGAATTGTCGCGAAAAATTCTGCACAATCCGCAGAAAATAGAAGCTACGCCTACTTTAACCACTGCCGAAACAGTGCAGCAATATTTGTATTACACCAATAAATCGACCAAGAAAGATTTGCTGAACCATATATTGGGCGACAAGCAGATATCGCAGGTTTTGTTGTTTTCGAAAACCAAACATGGCGCCGATAAAATAACAAAGCACCTGAAAAGTGAAAACATCCGTGCTGCTGCAATTCATGGCGATAAAGGCCAGAACCAACGGCAAAAAGTGTTGCAACAGTTTAAAGATGGCGAAATCCGTGTGTTGGTTGCCACCGATATTGCAGCGCGCGGAATTGATATCGATAAACTGAAATACGTAATTAATTACGACATTCCCAACATTTCAGAAACTTATGTTCACCGCATTGGACGGGCAGGCAGGGCAGGAGAGCAGGGAATCTCAATTTCGATTTGCGAACCCGAGGAAAACGGATTTGTGAAAGACATCGAAAAACTCATCAACCAGAAAATTGAACTGGTTCATAAAAATCCATTTCCTCAAACAGAAAAGCCAATGACAAACAGCGAAAAAGCGGATTGGGAAAAGGAAAAGTTGAAGCGGAAAAAGGAGTTCTTTGCTTCGCGGAACCAAAAATCAATTCATACAAAATCGTTTAGCTTTTCAATGGCAAAAGGATAATTGAACTTATTTAGTTTCAATATCTATTCCTTGTAAATGAACCGTTTTTACGGCCCGCCCTGATGGATCGGCATTATTCCTGAACGATGCGTCCCAAGCCAGCGCTTCAGCAGTACTGCAGGCAATTGAAGGTACCGAAGGTACACATTTGGCTGCTTCGTCTGACGGAAAATGTTCGCTGAAAATACTGCGGTAATGATATTCCTCCTTACTCATCGGTGTATTTATCGGGAAACGGAATTTGGCATTTTTCATCATTTCGTCGGACACCAATTCGTTGGCCACTTTTTTCAGTGCGTCAATCCAGCCGTAGCCCACTCCGTCAGAAAACTGTTCTTTTTGACGCCAGGCAATACTTTCGGGTATTTGACTTTCAAATGCTTTTCGCAATGGCCATTTTTCCATTCGTCCGTTTTTTGCCATTTTTTCTTCAGGGTTAAAACGCATGGCAACGTCCAAAAATTCCTTGTCGAGAAACGGGACACGGCCTTCAACTCCCCAGGCAGCCAGTGTTTTGTTGGCGCGCAAACAATCGTAAAGATTGAGCCTGCTAATTTTTCGCACACATTCTTTATGAAACTCCTCGGCATTTGGCGCTTTGTGGAAATAAAGATAGCCGCCAAAAATCTCGTCAGCGCCCTCGCCCGACAAAACCATTTTTATACCCATTGATTTGATGAAACGGGCAAGCAAATACATTGGGGTTGAAGCGCGGATTGTAGTAACATCGTACGTTTCAATATGATAAATAACATCGCGTATGGCATCCAGCCCTTCCTGAATGGTGTAATGAATTTCATGGTGAATTGTCCCGATTTCTTCTGCAGCTTTGCGCGCGGCTGCCAAATCAGGCGAACCATCCAGCCCGATTGCAAAAGAGTGAAGCTGCGGCCACCAGGCATCTTTCTGGTCATTCGTTTCAATTCGTTTTCCCGAGAACTTTTTGGCAAGCGCTGAAGTAATGGTTGAATCGAGCCCACCGGAAAGCAAAACCCCGTAAGGAACGTCACACATCAATTGGCGGTGCACCGCTGCTTCGAGCGCGATCCCGATATCTTCAATACTCGCCGGGTTATCTTTCACATTTGCGTATTCACCCCATTCGCGGCTGTACCAGCGTTTCATTTCACCGTCTTTACTGTAAAAATAATGTGCCGGCGGAAATTCCTCCATTCGTTTACAATGCCCTTCAAGCGCTTTCAGTTCCGATGCAACGTAGTAATTGCCAAATTCGTCCCAGCCATGATATAACGGAATAATTCCGATATGGTCGCGGGCAACCAGATAGGCATCGTTTTCTTCATCGTACAGGGCAAATCCAAAAATTCCGTTCATTTCATCAAGGAATTTCTCTTTTTTGTCACGGTACAGCGCCAGAATAACCTCGCAATCTGATCCGGTCAAAAAATCATATTTTCCAATGAATTGTTTTCTTATGTCGCGATGGTTATAAATTTCTCCGTTTACTGCCAGTATCAGCTTTCTGTCTTTGCTGTATAACGGCTGTCCCCCCGATTCAGGATCAACGATAGAAAGCCTTTCATGCGCCATCACTGCTTTTTCGCCACAATAAATCCCTGACCAGTCGGGCCCGCGGTGGCGCACTTTTTTTGACATTTTTAAAACCCGTGGCCTCAATTCCTGGGCATCTGTCTTTAAATCGAATACACAAACAATTCCACACATACAATCTTAATTATATTCTGATTAAATTATTGAGCAACAAAAATAATCAAAATGCTTACACAGGCAAATTATTATTGACAAAAATCTAAAATATGTATGCTTTAGGTTGCAATATAATAAAATAACTAAGTTTTTGCAATCATTTATAATAAGGCTGTATTTTTGCATCCCCTGTTTTTTTAATTAAACTTCGGTATTATTTCACCTTTTGCAGGAAATAACCCCTTATATTATATGAAGAACCAATGAAAACATGTCTTTTTATTCGGACTTGTCAAAAATCAGAGATTCTTTCACTCAAGGTTTTAAAAGATAACAAATTGATGTAAATTCAAGGCAAAAAAATAACAAAACTATGGATAAGAGTATTTTCATGGAACTGTCAAAAACACCCGAAACTGTTGATTTAGAGATGCCGCTGGGTAAAACTTTCCCGATTTGGATGGAAATCCGGGATTTTGTATTGGAAAAATATCCGGCTGCTGTTGAAGAATGGCATATTGCAGTAAAGAAATACGGGTGGGGTTTCAGGATTAAAGATAAAAATTGCCAATTAATTCATTAAAAGATATCCTAAATGAGACAAATTTCAAATTTTCAACGGCGCGATTTCATAAAAACAGCGGCCACCGGAATAATTGCAGCTACGGGTGCAGGAGCCATAATTTCCGCAACAACGGTTGAAAACAATACCGCTCAAAGTGATAATATCGTTCAAAAAGTAAAAACAGCCTTACTTTCAATGCAGCGGGCATCATGGGAACAGGGGGTTTCAATGCAGGCCATGTGGGAATCGGGCGACTTCGAAATGGCTTACCTGATGGCCAAAGAGGCAGTTTTACGGCAGACAAGTGACGGACGGCTTTCGGTTGTTTATACCGATAATGGGGTGACTGACCCAGCCGCATCGGGAGAGGTGGTTTTCAGAATGGCTGAAAAAACCGGGGAAGCTGAATTTACTGAAGCATACAAAAAAATGCTTGATTATTTGCTCAATAAAGCCCCAAAATCGGCAGATGGAATTTTATATCATGTGTTAAATTCTCCTGAATTTTGGATTGACGCCCTGTACATGGCGCCACCTTTTTTGTGTGTTGCCGGATATCCGGTTGAAGCTGTAAAACAAATTGAGGGTTACCGAAAAGTGTTGTGGAATACGGAAAAGCAGTTATTTTCACACCGCTTTCATGACGAAAAAAAGATGTTTCCGAATGAGAAATTCTGGGGTGTTGGAAACGGTTGGGCCATGGCCAGTTACGCCCGCATAATCGACACACTTCCCGGGAATATGCAAACAGAGAGAACCAGGTTAATAAAATACGCTACCGAAAATATTAAAGGTTGTTTGCCCTTTTTGCGTTCAGATGGTCTCTTTCACGATATTATTGACGACAGTACAAGTTTTGTGGAAACCAATTTTGCACAGATGGTGGCTTACACCATTTACCGAGGAATAAAATCGGGATGGCTGATTAAAACGTATCTCGAAAAAGCGGAAAAAATGAGGGAAGCTGCTCACGCCAAAGTAGATGAACATGGTTATGTACAGGGAGTTTGTGGCGCTCCGATGTTTAATAGCCCAGGTCGCGCTACCGAAGGACAGGCGTTTTATATACTGATGGAAGCAGCCAGAAATAATTTAATGTAAAGGTTTAAATGGTTGGAATTTAAATTCTGACATGGATAAGTTTACCTTTGCGCCATGTCAGGAATTAAAAAGAACCAAAAAAATATCCTCAGCAAACTCAATATTGAGAAGCTGAACCCGATGCAGGAAGAGGCTCAGCAAGCCATTCATTCAGGTTCGGAGATTGTATTGCTTTCGCCCACCGGAACAGGGAAAACTCTGGCTTTTATGTTGCCCATCATTGCTGCATTGGATGCAAAATGCGCTGAAATTCAGGTTTTAATTCTTGTCCCATCGCGTGAACTGGCCATCCAGATCGAACAGGTAATCCGCGAAATGGGAACAGGTTATAAAACAAATGCCTTTTATGGTGGCCGAAATTTCAGTAAAGACCGGATGGATTTGAATCATCCGCCGGCAATTTTAATAGGAACTCCGGGAAGAGTTTCAGACCATATTTTACGCGAAACATTTTCAACACAAAACATAAAAACTTTGGTACTCGATGAATTTGACAAGTCGCTCGAAATCGGGTTTGAAGCGGAAATGAAGTCCATAATAACTTCGCTTCCCAAAGTTCGAAAAAAAATACTGACATCGGCCACGCAGGAAGTTGATATTCCATCGTTTGTGGGTTTGACGAATCCGGTTTATGTCGATTATTTGCATGAGAAAATTCAGCAGCTAAAAATCAAAACCATCATTTCTTCGTCGAAAGACAAACTCGAAACACTGGTTGATGCCTTGAACCATCTTGGAAACCAGCCCGGAATTGTTTTTTGCAATTTTAAGGAAACCATTCAGCGGGTAAGCGAATTTCTTACTGAAAATAAAATCAGTCACGGCTGTTTTTATGGCGGCATGGAGCAGATTGACAGGGAACGCGCACTCATCAAATTCCGAAACGGCACACACCAGTTAATTATTGCCACCGACCTTGCGGCACGCGGACTCGATATTCCCGAACTGAAATTTATTATTCATTACCATCTGCCGCTCCGCAGTCAGGAGTTTACCCACCGCAACGGTCGCACTGCCCGCATGCACAGCGAAGGGACCGCCTATATTATCAAATGGGTAGGCGAAGATTTGCCCTCATTTATCCCCAAAACCGAAATTGAGAAGGTAAAAAAAGCGCCGGTTCGCGCGGAATCTGAGTGGACTACCCTGTTTATTTCGGGAGGCAGAAAAGATAAAATCTCGAAAGGGGATATTGCCGGATTGTTTATCAAACAAGGCCTGCTGGAGATTGACCAACTGGGAAGCATCGAATTAAAACACGACTGCGCTTTTGTGGCTGTTCAAGCTCAAAAAGTAAACGAGCTTTTACCGCTGGTCGATAACAGCAAATTGAAGAATAAGAAAGTGAGGGTGGTTATTATTTAGATTTTTTTTACTTAAACTCACGTTAAATTAACGGATTGATATGTTATTCAGTCCTTATGAATAATTGTTATAAACCCGGGAACACTCTTAGGTGTATAATAAAGAGTTGAGAATTATTTCTTTAATTTAGCAGAAAATAAGAATTGAATTATGGCTTACGAATCGGTAGATAAATTACAAAATGCACTTGGAGAGCAAGTGTTTCACTACACCCAGGACAAAAAGAAAGCAGCAGGTAGAGCACTTGGAACAATGGTTGAGATTATTACATACTATCTCTTGAAGTCATGGGGTTTTAACAATTCAACATCAATTGAAAGAGGTTTAGTCGAATATGGAAATGAAGAAATTTCGCATAACGTTGAATACTCTTTGCATCCAATAATTAAAGATTATGAGGTAATAATACTCAATGATGGAAATTCTATCACTTCAACCAAGATTTTAAATGCTTTAAAGCAAATAACAGACATTTCAAAGTTTGAGAAAAAAACCAACAACCTACTCGACAAGCATAATATTTTACGAAATGCCTGTACAATAGCAGAATCAATTGACACATTCTTATTAACGAGTTTCAAATCCTTTGGACAAGTCGATCATAAACTTTACATTTTTGAGCAATTTCAGAAACCGTATGCAATGTTTGAATGCAAAAGAGTTGGTGTTGAGGAGGGGACTTTGAAAGGACCTCAAACAATAGAAAAGGCAAAACAAGGAGCTTACGTTGCAAAAGCAGCTTCTTCCTTACAAAAAATACGGACAGATAACGGAGAAAAATACGGCATTATTTATCGTTCAGATAATCAACCTTACATAAAGCCATATGTTGAATTAATGGAGGAGATAATTTATTCATCCGATTCTGAATTATTAAAGAAGTTTATTTTGACAGTAGGAGTTGTTAGTAATCATGGCAACTGGTTTACTGCTGAAAATCAAAATAAAGAATTAAAAGTTCTTGCCCAATCTTATGATTGGCTAATTTTTCTTACTGATTATGGTCTTGCACAGTTTATTGACGATTTAATCTTTAATCCTGCACCAGAATATATTTGTGTTCAACAAGATTTTAAAAACAGTTATAGTGCCAACAAAAAACGAAATGTTTTCACAAAAGTTAGAATGGATTTAGATGCTGACATGGCATTACTTAAATATTTTACAGAAAATCTGAGTAGAATTGAAAAATGGTTTAATGTAATTGCCCCTGAAACCAAGTCTTTAGATGACTTGAAAAATGAAATTACTGAATTACGCTCTAAAAATTGGAGGGGAATTTTATGAGTGCAGGAAGAAGTGTAAATTCTCAGAGCCAAAATTGGGGGACACCAATAAAATACATAAACGCAATTAAGAAATTTTTTGGTGGGTCAATAGCATTAGATCCTTGCTCAAATGAATACTCATTAGTTTATGCTGAGAAAGAATTTTCATTAGCAAAAAACGATGGGCTGAAAGAAAACTGGAATTATCCTACAATATATATGAATCCACCTTATGGTTCAGATAGAGAACGGGGTACTACTATAAAAAACTGGTTGGCAAAATGTGCATTAACACATAACCAATATGGTTCGGAAATTTTAGCATTGGTTCCAGTTGCAACAAATACTGGACATTGGAAGCAAAGTGTTTTTGGACAGGCCAGAGCGATATGTTTTTTATATGACACACGCTTGAAATTTCTTGAAAATGGAAAAGATACTGGGAAAGGCGCACCTATGTCGTGCGCAATGATTTATTGGGGAAACGACTATAGTAAGTTTTATGACATTTTTATTGATTTTGGAGCAGTTGTAGATATTGAAAATCTTCAAAAGAAAAAAATAGGTAATAAAAGAAAAATGTTGACTTTCGAATTTGAACAATAAACAACCGATATCCCTCGAATTGCTCGTCTATGTTACTTGATTTTCAGGGTTGAATTTCTATATTTGCATCCTTTTAAAAATCGAACGTAATTAAATCAAATATTGACGAATGAAAGGTTATAAAATTATCGTTCTTGCCAAGCAGGTTCCTGATACAAGGAATGTTGGCAAAGATGCAATGAAAGCCGATGGAACGGTTAACCGGGCTGCCCTTCCTGCCATTTTTAATCCCGAGGATTTGAATGCCCTTGAACAGGCGCTCCGGATTAAAGACAAATTCCCCGGAACAACAATTACCATTATTACAATGGGGCCAAGCCGGGCTGCCGAAATTATCCGCGAAGGCCTGTTCCGCGGCGCCGATGATGGCATTTTGCTTACCGACCGTGCCTTTGCAGGTTCCGATACATTGGCAACATCGTATGCAATTGGCCAAACCCTGAAAAAATATGGTAAATACGATATCATCATTGCAGGCCGTCAGGCAATCGATGGCGATACTGCCCAGGTTGGTCCGCAGGTTGCCGAAAAGCTTGGAATTCCGCAAGTTACCTATGCCGAAGAAATTAAGGCAATTAACAATGGGGTTTTAACCATTAAACGCCGCCTCGAACGCGGTGTGGAAGTGGTGAAATGCCCAATGCCGCTGGTGGTTACCGTAAACAGTTCAGCTCCCGATTGCCGGGCGCGAAACGCAAAACTGATTATGAAGTACAAACATGCCAAAACCATTTCAGAAATGCAGGTTTCGAACGATGATTATATTCACCTGTATAACGACAGGCCATACCTGAACATTAAAGAATGGACCGTACAGGACATCGAAGTTGACATGAACGAATTGGGTTTAAACGGTTCTCCAACCAAAGTTAAAAAAGTGGAGAACGTGGTTCTTCAGTCGAAGGGGGCAAAAGTAATAACTTCTTCCGATGAAGATATCGACCAGTTAATGAGAGGGTTAATTGAAAATCACACCATTGGTTAATGGTTAAAATATCAGAAAATATGAATAGTGTTTTTGTATATTGCGAATTGGAGGACAGCCAGGTTGCCGAAGTAAGCATGGAATTGCTGACAAAAGGGCGGGCGTTGGCTACCGAACTGAAATGCAAACTTGAAGCAATTGCCATCGGTTATAAACTCGATGGAATTGAAAAGGATATAATCCCTTATGGTGTTGATGTTTTGCACATTGCCGACGATAAGCGACTGGTTCCGTACTCAACTTTGCCACATACATCGATTGTGGTAAAACTCTTTCAGGAAGAAAAACCACAGATTGCGCTGATGGGCGCAAGTTCGGTTGGCCGAGATTTGGGACCAAGGGTTTCTTCGGCGTTGCACAGCGGTTTAACCGCCGATTGTACTTCGCTCGTTATTGGCAATCACGAAGACAAAAAACTGAACAAGGTATATGAAAACCTGCTTTACCAGATTCGTCCGGCTTTTGGCGGGAACATCATCGCAACCATTATCAACCCCGATTGTCGGCCGCAAATGGCTACCGTTCGCGAAGGGGTGATGAAAAAAACAATTCTCGACCCAAAATACAAGGGTACAATCAATAAACTCGATGTTTCGAAATATGTGAACGATACCGATTTCGTTGTCGAAATAATTGAACGTCATATCGAAAAAAGCAAAGTAAACATCAAAGGGGCAGGAATTATTGTTGCCGGAGGTTATGGGGTTGGCTCGAAGGCCAATTTCGATTTACTTTTTGAACTTGCCGAAGTTTTGGGCGGCGAAGTTGGCGCATCGCGCGCAGCAGTCGATTCGGGTTATGTTGAGCATGAGCGCCAGATTGGGCAAACCGGAACAACAGTTCGTCCGAAACTGTACATTGCCTGCGGAATTTCGGGCCAAATACAGCACCGCGCGGGAATGGAAGAATCGGCACAAATCATTGCGATAAATACCGATCCCGAGGCTCCAATCAACTCAATTGCCGATTATGTGATTACCGGCGATGTTGCTGAGATTCTCCCGAAAATGATTAAGTACTATAAAGCTAATACTAAATAACATGGCTAATTTTTATACTGATAATAAAGACCTGAAATTCCATTTGACGCATCCGATGATGGAGAAAATTGTTCGGTTGAAAGAACGGAATTTCGAAGAAAAGAAAAAATACGATTTTGCGCCAATGGATTATGAAGATGCATTGGACAGTTTCGATAAAGTACTCGAAGTTGTAGGTGAAATTTGTGGCGATATTGTTGCGCCAAATGCCGAAAGCATTGATGCAGAAGGGCCGCAGGTTGTCGATGGGCATGTGATTTATGCCCGTGGAACCGAAGAAAATATTGATGCGCTTCGTAAAGCCGGTTTAATGGGAATGTCGTTGCCACGTAAATACGATGGTTTAAATTTCCCGATTGTGCCGTACATCATGGCTGCCGATATTGTTTCGCGCGCAGATGCCGGCTTTGTTAATATCTGGGGACTTCAGGACTGTGCAGAAACCATCAACGAATTTGCTTCGGAAGAACAAAAAGAGAAGTATTTACCCCGTGTTTGTGCCGGCGAAACCATGGCAATGGATTTAACAGAGCCCGATGCAGGTTCCGATTTGCAGGCCGTTCAGTTAAAAGCTACCTGGAACGAAAAGAAAGGCGCCTGGTTGCTGAATGGCGTGAAACGCTTTATTACCAACGGCGATGGCGATATTGCTTTGGTATTGGCCCGCTCGGAAGCCGGAACAAAAGATGGCCGCGGTTTGTCGATGTTTATTTACGACAAACGTAATGGCGGAGTCAGCGTTCGCCGCATTGAGCATAAAATGGGTATCATTGGTTCGCCAACCTGCGAACTTGTTTTTAAGGATGCTCCCGGCGAATTGGTTGGCGACCGTAAATTAGGCCTTATTAAATATGTAATGGCGTTGATGAACGGCGCGCGTTTGGGAATCCATGCCCAATCGGTCGGCATTTCCGAAGCCGCATACCGCGAATCTTTGGTTTATGCAAAAGAACGTGTTCAGTTCGGGAAGGCAATTATCCGCTTTCCTGCCGTTTACGAAATAATTACAACTATGAAAGCAAAACTGGATGCATCCCGTACTTTGCTTTACGAAACCGCCCGTTTTGTTGATATGTACAAAACATACATGCACATTTCGGAAGAACGCGCTTTGGAAAAGGACGAGAAAAACGAGATGAAAAAATACCAGAGGCTGGCCGATATATTTACACCGCTTGGAAAGGGTTTGGCAAGCGAATTTTGTAACCAACTGGCTTACGATGCAGTTCAGATTCACGGTGGCTCGGGTTTTATGAAAGATTATCCGGTTGAACGGATTTACCGCGATGCCCGAATTACTTCAATTTATGAAGGAACAACACAGTTACAGGTTGTTGCTGCCATTCGTGGGGTTACAACCGGTGGTTATCTGGCGCAGGTTCGGGAATACGAGGCTCAGAAAATCACTCCCGAACTCGAATTCATGCGCCGCACACTTATCATTCTTACCGATGATTATGAGCAGGCAGTTAAAAAAGTGGTTGACAGCAACGACAACGAGTTTATCGATTTTCATGCCCGTCGTTTGGTTGAAATGGCAGGGTTCATTATTATGAGTTACCTGCTTGTAATCGACAGTAACCGCGATGCAACTTACATTAAATCTGCGAAAGTGTTTATCAAACAAACAAAATCGCTTGTAAAAGGCCACGCTGAGTTTATCCGTAGTTCGGTAGTTGAAGATCTGGCTGCTTATAAAATAGAAATAGGATAATTTCTGTCAGAAAGCTTATTTTCGCAGTAATTATCAATGCAATAATTTAAATTTTTATATAATGAAAAAATTTCTGGTTCTAATCTTGGGTGTTGCATTGTTTGCTTGTACGCAAAAACAAAAGGGTTTTAATATTCAGGTTCAGCTTGAGGGCGCTGAAGGAAAAATCCTGCTCGAAAAACGCGGTCCCGGAGCATGGGTTCCCGTTGATACTGCCGACATTGTGGAAGGCGTTGCCGTTATGGAAGGGATAGTCGATTTTCCGGTTGACTATTATTTATCGGTATTAGGGCAACGCGCAAAAGCCATCGTATTTGTGGAAAATACAAAAATGACGGTGGTTGGAAAAGCCGATTCTGTGCAGTTTGCCAAAGTAACCGGTTCGAAAACCCACGATGAGTATGCAGCATTAAACGGCCAAATCAACGAAATCAGCGAAAAATATATGTCGCTGTACCAGGAATCGCGCGCTGCAATTGCCGCCGGAGATACTGCGAAAGGACGCGAGCTGATGGACGAGGTTGAAAAAATGTACGAAAGCACAAACACGATGCGCGATGATTTTGTAAAAAACAATCCCGCATCTTACGTAACACCATTTCTTATTTCACAAATACAATACGGAAAAGAAGTGGAGGAACTGGAGGCATTGGTGAATGAACTCGATTCAAAACTGGATTCTATTCCTTCAATCGTACAGTTAAAAGAACAAATCGTTAAACTGAAGAAAGTGGCGGTTGGGCAAGTCGCTCCCGATTTCACTCAAAACGACCCCGACGGAAATCCGGTTAAATTTTCTGATATCTATTCGCAAAACGAATTGACCCTGCTCGATTTCTGGGCAGCCTGGTGTGGGCCTTGCCGTGTTGAAAACCCAAATTTGGTAGCGGTTTATAACGAATACAAGAGCAAAGGATTTACAATATTTGGCGTTTCGCTCGACCGTGATAAAGAAGCCTGGTTAAAAGCCATTGCCGATGATAAACTGGCATGGACACAGGTTTCCGATTTGGCGTACTGGCAAAACGAAGCCTCGCAAATGTATGCTATCCAGTCTATTCCATCAAGTTTACTGGTTGATAAAACCGGAAAGATTATTGCCAAAAACAAACGAGGCGACGAGTTGCGCGCTTTTGTTGCCGAGATTTTGAAATAAGATACTGGTTACTCGATACTTGATACTGGTTATTGGATGCTTGATACTTGACAGCAGACAACCCCGAATCTGAACATACCCCGAACTCTGAACTCGAAACCCGGAACTTTGAACTGATACTCAATACTGGGTACTTAATACTCATATTTTTTTCTTTATGCAAAACCACTTTGGAGAAATAGCAGGTGTTTTAACCGCGTTATTCTGGACAGTAACCAGTATGGCGTTCGAATCGGCTGGAAAAAAAGTGGGTTCACTTTCGGTGAACTTGATCCGGCTGGTGATTGCATTTTTCTTTATTGGTTTTTACAGTTGGTTTGTTCGCGGGTACTTTTTCCCAACAGATGCGACCCTTTTTCAGTGGCAGTGGCTGGCACTTTCAGGGCTTGTTGGTTTTGTCATTGGCGATTTACTGCTTTTCCAGGCGCTGGTTGTAATCGGTGCGCGGATTTCGATGCTGGTAATGGCGCTTGCACCACCTTTTGCAGCATTAATTGGCTGGTTGTTGCTTGACGAAGTTTTATCGGTGAAAAGTTTGCTTGGAATGGCAATTACGCTAACCGGCATTGTTATAGTAATTTTAAAACGCGAAAAAACGGAAGAAAACGGCACGGTAACCAGAAGAATAAAGTCAAACTATTCATTACAGGGAATTCTTCTCGCACTTGGCGGAGCGCTGGGGCAGGGGGCTGGCCTGGTAATCAGCAAAAAAGGAATGGGCGGTTACGATGCTTTTTCATCTGCTCAAATCAGGGTGCTCACTGGTGTTGTGGGTTTTATTTTTATACTCACTTTTATGAAGCGATGGCCGAGGTTTAAAGCAGCATTAAAGAATATTCCAGCCATGAAACGAATAACACTTGGCGCTTTTTTTGGCCCGTTTTTAGGGGTTTCGTTTTCGCTGCTGGCAGTTCAGCATACAAAGGCCGGAATTGCTGCCACTTTAATGTCGGTTACGCCGGTTTTAATCATTGCCCCGGCCGTTATTCTGTTTAAGGAAAAAATCAACTGGAAAGAAATTTTGGGAGCCATTATCACCGTTATTGGTGTTGCTTTTTTCTTCCTTTAATTTTTCATTGCCGCATCAAATAATCTCTTTCAATTCCCATTTTATTGACGTTTTTGAATTTAACAGGTTGGTGGAATGAAATAGGGTCACTGTTATACGGTTCGACTACGCTCACCGTGACTGTCAGACTGGTAGCGTAGTCGAAGCCTGAAAACCAATAATACATTTAAAATTAAAGATATTGGTTAGTTTTGTAAAAAGATAATTCATGGGGTATTTCGACGATGTTTTTGGCAACAACGACAGTTTTTCTGATAACCTGAAGGAGGGGGAGAACTTTTACATGGAAAATGGCTATCGGGTTATGACTGAAAGTTACCTCATTCGCCGCGGATATTGTTGCTCGAATGGTTGCCGGCATTGCCCTTACTGGCCAAAAGCACAAAAGGGGAATACGGTTTTAAGGGGAGCCTCCCCCGGCCCCTCCAAGGGAGGGGTGTAGGGAAACTTTGCTGTCGGAAGTTATTTTCTGATTTGTGATTCCTTGTTTCTTATTTTTTCTTGAAAATTTGAGGTTGGAAATCGAAATCAGAAGTTGGGAATCGGACTTTCCAAAGTCCGACATTTTAAAAATTTCAAATATTGATTGTTATGAAAAACAAGGATCTTCGCATTGTTTTTATGGGCACACCCGATTTTGCAGTGGCCAGTTTAAAAGCGCTGGTTAACGGCGGTTACAATGTGGTTGGTGTAATTACTGCACCCGATAAACCTGCCGGGCGGGGCAATCAGCTCTCCCAATCAGCCGTAAAAAAATATGCACTCGAAAATAACTTGCGAATATTACAGCCTGAAAAACTGAAAAACCCTGATTTTCTGACTGTACTAAAAGATTTAAATGCCGATTTACAGATTGTGGTTGCGTTCAGGGTGTTGCCGGAAGTAGTCTGGAACATGCCGCCGCTTGGCACTTTTAACCTGCACGGCTCTTTGCTTCCGCAATATCGTGGCGCTGCCCCGCTCAACTGGGCGGTGATAAACGGAGAAACAAAAACCGGTGTCACCACTTTTTTCCTCGACCAGGAAATTGATACAGGGAAAATTCTTTTTAAACGGGAAACGTCAATTGGCGAAAACGAAACGGTTGGCGAAGTTCACGGCCGGTTAATGGGAATTGGCGCCCAACTTGTTGTTGAAACCGTTGATGCCATTGCCGAAGGAAATATTCAGCCCATTCCTCAAAATGAATTAATAGAAGGAACTGCCATAAAACACGCTCCCAAAATTTTTAAGGAAGATTGTAAAATTGACTGGAACAAAGATTCAGAATTGATTCGTAACCTGATTTGTGGATTATCGCCATACCCGGCAGCGTGGACAAACCTGGTTCAGCGGGAAACAGGAACTGAAATACAAACTAAATTGTTTTTTGCCCAAAAAGCGGTTTCAGAAAAAAAATGTACTCCGGGAACCATTGAAACCGACCGGAAAACATTTATTAATGTAGCTTGTAAAAACGGCTGGCTGCAAATTGCCGATTTACAGATTGCAGGTAAAAAACGAATGAAAACGGATGAGTTTTTAAGGGGTTTTCAGCAGATTAGGGAGTACAGGTTTGTGTAAAATCGGGATAACGCAATTAAATAACTTTTCCAAAGTTCGAAAACTTTGGAAAAGTTATTAAGAAAAGCTGGTGTTACTTCTTTTTCCTATTTACAATAAAGAAATAAATCAAAAATCCCAAAGAAATTGACACCAGTAAAATACCAAAAGGCATTACCGTATCCCTTCCCTCTATAAAATCTTTATTCAGCAATCCCAGTACTTCGATAATGATAAAACCAATACCGGTCATTAATGCAACCAATCCCCATTTTAACGAAGGATAACTGTTAACTTCCTCATTTGTTGGTTTAAAAATTTCCAGAGTATTTACTCTTTCATACTGTTCGGCTTTTATAAGTTTTCTTTTTAACAAGTGCACGGAAATTAAACTGATAATCTGATAAATTCCAAAAAATACGATTCCTGTAACAAAAATCTCACTTAAATTATTCATAATATTTGTTTTTAAAATTTGACATTCTGACCATTTGACACACGGGGTTGTAAAAATGTTGCAGGCTGGGGGGTATTTATTTTAGAATATTGAATGTTGAATAATGAATGAAGAATATTTAATAATGAATAACAGAATAAGTAATGAGTTAACAGATGGCGCACGAAAAACCCGGCTGCCTGAATGCTGGAAAAATAATTGTAACTTCATGCAACATTTTTTTACCTGTTGAAGTCTGATGATGTAGTTATGAATGACGGAGAACTTGTACAGCAAATTTTAAACGGGAACAGTAACGCCTTCCGGTTTTTGGTAGCTAAACACCAGCGGCTTGTGCTGCACATTGTTGGCCGGATAGTTCAGCAACAGGAAGATGCGGAGGACATTTGCCAGGAGGTTTTTATGAAGGTTTTCCGGAAACTGAAGCATTTCAGGGGCGACTCGAAACTTTCGACGTGGATTGCAAAAATTGCCTATAATACTAGTATATCCCATGTCAGGAAACCGTTAAAAAATGAGCAATCGTATGATGAAAGCCCAGCCCTGATTGCGGATGAAAGGGATGAAGGATTGAACCAGATAAAGATTGAAAAAGGGGAGGCAATAAAGTACCTGACAGAAATGATTGAGGTACTTCCGGTGCATTACAGAATGGTGTTGACATTGTATCATTTGGAGGAATTTTCGTATAAAGAGATTGAGGAGATTACAGAAATGCCGGAAGGAACCATAAAAAGCTACCTTTCGAGGGCACGAAAAATATTAAAACAGAAGATTGAAAAAGTGGTTGAAACAGAGAAAACCAATATTTTTACCTATTATGTATAACGAGGATAAATATTTTGATACAGATAAACTGCTGAATGAGGCACTGAAAACAGGGCCCGGTTTCGTTTTACCGGAAAATTTTGCCGATCTGGTTGCCTCGAAAATGGAACGGAAATTTGCTTTGGAACAGTATTTCAGGGAGTTTCTTATTTATCTGTTTGCAATAATTGGGTTACTGGCAGTACCGGTAACCATTCAGTTTGTATTTTTTGGGGCTGTGTGGCAGGATTGGGTCCATTTAATTACAAATAACATCACGCTGATGGGTGGGATAATATTTTTATTAATTTTTGTATTATTCGCAGATAGGGTCCTGCTGCGTTATTTTATGCACCGTTCAACAGAAGGGCAGGTTTAATATTTTGAATGGCCTAACGTAAATAAATTATCTCTTCGGTTTGTGGTTGCTCACCAAATCTCATCCGGTTTTCTTTATATAAACGTTTTAGTTTAATGCCATATAATTGCGAAATGTAATGCATGGTTTCGAGTGGCTCCACTTTGTGGCTCAGAACTCCTTTTTTGGCCCTGCGGTGTTTTGCCTGAATGTAAACCACTTCGTTGTTTTGAGGCTGGTAACCAGACGGTTGATCGTTAAACCTGTATAACTCCCACACCTTAATCCCCATTTCCTGTGCAATAATTTCATAAGTATCGCCTGTTTTGGCTACAACCGATTTCAGTTGGTTGCGCAAAGTTACCTGCCGTGTTTGAAAAGGGTTTATCGACAGGCTGGCTGATATATTTTTTGAATTTATCGGAGGGGCTGCTACAATCATTTGGTCGTTGCTTGCCCTGTAATCGAGACGGTATAGCTGGTTTTCCTCAATAATTTTAATTAACAGTTGGGCGTAATCGGGCGCAGTGGCATAACCAGCCTTTTTTAATCCGTGTGCCCAACCCACATAATCATCGGGGTTAAGTTGAAAAAGTGAAAAATAACGAGGGCTTGACACCAGAAAATTGGTATGGTCGATGTATGATTCTTCAACAGAATTGTATTTCCTGAAACATTCATCTTTCTCATCATCATCATGTTTAACGGTTTTCCCAGTCCAGGTTGATTTACATTTGATGCCAAAATGGTTGTTCGATTTTTTACTCAGTTCGCTGTTTCCGTTTGCCGATTCGAGGCAGGCCTGCGCCATTTTAATACTCGCCGGAATACCGCTCCGGTTCATCTCGTTTATTGCCAGCACCTGGTATTTTTCAATATATTCCCTGCGCGTCATTTGAGCAAAAGCGGCCGAAAAAGAAAAAGTAAAAAGTATTGCGTAAAGAAAATATTTAATCATCTGTTTTCTGTTTTAAAAGTTCATCAAAAATATATCGTTCGTCCATCAACTAAAAGGTTATTGTTTTTTTTTATAAACATTGCATTGTCAATTTCATTGTGCAGGGATAGGTTTTTTTGAAAATAAAATTTGTTGATGAACAGAAATTCAATAAAAGTGTAATTTTGGGCAAAACGAAAACAGATGGTAAAAAGAGTTCTCCGGATAACTGCAGACGAATACGATAAATTGTCGGACTTATCAGCCAATGACCAGAAATTGATATCAGCAGCGCGGGAATCTGCAGAAAATGCGTATGCACCCTATTCAAAGTTTTGTGTTGGGGCTGCCGTATTGCTGGCCAACGGTGAGATTATTAAAGGAAATAATCAGGAGAATGCCGATTTTACAGATGGTTTATGTGCCGAAAGGGTGGCCTTGTTTTATGCACACGCCATTTATCCGGATGTGGCTGTTAAAGCGCTGGCTGTTACTGCCAAAACCCGGAGTGGTTTAATAGCCGGGCCAGCACAGCCCTGCGGTTCGTGCCGACAGGTTTTTATAGAAACCGAATACCGTTTCAGGCAACCAATCAGGTTAATTTTAGATGGGGCGGAAAAAATTATGGTTTTCAATGGCGCCGGTAATTTGCTTCCGTTTGCCTTTAAGCCTGATCAACTGGGCTAAAGCGGTTACTGCGGAAAAGTTTCATAAATTCATTCCATACCACATCGTCAGGCGGGTCGGCCAAAATGGTAATCATTTCATTTTTAACCGGGTGCATTAAATCTATGCGGCGCGCGTGCAAATGAATGCTTTTATCGTCGTTGGGACGCGGAGCCCCGTATTTTATGTCTCCTTTAATGTAAAGTTTCAATTGCCGCAACTGAACCCTGATTTGGTGATGGCGGCCAGTATGAAGTTCAATTTCAAGTAAATGGTATTTATCGATACTGGCAACATGCCGGTAAGTTAAACTGGCTAATTTCGAACCGCTTTGCTTTTCGGCATAGGCGTAACTCCGGTTTTTTTCCTGGTTTTTTACAAGGTAATGAGTTAAAGTATCTTTGTGTTTCGGCGGGCGTTTATCAACTACTGCCCAGTAGGTTTTTTTTACTTCGCCACGGGTTTGGAATAATTTATTCAGCCGCGGAAGCACTTTGCCGGTTTTGGCCAGGACCACTATACCTGTTGTTGGCCTGTCGAGCCGGTGAGGCAATCCCAAAAATACATTACCTGGTTTATTGTACTTTTCCTTCAGGTGCTGTATTACAATGTCGAGCAATGTAACATCTTCTGTTTTATCGCTTTGCACAACCTCTCCGGCTGCTTTGTTAACAACAATAATGTGGTTATCTTCGTAAATTACCTGCACTTTTGTATGCCTTCTTTATACTTTGAACTTTAAACTCTGAACTAATACTGTTCCTTTTTATTGGGAAAATCACCCGATTTCACATCGTTGATATAATGGTCAACAGCTCCTTTTATTTCGGCGGCAAGATTGTGGTAACGGCGTAAAAACCGCGGGGAAAACTGTTGTGTAATTCCCAGCATATCATGAATTACCAGAACCTGTCCGTCAACACCGCTGCCGGCTCCAATCCCGATAACCGGAATTTGCAGTAAAGCGGCAACTTTCTCTCCCAATGTTGCCGGAATTTTTTCAAGTACCAGTGCAAAACAACCTGCTTCTTCAAGCAACCTCGCATCCGAAACCAACTTTTCAGCTTCGGCTTCTTCCCGGGCACGTACCGAGTAAGTGCCAAATTTATTGATGGATTGCGGCATCAACCCCAGGTGCCCCATCACCGGTATTCCTGCCGATAAAATGCGTTCAACAGAATCTATAACTTCTGAACCGCCTTCAAGTTTAACTGAATCTGCAGCAGTTTCCTTCATTATCCTAATAGCCGATTTCAGAGCTTTCCTCGAATTTCCCTGGTAAGTGCCAAATGGCAGATCAACCACAACCAGCGCACGTTGCACTGCATTAACCACCGATTTGCCGTGATAAATCATTTGTTCGAGCGTAATTGGCAAAGTGGTCTGGTTCCCGGCCATTACATTCGAGGCCGAGTCGCCCACCAGTATCACGTCAATTCCTGCCTCGTCAACCAATTTGGCCATACTGAAATCGTACGAGGTAAGCATCGAAATTTTCTCTCCTCTCAATTTCATTTCCGTTAACCTGTGAGTGGTAACTTTCCTGATTTCCTGATTAACCGACATTGCAATTTTTTTTAATTGATTCAGCAAAGCTAAACAAAGGTTTTTAACTGCCCAAACCTGATTGTAATTTTAGAATAGCCTGATACGATTGGAAATTATTAGGCGTGAAACTAATTTTACCGGGGGAAATTAACTGTTAACTTCACTTTGTTTTATTTAGTTTGTTTACTTTGGCAAATTAAATTGAATGGTTCAGAAGATGAAAAGGGATACAGTTTTATCAATTGTTTTTATTTTGATTGCTTCTTCAAATATTGGTTTTGCGCAATTCAATTTCAAAAATTCAGAAATATTTCAATACCGGAAAAACGAAATTAACTGGGGTTTGCATTATGCTGCCAGCCCTGAAATGGAAGAAACACGCACCGAATTTTGGAGCGAATACGAGGAACTGTTCACGGGGGCCGCAAAATTTCAGTTCAACAAGTTCTATTGGGATTTTCAGGAGTTCAAGCAGGAACGGTTCGATTTTAATTTGGGTGCCGGGCTACTTTGGGGAAATGGAAACTGGGTTGACAGTTCGGCTGTTGCAAATATTGAAGCTGATCATAAAATAAATGGGTTGCGCACTGGAGCATCGGCAAATTATACGTCAAGGTTTTACTATAATAAAAGGAACTACACACTGGTGAAGGTTAGCGGATGGGCGCGTTATGATTTGTACCGGCAAAATTCAACGGGTGTTTCAACCGATTCGGATAACGTGGTTACCATTTTGAATGAGCAAACAAAAGATAATAAATTCAGGTATGGCGCAGAAGGCCGCGCTGGGTGGGGAATGGGCAGGTTAAAACCCATGAACCATTTTATGGCGGCCGATTACATCCTAAAAACTTATTACAAACATCGCCAATTTTCGCAGGACGAAATTGCAAAATTTGCTGCCGAAATTGGCAGGATAAAACACCGGAGAAATTTGCAAACAACTCATAAAACCGACGCTGAAGCAGGCCAAATGCAGGAATTTTTGAACCAGAAAATGTTTTTAATTCCGGTTGGCAGTCTCGAACATGAATGGAAATCCGGTGAATTTTTGCCAAGATTTGATGGCAACAGGGTTGAATTTGGCCCGTTTTTTACTTACTACAACCATGAACCTGATTTTATTTACGGAGGATATTTTATGTTTAATCATTTTAAATATTGCAGCACTAACTGGAACCGGAATTTTAGCATCGGGTTAAATTACAATGCTTACAAAAGGCAAGACTGGATTCTGGCCGAAGTGGACATGGGCTGGTCGTATTTTGTGAAAATCAGGGGCCAGTTTGATTTTGGGGTGAAATACATTCCCGGAATTGCAATCGACGGTTCGGGGAATAGCGGGGAGTTAAATAATGGTTTTATCCCGTATTTGGGTTACTTCACCCAAATTGATTCTAAAAACCGTATTGATGTTAAATTAGCTTACCGCATTTCTGAAGATGAAAGGTTAATGCTTTCAGGCCCGGAGGTTTCGGTTTCGGTGTACCGGAGCAGGTATTAAACCTGTAAATATATTAAACCTCCCGGTTAATATGATGTATTTGTTTTCAAACCATTCCGCCCCGGTTATTTGCTAAATGGCAATGGCCGATGCGCCGCCACCGGTAATCCAGTACATATCGAACCCATGAAGCGCATTGAGCGGATTTAAACGTTGCCGAGGAGCGGTTTGCAAGGACTTTAAAGTCATTTTAAATAATTTTTAGTGATGCCCGAATGTAATAAAGTTTTCGGAAAGCCAGTATTTGCAATAACACCATTAATTAAACAAACTGCTTATCCACAATAAGCAAGTTATTTTATAATGTCATTATAAGTCACAGATGAAGTGGTTACTGCTTGTTGCATTAGCCTGTAAAACAATTTTC
>WTWZ01000004.1:133514-147160 GCA_009773765.1 Prolixibacteraceae bacterium | reverse complement strand
TCACCTTTAGCCCTATGAAAGAAACAACGATTCAAAATTTTAACTTTCAGGTAGGTTTATCGGCTGCGAAAATACACATGGACAGTATCTATTTGGTTAGTAAAGCCGATTTGGCATTAATACCAACAGCCATTTCCCAAAACAGCCTTGCATCATTCAAAGTATATCCAAACCCGGCTGTATCAAGATTATACGTTGATCTTTCGGTTGCAAACTCAACTGTTGCTATTTACAACAGCGTGGGTATTAAAATGGAAGAAGTAGTTGTTAGTGGCACACGTCACGAATTCGATGTTAGCAGATACACAAAAGGTTTGTATTTTGTGAAAGCGAATAACACGGTTGTAAAATTTGTAAAATAAATTTTACATGATATTTTAAAAAAGGCTGTCTCATCCGGGGCAGCCTTTTTTTATAAAAGAAAGCCCCTGCCGACCTCCCCGAATGGGAGGGGCAAAGGAAAGGAATTCATTGCAGCGGCAAGTGGGGAATGAAGTAGGTTCTATTTTACCGGATCAAACCTTACATAATCCCAAAAAAGCATACCATTAACGATATTTCTAAGAGTTATGGTGTGTTCTGCAGTTGTAGTAAATTCCACATCGGCAATTTTCTGTAAACCGGCGCTGCCGCCCGCACCGCCATAAGCTCCTTTGTAAACATAGGGTGTGCCCACCCCATCAACGTATGCTACAAGATTGGTAATGTCGTTCCAGTTTGGCTGAAATATCGAAACGCTGTATTTTCCTTTCATAATTTTTGGAAAGGTGATTGAAATCGACCACCAGCCATTCATACTTACACAATCACGATTTATATTAGGATTGCCCTGATTATAATAGTACAGCAGATAATCGCCATCCCATTTTATTTTGGCAAATGTGTTTTCGCCGTCAAAAAATCTCTGGTAATATTTGCCATAATAATCTCCCTGCTTAAGGTCGAAAAAATCTGTGGTTTCAAAAATAACTGTAGCAGGTTCAGGTTCTGTTACCGGCAGTATATCGTTTATTGCATGAAGCGCCCCGTTTTTTGCAGGGGTATTAGAGGCCGGAATGATAAAACCCGTATATTTCTTTGTTTTGTTGTCGAGATTAATTTTATAGTCGGTATCAACGGTAAACATTAAATTATTGTCTTTTGATAATACCGAATACAAGCCTGTATTAAAATCCGAAAGGTAATAACTGCCATTCAAACAATGGTATTCCATATACCGGTAGAATTGATTATTTATAAAGGTTAAGCTATCAGGATTGGCGCCGCACCACTTTATCAAATCGTTGACATTATATATACCATAACGATTATAGATTGTATCTGCTACGGCCAATATGGTAAAGCGGGTACGGGCTATGGTTTTTCCATACGGAAAACTTATCAACTGTAAAGTATCTTTTATTCCCGTAAGGCGTAATCCTTCAGCAAATATTTTATACGACGGATCTGCAGAAATTACACTGTAAATGTCCTCTGTAACGGGATCCAAAACTTTATCAACCACATGAATATATCCATTGGCAGTTTTAATGTTCCTTTTAATAATTTTAGCGTATTTTGAAATAATAATGTCGGAGCCCTCAAATTCAGAAACCAGGTAGTCGCCTATTGCATTTGTCTCAATAAGCGCACCCAGGCCCATATCGTCAGTTTGTATTTCAAAGGCTACAATATGATTTCGAATTAAAGTGTCCTTAAACGAACCACTTAACTCAGCCAACGAATTTACATTCTTAAGCTTATAAAAAGCTAACATAGCTTCATTGTTGGGAGCAAACACGGTATATGGGCCTCTTACATTCAGCGCAGATTTCATATCTGTTGCTTCAATAAGTTTATCAAACTCAGAAAAATGATCGGGATTACTGGCAATATAATCTCCTGCAAGCTGTTCCAGGGATTTTTTCTCCCAAATCTGGGGCTCCTGTTTACAAAAGCTGAAAACCAAGCCTGTGAACATCAGTAATACAATTCTAATTATTGTTTTCATAGTGAATAGATTAAAAGGATCAGTTTATAAAACAGGAAATAAATCCTTAATTTAATGATTGTATAAAATTACTGAAATATGTGTCTCATTGATACATTTTATACCGAATAATAACTTGTCAGAGCCTGTAATTTGTCACGGGGAAAAGCGCTGAAAATTAAGGAGATCAAACTTAAAAACGAAAAAAAATGGCTGTCATTATTCTGCAGCCATTTAGTTTATAGTTTGAAAAGTAATCTTATTTAAAAGGCAGGTACCAGTTTGCAGGATTCATAAGTTTTGCATGAATCTGGTCGTAATACGGAGTACCTTTAAATTTGGCTGCAACTTTGTCGGCAAGATACGAGGGATCATTCCTTCGCTCAGCAATGCGAACCAAATCAGTCCAGCGTTTACCTTCGAAAGCCAGCTCAAGCGCCCTTTCATCGATAATAAAATCTTCTATTAAAGTAGTGATTGAATCAGCAGAAATCATATTTTTCGGTACTTCGCGTGATTGCAGATAGGCCCTTCCCCTTACGCCAATATTGGACGACCACCTGGTAAATGGCGGTGGTTTTGGATTCTCCTTATTCATTCCCTGGTTTAAAAGTATCAATGCGAACCTTTGTGAAGTAGCATCTCCCATTCGGTTATAAGCCTCTGCCAGCATTAAATGAATATCGGCTGCCCGGGATATAATAATATCTGTACTGGAAGGATCGGTTTGGTCAACCGCATATTTTGTAATGTAAGCTTCTCCAAAGGTATAAGTGGAATCACTGGTCCATACAAAGTCTTTCACGCCAAATGTGATTCCACCTCTCCATAAATCGCCTTTTGCCCCGGTTGCATCTACCTGCGCAATAAACGAGTCGATCAGTAATGTTGTTGGTTTAACCTGATATTGGCGGTCATATCCCATCCAGTCTGCAAGAGGATTGAATTGGTCTTCTGCCCTGGAATACGGGATTACAGAAATATTTTCAATCAAATTAGACTCTGCATTCAGAAAAATTGCACCCCATGCTGCATTTTGGTACGATCTGTCAACTTTGAGCATAGCCGGCTGGTTTCCATAACTTTCGCAGGCCAGTTTCAGGTATCTGGCAGCATCGGCATACCTGCCAACTTCGAGATATAATTCACCCAACAGCGCTTTATTGTTCACATAATTATCCAATCGTAATTCAGCATATTTTGTTGTTGTAAATTCCGACTTAAAATAGTTTTCCAACTGATTGATAAGCGTGTCGAGAATAGCATCTTTGGTTAAAACAGTCTGTGAAAGATTTGCGGGCAGCGAAGTGAGGTTATCATCAATGTATGCTACCTGGTTGTACAAACGTGCCAGTGTGAGGTAAGTCCATGCCCGCATTCCTACTAATGCCCCTTTAACAGAATAAGCTGTTAATTGATCATAATTTCTGTCTTTTTCAGCAACTCTGTCAATATTAACAAGCACTTCGTTAATATTAACAATAACCTTGTAAAGATCTGATGGGTTTACAATTGGGTTCGTTGCCGAAATAGAATGGAAATTTATTTCTCTAAAGTAAGAGTCCGCATTTGGTGTAACTTCCATCATGTCCGAACGCAACCCGTCGAGCATAATCAATTTTGGCATTGCATCCTGCAACGTAATAATAGCTCCCTGCGTCGATACAAAAGCGTCATTTATTGACTGATAATGCTGATCCGGGGTAATTCTGTCACCGGCAGTCTCGTTAAAGAAATCATCCTTACATCCGAAACTCAGAACCAAAATCGCACTGAAAATTGCCAGTAAGTATGGTGTTATACGTGATCTTTTTTCCATTTTTATATCAATTTTTCCTGTTATAAATCTAATTTTAAACCAATAATAAACGATTGCGTCTGTGGCATTTTGCCATAATCAACCCCCATATAAAACGGGCTGTTCATGTATATAAAATCCGGATCGTAACCTGAGTAATTGGTTATAGTGAAGAGGTTTGTGGCAGTTAAATAAATGGCAACTCCTTTTATAAATCCCTGTATTGGCGGAACATTGTAGTTTAATGTTAACTGGCTAAGGCGCAGGTATGAGCCATCTTCAATCCAGCGATCAGAAAAAGCCGTATTGCCCGAAGGATCGCCGTATGCCATTCTTGGCAATTTAGCGCTGGTATTGGCAGATGTCCATCTGTCGAGAACTGTTTTCGACTGGTTGTCGTATCCGCTCATCGATTCGGTTTTGTACCTCACATAATTGAACACATCATTACCAACTGAATAATTGAAAATAGCGGAAAGTTGAAAATTCTTATAGGCAAAGGCTGTAAATATATTTCCAAAGAGTTCAGGGTTTGGATCGCCAATTATGGTTTTGTCGTTCTCATTGATGATGTTATCGCCATCATCTTTAAATTTAATATCACCTTCCTGCATCATGGCACCGTTCGGCCCAATAATTTTTCCTGCTTCGGCGCTTGAAAGCAGTCCTTCGGTTTTGTAACCGTAATATGCATTTACTGGGTTACCTGCCGATGTTATAAACTGGGCTGCATCAATTGTTGTAATAATACTGGTTGTATTAGGGTTAATGAAAGTCAGGCTTTTGATTTTTGTAATTTCTTTGCTCACTGATGCTCCAATTGTCCAAATAAGATCGCTGAATTGTAAACGGGTATCAGCCGAAATTGCAAGTCCAGTAACTTCAAGTTTACCGCCATTGTCATAATAATCGGTATAACCGAAAGTAGGAGGAAGTTCCTGTCTGATAACCAGGTTGTTTACATTCGATTTAAAGAAATCGACATGAACGTTAAGTTGTTGTTGAAACACAGAAAGGTCGGCGCCGGCATTAATAGTGTTCTTTTTCTCAAGTTCCAGGTCTTCATTTGGAATGATTTCGCGTGTTAAAACACCTGTTCCATTCATCCTGCGGTCAGTGTAATACAATTTCGAATTATCGTAAACACTGCTGAACATATTACCGGCAACAGAATATGACGCCCTGATTTTGAAATCCTCAAGCCAGCTTGCATTAGTCAGGAAGTCTTCTGATGAAAGCCTCCATGCACCCCCAACAGATGGATAGATATTATAACGGTTTAATTCATTAGTAGCCGAATTTCCATCATAAGACATGTTGGCGTTTACAAAATATTTATTTCTGAAGTTATAACTGAAGTCACCATAAAAAGATATCCATTTCAGGCCTCTGTTGTCTCCGACAGTAGAACGGAGAAAACTGTACTGTGAACCCTGCCCCAGGCTTTTAAAATCATCGGAAGGTGTATTAAGGTCGGTACTTAAATTATACTTGTAACTGTTTTGCATATACCTGTACCCGGCATTTGCCACAATTGAATGGCCCGAAGCAGTTTTATTAGTATAGGTAAATGTTGTATGATTCTGCGTTGAACGGAATTCAAATACAAAATCGCCGGGACTGTTATATGCTGAATCAACCTGTACCATACCTATATCAGGCAGGAAAATGTTTTCCCGCGAGTTGTTGAAATTTATCCCGACCAAAGTTGAAATGTTAAAATGTTCGTTAAACCGGTAAGCGGCAGTAACTGATGAAAGAAAATGGTAATTCCGGTTTGAACCCTGGGCATTTTGTGTAATTGCTGTTGGGTTACTTACCATAAAAACATTACCTACATCATCCAGATAATCAAGTGTAGCGCCTGTCTCAGGATCCCTGGCATAAGGGGCCATTACCGATGGTTTTAACGCTGATGCCAGTATAGGGTTTTTCCACGCACTTGGCCCATGGTTAGCCAGTTTGCTGTCTGCAAGCGATAATTTGGCATTTGGAGTTACTGAGAACTTATCGGAGATATTGATTTTACCGTTTATACGGAGATTATATCGTGTATAGGCTGAATTCTCATATATTCCTTTGTGTGACAGGTAACCGGTTGAAATGTTATAAGTAGCAATATCATCGCCCCCTTTTAGGAAGAAATGAAATTTTGAAACAGCAGAAGGCGAAAATGTTTCATCCTGCCAATCGGTACTGTTGTTGTATTTATAATAATCTTTGGATGAGGGATTTCCTTTTAACCATGGATAAATGGTATTAATATCGCCGGAATTATATCCCTGTGAATTTAACATTTCGGTGAAGTAATTTTTAAACTCACCGGCATTGAGTAAATCCTGATTTTTTGGAGCCATTGTTACACCGCCATAAGCAGAAAATTTCATCACTGTGCTGGTTTCGGCTTTTTGCTCCGTATTAACATTGATTACTCCGTTTGAACCCGCAGCGCCAAGATATGACAGGCCATCTTTTAGTATTGAGATGTTGGAAATATCATCGATGTCCAAAACATCCATCGGATTTAAGGAAAATCCTTCCAAAAGGCTGGAATTGGCATACGAATAATCGTGAATCATCCCATCAATAAACAGCAATGGCTCTGTGTTGGCGTATAAGGATGATATTCCACGGACACTCATAAAAGTTCTGTGGCCCGGCATGCCAGATTGCTGGATTACTGACATTCCGGGCACCTTTCCCTGAAGCGCCTGATCAAACGAGGTTGCATTTGAAAAATTTATATCGCCTGACACAAGCGAGGCAACTGAATATACAGCATCTTTAACAGTTACTATGCCCGTTGGTGTGTAAAACGAATTATCAAAAGTACTGTAATCGGCAGAAACCAGTGATACAGTAATGAATTCCCTCCCGTTAAGGAAGATATTTCGCAAATTGTACCCGGGCAGGTTAATAACTAATTCTACTTCCAGGTTAGGTACTGAAATGGTAAATTCTCCCCTTTCATCGGTAACTGCTGTTGTACCTGTTGATGATACTGAAATTGAAACCTGTTTAAGAGGGAGCCTGGTGCCTGATTCCGTAACCACACCTTTAATATTAATTTCAGATGTCTGTGCCATAAGCGGTTGACTGGTGTTAATGGCAAAAAACAAGGTTATAAGGAATAAACAGGTCGGGTAAAAGTTTCTTTTTGTCATTTCAAAACTGTATTAAATTATTTAACAGGTATTGAATTAATTAATAGGTGTAAATATGATTGTATCCCAGAACAATAAACCAGGGCTTGTATTTACTATTTTAACTTTATGGGTTGTGGTAGTAGTCCATTCAACTTCAGCCCAGGTTGTGCTATTCGCCGGGTCAGAAGTTTTAATAAGTGCAGTATTAACACCGTCAACATAAACAGCATAATTAATCTGCCCACTCCAAATATTGCCAGTTATTCTGTACTTGCCCTTCATGATTTTTGGTGTGGTTACCTCAACCCACCACCAACCACTCATACTCAAAGCATCGTCACGAATCAAGCCATGATTTATCTTATAATAATACAGCAAATAGTCGCCTTCCCATTTAATATTGGCAAACGTATTCTGCCCGTCAAACCAACGTTCGTAATATTTTGTGTAATAGTCGCCCTGTTTCATATCGAAATGGTCTGTTGTTTCCCATACCAATGTAACAGGCCGGGGCTGTTGAACAGGTAAAAGCCCTAAAATCGTATGAACAGTGCCGTTTTTCGCAGGATTATTGCTTAGGTCAATCACAAAGCTTGTATATTCTTTGGTCTTAGGATCGAGGTTAATTTTATAGTCGGTATCAACTGTTATGGAAACGTTGTTGTCGTATGTCAGGGTTGGATAAAGATTGGTATTCAATCTCAAATCGCTTAGGAAGTAAGTATTTGCAAGACAGTGATATTCCATGTACCTGTAAAATCCGTTATTCAGGTATGTAATACTGTCGGGGGCATTAGTATATTTTGCAATTAAATCGTTGATGGATGTAATTCCAAACCTGTTAAAAGTGGAGTCTGCTATGGCCAGTATTGTGAAACGGGTACGAGCGGGTTTTTTACCATACATAAAAGAGATGATCTGCAAGGTATCTTTAAGATTTGTACGTCTTAATCCTTCGGTAAATATTGAATAGGATGGATTGCCGGAAAGCACTTCATAAACATTTTTTGCGATTGGATCAAGCACTTTGCCAATATGGTGCACCACACCATTCGAAGCTAAAATATCTCTTTTAATTATTTTACTTTTCTTGTTCAGGATAATATCAGAGCCAACAAATTCAGTAACAATAAAATCGCCAATTGCATTTGGCTCACTGATTGCGCCCAGGCCAATATCCCCGGATTCGATTTGACGGTTAATTATGTGGTTTAGCGTAAGTGTCTTTAAAAAATCCTCACTAAATTCTGTGTATGATTTCACCCCTTTTTCAGTATAATAAGCTTTCATTTGCTCATCTGACGGAAGGAACAACGTATATGGCCCCCGAACTGCCAGAAGGCTGTTTAGCCCGGTACTCTCCAAAATCTTATTAAATTCGGAGAAATCCTCTCTACTAGCTACATATTCACTAATTACCTGCTGTGTAGATACAACTTTCCATAAAACAGGATCCTGTTTGCACCCAAACATTATCAAAGCAAATAATATTAATTTGCTGACTTTTGCTGAAATGCGCCAAACTATATTTTTCATGTTAATAACTTTTAATTTTTCTACCGATCGTAATAAGGGTTCTGAACCAGGTTCTGGTTGTAAATAAGTTCACGTTCGGCTATAGGTAAGTAATAGCTTAACGTATCGTACACTTTTGTTTTCAAAATGGCCTGTTGTTTAATATCGGCGCCAGCAAGGATCATGTCAATAATAATCTGTTTATTCTGAAATTTATTTCTTTTTGCTGCCCGTAACAAATCAAACCAGCGTTTTCCTTCGAAAAGAAACTCCCTGCCTTTTTCGTCTAAAAGAGCATCTCTTAAATCAGTTTTATCAGTTGCATCTTCATAAGGCATACCTGCCCGTAATAGCGATTCTCTTATCAGGTTGTTGGCTTCATCAAACTTATTAAGCTCAATTGCTGCTTCGGCCTTTATAAGTAGTATGTCGGCATACCGGTATATATTCCAGTTGGCGTCGCGTTCAGTTCCTGTTCTGGGAACAAGGCCCAATGCATCTTTTCCCCTGTATTTCCATATCGCTCCTTTGCCCCCAAATTGACGGATATCTTCATTTCCCATAAGTAAATTCAGGTTCCGAGTATCTATTTGGGCTCCACCGCCCCCCCACACAGGGACCAAATCAAAGTAAAGCGGGTTTTCCTGGTTATCAAGTGCATCATTATACTGAAGTTCAATTATACTTTCCAAAGGAGAGTTTCCAGGATAATAAATATTAAACATAGTTTCGGTACTTTCAAGGGCATACATTCCTGAATTGATTAACAAATCGCAGTACTCATAACACTTCTGATACTGTTCGCTCCAAAGGTAAACATCTGCCAGAAGGGCCATGATTGAGTATTTGTTTGCTCGTCCGTAGAAATAGTCGCTCCCCTTAAATTCTGTGGTATATGCCAAATCCTTGGCTTTTAAAAGATCGCTGATGATTTGGTTGATAACTACATTCTCAGGACTTTTCCCTATGTACAGATTTGTTGTATCAGAAACTGATGCTTCCAATACCAACGGAACATCTTTCCATAAACGCACAAGGTAGAAATAGGACAATGAACGGATAAACAGCGCTTCTGCTTCAATAGCTTCCATCATTTCTTTCGTAAATGTTTTGTCCTTGGCAAATACCTCATCATCAAAAAACATGAGTGTATTTGCAAGGTTAATTGCCGCATAGTAATCTTTCCAGCTAACAACCGGATTTGTGGGGCTAATATTACTTGCTCCAATTTGGGCATAAGCGGCAAATTGCGCACCTGTAAAATTTACCAAATCGGCACGGACCTCGCCAAATATTAATGATTGAAGGCTTGCTTTCCGCATGGCATTATAAGATGCTGCAAGGGCGCTGTTTACGTCTGCAGTTTTTGTCCAGAATTTTTCTTTTATCAGGTCATTTTCAGGGGCAACTGTTAAATAATCCTGACATGATGTAGTTGCAATAATTAATGCCGACAGGCCAATTATTACCGTACCTTTTATATTTAATTTCCTCATTGAATTAATATTTAATTGTTAGAAAATAATATTTAGCCCAAGCATGAATCTTTTACTTGGCGGGGTTTTGCTGAAGTCTTTTGGCAGAGAATCAGGTCTGGTCGGCGGCGCCACATCAGGGTCTTGGCCTGAATAATTGGTCCATGTGTACAGGTTGTATGCAGTGGCAAACAATTTCATATCGCTCAACTTTAACCGTCTGCTAAATTCGGGTTTAACATTATAGCTCAGCGATAATGATTTTAACCTGATATGCGAGCCATCTTCAACAAAACGGTCAGAACCTAACCAGTTAAAACCCTGGTTGTAAAGCGCCCGTGGCATATTAGTTATATCGCCTTCTCTTCTCCAGCGCCAGTCGGTTGCAGTGCTCTGGTTATCGTAGTTATACATTTTTTCAGTATCCATGCGGGTTTGGTTGATAATTTCCTGTCCGTATTTGAAATAGAAGAATGAGTTCAGCACAAATCCCTTGTATTGGACCCTAAACCCGGTACCACCCATAATTTTTGGGTTTAAATCGCCCAGATAGATAAGATCGAGCTCATCAATTTTTCCATCGTAATTCTGGTCTTTGTACTTTGCATCACCCCCTTCAAATACGTAACCTGACGGGCCACCCATAATCATTTTTAAAGGAGTTTCTGAGCCAATACCATAAACTGGGTCTCCGTTTATATCCCTTACAATGGCATCGGCATTAGAGGCATATACCCCAAGATATTCGTACCCGAAAAATCCTCCAATTGGTTCACCGGGCGTAATACTTATTTTATAGTTTCCATTTTCGAGCATGTTCCCATAAATAAGGCTATAGTTTTCAGGTAGGCGGATGACCTTATTTTTATTGCTTGAAAGATTTATGTTAAAATTCAACTGAAAATCTTTTTTCCGGACAACGGTATAATCTATCATGAATTCATACCCCCTGTTTTCCATTTCACCGTCATTGCGGTCGATACTGGCAAAGCCTGTATGATCAGGGATTCCTGAATTTTCAAGGTATAGGTTCAATGTTTTTTTGACGTAATAATCAACTTCAACAGTCATCCTGCTGTTCAGCCCGATAAAAGAAAGCCCCGGGTTAACCTGGTCAATGGTTTCCCATTGTAAACTTGTAAGTTCAATCCCACTTGGCTGAACACCCTGCATATCCATATACGAATAGTTTGAACCCGCCCTGTAAGTATTGTAATACAAATAATTTCCGGCAGGCGAGTTACCGCTCTGTCCCCAGCTTAATCTCAGTTTCAGGTCATCAACGAAATTTGCGCTTTTCATAAATTCCTCGCCCGATAAACGCCAGAACCCTGCAACAGTTGGGAACAAGCCCCAGCGGCTTTCCTTACTGAATTTCGAATTTCCTTCGTATTTGGCTCCCAGCATCACACTATACTTATCTTTCCATTTATAGCTACCTGTTGCATAAAATCCCAAGGAACGGTATTCGGTATAACTGGCGCCAAAATAATTAAGGTGCTTATCATTTACCGGTTCGGTTAAAAATGGAGATGCTGATTGGCTCGACTCTGTTTTATACCATCTTGAGCGGGACTCTTCGGTATCTATCTGGCCCATAAAAGACACATCGTGATCGGTACCAAAGTCGGGACGATAAAAAAATTGATTTATTGTGAATATGGAACTTTTCTTTGAAAATTCATTGGACGCACGGTTGGTTATATCGTTATCATAGTTGTACCCGATTGCTTTATAAGGCAGAAATTTGGATATTTTCTGGTCGAAAAGGTCGAGTGTTACTGTAGCTTTCCACCAAAATTGCTGGGTAATGTTATATTTAACACTAAACAGGGCCCGGGCATTGTCTCTAAATCTTTTTTGTGTGCCCAAATTTACAAATGCAACAGGGTTGTAATTGTCCCTTGCGTTTCCCTGTAAAGTTGAAATAGGCGTAAAATACTCACCCGTGCTGTTGCCCAGCGTATCGAGGTCATAAACCGAAAGGTTTGGCATTTTACGGTAAGCAACAGCCCTTACAGATTTCCATCCGCCGAATTCACCGTCTTCAACATCATAGGTATTATCCTGGTTATAACGTGTAAACATGATGTCGGACATGAACTGAATTTTTGAAGAAAGGTCATAATCAAGCGAACTGCGGAGGGTTAGTTTTTCGAGGTTATTGCCAATGGTAGTTCCACCCTCGTCAAAATATCCCATCGACATATTGTATCTTGATTTATCACCCCCTCCACGAACTGAAAAGTCGTGTTGCTGAGTGAAAGCTACCTGTGTAATTTCCTTAACCCAGTTTGTATTTTGTGAGTAATTGTTGTATTGCTCAAATTCAGGGTTGAAAGCGATTTCATCTGAAGTTCCCGTGTCAAATCGCCCATCGTCGGTAAAGAAATTATTATAGGTAACATTATAGTGTTCTTCGGCAATAAGACGGGCGTAACCTGCCCCGTCGAGCATTGGGATTGGTTCGGGTTCATGTGCTGAAGTTGCTTTAAAAGTGTATTCAAAAATGGGTTTCGATTTGGACCCACGTTTTGTTTTTATCATCAAAACTCCGTTTGAGGCCCGCGATCCCCATACTGCTGTTGAGGCGGCATCTTTCAAAACTTCTATTGACTCTATATCTTCAGGGGAAACATCAATCAAATTGCCAAATTTTTCAATATCCGCGCTGGCAAAATCAAAACTGTCATCAATATTGGCGTCATAAGGTATCCCATTGATTACAATAAGTGGTTTGTTACGGGCATTCAACGAAGCTGTTCCCCTGATTCTGATATTTAATCCGGCGCCTGGATCGCCCGAAACTGATGATATATCAACATTTCCCAACCGGCCCTGGAGCATATCTTCCACCGAGGTTGACATAACGGTTTCCATTCCTTTTAACTCGAGCCGGGTTACGGCAGTTGCCCTGTCGCGAATTTGAGTCGTCCCGTCGTTAGCCATTTTTGAGCCGGTTACAACAACATCCTGAACTGCAATTGATTCTGTTTCAAGGGTTATATCGATTGTTGTCCTGCCATCAATTGCAAAAGTCTGTTTTTTGTATCCTATGAATGACACCTGTACCTGGTTTTTTAAATCGGTAACCTTTAAAACGTAGTTCCCGTTGATATCGGTAACAGTTCCACTGATAAACCTGCCGTTTTTATCGATTTCAACAATATTAACGGCCATCAGGGTTTCTTTTGTTAAGGAATCAATGATCTTTCCCCTTATTATTGCCGATTGTCCCTGAGCTTTGTTAAAGCTTGATAATAAACAAATTAGTAGCGCTGAAAGTAATATAATTCTTTTCATATCAGATTTAGTTTGACTTTTTTATACTACTTATAATATTTTAGAACAGTATCTATTTTGTGGCAAACACCTTTTCTGACCAAAATATTTGCTTTGGCATTGTTCAGATAAACAACCTGCCCTGAAACATCATAAAGTGAAAGATTATTAGGGATATTTGTAATTTTCACTGTAGCATTAACCGTTCTGCCTTCTTCGTTTCTAAATGTGCGGTTGGTGTTTAAATTCCCTGAGAGTTTCCCATCATCAAAAACCACATCGTCCTTAATAAAATGGTACATGATAAAACTGCTGACGGAATCCTTTCCGGCGGTGGAAAGCCTGCTAAACCAGCCGGTAGTAGGTGTCACAGGAATATTAATAAAACCCTCATCCCTGGCTTTTTTCATTGCTGAATTGGTGGGGATAAAACCAGTCCAGTTTTTGGCTGCAGCCAAAAA
>WTWZ01000004.1:0-133497 GCA_009773765.1 Prolixibacteraceae bacterium | reverse complement strand
TGAAATAAACCTCCCTGGTGTCTGAAAATTGGGCCCTGGCAAGCAGGTTTGTAGCTTCCAGCAATTTTACAAAATCAGAAACTTCGGGATCAGACTTAAGGTAATCGCCCATTAGAAGTCTTGATTGTATCGGTTTATCTACTTTAACTAAAAATCCGTTGCGTTCATTTTCAATGACATCTGTAACACCGGCTACTTGGCTTTTAAACTGATTTTCAGCAGCAGAAATCTTATTATTCGCATAACGTATATAATTTTCTGATGTCAGTTTAACGAAAGTACCATCACCGCTAAAATCAGATAATCTGCCTTTGTATATTTGATCCTGGGCAAATATACTTAATTCAGTTGAGCCCATCGGGTTCCATTTACCATTTGCCGGACTTCGGAATTCTATAACGGCATTGGTGGCGTTATACCTTATCCCATATTTTTCGAGTTCTGCGTTGGTTGAAGCAAACAGGGTAACAGGAGAGTCAGGATTCGAAAGACTTGTAAGCATATTTGCAGCATTTAATGCATAAAGCAGAGTTGAATAGTCTTTATCGATGAACAGTAATCCCGGGACACAGGTGAAGACGTTTGGCTCAAGTACTTTTTTTGACTCGTAAACAACGCCGTTACTACACATGTAGCCGGATGCAATGTCCGATTTCGGTATATCCATAGCATCGCCAAAGGCATTGAAATAACCTTTTTCCAATGCCGACATCACTACCAGCCGCGCCGATAACTGAGTTTGAAGAATGTAAAACAGGGTAACTCTTGGCACACTGTCAAGCGAATTGTAATATTTTAGAACAGTATTGTTTAAGTAATTTTGAAGAACGTCATTTGGAGGTAAAAATGCTGTCCACATATTCTGCGGCGGAACGGCGGTATTGGTTGACGGCCCTCTTTCTTCGGCAAGGTTAAAAAGAGGTGATGTGTAATTTTTCATATATAAAATCCTGCCCTGTTCGTCTGTTCTTTGATTGCCATATTCAGCAAACCTTTGCAGAATATCATAAAATAATCCGTATTTATCAAGGTTTGCACGCATGTGTTCTTCAATACTTTTCATTGGCGCCACCACCCTGTCAAGAAAATAAATAAAACCGCTTGCTGTGCGGACTTCTAATTCATCAGGGATTTCGGGATTGGGGATTACCTGTGCATTGTGCCAGTTCATCGCCTTTAAATTCGGGGTGTAACCTTTCTTCCATGTGCTTCCGGGGAACATAAAAAGGTAATCGTCCCCATTTGGATTGCCACCAAAATCGGTAAAAAATTCTTCAGTAAAAAGCCCTATATTTTTTCCACCTGTATACATTAACAGCTCAGTTCCCGCTTTTTGGCCGGGAGTATCGTATTTTACAACTTCGGAATAAGGAATGGAAGTACTTGGTGTTGGCTTTCGATGGAACAGGGAAGCATACTCTCCCATAGGTGCAGCCTGATTTGGCCCCTGAAACTCGCCCCATGCATATTCATATACCAGTTGAGTTCTTGACCGTGGATTGCGCAAAACATGCAGCGTGAACAACTGAACTGCTTCATCTTTGGTTAAATCAGCCACCGAGTTTTTGCCAACCGACTTAAAATAGGTTGCAAAGGCCTCGTCATTAGGTACAAACAGTGTAAATAATTGCTTGGAAATGGGCACTGTATAATTTGCTTTTTCCATAAGTTCGAGGAAAGTATTGTAGTTCCCTCTTTCTTTAAGAGTTTCAATGCTTGAACCTCCTAACCACGGAGGTGTTTCATATCTTTCCTGATGATCAACGCATCCGGTCATCCCGAACATCCCGATAGCAAAGATTGCCACAAGGATTAGTTTAATTGGTTTCTTCATATCTCATGTTTTTCTAAAACCCCAAAAATATGTTTTTTATTGAATTTATTTTAACTGGTTTTTAATATTTATTAGCAACAATTGTAAATGTATTTGTATTTCAGCTTCTTATGAATTTAATTAAAATCATATTTAACATTTCTCAGCGGTTAAATAGACGGAAAACAGTTTCAGGTACAATATAAATAGTCTTTTCCTATCACTTTAAAGCAGTTTTTTCATGCTGTTAAACCCGTTTACAGAAATATAAATCGATGTTTTTTTGCGTAATATTGCCTTCATAAAATATTGGCCGGTTATTAAGTTTGAAGAACAGTATGAAACCCGAAAATTTTTTTTATATCGTCAATGTGCTAATTGCTCTTTTCTGTTTTTCATTCTTGTCCTTTGCTGTAAATCCCTCATTGCATCACCAAAATCAACAAATTGCCTGGCAATCAACAGATGTATTTATTCATTATTTTATGGTTTTTGCAGGTGGTCCGGCTGAATATATGGCCTTGTTTATTTCGCAGTTTTTTTATTCAAATTGGATGGGGAGCCTCATTGTTTCAGTATTTGGATTTCTGATTTCTTTCTTTGTTTTTAAGTCAATTGTTATCAGTGGGGAGAAACGGCATTTGTTGTTTTTTATAATTCCATTAATACAGATAATTTTAATAGCCCTGATGTGCGATTACAAATTTCATTTTGCTGTTATTTTCAACCTTTTCGTGGTTTCAGCTTTTTTATTCGTATGTGCGGCTTTTCAAAAAACCACAGGATTAACGATTTCTTACCATAATTTAATAGCGGGCATTTTTTTGTATTACATCAGCGGGGGGATGTATTTTCTGATTTTTATGGTTTCTTCAATGTTACTTCTGTCTTTTAAATCTGTTAAGGTATTAATTATCAATAGTTCGATTCTGCTTGCAGGGGCTTTGCTGATTCCTTATCTGGCTCACAGGTATATTTTTCTTTCCTCGTTGAACAGTTCTTTTTTTCGTTCAACACCCGATGTGGCGGCAATGCTGAGATACGGCAGGCCAACCCTTTTTTATATTGCACTTGCAATTATTCCGGTTGTTATTTTATTAGCTGATATCAATGGATTAACCACAAAATTCCGTGAGAAAAGGATTTCCGCAAAAATTAAATCAACTTCAAAATCAAGATCTCAAAAAGCTTTAAAACCCAAATACAGCAGTTGGGATATTGCTGTTGCAATCCAATTATTGCTGTTGGTTGTAGTATCCGGATATGTTCTTTACAAGGAGTTCAAACCTGCAGAAAAACTAAAATGTGAAATTGATTATCAGGCCAACAGGCAAAACTGGAACAAAGTGCTTGAATTAAGCGGAAATCTGAAAACATACGACAGGATGGTTAATTTTCAGTTTAACCGTGCGTTGATGAATACAGGGCAGTTACTTGAAAAACTTTTTGATTATGAGCAACTTCTAGGCTCGCAGGGATTATTTCTTGACAGGCCGTTTGCTTCTGAAGTTGCCCTGCCAAACAGCGATTTCTATTTCGATTTGGGTAATATCGATGAATCTCAACGGTATGCATTCGAATCTGAAACGTTAATGGCCAACAGTCCACGGGTGCTGAAAAGGCTCATTTTAAACTGTATAATTATGAATAACCCCAAAGCAGCCAGTACTTTTTTAAATGTGCTTGCCTCCAATCCGATAGAGAAAAAGTGGGTTGAGAATTATCGTCAGTATACAATTAGGCCTGAACTTGCAGATTTTGATTCGCTGATTGTCAGGAAAAGAACAGATATGAACAAAACCGAAGGTATGATTGGCGACCCTCCGGTAAAACTGATTGGCCAGCTCGAAAAAAACCCTCAAAACAAAGCGGCATTCGAATGTTTGATTGCCTTAGATTTGCTTGAACATGATTTGGCATCGCTCACCGTTGATTTTCAATACATTGAAAAATTGAAATATCAAAAATTGCCGGTGGTTTTGGAAGAAGCTGTTATTCTTTTCCGCTCACAGTCAAGAAATAACGAATTTCTGAACCGCATTCGGATTTCACAGCAAACAACCAGCAGGTTTAATGAATTTGCCAAACTGACAAGCGCCGCAAAAGGAGACAGAGATAAGGCAAAACAGGCAACCCAGGCTTTTAAAAATACCTACTGGTATTATGTTTTGTTTCTGAGTCCAAAAGTTACCAATGTTAAACTTGGAACCCGGCCAGTGGAGGCAAATTATTGAAACTGAAAATTGATAAGCAAATGAACCTGGAAATTCTAATAAAATACCTCTTTCTGTTCACAGTTGGTTTGATAACAGGTACATGCGGTAACGACAAACTGCCGAGGGAGTGGAAACAGGGCGTTGAGTTGCCCGCAATTTTCCCCGATTATGCCGGGATAACCATTCCACCCAATATTGCCCCTCTTAATTTTGTTATCCAGGAACCAGGCGAAGCATTTATGGTAAGATTAACATCGAAAAATGGAAATGATGTAACTATTTTTTCACGTATTCCGGCAATAAGAATTAATGGATCAAAATGGAAAAAATTGCTGGCAGCCAATCAGGGCGAAGAATTGAATATTGAAATTTTTTGTCAAAATAAAGGAATATGGTCAAAGTTCAATACTGTCAGGCAAATTATTGCCAGGGAAAAAATAGACAGTTTCCTGAGTTACCGGTTAATCAACTCGGCATACGTTTTATGGTTCGAAATGGGGCTTTACCAACGTAACCTGGAAAATTTCAGGGAAAGCCCGATAATTCAGAATAAATCGGTTAACGGCGGTTGCATCAACTGTCATTCACTAAGCAAAAATAACCCTGAAAAATTTATGTTTCATATTCGGTCTGACTTTCCGGGTACTGTAATATACAATAATGGCAAACTCGAAAAAATTGAAACCAAAACCGATTTTACCCTTGCTTCGGCGTCTTATGGTGCGTGGAACCCAAATGGACGGCACATAGCATTTTCGGTGAATAAGATAAACCAGAATTTTTATGTTTTCAAAGGCCAAAGCAACGAAGTGAGCGATAAATACTCCGATTTGGTAGTTTACGATACACAATCAAATATTTTAACTACCTCGCCCGAAGTATCGACCCGCAGCCGCGAAAACCTGCCGGAATGGTCGGCCGACGGAAAAACCATCTTTTACATCAGCGCCGGCGAAGCCACCAACGATTCAACGCGAATGATTACAAGGTACAGCCTGATGCGAATTGGTTACGATCCTGAAAAAAATCTGTGGGGTATGCCAGACACGATAATTTCGGCCAAACTGACTGGCAAAAGCATCACTTTTCCAAAATGTTCGCCCGATGGCAGGTTCCTGGTTTTTTGCATGACCGATTACGGCTATTTTACCATTCATCACAAAAAAAGCGATTTGTATATTCTCGATCTGAAAACGTGGGAATACCGTGCTACCAACGAAATCAACAGCGACGAAACAGAAAGTTATCATTCGTGGTCAACCAATGGGCGGTGGCTGATTTTTAGCAGCCGCCGACTCGACGGAGTTCATACGCGTACTTTTATTGCTCATTTTGACGAGACCGGGAAATTTGGGAAACCTTTTGTTTTACCTCAGAAAGATCCGGATTTCTACAATAATTACCTGCACAACTTCAATCGCCCCGAATTAATGACCGGCAAAATAAATGTTTCACCTCAGAAAATAAGAGATGCGGCAAGGGAAGATGCCGTTCCGGTAGTTTTCGATCCGAAGGTAAATATCGATGCACTTTCGGGTGCGAGTAAAATCAAAAAATAGAGAAAGTTTACCAAACCACGAGTTTTGCAGTCTTCAAAAAGCCGTTTCCAGCTTTAATTTCCACAAAGTACAAACCTTTGCTTAGATTTGAAATATCAATTTCGGTTTGATTTGGCTCAGAATATTTATTGGTTTGCACAATTTGTCCGTTTGCGTTGTAAAAGGTTACGATTTTTTCTCCGCCCTGCAAACCACCCGTTTCGATGGTAACTTTATCATTTGCCGGATTCGGATAAATCCGGAAACCATTTATTGCATCCGTTTCTATTCCCGTGATTGGCGCTTTTGCCGCCTCAAACCAGTTGGTATTAAATTCACCCGACCTGACATAAATTCTCAGTGTGTATCTGCCTTCAGGAAGAAATGCGGTTGATGAAATCGTTTTCCATGTTTGCCATCCACCTGTACCTGTAATGGTAACTGTATCAACTGCGGTAAATGAGTTCCCTTCTCCAACACGAATAATTATCTGGCTTGATGAACGCTCGGATGCCACCCGGAAATTAAACTTGTAATTCCCTGCCGATGGAACATAAACCAGGTAATCAAGATAATCGCCCGGATTGGCATAACCCATGTTAAAACCACCTCCGGTATCGGTGCAGGTTTCTGATACCATACCATTATTATAGTAGTAATTTTCGGATTGAATTCTGCCGGGAAGATTATATCGGACAGGAAGTTTATTGGCAACAGTTAAATTCGAAAACATTTCCAATGCCTGTTCATCGCTGAAAATGTTGTTTCCGTTGTACGATAATTTGATAGTCCCACCATAAAATAACGGGTCATTTACTTTGATTACAAGAACTTTACTGCTTTTGTCGTCAATGGTAATTTCACTGATTTCAACAGAATTATTGTTGATGGTTACCGTGAACTCAGAAATGTTTAATTCGGAATTGGGAGAAGTCACAGGTTTGTTTAGTGTCAAAAAAACTGTTTTCCCATCGTTTGAAGTTTCGGCATAAAGATTTTTAAAGGCAAGTTCTTCAACTTCCACCGGAGTTGAAAAACTGAAATAATTCAAATTTGAACCTCCCTGATCAAAAATAAGCTTGATTTTATTTATCCCTTTTTCAAGTATCACTCCCTGATAAGTGCTGGTTTGCCATCTCTGCCAACCTGAGGTACCCGGCAACTGAATAACCGGAGTAACTGACTGTCCCCTAATTTCGAGTCTGATTTTTGAACCTCCCGAACCCGAAGCAGAACGTACATTTAATGTATAAGCTGCTGTTGAATCCACTTCAACCGTGTATTCCATCCATTCATTGTTCCCGGTCCAGCCGACGTTGAATCCGTTATTTTCATCAGAATCTTTGCAGATTTCAATATCCACACCATCGTTTCGGTAACCCCAGCCCTGGTTCCAGGCGGTATAAACATTTGTACTGCCATGAAAATTGGCAGTATCATTATCGAAATAGGCAAAACCGGTTCTTCCAAGATTGTAATCGGCACCAAAAATTGGTTCGCCGGTTTTAAATATTTTGAAAGGAATGGTTTCGGTTGAATGGGGTTGTCTGATCATCGCATCAACAACATCTCTTTGGTAATAGCAATTTTCGAGTCGGTGATTGATTGCAAATTGAAGCACGGCTTTAAAAGCCGCATCAACTCCGGGATTGGCCGCTGTTCCTTTCCAGAAATTGACAAGATTTGTATAATCGCTGTTAACAGTTACCCTGAGCGGATTATTAATACCTGGTTTTTTAACCGGCCACCACGACCAGCCAATGCGGTTTTTTTCGAGCAGTTCAATTAATCCGGTAAACCAATTGTTGGAATTTTCACCACTTTCGCCCATCCAGATTGGGACATTTCGCGAATTTCGCAGATTGATAGCAAAGTTTATCGATTCCTGAGTATTGTAATTCCAGTATTTATGAAAACTGATTGCCAGATTGTCATCCCAAATCGCTGGCAATCCATTGTAATCGTTAGCAAATCCGTTCCCTTCGATAAAAATAAGGTGGTTTTTGTCAACTTCACGTATCGCGCTGGTTATTTGCTTCAGCAAATCCCACAGCGGAGTATTTCCATTCGGGAAACTCCAGTTGGGTTCGTTAATCAAATCATATCCCCCAATCCAGGGTTCATCACTGTACCTTTCAGCAAGTTTTCGCCACAAGGCAATGGTTTTATCTTTATTTGCCTGGCTCTCCCAAAGCGAAGGTTTTGTTTTGTCATAATCCGAAATCGCTGCATCTTTTCCCTGTCCGCCCGGCGCCCCGTGTAAATCGAGAATCAGGTACATCTGGTTGTCACCACACCAGTCAAGCAGTGAATCAATCATCGTAAATCCTTTGTCGAGCCATGTTTGCTGACCTGCAACTGGTTCCTTTTCAATGGGCAGTGTGAACCATTTGTAATGCATGGCAACGCGCACATTGTTAAAACCCCATGATTTCATGGAATCCACATCAATTCTCCTGAAATGAGAATCGAGCCAAACAGTATAAAAACTGTCGGTTTTTGCTTCGCCAATTGTACTGACCAGTTTCGCCCTGAATTCATATTGTGTGTTCGCAACTCCCGAAGTCTGCATCATGTAGCCTTCCTGAAGCATCCAGTTACCGGTGCCAATTCCCCTTAATATCACTTCCTTGCCTGAACCGTCGTAAATATATCTGCCATTACGGTGTAAAAATCCCTGTGCAAATAGCATTGAAAGAGTGAAAAATTGTAAAGCGATTGTTAAAAACAGCGTTTTTCCAACTTGCCTGTTCATTTTGAGTAATAGGAATAATAACATGATAATAACAGATTATTTTGGGCCGAAAGGTAAATATTTTGATTTTATTGTCTGCTAAAAATGAATCAATCTGTTTATTTTTCCTTCTCCCTGTTCTCCAGCCGGTATTCCTCTTTTTCCTTACTTTCGTTAATCATGTCTTCTTTATTGTCCATTACCGGAGATTCTTCCAGCGCTTTCCAGTCGAAATTTTCATCAAACGGATCAAGCGCTTGTTGTGGATCGAAGATTCTTGGGTCAACCGGAATTGCGCGGTATGCTGTAAAATCGGGCGTTTCGGTAAAGAAATCGGACATGTCGGTAGCCCCGGCATCGTACTGGTTCAGGTACGGCAATCCGAGAATATTCCAGAAAGTTTTGAAAATACTCCCGAAACTGTAATGGATATGGCTCACATAATCTTTCTTCACCCACGGCGAAACCAGCATTAAAATACTGCGATGTGCATCAATGTGGTCAACGCCATTTTGTGCATCATCTTCGGTAATTACTATTAGCATATTTTCCCAGTAAGGAGTGTGCGATAGGAATTCCACAATTCTGCCAACAGCCAAATCATTGTCGGCCATGTAACTTTCGCGGAAAGGGTACCCAGCTTCAGGACGATCTTCGGCGCCGTGGTCGTTGGGAATAATTACTGTCATTAATGCGGGCATTGTATCTTTTCCGTTCATCCATTTTTTGGTAAATTCCTTTTGAAACTGGTCAATCCGAAACTGGTCGGGGATGGCCATGTTGTAGGTTGGATAAACTTTCGAGGTTCGATCCCAGATAGGCTGGGGAAGAGGGTAATTGATATAATGCCTGATTCCCTCGTATTTGTATTGTTCTTCATAGATCCCCGGTTCAAACATAATGCTGAAGCCAAAGTTGTAAAAATCGATGTTGTTCCGTTCCAGGTGATCCCACATCGAACCGGCTTCGTTGTAATCTTCGGGATAAATCGCTCCGGCAGCGCCGTTCATGGCATAAACCCCGGGTGCTTTTGAGTCGAATCTAAATTCGCGGTTTCCTCCGTAACTGGCCGATGTACTGGTTTCTGTCCACTGGTTTGGATATGTATTTACCAGCCAGCGGTGACCATCTGCAGAAACATCTGCATCAACATAAAAATTGTCGGAAATAGCAAATTCGCGTGCGAGTTTCAGATGGTTCACCATTACGTCGGCATTTTCAACGGATGCTGATCTTTTGCTGTTTCTGAAACTTACTCCAGTTCCATAGCGTGCCAGCTCAGGATCGCCTTTCCCTTTTTCAATCTGACCAAAAACTTCATCGTATGTACGGTTTTCCTTCGAAATAAAAACAATGTGTTTTATCGGACTTACTTTTTCGCCTGGGAATAGCGGTACAGGGTTATTCTTCCTGCCGGCAAATTTTTCTGCACTGGCTTTTTCGAAATTGAAATTATTTGAAATTACCTTTTCTGTATATGCTTTCAATTCTTCATCTGAAGGAATATCAACAACCTGAACGGAGCCTTTCATCAGTGAACCAATGTAACTTCCCTCAGGGCCACTATCAAAAGTGGAACCTCCGTTTGGTCCGCTTCCAAAACCTTTGGCATTTGAAACAATGAGTTTTTTGCCATCGTTGCTCACCTTGAGTTTGGCCGGAAACCAGCCGGTGGGAATAAAACCTGTAACCTTCAATTTTGTGACATCAACAACAGCCACAGCATTGATTCCCGAGCAGGCGACATATAGTTTCTGGTTGTCGGGCGTAAGTGCAAGTCCAAACGGAATTACTCCACGGAATTGTTTAACCCGTTCGTCGGGTTTAATATATATAGTATTAACGACCGTATCTTTTTCGATGGAAATTACCGAAATATTGTCGTTGGTTCCGTTGGTTACAAAAACATATTTATCGGTGGCAACCAGCGAATTGGGGCTTGCACCGCCAACTGCCGGAATTCCCTCAACCAAAGCGCCGACCAAATTACCGGTTTTTGTTTTGGCAATTACTTCAGGCTTTTCTGTGTTTGCCAAACTGATTGTAAAAACCGAAAATGCATCGGGCGAGTTCATTTCTCCCAAACCCGGAATTGAAACGCTGTCAGTTTCAATTCCTTCAATCATTTCCTTACTGCCATAGGCAAATGCAGGGTATTTCATCGCTTTTGCAATCACGTTTTCTTCGGTAATTCCGCGTATCATGCTGTACTGAAACATCCCTACATTGGCGACATAAACCTTTTGTTCATCGGGCGAAAGGCAAATTCCAAACGGATACCTGCCCACCGGAACGTTGTGTTCCAGTTTTCCTGTTTCAGTATCGATAATCAACATCCTGAAACCAATCTGGTCAACGGCATACAATTTTTTCCCATCCTTCGAAAGAACCATATCGCCAATGTAGCCGTGTGAGTAATCCACAATTTCAGAAACAAAAGAACAGTCGATTGAATCCTTTTTTTCACCCGAGTTCAAATCGAAAATATAAATCTTGTTTTCCTGTCCACCGGAAACATAAATCAGCGAATTATCCTTCGAAATAGCCAAACCCATAAAAACTGAAGCCAGAATGCCTTTGTCAGTCGCCGGTCCGGGAGGAATTTGCTGTACTTCTGGATTTTCAGAAAGAATTTTCCTGATTATGGTTATAGAAAGCGGACTGATACCTGAATTGGCTGTAACCGCAGTGTTCCCGTCGGAGCTTAAAGTTAATCCGTAAGGGTGGGGGGCAACTGCGATACTTTTTCTGGCAGGCGCAATAATCCGACCGTTTGGTATTATGGCTTCTCAATCCTTTTCGATCTTGGTAAATTTACTTCCTGATGGTGAAGAAATTATCCAGGGATCAGTTTTTTTGTTTTGTGAACAGAAAACCAGAAAAAGAAAGGATAGAATAAACGAAATCACTTTTTTCTTGATAATCCAAATTTTATTTTAAAATTACTTTTCCCGTCATTGTAGAAGCGTGGGTTGTTACGGAAATTAAATAAATTCCTTTTTGATTGCCGGAAATATCAATGGTTTCTGTTTCTTTCAAATGATCCTCTTTTAAACTCTGAAAAAAGACCAATTGTCCCAAGAGTGTGGTTACACTAATTGTTTTAATATTTTCCCTGAAATTATTAAAGCCGATATTTAACATTCCATTGGTGGGCGACGGGTAGATAGTTATTGTTTCACCGGTCAAATTATATTTGGCAGATACAGCATTTGTTTCAACTGAAAAATAAACCCTATTGCCGGGTTCGTCATACCCGTTAAGCAAAAAATAGTTTGCAAAATAATTTCCCGGGGGCAGGCTGTTAAATATTACCGAGCCGGTTTTCCCTGAAACATACTTCCAATCGGTTGATCCAACCATTCCAGGAATATTGCCGAGTTTGTAAATGCCAATCCAGTCGTACTTAAAAGAAGGTGCGTTTAAAAAATTTACCACTATTTTCTCCCTCTCGTCATAAACGGATTTGCTTGTGGTTGTAACCGGAATAGATGTTATATTTATCCAAACCCGTTGTGAGATTTCGGTGTACCCATCGTTGCTAAACAAAACGGCAAAATATTCGCCTGGTGCGTTCACCTGAAGGGTTACCATTCCTGAAGGTGAATTTACATATTTCCAATCGGTTGAATAGCTTCCACTGCCCGGAGTTTCCCCCTTTCGGTAAATCCCAATCCAGTCTTTTTGGTTGGCCGGGCCATTTTTATAAAAAATATTAATGGGTTCATTTATATCAAAATACTTTTTCAGTGTCGATACTTCAGAAATTCCTTCTGTGCTTTTTGTAACAATAAACGACTTTTTATTTGACCAGTCCGACCATTCCAAATTTTTATCGCGATGGCGGACACGGATAAAATATCTGCCATTTGGGAGCCCATACTGTTTAATTTTGTATTCAAGTAGGTTTATATTTTTATTAATATCGACAGGTAAATATCCGGGATTGCCGGTAGAGCCGTAAAGATTTTCAAAATCGCGAATAATATCTTTATCAGGATTTATAAATTCTTCGTTTGCCGAAACCTGGAATTGTGTGCTGTTAAGTTCTTCGCCCGATTTGGTTTGAAATTCCGAACTTTTAAATGTAAAGGGCAATTGGATAGTATCCGGAACTTCTGTTGCTATTTTTGGTTGAGAAGGAATCGGGTTTCCGAATGTTCTGTGAAACGAATCGATTAAAACATTATTCAATGTAAATCCAAGTTTTGGGCTGCCGATTGCATAACTTTCAACTTGCATTTCTTGTTTTTCAAGGTCGATATCTACTATTTGATATGCCCAGAAATCGATTGTTTTCTGAACATTGTCATAATCTTTTTCAACAGATTGCCCCCAAAATTGATCCCACGAAGCAGCGCCCGAAATGATATGGTACATGGGGAAATCGGCCAGTTGGCCGCGGGCATACAGATGGTGATGGCCGGTAATCAATATCACCGATTTTGGGCTTTGTGTTAATATCGGCACAACCTGGTTTTTGATATACGGAGAAATATCATCGATATATTGTTCAGCCTGGATTGGCCGGTGTGCAACGCTTATTAACCAATCAACATCTTTATCAACTTTAACCGAATCTATTAATTGCTGAACCCATCGTACCTGGTCAATGTTTGGATGCTCGCTGCTTAATACAACAAACACAACGCGCCCCGCCTGAAAGGAGTAATAATCTTCACCGCCGGGGCTAACAATTCCCTTATAGCGGAGTTTGTCGTAAAAAAAATGATGGTAATATGCTTCCAGCCCCATGGTACCATAGGTTTCATGGTTTCCCACAGCAGTCATTATTGGCAAATTTGGCGATAATAGTTTTGATTTCCCAAAATGCACATTTTCATATTGAAATAAATTTCCTTCATCAACCTGGTCGCCGACATTCATTATTAGATTGATATTTTCTTCAATTGAACCGCCGTATTTTTGAAATACCTTATTATTTGCCGCCGACATCAATCGCTCAAAACCATCACGGTTTGCAATCTGGTTATCCCCAATTATGAGAAACCGGAAATGGCCAAAATTGTTGCCATTTTCAGGTTGGGTTTTAAAACGGTATGTTTTTGACTCAATTGCCCCGGTAATTGCTTTGTAATAATAAAACGATGAAGGCTGAAGCCCGGTAAGCTGGACGCTGTGGTAAAAATAATTGCCAGTATATCCGGAATCTGTCAGTTTCTGATGACTTCCGGTAAATGTTTGGTTTAGATTAAGCGAATCTGTCCCGATTTTTACTATTGTTTCAGTCCCTGTTCCGGTTTTCCAGGAAACCAGGATGGTTGTTGGGGATGGCGATTGCAAATAGGGTATTATTACCTGTGTATAACAGTAATTGTTAAATCCCGTCAAAAAAATAAACAGAAAGGAGAATTTATTGCGTGATAAAAATTTTAAATGGAGTAAAAACTTCATCATGATAATCCTGAATTTTTCAAAACGTTTCAAACTGATTTTATAAAAAAAATTCTACCCTGTTCATTTAAACAGAGTAGAATATAGTTAATAATTATTTCAAAATATAACAGGTTAAATTTAAAGCCATTATTGAATAATAATTTTGGTTGTAAACATATCGCTTTCCGACATTGCTTTCAAAATATAAACTCCGGCGTCTAATCTTTTAAGGTTGATGGTCAGGATTCCTGGATTGTTTATTTTTTCAGAATACATAAGTTTGCCCGAAATGCTGAAAACTTCAACCTGCCCAAGTACTGTATTTCCTTGTGAAAGTAAAGTAAACTGCCCGTTTGATGGATTGGGGAACACTATAAGTTTGCTTTTTTCTGACTCAATATTTCTTGCCGAAACCGGAGTTCCTTCAACAACCATAAAAGTAGATTTGGCATAAAGTTCATAACCATCGCAACAGAAGAGCCCTGCCCAATATTCTCCCACATTAAGGGTGTTGGCAAAAGCCATTCTCCCTGACGCTGTTTTTAAATAATCCCAAGTTATTGAATTGATGTTTCCCGGCACATCTCCCGATTTGTATATGCCTATCCAGTCGGTAGATGAAAAGCCGGGGTTGTTGTACCTAAAAAATAGAGAGTCGGATTTGCCAAATGTAAATGAAGTTGCTACCATTACTTTTGAGGTGGCATCGCCAACTGAGAAATTAGATTTAGCTTTCACATTATATCCATCACAACACAATAAATAAGCAACATATTTCCCCGGAGCAAGCACAGTAGTAAATGTTACTGTTCCAGAGTCGGCAGGTGCATAAACATAGGCAATTGACGGCCCTCCCGAACCAGGAGCTATTCCGTTGTCGTTATAAATGCCAATCCAATCGGTATTGGTAAAGCCTGAGCTTCTGTAATTAATTAAAACAAGTGAATTTGGAGGATAAACTGATGCTGATGTTCTGATGAACGAACTTGCAGCGCCCCCGGCAGAAGTGAAAACCTCAGATTTGGCAATCATAATATCAGTAGCATCGCAGCAGAAAATATAAGCTTCATAGGAGCCTGCCGGCAATACATCGTCAAGTGTTATTGTCCCTTTTGTGGATTTTATATATTTCCATGCCACCGCAGGAACTTTTTCGGGGTCATCGCCGGCATAATATACACCAAGCCAGTCTTCGTCCTCATAATCGGGATTGTTAAAGTTGAAAGCAATTTTGTCGGTAGTTCCAAATGCCATTTTTACAGGCCTTACAAAAGCAGTTTTCGGGTCTTCAATTATAAAACGAATACCATCTAAAACGCGGTATCCGTCGCAACATAACAAATATGCAATGTAATTGCCGGGAATTAATTTTGTCGTAAATTTCATTACCCCTGAATTAGCAGGGATATAACCCCATTCGATTGAGGCATTGCTTCCGCTGGGGGGAACGCCATTATCATTATAAATCCCAATCCAGTCGGTAGGTGCGAACAACGGGCTTTCGAAAGTAAAGGCAATAGTGTCCCCAGCAAGATATGATGGTGATAATGATGAAATTTTGGGCTCAAGAATTGTAATAACAACTGTTGAAGCCTTAACTTCATAACCATCGCAGCAAAGCAAATATGCAACGTATTTGCCGCCAGGGATTGTGTCTTTAATAACTGCATTACCTGAAGAGCCTGTTACATATTGCCAGGCTGTGGATGCCTGGTCGCCCGGTTTAATTCCTTCTGGATAGATACCAATCCAGTCTGTTGATACGAATCCGGGGTTTTCATATACAAACGTAATCGAATCAACAGATAAATACTGAGTTCCTCCTGGAATCGTAATGGATTGTCCATTAGATTGATTTGAAAAAATGCTTAGTAAAAAAGCAAAAAGAAAGTAAAACTTTTTCATAATAATTTAATTAAAAGTGAATTTATATCTTAAATTTCAATTCCACCCAAATAACTGTTTTAGATTCGGGTTTAATATAGTCTGTTGCCTTGGAACCGGGCGGTAATAGTATTTTGGTTCAATAAATTTTTTGTTTTCCGATTCTTTCGAAATCAGGTTACCTTTAAAACCCTCAGTCAATTTTACATTTTCAAGACTTAAATATACCATGCCTTCTTCCTGATCAACAGTTGGCGGCATTTTTTCAACCAGGATTAAATCGGCAATGTCGTCACCAGTCATATCGTATCTTCCTGTCCGGGGGAAATACATTCCAAGGAATTCGGCTTCTAAAAGTTTACCTGAATACCATCGCATCAAGTCATCATACCGGCGGCCTTCCCCGGCCAGTTCAACCCTACGTTCACGCCTGATTTCAAGTATTGCACCTTTCATTTCACCAATAACATTTGGATATTGTGCTTCCAAAATCGGATCAAAATTGGTAAGGATATAATTCAATTTCATATGTGGCATTCCAACACGGTCACGTAACAGATTAATTGAAATATCGATGTCGGTTTGTGTAAGCAACCCTAATTCAGCGGTTGCTTCGGCATAGTTTGAAAGAACTTCGCCATAACGATAAATAGGAATATCGCCATAATAAGTCCCCTCAAGGTTATCGATGTAAAATTTTCGCTGAACATATCCGGTTGGATTTCCACCGGGAGTTACAATTGGTACATATTTTTCTCCATTTCGGGTAAGCCCGGGGCCCATTACAGTTTGAAATAATCGCGGGTCACGATTTAAAAAATCATCAACAAATTTGCGGGTGGGGTATCTAACGTTATCAGTAAATCGTGTACCATCTGTCATAAGGTAGGTATTCACAAGGTCTTTGGTCATGGAAAAATCATAATTGTACAAAATATAATTAAGGCTTGATCCTCTTTCAAACTTTTCATCATAAACGCTTGATAGTATAACTTCTTTGTTGTCGAAATAGTCATCGGCAGCAAAAAAATTATAATAATCGTTTGCAAAATTACCTGTTGAATAAATGGAAAAATTACCACTATTCATTATTTCAAGTGAAGCTTTGCGGGATTCTTCCAAAAAATGGCTGGCAGTTCCCTCAAGATTCAGTTCTGGGTGGTATCTTCTGAATGTACCTTCGTGGAGGGCAATCCTCGATTTTAAGAACAGGGCGCACCATTTATCAATTGTCCCGTACTCGTCTGCTTTTTCCTTAATATGTTGAATTGCAAAATCGAGATCGGCCATTACCGAATCTACAACCAACTCGCGGCTGTCCTGGGTTTTGTATAATAAATCGATGTCGCCTGTTCCCATTGTTCCTGAATACCATGGGACAATTCCAAACCTTTTTATTTTATTGTAGTAAAACATTGCCCTGAAAAACCTGGCAACCCCGGCATAGTGATTTTTATAATCGGCTTTTGTATCAACCCGCTGATAATTTTCAAGGAAAAAATTTATTTTTCTGAGATCGGCCCAATCCCATCCGCTGGTTACATTTTCAGAACTGGCATTGGCGGCAGTGAGTATCCGGGTAAGTTCACTGGCCTGAACTGCAAGGCAATTGTCGCTTTGGGCATCGTCAGTTGCAATTTCGGCGCCGGGCAACATGCTGTAAAAGCCGTTGGAATAAGTTTTTAGGTCTTGCGGGTTGTTGAAAAAATTCCGGGGCGAAAGCTGTGTTTGCGGCAACCGATCAAGATATTCATCGTTACAGGCAATAAACAGCGAAAAGGTTATTATTCCAAAAATTATTTTTATTGCTTTCATACCAAAAAGATTTAATAGTACGCATCTAATTTAAAAACGGATATTTACACCAACCGAATAACGCCTTTGGAAAGGATAAACCCATCCCCAGTCCCAGTAAGCATCATTTACTGCTTCAGGGTCGAATACTTCAGTTAATCCGGACCATTCCCACAGGTTTTCGCCGCTTACATAAAATCTCAGATAGTCTATCCCAATTTTAGATGTCAGTTGTTTAGGTATTTGATACCCCAACATTAAATTTTTTATCCTTAAATAGCTGGCGCTCATCAAGTATTGAGACTGCTCCCTTGAAAGCCCTTTTCCCCAGACATCGGCTAACCATGCAGTGTTTCGGGGGAAAAATGCCTCCTTGTTTTCCTCAGTCCAGGTATTGCCCTGCATGTGTTTGTAAGTATTTTGGTAAGGTTTGTAAAATTGCCCCCAGTAGAAATATCCCTGAGGATAGAAATCTTTTTTTGCTATTCCCTGTAAAAACATGCGCAAATCAAATCCTTTCCAGTTCCCCGAAAGATCAAAACCAAAACGATACCGTGACGAACTGTTGCCAATTATTTTTAAATCACCGGGGTCGTTAACGGTATTAGATCCGTTGTTGATGTACCCGTCATTATTTAAATCGGCATACCTGTTCCAGCCAACCTGGGTTGCAAGGCCCCACGGCGACAACCATCTTTGGTCGGCCCCATTGTCAATTTCTTCCTGGTTGTTAAAAAATCCATCGTTAACCAAGCCCCAAATCGTACCAACCTCATGCCCTTCATAATATTGGTCAAGAAGATTATCCGGATTGTCAAAGCGGGTAATAAAAGTTTTGCTGTCGGATAAAATAAACCTGGCTGTTAAAAGAAAAGGATAATTTGCCAGGTTAAATTTTTCATTTAAATTAAGTGTTAGTTCCCAACCTTTTGTTTGCAGGTCGGCTGCATTTTCCAGTGGCTCGTCAGCGCCGAGTACTGCGGGTAATTCTTTGCCTGTGGTTAGCATGTCTTTTGTGTCGCGGAGATAATAATCAAATTCGGTAGTTAATTTGCCGTCAAAAAGGCCAATATCAACGCCAATATTTCTCGAAGTGACGGATTCCCATGTAAAATTCTGTGCAACCAATTGTGGAGGGCCAACAGCTACCGGCCTTTTCCCTCCCAGAATTTCCCAAATCTTATAGGTTTCCATTTTCTCGATATAATCGTAAGGTCCAATACTTTGATTTCCAAGAGTTCCCCATGAACCCCTGAATTTTAAATTGCTTAAAAAATTAGTTGAAAAATCCATGAATTGTTCCTCTGACATCCGCCATGCTGCGGAAAAAGAGGGAAAGAGCCCAAATCTGTTGTTAACCGGAAAGCGTGATGAACCATCATAACGGGAGTTTAATTCAACAATGTATTTTTCACCGAAGATATAATTAAGCCTTAAAAATGCGCCCCTGATGGCCCAGTCGTAATAGTCTGCCCCAACATCCATTTCACCGGTTGCAAGTTCGATGGAAGGAAGGTCGTCGCTTATTAATTCAGCCCTTTCTGCCCAGAAATTTTTACTAACTCTTGATTCCTGGTTATAACCTGCAATAGCGCCTAAAAAGTGTTTATTAATAGTTTTATTAAACGAAGCATACAAATTGGAAACAGCATATTTGTCATTAAAATACCACTCCCAGGCGCTGTTGTTTGTGCCATCGTCCCTGATAATCCCGGGGCCCGGGCTGTAGTACACTTTTTTCCGGGTGAAAGACTGTGTTGAATTTTCCCTTTTATAAGTAAAATCACCGTTTATTTGAAGCGCATCTTTAAGAAATTTAGCGGTAAAAGCCACAGTTGATTGAAACCCGTTGGTTTCTGTGTTTTGTGTTCCACCTTCTTTTACCCGTGCAGCTTCGCGGCCACCGAAAGTATCAGACCAGCTGCCGTCAGGGTTGTACGGAACCTGGACAGGTACAGGATAGTAAATTCCATAAAGAACATCCTGGGAAGGTTTGTCCCTGTTTGTGTTAATAAGTACGGTGTTGTTTGAAACCGACAGCCAATCGCTGACTTTAAATTCAATTTTGCTTCGGAGGTTTAGTCTTTCATACAAATCATCAGCTAACTTTATTATCCCATCCTGATTCAAATAGTTAACTGAGAAATAATAATTTACGGTTTCTGATATTCCACTCACTGACATGGTGTGTTCGGTAGTTTGAGCATAATCATTGAGGAAAAAATTGTACCAGTCGAAATTTCCTGCATAAAACCACTTTTCAGGGTCGTTGGGATCGACGATTACAGATGGTAGTGAAGGATCTAAAGAACGCTGTTTTGCATAATCAAGCTGTTGTTGCGATGGATTAAACAATGCCTGCCAGTCGCGGGCAGCTTCTTTTTGCGTACTTAAAATGTAGTATGGATCTTTTACTGGTTCAGGCAAAATAGTTGGTCTGCCATAAGAAACTGATCCGTTATAATCGAGGTGAACCCCTTGTCGACTCCCCTTTTTGGTTGTAAGTAAAATTACGCCAAATGCTGCTCTTGCTCCATAAATTGCTGCTGATGAGGCATCTTTTAAAACGGAAAGAGTTTCTATGTCCGTAGGATTTAATCGATTAAGTTCTTCAGTTGTTGAAGGAACGCCATCAATTAATATAAAGGGTGAGCCACCATTAATAGAAGTGAAACCACGAATATTAAATGAAGGTGAAGCTCCAGGCTCACCTCCCAGCATATCGATGTTTAAGTTTGGAACCAGCCCTTGTAATCCCTGAGCAATGTTTGTAATTGGACGACTGTTAAGTGATTCAAGATTAACCTGATTAACAGCGCCTGAAAGGTTAACCTTTTTTTGGGTGCCGTAACCAACTACTATTACCTCATCAAGATCTTCCGTTGATTCATTCAATATAATATCAATCACTGGTTGACCTTTAATTTCAACTTCCTGTGTTTTCATACCAATAAAAGAAAAAAGAAGTATACTGTTGTTATCAGGTGCAGAAATTTGATAATTCCCTTCAACATCGGTAACAACTCCAACTGAAGTGCCTATTACAATAATTGAAACTCCGGGGAGTCCTGAATTGTCACTTTTTGCTACAACTTTTCCTCTTACCTGCACTCCCTGGGCACTAACCTGAAATGACAGCATAAACATTGAAATCAAAACTGCAGAAGTGAATATAAATTTTTGAACTTGCTCTCTGTTAAGTAAAATGTACTTCTCCATAAAATTTAAATTAGTAGAATATTGATCTGTTATTAAGTTGTCAATTGTATTTTTTAAAATTGAAAGAACATTTATTTAAAGTAAAATTGATGCATACAATAATAGTAATTAATTATTTTATATACAAATTTGTTTGAACGTTCATTCAATATATATTGCTTATAATTTTTTATTTCCTTAGTTTTACGTTCAAAATAAATTCATATTGATCCAAAAATTTGTGGAATCATTTGATAATTTTAATGGAATCGGTCTGATTTATTAGGTTTAATCTCTTTATTATAATAGATGGGGCGAAAAAGTTTAAAGGAAATCCGACAAAAGGAAATTGTAAAATCATTTTACCTTGTTGCAAAACGTGAAGGATTAGATAAAACATCAATTGCAAAGGTGGCTGAACATTTGAAAATTAATCCAAGTTTAATTATTCATTATTTTAAGTCAAAGCAAGAACTTGAAGTTGCTCTTATTGAGTACATTCTTGAAAGATATTTACAAATATATACATCCAATGGAAAAATAAATTCCACTGAAAAGCTTCTTGATTTAATAGATAAATTATTTTCCAGGAAGTGGAATCGACTGTTCGATGATGGTGTTTTTTATAGCTGCTATGCTCATGTATTCCGAAACAAGAAATTCCAAAGCAAATTCAAACAACTGCACGATTCATTGCGGTCAATTTTAAAACAATCGTTTATGGATGCTCAGAAAAGCGAAATTATTAAACTTGAAAATATTGATAATCAAACTGAAATAATATTTGCTTTATTGGAGGGTGCATATTATTACCTGGGACTTGTAGATGATAAAAAAGAGTACAACATAAAAGTTGAGTGTTATAAACAACATGTATTGGAAATCCTTCAGGTCATAAAGTAGTTGTTTGCTTTTTAGTTCTCAATCCAAGCCTAACAACTCTAAATATTGAATACAATGCAATACACATCCAAATTAAATTAACAAAAAAACCTGGAGTGTCCTTGTAGTAATCAGAACTGATAGTAAGGCAAAGTCCGCCAATGGCATTTAAAGCATGATATAAAATCTTATCAGGAGATAGGATTTTAATACTCAAAAATAAATATGCAATAACAAAAGTAACTGCTCCAATCCAACCAACCAACTCAAATTCTTGCATTTTTTTTTAATGTCTGATTTCTGTCACTGGTTTCAAACATACATAAAATTCAGTGATTGCAAATTGCCGATATTGGAGAAACATATAATGGTCTTTGTTAAGTTTTGGTTTACAAGTGACTAAAGTCTGAATTGAGGAAAGCAGTTTTCAAATTAAGATAAAACTATTAATTTGAGAGTTTATTGATATGAACTAAATTAAAAGCATATCGGTTTAATAATCAAAGGGAATTTAACAACTGACAATTGAAAAAGCTAAAAAAAATCTGATGATTAAATAAGAAGTCAATCTGCTAAAATTCTGTCGAATTTTTTCTTTAATCGAAAACAAAAAAGGGCAACTATTAGTTTTTGGCAACCATCAGTTTCTTCATCACCTGATTTTGGCCTGAAGTTATTATCCGAATGATATATAACCCGTTTGGAATGTCGTTTAACTGAATTTCCTTTTTGTTTTCGGCTAACTGAAATTTTTTCAGAAATACTTCTTTACCTGTAATGTTGGTTAATCGTATTTCGCTAATTTCCTGGCTATTGATTTCAACTGTAACTTTACCGTCAGTAGCGGGATTAGGATATACCCTGAGTTCCAATGAAAGGGTGCTTTCTTCCGAAAACCGGGTGTTCAAGCCCGGAGGATTTGCCTGCAGGTTTTGTGAAAAAACCGAAACCGAAACTATGATAAATGTTATAAGTAAAAATATTCTCATTCAAGTAAAATTACGATTTTTAAGCTACAAATGTTGTGCCTTTTTATTCAAAGACTAAATTATTTCTTAAATATTGCAAAGCCTGTTCCAAATCCGCAGGCGTATCAATTCCAATACCCTGGTGTTCAGTAACTGCTGTTTTAATATTAAACCCGTTTTCGAGCCAGCGCAATTGTTCCAGGGATTCCGCCTTTTCCAGTTCTCCCTGATTAAGTTTTGAAATCTGCTGCAATACCTCTTTTTTAAATGCATACATACCGATATGTGCCCAAAATGTTTGCACCGAAACCCAGTTTTCGTTTTCAGTGCCCCGTACAAACGGAATAGGGGAACGGCTGAAATACAATGCATTTTTTTGATTATCGATAACAACCTTGGGCCGGTTCGGGTTAAATAATTCTTCGGCAGAATCAATCTTTTTAATCAGGGTAGCAATATCGGCATCGGTTGAAAAACAGGATTTTAATAACTCAATTTGTTTTGCCTGAATAAATGGTTCATCGCCCTGAACGTTGATCACCACATCGAAATCAAAGTTTTCACCTATCTTTCGCGCAGCTTCCGCACACCTGTCGGTTCCGCTTTGGTGTGTTGAAAGTGTTTCGATTGCTTTTCCTCCAAAATCTTCAACAGCCCTAAAAATACGTTCGTCATCGGTGGCAACCCATGCTTTGTCCACTGCTTTTATAACATTTTCATATACCCATCGAATCATAGGTTTATTGTTTATTAATGCCAATGGTTTCCCGGGGAAACGGATTGACTGATATCGTGCAGGTATAATTGCGATAAATTTCATGTGACAAATCTATCAATAAAAAAGGTTAATAATCTTCAAGTAGGATATTTGACAGCTAAAAATCTTAAATTTGCACCCGAAATTGAGTTTTGATTTATTTTGAAATTAAATAAACGCGTAATCCAATTTGAAAACAGAAGTTTTTAAAATTCCCTCCCCTTTGGGGAGGTTAGAGGGGCTTTCTAATATGGATGTACAGGGGGTAAAACAACGATTTGAAATTATTGGGAATTCAGCCATCTTAAACCGTGCAATCGAAGTAGCGGTGCAGGTGGCGCCAACCGATTTGTCGGTTTTAATTACCGGCGAAAGTGGCACGGGAAAAGAGATATTCCCGCAAATTATTCACCAGTATTCGAGCCGGAAACATGGGAAATACATTGCCGTTAACTGCGGGGCAATTCCTGAAGGAACTATCGATTCGGAACTTTTCGGACACGAGAAAGGCTCATTTACCGGCGCTCTGGCCGACAGGAAGGGATATTTTCAGGAAGCCGACGGTGGCACCATTTTTCTCGACGAAATTGGCGAATTACCACTGGCAACACAGGTACGGTTGTTAAGAGTGCTTGAAACAGGCGAATTTATTAAAGTAGGTTCATCGAAAGTTTTAAAAACCAATGTTCGGGTTATTGCAGCCACTAACGTTGATTTGCCGCAAGCCATTGAAGCCGGAAAATTCAGGGAAGATTTGTATTACCGTTTAAATACTGTTCCTATTGTTATTACACCCTTAAGGGAAAGGCCTGAAGATATTAATCTGTTATTCCGTAAATTTGCCCGCGATTTTGCCGAGAAATACCGTATGCCCCCGATAATTCTGGACGAGCAGGCAAAGGCGCTATTAATGAATTATCGCTGGCCGGGAAACGTGCGGCAGTTAAAAAATATTACTGAGCAAATTTCTATTATTGAAAAAGAAAGGGATATTACGGCTGAAATACTGAGGAACTATTTACCGGTTGACGCTACAAAGAATTTGCCGGCCCTTTTTTCAAAAACAGAGGAAAGTACCTTTTCAAACGAAAGGGAAATTCTTTACAAGGTTTTATTTGACATGAAACGCGACATGACTGAGCTGAGGAAATTAGTGCTCGAAATCATGGAAAGTAAAGATCAGGCAGGGAACAGCGATCAGGCGAAGGTATTCCGAAATTTGTATGATAACGATTCAAATAATTTTGTTTCAAAAGAATCGGTCTCGAAACACATTCATTTCGATAAGGTTGAAAAGGAAAACATTCAGGACACAGAAGAGTTTGTGGAAGAATCGCTTTCGCTGGAAGACAAGGAAATTGAAATGATTATTAAGGCGCTTGAAAAGCACAAGGGAAAGCGAAAATATGCAGCACAGGAACTGGGAATTTCGGAGCGGACACTTTATCGCAAAATCAAGGAGTACGATATTAAAGGTTAAAATTATGCTAAAACGGTTGATGTTTATTATTGTAGCTTTTTTTGCCATGTCGGGTTTTTTCACTGCATGTAAAATCAATTATTCTTTTACGGGGGCAAATCTTTCGCCCGCAGTACGCACTTACACAGTATATTATTTCCCAAACCGGGCAAGACTGATCAATCCGACATTGAGCCAGACATTTACCGAAGATTTAAAGGAAAAACTTCGAAGACAAACCTCGCTGACCGAATTGTCGGAAGGAGGAGATATTGAATTTGAAGGACAGATAACGGGTTACGAGGTTCGCCCCATGTCGATTCAAAAAGATGACCTTGCAGCTCAAAACAGATTAACAATTTCGGTTAAGTTGAAATATGCCAACAGCAAATCGCCAGAGGAAAATTTTGAAAGGAGTTTTTCGGCATACGAGGATTTTGACAGCAACCTTTCAATCAACGATGTGGAAGAAGAATTAACCCGGCTGATTGTCATTAAATTAACCGAAGATATTTTTAATGCAACTATCGCCAACTGGTAAAGAATGGAAAACGATAAATTAAATAATTTATTCGCCAATCCAGGTTTGTTTTGTAACGAAACGGTGATTGAACTGAAACTGTTAACTGAAAAGTATCCCTGGTTTCAGTTGGGCTGGATGTTGTACCTTAAAAATCTGAAGGAAATGAAATCGCCTGACTACCATTTGGTATTAAAAAAGGTGGCGGTTATGGTACCCGACCGCAAATTATTGTACAACTATTTGAATTCAGAAACTCGGGCAAAGGCTGATAAAACGGATGACGAAAGTATTTTACAGCAATTCGGCGAAACAGGGGATGAAACAGAAAATGGTAAAGGGAATCCATTGATCGATAAATTTTTACAAACAGATACGGGGTCAGCCAGAAGGATACCGGAAGGAGGGAATGTTGCCGAAAATGAAAACAGGCTTAATATTGCTGAAAAATCGGCAACCGAAAACCACGAGCTCATTACCGAAACTCTGGCTTCAATTTATTTTCAGCAAAAAAACTATGGAAAAGCAAAAGAATCTTATCAGAAATTAAGTTTGAAATATCCGGAAAAAAGTATTTACTTTGCTGCCCGAATTGAAGAAATTGAAAAATTAAGGAACACTAATTCATAAAAAATGTACACATTAATCACGGTTTTATTATTTATCGTTTGCGTCCTTTTGGTATTGATTGTTTTGGTACAAAATTCAAAAGGTGGCGGTTTGGCAAGTAATTTCCAGTCGGCAGGCCAGGTTATGGGCGTTCGTAAAACCACCGATTTTCTTGAAAAGGCCACCTGGGGTTTGGCAGGGGCTTTATTGTTTCTGGCAGTAGTTGGCTCGGCATTTATTCCGCGTGGCGAAGCCGGCGTTGAAGAATCACGCGTTCGGCAGCAGATTGAAACTGCCATTGACCCGACCCAGGTCCCCAATTTCCCGACAACAGCGCCTGTAGCATCTGATTCGATAAAATAAAATAGAAATATAACACCTACTAAAAAAGCCGGTAAATAACCGGCTTTTTTAGTAGGTGTGGGCATGATTATTCTTCTTTGTTTATTTCCTGTTTCCGGTGCAGATAATAGCTAAAACCCCACCGGATATCGAAATTATCACTTGGAATTGAAAACAAATCATCGTAGTTCGAATCGATATCCTCCAATCTCCTGTATGCAACCCATAAGTTTGAGGTTATTGATATTATTTTTTTAATATGCTGAGAACATTATAGAAATTTGTCTACTTAAACTTATGTTGCAAAACAGTAGCTCAGGGGGCTTATCTTTTGCCAATGTGTAATCCAACCATTATAAGTCCTGATTATTTTATGCCACCCTGTCAGATATTTTGTCGCTGTTCTTAATGTGTTGTAAAATAGTGTTTTGTGCTTATTTGGAAGTAAATCGTGAAAATAATCTATGCAACTTTGTCTTAGTTTCGTCAGAAATCAACAATCCTGACCGGTTGGCATGGAATGTGCAAAGCCACCGTGTCGATTTTTTTAAAATAATGTTTAATTAAAATAAAAACTTAAAACTATGGCAGATTTAAAAGGTAAAATTCTGGCTGGCAAAATTTTGGTTCAACCAAAACCGGCCGAAGAGAAAACAGTAAGCGGAATTATTATTCCCGATTCAGCAAAGGAAAAACCACAGATTGGTACTGTTATGTTGGCAGGGGCCGCAAAAAAAGACGAACCTATGGAACTCAAAGTCGGCGATGTTGTTTTCTATGGTAAATATTCGGGGACCGAGTTACACATTGATGGTGAAGATTATCTGTTAATGTCTCAAAACGACGTATTGTACATCTCTTAAATCAAATCAAAAAAAAGAAAATATTATGGCAAAGGAAATTAAATTCGAAATTGAAGCGCGCGACTTATTAAAAAGCGGCGTCGATAAACTGTCAAATGCAGTAAAAGTTACTTTGGGCCCAAAAGGCCGCAACGTTGTACTTGAAAAGAAATTTGGCGCACCTCTGATTACCAAAGACGGCGTTACTGTTGCAAAGGAAATTGACCTTTCGAACGCTTATGAAAACCTCGGGGCACAAATGGTAAAGGAAGTAGCTTCGAAAACCGGCGATGATGCTGGCGACGGAACTACCACCGCAACCGTTTTGGCGCAGTCGATTATTACAGTTGGCTTGAAAAACGTGGCTGCCGGCGCAAACCCGATGGATTTAAAACGCGGAATCGACAAGGCAGTTGCCCGTGTTGTTGAGAGCATTGCAAGCCAGGCTCAAACCATTGGCGACGATTATGCAAAAATTGAATCGGTTGCAAAAGTTGCTGCCAATAACGACGATACCATTGGCAAACTTATTGCCGAAGCCATGCGTAAAGTACATAAAGAGGGTGTTATAACCATCGAAGAATCGAAAGGTACCGATACTTACGTTGATGTTGTTGAAGGTATGCAGTTCGACCGTGGTTATATTTCTCCCTATTTTATTACCGATGCCGAAAAAATGGCCGCTGAACTCGATAATCCGTTTATCCTGATTTATGACAAAAAAATCAGCACCATGAAAGACCTTCTCCCAATTTTGGAAGCAAGTGCACAAACCGGCCGTCCTCTAATGATTATTGCAGAAGATGTTGACGGAGAAGCTCTTGCTACTTTGGTGGTTAACCGTTTGCGTGGCTCGCTGAAAGTATGCGCTGTAAAAGCGCCCGGTTTTGGCGACCGCCGCAAGGAAATGCTTGAGGATATTGCTGTTTTAACCGGAGGTACAGTAGTTACTGAGGAAAAAGGAATGAAACTCGAACAAGCCACTCTCGATTTATTGGGAAAGGCCGAAAAAATTACAGTTGACAAGGAAAAAACAACTGTGGTAAACGGAGCAGGCGCAACTGAAACCATTTCTGCGAGGGTTGGTCAGATTAAAAAACAGATTGAAACCACAACTTCCGATTACGACAAGGAAAAACTGCAGGAACGTCTTGCCAAACTTGCAGGTGGCGTTGCTGTAATTTATGTTGGCGCTACATCAGAAGTTGAAATGAAGGAAAAGAAAGCCCGCGTTGACGATGCACTGAGCGCTACCCGCGCAGCAGTTGAAGAAGGTATTGTACCCGGCGGTGGTGTTGCCTATTTGCGTTCAATCGAAGCGTTGAACACTTTAAAGGGCGAAAACGATGACGAACAGACAGGTATCGAAATCATTAAACGGGCTATTGAGGAACCACTTCGCCAAATCGTTGCCAATGCCGGTAAAGAAGGTGCAGTTGTTGCTCAGAAAGTTAGGGAAGGCAAAGGTGATTTTGGTTACAATGCCCGCACCGATGTTTACCAGAACCTTTATGAAGCCGGTGTAATCGACCCTGCCAAAGTTACACGTATCGCACTAGAAAATGCTGCCTCAGTTGCAGGAATGTTCCTGACAACCGAAGCTGTTATTGTTGAAGAAAAAGAAGACAAACCTTCTATGCCAATGGGCGGTTCCGGCGGAATGGGCGGAATGGGCGGAATGATGTAATCGCAGCCACAATATTTAACAAAAAGCTCTTTCTTTAAAAGGAAGGGGCTTTTTTTTGTGCCCAAAAATCTGACATTTGTCACACACTGTTTTTTAACATCTTTATTCGCCTCCTAAAGCGTTGTTTATCAGAGCCACTAATGTTAGCTGAATATGACATAATATCTTGTTTTTTCGTTTTTAAGAATGATACCTTTGGTGCATAATTTAAAAACGTTTTTTATATGAAAGCAGATATAAATGAATTCATCGTGAATTTGGAGAAAAGAACTCCGGGAGAAAGGGAATTTCATCAGGCAGTTGAAGAAGTGATAGGTTCAATCTGGGATTTTTACGAAAGAAATCCAAAATACCAGAAAGCAAAAATCCTTGAACGAATGGTAGAACCCGAGCGGATAATCATGTTTCGTGTTCCGTGGGTTGACGACAGGGGCGAAGTTCAAATTAACCGCGGCTACCGTGTGGAGTTTAATTCTGCTTTGGGGCCTTATAAAGGCGGTTTGCGTTTTCATGCCAGTGTAACCTTGAGCATTCTGAAATTTCTGGGATTCGAGCAGACATTTAAAAACAGTTTAACAACACTTCCAATGGGCGGTGGAAAAGGTGGTTCCGATTTTAGCCCAAAGGGAAAAACCGATTGGGAAATTATGCGGTTTTGTCAGTCGTTTATGACCGAACTTTATCGTCATATTGGGCCAAATACCGATGTGCCGGCGGGCGATATTGGTGTTGGAGGCCGGGAAATTGGCTACTTGTTTGGTCAGTATAAAAGATTAAAGAACGAATTTACGGGTGTTTTGACTGGAAAAGGACTTGCGTGGGGGGGCAGTTTAATTCGGCCCGAAGCTACCGGTTTTGGCTCAGTTTATTTTGCACAACACATGCTGCACCGTATTGGTAAAGATATTGAAGGACAAACAATTTCAGTTTCAGGATTTGGCAATGTTGCGTGGGGAACAATAATAAAAATTAATGAGTTGGGCGGAAAAGTGGTCACTATTTCAGGGCCTGATGGTTATATTTACGATCCTGAAGGAATTAAAGGCAATAAAGTTGAATATCTGCTTGAACTTCGGTCAACAAATAATGATATTGTAGAACCTTATGCAAATGAGTTTGGTTGCAGATTTTTTGCAGGAAAACATCCCTGGGAGGTGCCTGTTGATTTGGCAATGCCCTGTGCTACTGAAAACGAATTAAACTTTGACGATGCCAGAGAACTTGTTAAAAATGGTTGCAAGCTGGTAGCCGAGGCATCAAATATGGGATGTACGGCTGATGCAGCGGAATATCTGTCGGAGTACATTGATTATGCACCCGGAAAAGCTGTAAATGCTGGTGGTGTGGCAGTATCAGGTCTCGAAATGTCGCAAAACAGTATGCGTTACAACTGGTCGCGCGAAGAGGTTGACATGCGGCTTAAGCAAATTATGAAAGATATTCATGAAACATGCGTTACTTACGGTAAAAACGAAAATAAAGTCAACTATGTAACTGGTGCAAATGTAGGCGGTTTTGTAAAAGTCGCTGATGCAATGCTTGCCCAGGGAATTGTGTAATTAAATCATTAGGTCAATCTGTTTTTTTTTGATTTATCCTGAAATACATCGAAAACTTAATTTTTTGTTAAAGTTGGATTGTGTTTCAGGATAAATTCGTTTTATACATTTGTCGAAATTTTTTTTGACATGCTGATTGATACACATTCACATATTTACTCTGAAGATTTTAACGACGACATTGAAGAGGTACTGCAAAATGCCTATAATAATGATGTCAAAAAAATAGTACTTCCCAACATCGATTCAGGGTCTATTAAAAGATTACTTGATTTGAGTAATTCATATCCGCATGTTTGCTATCCATTAATGGGGCTTCATCCAACTTCTGTTTCCAATGATTTTAAAGAAGAATTATCTGTTGTTGAATACTGGCTCGATAAACAAAAGTTTTATGGTATTGGTGAAATCGGAATCGACCTGTATTGGGATCGTACTTATATTGAAGAACAAAAAGAAGCTTTCCGGTATCAGATTAAATTGGCAAAATCGCGAAAACTTCCAATAGTTATTCATGTCAGGGAATCATTTAACGAGGTTCATGAAATTGTGAAAGAAGAACAGGATGGGACATTAAATGGTGTTTTTCATTGTTTTTCGGGAGATGAGGTAGAGGCGCAAAAAGTTATTGATTTGGGATTTTTACTCGGAATAGGGGGGGTGGTAACCTATAAAAACAGTTCTCTGTGCCATATTCTTCAAAACGTAAATGTAAATAATCTTGTTTTGGAAACTGATGCACCTTATCTGGCTCCCGAACCTAAACGTGGCCGGCGGAATGAAAGCGCGTATTTGGTATATGTTGCACAGAAACTATCTGAAGTTTATCAGTTGTCGTTTAAAGAAATTGCGGAAATAACCACTGCAAATGCGCGTAAAATGTTTGGAATTTGATAAATTGCAGACAAATCCAACCAATCCAATGATATCAGAAAATATTAACAAAACATCAATATTAATTATATACACCGGTGGCACAATCGGAATGGTCCAAAGGCCTGAAACAGGAACCCTGGCCCCGGTAAAATTTGATCAGATTTTAAAAGAAGTCCCGGAGTTAAATAAATTCAACTATAATATTCAAACCGTAATTTTCAATCCGGCGCTCGATTCTTCAAATATGAATCCATCGTTATGGGTTAAAATTGCCCTTACCATAAAAAAGAACTACAATAATTTCGATGGATTTGTGATTTTACATGGGACCGATACCATGGCTTATACAGCATCGGCTTTGAGTTACATGTTTGAAAACCTGGATAAACCGATAATTCTGACAGGTTCGCAACTTCCAATTGGCACAATCAGAACTGATGGGAAGGAAAATCTGATAACTTCGGTTGAAATTGCGGCTGCAAAAGAAGCGGCCAAAAGTAAGGTTCCCGAGGTTTGCATCTATTTTGATTTTAAATTGTACCGTGGAAACCGGACAGTTAAAAGAGACTCCGAGCAATTCAGCGCTTTTCACTCGGTGAATTACCCTGAGCTTGCAGTAGCAGGCGTTGATATACGGTTTAACAGTGAATTTATTTATCATACTGAAAATAAAGGGATATTGAAAGTAAATACGCGTTTTGATGATAATGTGGTAATTATTAAAATGTTCCCCGGAATTAACGAAAAAGTATTTAAAGCGATTTTAGAAATTCCCGGGCTAAAAGGTATCGTCCTGGAAACGTTTGGTTCGGGAAATGTACCTACTGTGCAATGGTTGACCGGTTGCATTAAAAGGGCGGTTAAGAAAGGGATAGTAATTTTAAATATTACCCAGTGTGAAGGAGGCAGGGTAATAATGGGGCAGTACGAAACCAGTTTGGAACTGCTCAATGCAGGCGTGGTTTCGGGCAATGATATGACATCGGAAGCCGCAATAACCAAATTAATGTTCCTGTTGGGACAAGGATTAAGCAACAGCGAAATTAAAATGTATCTCAATAAGAGTTTAAGGGGGGAAATTAGTGAATAGCTTATTTCATATTAATAATTTTTTATTAATTTGCACCCCTCTTTTAAAGGATGCCAGTCAACAAATGGAGAGGTGCAGGAGTGGCTGAACTGGCACGCCTGGAAAGCGTGTGTACTGCGAAACGGTACCGAGGGTTCGAATCCCTCTCTCTCCGCCAGGTTAAAGAGATACGTTCTTATAAATAGTTACAAAATTCAATGGTTAAATATTAATACATTTTTTCATAGCAACAGTAAATTTTTTTCAATAAAAATCAATAAAAACAAATTAGAGAATTATTAATTAAAAAATTCAAAACAATTATGAAAAGACTATTCGCGTTAATAGCAGTATTTGGGATGCTATTGTTTATGGCGTCAAATGTTGTAGTTGCACAAGACACAACAGCTACTCAGGCCTCAGCTCCCAGTCAGGTTGATATAACTGCTGATCCGGAAGAGCAGGCTGCAGCAGCCGCTGAAGAAGGAAAATCGTTTCACAGTGCAATTAAACAAAAGTTTATTGAGGGTGGTGCAGGCTTTATGACCTCAATTTTACTTTCGCTTATTTTAGGGTTGGCGTTTGCAATTGAAAGGGTACTTTACCTTAATCTTGCTACCAGCAACACTAAGAAACTTTTGGCCAAAGTTGAAGAAGCTTTGGAAAGCGGTGGCGTTGAAGCCGCAAAAGAAGTTTGCCGTAACACGCGCGGACCAGTGGCAAGTATTTTCTATCAGGGTTTGGACAGGGTTGATGACGGCATTGATGTTGTTGAAAAATCAATTATTTCGTACGGTGGTGTCCAGGCCGGCCTACTTGACAGGGGTTTGAGCTGGATTGCACTTTTCATCGCGTTAGGCCCGATGCTTGGGTTCATGGGAACGGTTATCGGTATGATTGGTGCTTTCGATGCAATTGAGATTGCAGGTGATATTTCGCCCTCATTAGTTGCCGGCGGTATTAAAATTGCTTTGATCACTACCGTATTTGGTCTTATCGTTGCCATTATACTTCAGATTTTCTACAACTATTGTGTAAATAAAATCGATGGAATAGTAAACAGCATGGAAGATGCTTCGATTTCGATGTTAGATATTTTGATAAAACACAATCTGAAAAAATAAGTAAACCCATGGAAAAAACAGGAAAAATAGTTACTATTATTTTATGGGTCCTGATTGGTGTATCAGTAATTTTAAGTATTTCCCTGGTTGCAAATATCAGTGATAACGAACAGGATCCTAATATGTTAAGCTGGATTAATATCAATCTTATTTGGGTCTATATACTGGGAATTGTTGGTGCTGGCCTGGCATTATTCTTTGCAATGTTTCATACAGTAACCAGTAAAGAAGCAGCTAAAAAAGGACTTACTTCGGTATTGTTTATGGCAGCAGTTGTATTGGTATCATATTTATTAGCTTCTCCGGAGATGCCTAACTTTGTTGGAGCTGAGAAATTTATTGCCGAAGGTTTAACAGGGAAGACTATAAAATTAGTTGATACTGGATTAATTGCATTATACATTATGCTTGCAATATCAGTATTGGTATTTATATTCTCTCCGTTTATTCGGTTAATTAGAAAGTAAAATCGTGGAATAAAACAGGAAAATTAGTTATGAGTAAAAAAATGCCTGAAGTACCGGCAGCATCATTGGCAGATATCGCTTTTATGTTGCTTATATTTTTCCTGGTAACAACTACGATGGACGTGGACAGTGGCCTTGAAAGAAGGCTTCCGCAATGGGTTGAAGAAAAACAAGACGAGCAAGTTGATGTTAAGGAGCGTAACATATTTGTTGTGCTGGTTAACAGAAATAATGACCTGTTGGTGGAAAATGAATGGACCAATATTAGTGAACTGCGCGAAAAGGCTAAAGAGTTTATGGCAAATCCTGCCGATGATGCCAGTTTGCCTGAAAAGGAACCTAAAGAAGTGCCTTTCTTCGGAGAGGTTATGGTAACCAAAGGTGTTATCTCTTTAAGTAATGACCTTGATACTAAATATGGAACATACATTGCTGTTCAAAACGAGTTAGTTGCTGCCATTAATGAATTGAGGGACGAATTGGCGAAAAGTAAATTTCAGAAATCCTACAGTGATTTGGAAAATGAACAACAAGATGCAATTCGCGAAATTTATCCTTCAAGGATTTCTGAAGCTGAACCAAGAAAACGTAATTAAGAGGTAAATACGATGAGCAAATTTAAAAAAAGCAGTAATAAGGAGTTACCTCCAATTTCAACAGCTTCGTTGCCTGACATTGTTTTTATGTTGCTTTTCTTTTTTATGGTAACCACTACCATGCGCGAAGTAACATTAAATGTAAGGGTAAAACTTCCAACAGCCACTGAGCTGAGCAAATTGGAAAAAAAATCGTTGGTAAGCTTTATTTATATCGGAGAACCATTAAGACAATATCAGTCCAAATTTGGTATTGCTCCGCGTATTCAGTTAGCAGACCAGTTTGCCAGTGTTTCTGACATCAGCAATTTCATAATCGCGGAGAGAGAAGCACGGGATGAAGCTGAAAGGCCAAGGATGATAGTTTCATTAAAAGTAGATGAGAATACTAAAATGGGCATTGTTACCGAAGTGAAGCAAGAGTTGCGTAAAGCAGCAGCATTACACATCAATTATTCATCAAGGAAACCTGCACAATAAATTAAGCTAATATGTTTGTTAGATAATAAACGATAAAAGGGAAGCTTTCGCTTCCCTTTTATCGTAACTATAATACCTTAAATTATTTGTTATCCTTTAAATCAAGGCTTATTTGCAATTCTTCCAACTGTTCTTTTGAAATTGTTGATGGCGAATCAATCATTACATCGCGGCCTGAATTGTTTTTTGGGAAGGCGATTACATCACGGATTGAATCAAGCCCGGAAAACATCGAAACCAGCCTGTCGAAGCCAAAGGCGATGCCACCATGTGGCGGGGCGCCGTAAGTAAAGGCATTCATGATAAACCCAAACTGGTATTCAGCCTGCTCTTTTGTGAAGCCCAACACTTTAAACATTTTTTGTTGCAGTTTTTGATCGTGAATACGGATTGAACCGCCACCCAACTCAACGCCATTAACAACACAATCATACGCATTTGCCCTCACACGCCCCGGATCGCTTTCAAAGAATTCCATATCCTCAGGTTTTGGCGAAGTAAACGGGTGGTGCATAGCATAAAAGCGTTGCGTACCTTCGTCCCATTCAAAAAGCGGGAAATCAACCACCCAAAGCGGAACAAAACGGTTTTTGTCGCGCAGCCCCAACCGGTTGCCTGTTTCCAGCCGAAGTTCGCTTAACTGGCCTAATGTCTTTTTCTTTTCTCCTGACAAAACAAAAATCATATCTCCGGTTTTTGCCCCGAAAAGATTACCAATTTCAGCCAGTTCTTCAGCATTGAAAAATTTATCGATTGATGATTTAACTCCATCATTGCCAAAACGGATATAAATCAATCCTTTAGCGCCAATCTGCGGCCGTTTCACCCATTCTGTCAGTTCGTCAATTTGTTTACGGCTGTAATTAGCTGCCCCTGTGGCACAAATTCCGCCAATGTATGGTGACTGGTCAAAAACGCCAAATCCTTTTCCCTGCAATTTTCCGGTAAGTTCATGGATTTTCATATCGAACCGCAAATCAGGCTTGTCATTTCCATAATTGTTCATAGCGTCTTCGAAACTCATCCTAAGAAATGGCTGATCGAATCCGATACCTTTAATTTTTTTGAAAAGATGCCGTAACATCCCTTCAAATGTGTTTAGAATGTCTTCCTGCTCAACAAACGACATTTCGCAATCTATTTGTGTAAATTCGGGTTGCCTGTCGGCCCGGAGATCCTCGTCGCGAAAGCATTTCACAATTTGAAAGTATCGGTCGTAACCTGCAACCATTAAAATTTGTTTAAAAGTTTGCGGCGATTGTGGCAAAGCATAAAACATTCCCGGGTTTGTTCTTGAAGGTACCACAAAATCACGCGCTCCTTCGGGTGTCGATTTCATCAGAACCGGTGTTTCAATCTCAAGAAATCCCTGATCATCAAAATATCTCCTGGTTTCCTGGGCCATTTTGTGCCGGAGTTCGATATTCTGCTTCACAGCATTGCGGCGTAAATCAAGGTACCTGTATTTCATTCGTAATTCATCTCCGCCATCGGTATCGTCCTGAATTGTAAAAGGTGGAACAAGTGAGGGGTTCAGAATAAGTATTTCGGTTAAAGCAATTTCAATTTCTCCGGTAGGGATATTCATATTTTTACTCGAACGTTCGCGAACCATACCTTTTACCTGGATTACATATTCGCGGCCTAACTGGCCGATTTGTGCAACAACCGGTTGGTTGGTGTTTTCGTCAATTACCAATTGGGTGATTCCATACCTGTCGCGTAAATCGATGAACGACATTCCTCCAAAATCGCGGATTCGCTGAACCCAGCCGGCAAGTGTAACATTTGTATTTATATTTGCGATTCTGAGTTCGCCGCAAGTGTGAGTTCTGTACATTTTAATTTTATTTGAATTGGTTGCGAAAATAAGAAGATTTTAGCAATTTAAGCCTCTCAAATTAATTCCAGTTTAATCTAAAATGATAGAGCCATTCGGTGACGAGTATTTTATGAAAAAAGCCTTTTCAGAAGCAATTCAGGCTTTTGAAAGGGGAGAGATCCCTGTTGGCGCTGTGGTTGTTTCGGGGGGAAGAATTATTGCCAGGGCACACAATTTAACAGAAATACTTAACGATGTTACAGCTCATGCCGAAATGCAGGCAATTACCTCAGCTACTAATTTTCTGGGGGGTAAGTATTTGACCGGTTGCACATTGTATGTTACTCTCGAACCGTGCGTTATGTGTGCCGGCGCCTTGGGTTGGTCGCAAATCGGAAAGATTGTTTATGGTGCACCTGATGAAAAAAGGGGTTTCAATAAATTTGCCCCGAAAGCGCTGCATCCAAAAACAGAAATCATTGGTGGAATTTTGGAAATTGAATGTGCAGAATTAATGCAGGAATTTTTCAGGCAAAGGAGATAAAAAGTATCTCTCATTTTACTGGAAAGTAATAAATATGTGAGTACGTTCAAATCAATCAATCTCAGTGACGGTAAACCCTGCCTTTTTCAAATCATCCCAAAACCCCGGGTACGATTTGGTTACCACCATTGGGACTGAAACCTGAATGAGGGTTCCGGCCAGGGAAAGTGGTGCAAAAGCCAGCGCCATGCGGTGATCGTGGTAAGTTTCTATTAACGGTACTTCATGCCTCAGGTTTTCTGAAATCAATCCGTTCCATGCAAGTTCTCCTTCCGTAGGTTCGGTTAGTTCTGCCCCAAATTTTGCCAACTCGTTTTGCAAAGCCAGTATCCGGTTTGTTTCCTTAATTTTCAGCGTTTTTAATCCTGAAAAATGGAACGGGATTTTTTTAGCAACACATAAACAGGCCATGGTTTGCGCTAAATCGGGGTTTTCAATAAAATCATGAACCAGTTTTTCAGGAGTTATATTTTCATTTTTTGCAAGCAAAACCCCGTTGGTTTTTTGAGTTGAAATTACCCCGAATTGGGTAAACCAACCGGCAATATTGGCATCGCCCTGTAAACTGTCGAGTTCAAGATTTTGAAGTAAGATTTCACCCGATTCGCATAACGACAAAATCTCGTACCAGTACGAAGCTCCCGACCAATCGGCCTCCACCGTAAAATCGCGGGCAAAGTAATTTTGTTCAGGCACAGTAATTTCATTTCCTTCCCAACAATACTGAATGCCAAACTTTGCCATCAGTTTCAGCGTGAGTTCAATGTATGAACGCGATGTAATTTCACTTTTCAATTTTAAGGTCAAACCATTTTCGATTGTTGGGGCGATTAATAAAAGCGCCGAAACATACTGGCTCGAAACGCTGCCGTCCAGTTCAATTGTTTTTCCGATCAGGCGCGAACCCAATATTTTTAAAGGTGGGAATCCTTCGTTTCTGGTGTATTCAATTTGTGCACCAAGCGATTTTAGGGCATCAACCAAAATCCCTATCGGGCGTTGCTGCATTCTTTCCGAGCCTGTAATTTCCCATTCGCCAACAATTTTTGCCAGATAGGCAGTTAAAAAACGCATGGCAGTTCCGGCATGGCCAATATCGAATTTGTTGTAATTTGAATTGAGCGCCTCAAACAAAACTTTCGTGTCGTCGCTGTCCGATAAATTCAGCAGTGGGTAAGGGTTATAGCTTAATGCGTTGATAATTAATGCCCTGTTACTAATACTTTTCGAGGAGGGCAGGTTAATGGTTGCCTGGATATTTTTCCGGTTTGTGGAAACTTCGTAAATCATAACGGCCCGAATTACAGTTTTATGTAGTGAAGCAATGATTCATATATCAAATCCCTATCGCAATTTTGGTTAATTTCAATACTGCCAATCCCTGAAAGTAAGGTGAAATTAATGCGGCCAGCTTCATTTTTTTTGTCGTGTTCCATCAGTTCAAAAAGCGCATTAAAATCATTTTCCTGAATTTTGAATTTTCCGTATAGTTTTATCAGCCAGTTGGTCAAGTGGGCAAAATCATCAGGTGGAAAATTACATTTTTTAACCGAAAGATAAAGTTCGGCAATCATCCCGTAAGCAACTGCATAGCCGTGCTTGATTGGCCGGTTTTGCCCCCAGGCATAACTTTCGAAAGCATGGCCAATGGTATGGCCAAAATTTAATGCCTTGCGGATGTTTTTTTCAGTGGGGTCGCTGGCGACAAAATGTTCTTTAACTTCAACCGAATGGCGGATAATTTTCTGCAAAAGGCCGTAATCAACGTTTCCCAAATCATACTTTTCAAGTTCAGACAAATGTTCGGGACTGTATATCAGGCCGTGTTTTATCATTTCAGCAAAACCTGAAATAAAATTTTCACTGTCGATGGTTTTTAAAAAACCGGTATTGATAATAACCGCAACCGGTTCTTTAAATGTGCCGATTTCGTTTTTGAAACCGCCGAAATTAATACCGGTTTTGCCCCCGACCGAAGCATCAACCTGCGAAAGCAGGGTGGTGGGCACATTCAGAAAATCGATACCCCGTTTAAAAGTGGAGGCTGCAAAACCTGCCAAATCGGTTAGCATTCCCCCGCCAATATTGATGAGCAGCGATTTTCGGCTGCCACCGTTTTCCGAGAGGAATTCCCAGATTTTGGCAACCGATTCAATTTTTTTATTGTTTTCACCGGAAGGAATTACCACTTTTTTTATCCCGTTCGCCTTAAAAAAATCACTGAATGTGGGAATCCAGAGTTTGTTAACTGTGTCTTCAGTGGCTAAAAAAACTTTTCCGGCGTTGTATTTGCCAACCCAATACAAAAGTTCCTCTTTCGGGTTGCGGCTGTAGATTATTTTTGAATTTATTTTTGATTTTCCCATTGATTGCTGTTAAATTGCGGTAAAGTTAAAATAAAATTGGTTTTGAGAATTTGGTTTTAATTTTGGCTTTATTTTGTCGGAAATAAAACATGGCCATGAGAATTAATAATAAAAACAGGGCAGTAAAATTTAAGCGTACATTTTTTCTGGTAAGTGTTGTTATTGCCATTGGGGCGCTGCTGTTTTTTCTTTTCGATATGACAGGGACTGCACTCATCTCTATTGGCGTTTTTTCATTGTGGTATCTGTATTTTCATGTGGCCGATTACCAGTTTGTCGAATTCAAAAACGAAAACGGCCGTGTTATGCTTCGTTATTATAAAGCCGTTAGTTTTGGGCGCCCCAGGTTTAATGAAATTGAATTCCCTCAAAATATGCTGAGAAAGGTATTTTTCGAAAATTCGGTATTCGGAAAAATGTCGGATTTGACTTTGGTAGTTAAAACCAAAAGAGGCGCCGCCGAATATCCTTCCGTAAGTTTATCGGCGGTACATTTTGAAGACCGGCTAAAAATAGCCCAATCACTTAACGAACTTTTATCCCATCTTAATTAATGCTTACCCTCTGAAATGGACGAAAACCTGCTCTACAAAATTGCACTGTCAATTATTCCGGGAATTGGCGGAATACTGGCACGGAATGTTGTTGCTTACGTTGGCACGGTTGAAGGTGTTTTTGCCGAACCAATTAAATCATTGAAAAAAATTCCCGGAATTGGCGAAATCAACGCACTACGAATCAAAGACAAAGATATTTTTAAAAATGCTGAAAGAGAACTTCGTTTTATCGAAAAAAATGAAATTGAAGTACTGTTTTATACCGATAAAATTTTTCCCCGCCGCTTGAAAACCTGCGCAGATGCGCCTGTTTTACTTTACACAAAAGGCAATTTAGAACTGAATGAGCACCGTATTGTGAGTATAGTCGGAACCCGGAATGCCACCAATTACGGAAAGCTGGTATGCGATGAGTTAATTCAGAAATTCTCTGAAAGAAATTACAAAATACTTGTTGTGAGTGGATTGGCTTATGGAATTGATATTCAGGCGCACAAATCGGCGTTGAAATACAATTTGCCAACTGCGGGTGTTATTGCACATGGGTTGGACAAAATCTACCCGTCGCTGCACGCCGAAACAGCCCGGAAAATGTTGGAAAACGGAGGTCTTGTAACCGATTTTCCGAGTGGCACTAAAATCGATCCTTCCAATTTTATTCGTCGCAACCGCATTATTGCCGGACTTGCAGATGCCACAATTGTCGTCGAATCAGCTTCAAAAGGCGGGGCGCTGATTACAGCCGAGATTGCTTCGTCATACAACCGCGATGTGTTTGCCTTTCCGGGCCGGGCTGGCGATGTTTATTCAAAAGGCTGCAACCAGTTGATTAGAAACAGCGGCGCTAATTTGATGGAAAGTATCGACGATTTGGAGTTTTTTATGGGGTGGGAGAAAACCTCAAAAAATAAAGCTGTACAATCGGGTTTGTTTGTTGAATTAACAGCCGGGGAAGAAAAAATTGTCAGCCTGCTGCGCGAAAATGAAGAATTGTTTATCGATCAAATTTCGTCGGAATTGACATTGCCGGTTAGCCATGTTTCGGCTATGTTACTGGCACTTGAGTTTAAAAACGTATTGGTTGCCATGCCGGGGAAAATGTACAAATTGAAATGATCGGTTGATTTTCCTATTTTTGCGCCATGAAACAAACATTCGAAGAATTAAAAATAGCAAAAGTATTGTTGAAAACCCTGGATGAAATTGGTTTTAAAGAACCAACGCCGGTTCAGATGGAAGCCATCCCCAAAATAAATTCGGGCGAAAATGTGGTTGGAATTGCCCAAACCGGTACCGGAAAAACTGCCGCATATTTGCTGCCTGTATTAACAAAACTGAAAAAAGCCGAAGGCAATGATCCCCGGGCGGTTGTTATTGTCCCAACGCGCGAACTGGCAATTCAGGTGGGGGACGATGTCCAGGAATTAACCCCGCTTTCCGATATCCGCCATGCTGCCGTTTTTGGAGGAATCGGCTGGACAAAACATGCTGCGCTTATAGAACCCGGCGTTGATATTTTAATTGCTACCCCTGGCCGTTTATGGGAGCTTTACCGGGCAGGAGTGCTTTCGTTTAAAAAAGTGAAACACCTGGTTATAGACGAAGCGGACCGAATGCTCGACATGGGATTTATTCCACAATTGCGGCAACTTTTGGAAGTAATTCCCAATCGTCGGCAAAATCTTCTTTTCTCTGCCACTTTCAATGAAAATGTGGAGAAAATGGCAGAGGAATTTCTGGATCATTTTGAGAAAGTTGAAGTTACTCCATCAGCAACAACAGTTGAACTGGTTACCCAGAAAGCCTATAAAGTTCCCAATTACCGTACAAAACTCAACTTAATTCAGCATCTTTTGGAAGACGAAGAAACCTTTTCGAGGGTGATTATTTTCGTGAAAACAAAAGAACATGCCGAGGAGGTTTTCAAAGTAATTAAAAGGAAAGCAGAAGGTGAAAAACGCATTTTACATTCGAATAAAGGTCAAAACACGCGGATAAATGCGATTAACGCGTTTAAAAATGGCGAGGTCAGAATTCTGATTTCCACCGACGTATCGGCACGTGGCCTGGATGCAAGTTTGGTCAGCCACGTTATTAATTTCGATCTTCCATCAAGCTATGAGGATTACGTTCATCGGATTGGGCGCACGGCAAGGGCAGGGAATAGAGGAGATGCAATTACTTTGATTGACCCGGCCGACGAATGGCATTTGATAAAAGTGGAGGAGTTAATCAGAATGCCGGTTCAGTTTTTCGAAATTCCTGAGAAAGTTGTGGTTGTGCCAACTGAATTTGATGAAAAACAAGAATATCTGCGCGAAATTGACCGCCAGCGAAAATTGGACGATCCCTCGTACAAGGGAGCTTTTCATAAAAAGAAAAATATTTATCCATCGAAACGGACTTTTGAGGATAAATTTCAGCGTACAAAGGAAAGACAAAAAAGGGGAACTGGCCGTGGTTCAAAAACTTAACAATGATTAACACTGCATTTTTAAACTGTAATCAATTCATCCAGTTTTTCTGTTTCTTCAGGATGATTTTCCTCCAGGCATCCAGCATTTTTACCAGTTTCTGGTCGGAATGAAAAAGATTTAGAACAGATCAACAAAAGGCCATTAATTTATATTATTTCAGAAGGTTGCGGGATTTTTTTTCTGGTCCATAAGTAGGAAATGACAAATCCGCTGATGATGTGCCATACCCCCCACCATGCGGCAATGATGGTCATCCCTCCCAGTTCGAGTTCAGGGGGAAAAATTTTGGGGTTGAACATGAGGACCAACGCCAATCCCGAATTTTGAATGCCTGTTTCGATGGTAACAGCGCGCCGGTCAGCAATAGGCAATTTGAAGATTGTGGCAGCCCCAAAACCTGACAGCAAGGCCAATCCGTTATGAATAAGGACGATAATAAATACAAGGTGGATAAAACGCATGAAATGGTCGAAATTGGCCGATAACAAAATAATAACAAATGCAATAAAAATAACTATGGAAAGCTGACGGATAGGTTTCTTGATTTTGACAGTTATTTTTGGCAGGTAATGAGAAAACAGCACACCTATAGCAACCGGAATCCCCAGAAGAATAACAACGGTTTGCAACATTTGAAAAAAATCAATCTCGATAGGAACCAAAAAAGTACCTGCGCCCGCGATATTGTAGTATTTTACAAAAAGTTTTCCCCAAAGGGCAAAATTCAGTGGCGTCATAAATGTGGCTGCCAACGTTGCAATGGCAGTTAAACTAACAGATAACGCCACATTCCCTTTGGCCATTGCCGTCATAAAATTGGAAATATTTCCTCCCGGACAGGCGGCTATCAGAATCATTCCCAATGCTACCGTGGGCGTAGGGCCCAAAAGCATAATAAAAAGAAAAGTTACTGAGGGCAGTAGTACAAACTGTGAAATAAGCCCAATAACCACTGACTTGGGGTTCATTAACAAATCTTTAAAATGCTGAAGTTTGATGTCTATCGCTACGCCGAACATTATAAAGGCGATGGTGACATTCAGTGCAAACAAACCAGCGGGGGAAAAATTCAATCGAACGTGGTCGAGGACTTCCAAAGCTTCCTTCATCTTTTATTTATTATTAAAAAGTAGTTTTTTCATTTTTGCATGTACATCGGTATTTTCCATAATTCCGATAAATTCTTCAGCGCCAGGGCCGTACGAAAAAATGGGGACCATAACCGGGGTATGTCCACCGGTTGGGAATGCGCCCTGTACAACCCCTTTTTCAATGCTGCCGCCTGTTATAGCCATTCCTCCCGTTTCATGGTCGGCGGTAACAATTACAAGTGTTTCTTTATCATTGGCGGCAAATTCAAGTGCTTTGCCAACTACCTTGTCAAAATCGAGCATGTCTTCAACCACATAAACAGTGCTGCCTGCATGGCCGGCCCAGTCAATTTGAGAACCTTCAACCATTAAAAAGAATCCGATTTTATTGTTATCCAGAATATTAAGGGCGGTTTCAGTTGCAACCGGCAACATATCGCCTCTTTCGCTTATTCTTCCCGGATGCACGCCGGCAATTAAACCGGCAAGTTTGCCTTTTTTTACTGTATTAATTTTACTCATTTCTGTTTCAACCTGGTAGCCTTTGTTTTTAAGTTCGTCCACAAGATTGCGCCCATCTTTCCTTTTGGAAAAATGATCCAAACCTCCGCCTATAAAAACGTCGATATCGGTTTTTAAAAAATCGGTTGCAATATCTTCGTACGAACTGCGGCTGGCCTGGTGCGAAATAAACGAAGCTGGTGTGGCATGCGTAATAGCCGATGAAGAAACAAGCCCGGTTGAAAGGCCTTTTCCTGATGCCTCTTCAAGAATAGTTTTAACCGGATTTTTATTCATATCAACGCCAATAGCGCCGTTGTAAGTTTTCACCCCTGCTGCAAGAGCTGTTCCCCCGGCGGCGCTGTCGGTAATATAATTGTCGCCCGAACTTGTTTTCGAGAAGCCAATATATTTGCAGTTTTCGATAAACAGCCTTCCTTTGTTTGCAGTTAATGCGGCAAAAACCTGTGTTACGCCCATTCCGTCGCCAATCAGCAGAATGATGTTCCTGGGTTTATCCTTTTTAAATTGATTTGGGAATTCTTTAACTTCATAGGTTTTCTGGCTTGTGTAGGTTTTTTCCGGATCTTCTGATTTTTCTGTAAGATATTGTTCCTGAGCATATACAGTAATTACAGGTATAAGGAAAATTAAGAAAAATTTTAATTTTTGTAACATAATTCTGTTTTTTTATTTTGAATGGGTAAAAATAAGGTTTATTGTAAAATCCGTTAATTTTATGAAATAAAAAAAGATATGATTTTTTAAAATCATTTTATTTGAATTTCTTGAGTTCATCTGCATCAATCGTTTGAATAAGTTCGAAAAAAGTTCCTTCCTTTTCTGTTTTCAAGTTTATAACATTCATAATAATAAAGTTGGTTATGACTTCTTCCGCCTTCATACGCGAAATATGTGCCTGTCGCATGAATTTGGATATTGTGATTTGTTTGTTATTCTGAAGGTAGTCGATTAAAATTTTTTCACGATTTGTATAGGTAAAATGAACCCCAACAGGGTTGTTATTTCTCTTCCACACATTCAGGTGGATTTTGTGTGCCAGAAAATTTTCATCACCAACTCTCAGGTATGCCAGCCATTTCCCGTCTTCGTCTATTGCAAAATGGGGTTTTTGGGTGCTGGGTTCAATCAGAATTTCTAAAACCGTTTTGCCTTCCGCCTGCCATTGTTGTGTTAAAAAGCTGATTGGCGGATTACTGTAAATTTTTGCTGCCGCTTCAACCATGTAGTATTCCTCATCGGTTTTTATTCCGACAATTTTACCATTGTCCTTAATGCCAACCAATAATCTGCCACCATCCGTATTGGCAAATGCAACAAGCGATTTGGCAATCTTTTTCGAGTCGTTAATGCAGTATTTGAAATCCTGCCGCTGATGCTCGCCTTCCTGAATCAATTTGTAAATGTAAGTGCCCAAAACGATAAAAATTCAATACTTATGGATTAATCCGGTCCATAATTTCCTTAATTTTCATTTTCACTTCGTGGTAAAGTATCACCTGGATTTTTTCAGTTTCGAGCAAAGCACTTACTTTAGGGCCAATTTCACCTGTAATAATCGAAGTTACACAGCATTCTTTTAAAAAAGCCACGAGGTTTATCCCGCTGTTTTCATCTTCTTTATAGGGGTTTTCAACGATGGAATACTGATTTTTATTGACGTTGAAAATAACCACATTCTCACATTTCCCGAATCGCAGGTCAATAAAGGATTTTTCGGTTTTACCGGCAGAAGTGATTGCAAATATTTTGTCCATTTTTTTGAAAATTTATTTTGTTTTTTCTGTTCTAAATCTTCGAATTGGCCAGTTCTTCCCAATATTCAACGGCTCTTCTTGTATGGGGAATAACAATTGTTCCCCCCACCAAATTAGCCACGCCAAAAAGTTCGAATATTTCGCCAGTGGTGACTCCATATTCAAAACATTTTTCGAGATGATATTTAATACAGTCGTCACAGCGAAGAACCATCGAAGTGGCAAGTCCTAGCATTTCCTTGGTTTTTGCACTAAGGGCGCCATCCTGGTAAGTTAATGTATCGAGGCTGTAAATTCTCTTCATTACCTTATTGTCCGAAGCCATTATTTTATCGTTCATTTTTGCCCTGTATGCATTAAATTCCTCAACAAGCTTTCCCATCTGCTTTGTATCTAAAATTATAATTAATTGGTCATCTGATTTATGGATTCGAAAATATCAATAAAAAAGAATTTCATGGCCGATTTTTAAAATTATAACACTTTAATTGGTTGATTGGTTGAAAATCTTCGGGAAGAACATAAGTTAGTTCTGATAACCCCGGATTAATGTGGTTTGGATGGATAATGTTAATTCAATCTTATCAGAATGATTTTAGTGATAACTTTTTTTTCGTTCAAAAATTGCAAACTACATTGTTACAGCATTTTGAAAATCGTTTAATGAATGTGCAAAAAGAAAGGTTTGAAAATAAGTTATCGTTTTAAGGCATTTTAATTTATATTTGCCTACACAATTTAAAGGGAAAATGAAGCGGTTATTATTAGTTTTTTTAAGTTTATTAACCAATCTGCTTTTAAATGCACAGGTATATCTTCCTGCTCAAAATAATGAAAAAACAAATCGCCCTGAAGTAACTAAAAACCTGAATATCAATCAGGATCCACGTTTGGATAAAATGTTGGGCTGGCACATTGAAAATAACAGGATAAGGAATAAAATTGAAGGTTTTCGGGTTGAGGTTTTTTTTAGTTCCGATTTTGATGCCAGGGAAAAATCAATCAGGAAAAAGAAGGAATTTTTATCGGATTATCCCGACTATGCCGTACATATAAAATATATTTCACCCAATTTCAGGGTGCGCGTTGGCGATTTCAGAACTAAAAACGAGGCGCTGAAACTTTACCGCGAGATAAAAAATAATTTTCCTGTGGCATTTATTGTTGCCGACGAGATTGATTTTCCACTGGAGAAACCAATACAATATGAGTGACCAAATAAAGCATGAGTGTGGAATTGCTTTAATTAGGTTGTTAAAGCCATTATCGTGGTATGCTGAAAAATATGGCACATGGAAATATGGGTTAAACAAATTGTACCTGCTCATGGAAAAACAGCATAACCGCGGACAGGACGGCGCCGGAGCTGTTTGTGTAAAAAATAATTTAGCCCCGGGAAGCGCATACATCAGTCGTTTCCGATCAGTAAAGGAAAATCCCATTAAAGATGTTTTCGACCAAATGAACGAACCCCTGCAAAAAGCACTGTGGGACAGAATTGATATTGAAAATACCCATTGGGCATATCAAAATTTTTCGTTTGCCGGAGAACTTTATCTGGGGCATTTAAGGTATGGCACTTTTGGAAAAAACAGCATCGATTTGGTGCATCCGGTAATGCGCCAAAACAACTGGAAATCCAGAAACCTGGTACTTGCCGGAAACTTTAACCTTACCAATACCGACGAGCTTTTCAGGGTTTTGGTAGATTTGGGCCAGCATCCAAAGGCATACACTGACACTGTTACTGCTCTCGAAAAAGTAGGCCATTTCCTCGATGAGGAAAACCAGCATTTATTCAGGAAATATAAAAACGAGGGACTTAGTAACGATAAAATATCTCATAAAATAGAGGAAAACCTCGATATTCTGAATATTTTGGAAAGGGCTACAAAAGACTGGGATGGCGGTTACACCATAGCCGGGCTAATTGGCCATGGCGATGCTTTTGTTGTTCGCGATCCATGGGGAATCAGGCCTGCCCATTATTATTGCGATGATGAAATTGTGGTAGTGGCATCTGAGAGGCCTGTTATCCAAACGGTTATGAATGTTCGGGTGGGTGAGGTAAAAGAAATAAACCCGGGAGAGGCCCTGATTATAAAAAAAGATGGCCGCATCAGTAAAGAACTGATTCGGGTTCCACATAAAAGAACTTCGTGCTCGTTCGAGCGCATTTATTTCTCGAGGGGAAGCGATAAAGACATTTATAAGGAACGAAAGGAACTTGGTAATTTAATATGCCCTGCTGTTTTAAAAGCCATCAATTTTGATTTTGAAAATACGGTGTTTTCATACATACCAAATACTTCAGAAACAGCATTTTACGGATTGGTTGAAGGGATCAGGCGTTATTTGGTGGATTGGAAAATAGAGGAAATAAAAAGGAAAAACGGTTCGTTAACCAATGAAGAAATTAAACGAATCATTTCATTCGAACCACGGGTTGAGAAAATTGCCATAAAAGACGTAAAACTTCGCACTTTTATAGCCGACGACGCCAGCCGCGAAGATTTGGTGGCACATGTTTACGACGTAACATACGGAATTATAAATAACGATGTAGATACGTTAGTGATTATTGATGATTCAATAGTTCGCGGAACAACTCTCAAAAACAGTATTTTACGAATTCTTGACAGGTTACATCCCAAAAAAATAATTGTTGTTTCCTCCGCGCCGCAAATCCGTTACCCCGACTGTTACGGAATTGATATGGCACGCCTCGATAAATTTATAGCGTTTAATGCTGCAATAGAACTTTTACGGGAAACCGGTCAGCAGGCCATCATCGATAAAGTTTATAACCGTTGCAAACAACAGGAAAATTTGCCAAAGGAAGAAATTGTAAATTATGTGCAGGAGATTTATCAGAACTTTACTGTTGAGCAAATTTCGGCTAAAATTGCAGAATTACTGAAGCCTGAAGATTGTAATGCTGAAGTGGAAATTGTATATCAAACGGTTGAGAATTTGCGCAAAGCCTGCCCCAACGATTTAGGCGACTGGTATTTTACAGGCAACTATCCAACTCCGGGCGGTAATAGGGTGGTGAACAGTTCATTTATCAATTTTATTGAAGGTAAAGATCAGAGGGCATATTAGCCCGAAGTTTTAAAATCAAAATAGGCTATAAATCAAAATTTAACCCTTTTTCGAGGAGTTCCCCGTATTTTGTTTTGTTGAACTGATAATAGAAAGCGCCTTTTTTAGAGGTTTCCTTTTCTTTTTCGTCTAACTTTTCCAATAATCCCATTGCCAGCAGTTTTCTTCTGAAATTTCTTTTGTCAAAAGGAACCTGGTAAATTGCTTCATACAAACGCTGAAGTTGTGGAATAGTAAATTTATTTGGAAGAAGTTCAAAACCAATGGGTTGAGTGCGTGCCCGAATCCGTAGTTTTCTCATAGCCCTTTTTACCATTTCCTCATGGTCGAAAATTAATTTGGGGAGTTCAGAAATCGTAATCCAGGAAGCCCCGTATTTTTTTACCAGTTCACTGTCGTGTTCGTTAATTTTAATAAGCGAAAAGTATGCTACTGAAATTATGCGGCCACCAGCGTCGCGGTTCACATCGCCAAAAGCATAAAGCTGTTCCATATAAACCTGATCGAGGCCTGTAAGTTTTTTAACAATTCTTTGGGCAGCATTGTCGAGACTTTCTTCGGGATCAATAAATCCGCCCATCAACGACCAATTGCCCTTTTCAGGTGCAAACTGGCGCTTTAGAAGCAATAACTTTAACTCATGTTCATTTTCGTTGAAACCAAAAATTATGGCGTCAACAGCAACCAGGATTTTTGGAAAATCAGAATAAAAATTCATGTTGTATTATTTGGGTTCGGGCCATTCGCTCGTTTCTTTATCCTTAATGTAGGTCTCAATATGGCGGTCAACTTTAAAACTGTAAATATCTTCAATGGTAACAATAATACCGGTTTCCAGTACCTCGCCAAACTCCCGGTTTGCCGATGTGCCAAATGTTTTCATCGATGGCGAGAGGTTCATGTAGGCATTTATCAGGGGTGGTACATTTTCTCCATACTGCCGTACCGATTGCAATAAAATTTTATAGTCTTCCTTGTAATTTTCACCGCAAAAAAGTTTTTCCATGGCTTTCATGTCCATATCAAATTCAACCGGTTCTTTTGGATAAACAAGGTTTTCCTTGTCCCTGAAATATTTCTTAAAGAAATACTGAATTAAATTTCTGGCCTCATTATGAAAATGGGTGTACATGGTAACTTTTCCAAAAAAATACCTGATTTCGGGATGATCTACTGTTAAAGCTCCAAGCCCGTCCCATAAATTGTCGAGTGCAAAAAGCGCTTTTGCGCCTGCTTTGCTCGATTGGTATTCAGGTTGAACAAACGATCTGCCCAATTCAAGGGAATAAGGAAGATATTCATCAATAAATCTCTGAGAAAAATCAAAAAGGTGCGAAGTTGCAAGTTGAACGTGTCCATGTTCATCTTTTGGCGCTTCGGCACAAAGAATATACCTGTAGCCGCCTAAAATCTCCCTCGCATCAGGATCCCAGACAATAAGCTGTTTATATGGCGATTCTGCAGTATCGTAAATGTCAATGTCTGTTTCTTCTCCCGTGCCCCCACCTGCATCGCGAAAGGTGATTTCACGTAACCTCCCTATTTCGTGCATTAATGCAGGCGAATCGTGGTGGGTTACAACATAAATTTCGTTGCCGCCTTTATTTGTTTTTCTTAGTAATTTGTCGGGGGTCAGTTCTGCATAAATCTCATTCCTCGGCAGAGGTTCAATTATGTTTTTCATTTAGGTTTAATATTTTTTTGAAAAAACAGAAAGCAAAATTAGAAAAATTCCTGTTTTGGCATGTTTATGTTTTGATATTAATTTATAGTGTGAAATTGTCCGGGTAATTTATACACCTGCTGTTTTACCCATTCTGCCCATTCCAAATGAGTTTTTGATTTTTCGAAGGTTTCAAACGAAATTGGTTTTCCAAAATAAACAGGAATATCTGCGTTTTTATGTCTCATCAATTCGTCAGGAAGTAGAAACATTTCTAAATTCCAATTCAAGCGTAGGAATTTTCTGATATTGGCCATCATGTAAAACCTGTCGGAATTGCGCCCGCCAATAAAAACAGGGACAACATCGCGCTGATATTTGATCGCTTTTGTTATGAAGTGTTTTTTCCACTCCAAATCGGTAATTTTTCCCTTAATTCTGCGCGAGGCCAGTCCCGATGGAAAAATCAGGATCTGTTCACCGGAACCATAGGCATTGTCAAGGGCGAGCGCCACTTCCCTGCTGTTGGTACCTTGTTTGTTTACGGGTATAAACATATAGCTCAAACTAGGAATTCCCATTAAAACATCATTGCTTAAAAACTTCACATTGCCCAGTTTTTTGTTCACATATTTCATGAGTAACAACGAATCGAAACCACCCAACGGATGGTTGCTGGCAAAAATAAACCGGCCCGATTCAGGAATATTTTCAAGGCCGTAAATGTGTTCCTTAACGTTAAACTCGGCTACAGCCTGATCGACAAATGCAATTCCTTTCAAGTGCCCGTTTCGGGCGATAAAATCATTGATAAAGTCGATGTGCAATAAATTATGGATGAAACGGAACACAAACCCAGGCATAAATCTGGACAAACCTGGATTTTTTATTAAGAATAATTCTCTGATATTGATGGGCTTAAAGGTATTTTCAATGGTTTCTTCCACTAATCTTAATTTTGTGGCAATTAAGTAAAAAATACCCATAATTCAAATATGGCTAAACGCTTCACTAAATTCTTAGTATTGAAATCAATAAACATCGCTCTTTAAACTCATCTCAAATGTTTGATATTACTATTTTTTATTCACTGGCACGGTGAGTTATTAACCATTGTTAATAAAAAAGTATAATTTTATAAATATCAATATATCAGTATAATACAACGCTTTATTGCGTATTGTTGTTCTGTTTTCAACAGAATGCAAACATGTTTTCAACATAATTTTTAACGTAAAGATTTAATTTAAAGTGGAATAGAATGGAATAAAGTGTCATATTTTGGAATAAATTCCTATTTTTACGCTACAAAAATTCTGAAGATTTCACAAATGATTGAATTTGCAGGTACATATAGCGCAACCATTGACGACAAAGGCCGGATCGTGCTTCCCGCTTCCTTTAAAAAGGAGTTGGGGGAACTGGCTAATGAATCTTTGGTCATCGAAAAAAATCTGCACAAGGTATGTCTTGATATTCATCCCGAAAAATTCTGGAGAAAACGGGTGGAAGATTTTAAGAGTGTTCTCGATCCGTTTAACGAAGACGATGATGCTCTTTTGCAGTTCTTCTATCAGAATTTTATTAAAGTGTCGATGGCGCCAAACGGAAGGTTAAATATTCCGGACGCCTATTTGAAATATGGAAATCTTGAAAAAGGCGCCGAATTTATTGGAATGGGCGAATCTATCCGGTTACTGGCTGTCGGAAAAACCGGCAGACAGGAAATGAGCAAGGAAGAGTTTTTAATGAAACTGAAGGAAAAACGTCAGAAAAAAGTTTAACCTGAATGGCCCAAATTTATCATATACCAGTTTTGGCAGCGGAAAGCATTGAAGGCATGAATTTATTGCCCAACGCCGATGTAGTGGACGCAACCTTCGGGGGCGGCGGTCATTCAAGGCTCATTCTTGAAAAGATTACAGAGGGCAGGCTTTTTGCTTTCGATCAGGATGAAGATGCTGCTCAAAATGCCATAAATGACAAAAAACTTTACTTTATCAGGCACAATTTCCGATACATCAAAAATTTTCTGAACTATTACGGCGTTGAAAAGGTTGACGCCATTTTTGCCGATTTGGGAGTTTCCTCCCACGATTTCGATGTGCCCGGCCGCGGGTTTTCGTTCCGGTTCGAAGGAAATCTGGATATGCGAATGAACCAAAACGCCAAAACCGACGCCGGTAAAATTATAAATGAATATTCGGGAGAGCAGTTGGGGCAGGTTTTCAGGAAGTTTGGAGAAATACATAACTCGCGGCAACTCGCGGCTGTAATCTGCAAAAAGCGAAATGAATCGCGCATTAAAACTACTACCCACCTAAAGGAAATCGTTGCTGGATGCGCGCCGCGCGCCATCGAAAATAAATACCTCGCCCAGGTTTTTCAGGCGCTGAGAATTGAAGTGAACGATGAATTGGATGCTTTGAAGGAGTTCATGGAAGCATCGCTGAAGTTGTTAAAACCGGGAGGAAGGTTGGTTGTAATCACTTATCACAGTTTGGAAGACAGGCTTTGTAAAAATTTCATGAAAACCGGAAATTTTGAAGGGAAGGTGCAAAAAGATTTTTTCGGGAATGTTTCCTCACCTTTTAAAATGGTAAACAAAAAAGTAATCACACCCGGTGGGGAAGAAATAAAAACCAACAGCCGGTCGAGAAGCGCCAAACTAAGAATTGCAGAAAAAATCTGATATGTCGGAAAGTAAAAAAAACAGCAAAAAGTCACCAGGGGTGAAATCGTTTATTGGCGGCACCATTTTAACCGATGAACGGGTAACCAGACAAATCCCATTTTTGATTTTTCTGGCTTTTCTGGCTATTCTCATTATTACCAACCGCAACTGGTCTGAGCGCACAATCAGAAAGGTTGAAATACTTCAAAACACGTTGGACGAACTACGTTCAGAGTCAATTACACTATCTGCAAAGCTCATGAACTCAAGCCGTCCGTCGGAAATTGCAAAAAAAGTTGAAAACGCAAATATTGATTTACATGTGCCGGTGAAACCTCCTCAAAAATTGGTGGTGAAAAAAAATAAATTATCGTGGAAATTCGCAGAGTAATATTAACGCGTATAACATTAATCTATTTTGCACTGTTGGTTTTCGCCATAGTGGTAATAGTTAAAATGGTCTCGGTTCAGAAGATTAAGAACGACCGTTGGGAAGAAATTCAGCATAATTTAAGCGAAAATACCATTATTGTTAGCCCCAATCGGGGAAATATCTGTGCCGATGATGGCAGTGTTTTGGCTACCTCGGTTCCAGGTTATTTCGTTCGTATCGACATGGCTTCTGAAGGGGTGCGGAAAGTATATAACCATGAAAGCGATTCACTGGCTTATTATCTTTCCCGGTTTTTTGGCAACGCCTCCCATGCTGAAATGAACCGGCGGCTGAACGAAGCCTATAAAAACAAAAACCGCGGGTACATGCTTACCCCGCGCAGAATTGATTATACCGAACTTCAGCAAATAAAAAAATTTCCAATACTGAAAAAGGGGCGTTACGGCGGAGGACTAATTATTGAACAGGAAAACCGTAGGGTTAATCCGCTCGGTATGCTTGCGTTGCGCACCCTTGGCGGTTTAAACAAAGGTGCTTATGGAGGGGTGCATGGGGCAATTGGCTACACCGGCCTTGAAGGTTCTTTTGAACCCTTTTTAAAAGGTAATGACGGAATCAGTTTTAAACAAAACCTCTCGGGCAGATGGGTGACCCGCGTTGAAATTGAACCTGAAGATGGAATGGACATCGTTACCACCATCAATGTAAAAATGCAGGATATTACCGAAAGCGCTTTGTACAGACAGTTGCAAAAGGCCAATGCCGATTGGGCAACTGCCATACTGATGGAAGTAAAAACCGGAGAAATTAAAGCCATTGCCAATTTGGGGAAACGCGATGGCGACTATTTTGAAACCGACAATTTTGCGCTTGGGCCACGTGGTTGTTATGAGCCCGGTTCAACATTTAAACTGGTTTCGCTAATGGTTGCGCTCGAAGATGGGGTGGTTGATACTACCGATGTTTTCGATACGGGCAACGGGCAGTGGTTTAAAAACGGAAGAAAAATTTCGGATACCCACGGATACGGCCCTCTTACTGTTAAGCAGATTTTTGAAAAATCTTCGAATGTGGGCATTGCCAAAATAATAACCACATTTTACGAAAAAAATCCAAAGAAATATGTTGACCGGGTTTATAGTTTTGGAATAAATAAACCCCTTGGCCTCGACATAATTGGCGAAGGCCAACCTTATTTTAAATATCCGGGCGATGCTGATTGGTGGGGAACAACACTTGCAGGCATGTCATACGGATACGAAACAAAAATGACCCCTTTGCAGGTGCTCAATTTTTATAATGCTGTTGCCAACAACGGTAAAATGGTGAAACCGCATTTGGTGAGGGAAGTAAGGGAAAATGGCGCTTTGGTGAAAAAGTACAAAACCGAAGTAATTAACCCGATGATTGCATCAAGGGAAACCATTAAAAAGGCGCAGTCAATGCTCGAAGGTGTTTGCCTTTACGGTACAGGGAAATCGGTGAACAGCGAATATTTCAACGTGGCCGGAAAAACTGGGACTGCCCGGGTTGCAACAAGCAGCGCGGGGTACAGCGAAGGAATGTACCTGGCTTCGTTTGCAGGTTATTTTCCGGCTGACGACCCAAAATATTCGTTAATTGTAACCTTCAATAATCCGCGTGGCGGTTATTACGGCGCCTCCGTGGCTGGTCCGGTTTTTAGAGAAATAGCAGAGAGGGTTTATGCCTTTCAGATGCTGACAGGAGAGCCTGAAATTGACGATGACAATCAAAAACTGGTGACACCCGATATAAAAAAGGGCCAGACAGAAGATTTACAGGAGGTAATCAGCACCTTAAAACTAAAGCACATCAAGGGCGATCCCGACTCGCAGTGGTCAAATATTGAAGTTGACGAGGATATTGTCAGGCTCACCGGGGTTGAAATTCATAATGGCATTGTACCAAATGTGCAGGGAATGGGAGCAAGAAGCGCTATCTATTTAATGGAGAATGCAGGTTTGCAGGTGCGGATAACCGGAATTGGGAAGGTTAAAAAACAGTCGTTAACTCCCGGAAATAAATATCAAAAAGGACAAACAGTGCTTCTCACCCTCGGATAATAACATGAAATGAAAATAAACGAATTAATAAAATACATCAGTTTTTCAAAAGTTATCGGTTCTGTGGAAAAAACAGTTGCCGGTATCGAATTTGATTCGAGGCTGATTAAAACCGGTTTTTTATTTGTGGCCCAGCAGGGAGTGGTTTCCGATGGGCATAAATTCATTCCCAGGGCAATTGAAAATGGCGCAACGGTAATTGTTTGCGGGCAGTTGCCAGAAGAAATTTCATCAAATGTTACATACATTAAAGTTGATGATTCAAATGAAGTTTTAGGAAAACTTGCATCGGCTTTTTACAATTTTCCTTCACAGAAACTGAAAGTAGTTGGCGTTACCGGCACAAATGGAAAAACCAGCGTTGCAACCTTACTTTATAAAATGTTTTTACAATTGGGCTACAATACCGGGCTCATTTCAACCATTTCGTACCGGATTAAAGAAAAGGAGGAAACTGCATCGCATACCACCCCAAATGCTTTAAAAATTCAGCAGTTGCTTGCCGAAATGGTTATTGCAGGGTGCCAGTATTGTTTTATGGAAGTGAGTTCACATGCGGTTCATCAAAAACGGATTTCCGGGATTGAATTTGCAGGTGGCATTTTCACCAACATTACACACGACCATCTGGATTATCACAAAACATTTGCTGAATACATCAAAGCGAAAAAAGGCTTTTTCGACGGCCTTTCAAAAGAGGCTTTTGCCATTACCAATATCGACGATAAAAATGGTTTGGTCATGGTTCAGAATTCCCAGGCTGAGAAAGTAACATTTTCAACCAGTACAACTGCCAGTTTCAGGTGCAAAGTTATCGAAAGTCATTTCGACGGGATGCTGCTCAACCTCGATGGAAGAGAAATCTGGACTCGGTTTGTGGGCAAATTCAATGCATCGAACCTGCTGGCTGTTTACGCAACTGCCATCCGTTTGGGGCAAAACAAAGACGAAGTTTTAACCATAATCAGCAATTTGCACCCGGTTCAGGGAAGGTTTGAAACGGTTCGCAGCCCCGATGGCAAACTGGCAATTATCGATTATGCACACACTCCCGATGCACTAAAAAACGTGTTGAGGGCAATTTCAGAAATCAGGACCAGAAACGAACAGGTTATTACCGTTGTTGGCGCCGGCGGCGACCGCGATAAAACAAAACGCCCGGAAATGGCGAACGAAGCTGTTTTGGCCAGCGATAAAGTGATTCTCACTTCTGATAATCCGCGCACTGAAAATCCGGCACAAATTATTATGGAAATGGAAACCGGTGTTTCCGCAAAATTTAAAAATAAAGTTGTGTCAATTGAAAACAGAAGGGAAGCAATTAAAACTGCAGCGCTAATTGCACAACCAGGCGACATTATTTTGATTGCAGGCAAAGGCCACGAAAACTATCAGGATATAAACGGGGTTAAGTACCACTTCGATGATAAGGAAGAAATTGAAAATTGCTTTGGCATCAATAATTAAAAAACTGAAAGCATGATTTACTGGTTGTATGAATTTTTGGTAAAATACGATTTTCCGGGTGTTGGAATGTTGCCCGGCATTACATTTCGTGCGGGGGGGGCAATTATTGCTTCACTATTTATTGCTGCGGTTTTTGGGAGAAAAATAATCAGGGTTTTACAGCAAAAGCAAATTGGCGAGGTAGTTCGCGATTTAGGACTCGAAGGCCAGTTGCAGAAAAAAGGCACCCCAACAATGGGCGGCTTAATTATTCTTGCATCCATTATTATCCCAACAATATTGTTTGCACGCCTCGATAATGTTTATGTAATCCTGATGTTAATTACAACTATATTGCTGGGTTTCATTGGTTTTATTGACGATTATATCAAGGTTTTTCTTAAAAATAAAAAAGGATTAGCCGGAAAATTTAAAATTCTGGGCCAGATTGTGCTGGGCTTAATTGTGGCCCTCACGCTTTTTATCAGCGAAGACGTAAAAGTCAGGCAGCATGTAAAAGATGAAAATGGGCGTAATTTGCAGGAAATTCTTGTTGATCCGGTTACCGGCGAGCAAACTGTCCAGTTTGTTACAAAAGATATAAAATCCACAGTCACTACTATTCCCTTTGTGAAAAAGAATGAGTTTAATTACGAGTGGATGGTTGCTTTTGCCGGCGATGCTTCTTCGTGGTTAAAATGGATAGTTTATGCTTTAGTAATTATTTTAATAATTACAGCAGTTTCGAACGCGGCCAATCTCACAGACGGGCTGGACGGGCTGGCTGCCGGAACGTCGGCAATCAGTGGCGCTACCTTAGGAGTGCTGGCTTACGTTAGTGGCAACATCATTTATTCCGAATATCTCAGCATCATGTATATTCCAAACATTGGCGAATTGTCGGTTTTTATTGCAGCGTTTATTGGGGCCACTGTTGGGTTTTTGTGGTATAATTCATACCCGGCACAGGTTTTTATGGGCGATACCGGAAGCCTCGCGTTAGGTGGGATTTTAGCCGTTTTCTCTGTAATTATACGTAAGGAAATACTGATCCCGCTTTTGTGCGGAATTTTTCTCATCGAAAATCTTTCTGTAATGATTCAGGTTTTGTGGTTTAAATACACCCGGAAAAAATATGGCGAAGGCAGGCGCGTGTTCCTGATGAGCCCAATCCACCACCATTTTCAGAAAAAGGGGATACCTGAAGCAAAAATTGTAACCCGTTTTTGGATAGTGGGGATTATTCTGGCAGTAATTACAATGGTAACCTTAAAAGTCAGATAAATTGAATAACAGGATTGCAATATTAGGCGGTGGCGAAAGCGGTGTGGGAGCGGCTATCCTTGCACAGCAAAAGGGCTTTTCTGTTTTTCTGTCTGATTTGGGTAAAATAAAAGAAAAATATAAAGGCATTTTATCCAATTACAAAATCGGTTTTGAAGAGGAAAAACATTCAGCAGAAAATATCCTGAACGCCGGTTTGGTTATTAAAAGCCCGGGCATTCCTGATAAAGCGCCGATAATTAAGCAGCTTAAGGAAATTGGGATGCCTGTTATTTCTGAAATTGAATTTGCCGGGCGTTACAACACGGCCAAAACCATTTGTATAACCGGCAGCAACGGTAAAACCACCACTACTTTGCTTACATACCATATTCTGAAAAATGCAGGATTAAATGTTGGTTTAGCCGGAAATGTGGGAAAAAGTTTTGCCTGGCAGGTCGCCGGGGAAAAACATGATGTCTATGTTATCGAACTCAGTAGTTTTCAACTCGACGGAATGTACGATTTCCGGGCAGATGTGGCAGTTTTGCTGAACATTACCCCCGACCATCTCGACCGCTACAACTACAACATGCAAAACTATGTTGATGCAAAATTCCGCATTGTTCAAAATCAAACCCAAAACGACTGGTTTATCGCTTGTGCCGATGATGAAGTCACCCGAAATGAATTACAAAAAAGAAACATTATACCTGCAGTAATCCAGTTTGGCCTGGGCAACCCACCCGTAACCGGAGCAGGGGTTAAAGACAATCAGTTAATTATTAATTTAAATCAAAACCAATTCAATATGTCTATTCTGGATCTTGCATTACAAGGGAAACACAATACTTACAACTCCATGGCAGCAGGAATTGCAAGTATGATTTTTGAAATTCGCAACGAACAGTTAAGGGAGAGCCTGTCTAATTTTACAGGTGTTGAGCACCGCCTGGAACATTTCCTGAAAGTTCATGGAATTGAGTTTGTAAACGACTCGAAAGCCACCAATATAAATTCAACATGGTATGCTCTTGAAAGTATCCGCAAACCCATTGTATGGATTGCCGGCGGAGTTGACAAAGGCAATGACTATTCGATGTTGAAAGCTCTGGCCAAAGAGAAAGTAAAGGCATTGGTGTGTTTGGGAAAAGACAACAATAAGTTGCACGAAGCCTTTAAGGGCGTGGTAAAAAATATTGTGGATGCTTCGAGCATGGACGAAGCGGTTAAAACCGCTTATTATCTGGCGCGCAATGGCGACACTGTGCTTTTATCGCCGGCATGTGCCAGTTTCGATTTGTTTGATAATTACGAAGACCGCGGTAATCAGTTTAAACAGTGGGTTAGAAAATTGTAATGGACTTTTCAATATTAAAATACTTCAAAGGCGACCGGGTAATCTGGATAATTCTCGTGTTTCTTTCGTTGCTGTCGCTACTGATTGTTTACAGCGCAACCGGAGCGCTAGCATATCGTGTACACGGTGGGAACACAATGCACTACCTCGTCCGCCAGGTGTTTTTTATCGGTATGGGTTTGGGTGTAATTGTACTAATGGTTAATGTAATTCCTGTAAAGTTTTATTCAATAGCTGCCAACTATTTGCTATACGGTAGTATTCTTTTGCTGGTAGCTGCGGTAGTTTTAAAATTTGCCGGTATCCTGAAAGGGACCGGAAGAACGTTCAATCTTGGAATCTTCTCGTTTCAACCGGCCGAAGTGGCCAAAATTTCCTTAATTCTTTTCACTGCTAAAGTTTTGGGGAAGAAACAAAAGACTAAACAGGATTTGGCGTCAGCCTTCAGGAAAATAATGATTTTCACTGCGTTGGTTTGCGGGCTGATTTTACTTTCCAACTTTTCCACTTCGGCACTCATTTTTGCCACCATCCTAACCATGATGTTTGTTGGCAGAATACCAATCAGGTATATGTTGTTGGTTTTTGGTGCGGGCGTGGGGCTGATTGTTTTAATTTATTTTACTGCCGATTTGGTCCCCGACAGTGTGGGACGGATTCATACAATTAAAGGACGTATTGAACGGTTTATTCATGGCGACCCAAATTCTGAACAGGGAGTAACTCAGGCCGATTATGCAAAACTGGCAATTTACTCTGGCGGGATTTTCGGAAAAGGGCCGGGACAATCTGATGTAAGTAATTACATGGCAGCAGCATACAACGATTTTATCTTTGCAATTATAGTTGAAGAATATGGTTTAATATTTGGTGTGGGGGTAATTTTTCTGTACCTGATTTTCTTTTTCAGGGGGATAATTATTGTAAGGCGATCATCGCGGACTTTTCCCGCTTTTATGGTAATTGGCCTTACTCTGGTAATGGTTTACCAGGCTTTAATTAATATCGGCGTTTCAAGCGGGGTGCTGCCGGTTACCGGCCAACCGCTGCCCTGGATCAGCCTGGGCGGAACTTCACTGTTGTTTACTTCGGTTGCTTTTGGCTGCATTTTAAGTGTAAGCCATCAAAACGAAATTGACAGCGAAACGCAAAAACAACCAATTCAGGTGAATGCACCCGATGAAGATGAGGAAATGAAAAAATGAAAATTAACAGGGTAATATTAAGCGGGGGCGGAACCGGCGGGCATATTTTTCCAGCGCTTTCCATAGCTAACGAAATTAAAAAACGGTATCCCGATGCTGATATTTTGTTTGTTGGCGCTTTGGGCAGAATGGAAATGGAAAAAATACCGGCTGCAGGTTACAAAATTGTCGGGTTGCCGGTAATGGGTTTTCCCCGTAAACCAAGTTTGAAAATATTTGCATTTTTCAATAAGTTAGTCCAAAGCGCTTCGATGGCGAAGAGAATTGTAAAAGAATTTAGACCCGAAATTGCCATCGGTGTCGGCGGTTATGCAAGCGGGCCGCTTTTACGGGCCGCTGCAAACCAAAAAATCCCCACTTTAATTCAGGAACAAAATTCTTATGCCGGAATTACCAATAAAATTCTGGGCAGAAAGGTTAATGCCATTTGCGTTGCCTACGATAACATGGACAGGTTTTTCCCATCAAAAAAAATCATATTAACCGGAAATCCGGTACGCGAAAACCTGCTGGCCAATATTCAGAATAAAGATGAAGCGCTTGAATATTTTGGTTTAACCGGAAACCAACGTGTGGTTTTAATCGTGGGCGGCAGTTTGGGGGCGCGTTCGATAAATAATTCGGTGTTAAAAAATCTGGGGCTAATTACAAAATCAGGGGTTCAGGTAATCTGGCAAACCGGGGCAATTTATTTCGAAAAAATACAGGCCGAAATTCAGGGCAAAAAGCCGGAAAACCTGCACATTCATCAGTTTTTATCGCGAATGGATTTGGCCTATTCAGTTGCCGACGTGGTAATTTCGAGAGCGGGCGCAGGTACTCTTTCTGAGCTTTGCCTGGTTGGAAAACCCGCAATTTTGGTCCCGTCGCCCAATGTTTCCGAAGACCACCAAACCAAAAATGCAATGGCGCTTGTTGACAGGGATGCCGCAGTAATGATTACTGATGGAGAGATTGATAAAAAACTTTTTCAGGTCGCTTTCGATCTGGTAAATAATACTGAACTATGCCGGTTAATGGCAACAAATATTAAAATATTGGCAAAACCAGAAGCAACCAAATCAATTGTTGACGAGGTTGAAAAGTTAATTACACAATGAAAAACCTTCTACATATCCGAAATGTCTATTTCCTCGGGATTGGGGGAATTGGCATGAGTGCGCTGGCACGTTATTTTAAGTTTACAGGCCGAAACGTGGCTGGTTACGATCGCACACCAACGGCGCTTACAGATGCTATGCGCGCCGAGGGAATAGATATTCATTTCGACGACGATATCCGGAAAATTCCAAGTAACTGGGATCCGGCAAGTACTCTCGCCGTATTCACTCCTGCACTGCCAGAGGAACACAAAGAATTGTCGTGGTTCATGGAGAGGCCCATTCCATTGTTAAAGCGCGCGAAAGTACTCGGTTTGGTTTGTAACGAACGAAGCGGAATTGCCGTTTCGGGCACACATGGAAAAACAACCGTAAGTACTATGGTAGCCAACATTCTGAATAAAACATACCGTGGTTGCGGCGCTTTTTTAGGTGGGATATCCAAAAATTTTGGCACCAATTTGTTGCTGCCAAAAGTTGAATCGCCGTGGATTGTTGCCGAAGCCGATGAATTCGACCGCTCATTTCTGCACCTCACGCCGCTTTTGGCACTGGTAACCAGCATCGACGCCGACCATTTGGATATTTACGGGCAGAAAGACAAGATTGTAGAGTCGTTTGAAAGGTTTATTTCGCAAATTCAGCCGGGAGGTTCGTTGGTTATTAAAAAAGGTGTTGAACTGAATACGGCAAAAACCCCGGCTAAAATTTATAGTTATTCTTTAAACCAGGAGGCTGACTTTACAACTCTCAACCTGCAATTAAATTCTGAGGGGGGATTTTATCAGTTCGATATAAAAACTCCAGATGGGATTATTGCCGGGTGTAAAATGAATTATCCTGGGTTACTGAATGTTGAAAATGCGGTTGGTGCAGTGTCGCTGGCATTTTTGGCAGGGGCCGCCCCTGCCGAAATTAAAAACGGACTTGAAGATTACCAGGGTGTAATACGCAGGTTCGATGTCAGGTTCAGAAACGAAAAGTACATTTATATCGATGATTATGCACATCATCCCGAAGAGTTAAAAGCAATTATTTCATCGGTAAAGGAATTATTCAAAGGACGCAAAATCACTGGCATTTTTCAGCCCCACCTGTATTCGCGCACCCGCGATTTTTCGGCTGAGTTTGCAGCAAGCCTCGATTTGCTCGATACCACCATTCTAATTCCCCTTTATCCTGCCCGCGAGGAACCGATTAAAGGAATTTCATCAGAAATCATTTTCAACCAAATGAAATTGCATGACAAGCACCTGGTTACAAAACAGCAAATGCTCGATATTTTGCGAAACGAAAAATGTGAAATTGTACTAACCATGGGCGCCGGCGATATTGACAGTTTAGCCGGTGATATTATTGAAATACTTAAAACAAAGGTATAATGGTTCGGAAACTATTGAATTTAACCGGGTTTTTGGTACTGATAATATTTATTGTCGGAACCCTGGCATTTACTTCCATCGAAAGTAAAAATATAATATGTACTGATATTCAGGTTGTTTTCAATAAAAACGATGTCATTAATATCGACAAGGAAAGGTTGGTAAGATTGGTAAAATCTGCTGATAACAAAGTTTTAAGCAAAACCCTCAGCGAAATTAACGCCGAAATTATTGAGGAGGAAATTGAAAAACTCCCGGCAATTTTAAAAGCCGATGTTTATAAACTGATGGTAAACGAAAATGGCGCCTACAAAGGAACGCTGGTGGTTAAGGTAAAACACCGCGAACCGGTTTTGAGGGTGATAACTTCATCGGCCAGTTACTATCTCGATAAGTTTGGAATGAAAATTCCGGCTTCAACCAACTATGCCACAAACGTTATGGTTGCAACCGGCTCAGTTTCTGAAACTTTTGCCGTTGAGCAACTTTTACCATTTATACTCTATGTTGAAGACAACGATTTCTGGAAGGCACAAATTCAGCAAATTTATGTTGACAATGATGGGGACGTGTTGCTTTCCCCCTTGGTTGGCGGCCACATTATCGAATTGGGGGATATTACTAATTACCGCTGGAAACTTCATATAATGAGTGCATTTTACAAGCAGGTCCTGGCAAAAAACAACTGGGACAAATACGAAATGGTGAGTTTGAAATATAATAATCAGGTTGTTGCAAAAAGAAAATAGATTATGGCGTCAAAAAGTAAACTTACGGTAGCAATCGATATTGGCACATCAAGAATGGCTGCTGTTGCCGGTGCAAAAAATGAGGCAGGAAAACTGGAAATCATTGGTTTTGCCAAAACTCAGGCAAAAGGAGTTAAAAGAGGGATTATTTTTAACATCGAAGATGTTGCCGATACGGTGAAAGAATTACTAACTGCGCTTGAGCTGAAAATTAATGAGAGAATTGATGAAGTGTATGTTGCGTATGCCGGGCAACACATGAAAACCGTTCATTTTCAGCGTGTTAAATTAACATCAGAAGATGGTATAGTAAGCAAGGCAGATATTGATAGTTTATTCGAACAGGCCAAAAATGCTGAAATAGAAGAAGGGTACAAACTCGTTGAGATTATCCCCGTTTCGTATGTTGTTGATAACGAAAGGATTGAAAAGCCTGTTGGAACAACGGGCCGTAAAGTTGAAGCAAATTATAAACTGCTCATTATTCCGAACAGTTACTGGGTGAACCTGCTCAAGGTTTTTGGAAAATTGGATGTTAAACTCGAAAAAGTTACACTTTCAACATTGGCTGTGGCCGAAGCGGTTATCACACACGAAGAAAAGGAAATGGGAGTTATCGTTCTCGACATTGGTAGCGGAACAACAAACCTGGCTATTTTCCATGATTATAAATTAATACACACTGCTGTGATACCATTTGGCGGCGAGGTAGTTACCAATGATATCAGGGAAGGTTGTTCCATTTTGTATAAATGGGCCGAACAGTTAAAAGTTCAGTATGGCCAGGCGCTTGGCGATTTTGCCGACGACCAGAAAGTGGTTACCATTCCTGGGAACAACGGTTGGGAACCTAAGGAAATCTCGTTTAAAAGTCTGGCATTTATTATTCAGGCCCGTTTGGAAGAAATCATAGACAGTGTTAACTTTCAAATTGAAAAACCGGGAATTGCCGAACAGTTGGGCGCCGGAATTGTTTTAACAGGTGGAACTTCAAACCTCGAAAACATTGTTTCCCTGGTAAAATTCAGGACCGGGCTCGATGTGCGAAAGGCAAACCTGGTTTTAGGGTTGCACGAAAAACACAAAGAGTTACAAAATGGTGAATATTTTACCGCGCTCGGATTGCTTAATCTTGTTGAAAGAAAATCAGCAGCAATTGTGCCGGTTAATGAAAAATCTGCAAAAGTTAAAAAGCCAAAAGAACCCGGAAAGATAAAACCATGGATTGACAGGGTTTTTCAGGGAGTTCTCGATCTGGTCGATGATGAAAACGAAGATGTTCCATTGAAATAAAAACCAAACGATATGACCGAAAATTTAGTCAGCTTTGATTTTCCAAAAGTTACTTCATCAATCATAAAAGTGGTTGGGGTTGGCGGAGGTGGGTGCAACGCGGTTAACCACATGTGCGAAGCTGGTATTAAGGGTGTAGATTACATTATTTGCAATACTGATTCTCAAGCCCTTGAAAACAGTATTGTTCCGGTAAAAATTCAACTTGGGGTAACCTTAACCGAGGGACGGGGCGCTGGCAACCAACCCGAAATGGGAGAGGAAGCAGCACGGGAGAATTACGAGGATATAAAAAAAGTGTTAAAAGACAACACCAAAATGCTCTTCATTGCTGCAGGAATGGGCGGCGGAACAGGTACTGGTGCGGCTCCTGTTATTGCCAGGTTAGCGCGCGAACTCGATATTTTAACCATTGCTGTGGTTACTATTCCCTCGCCTGCAGAAGGCAAAAAGCGTTATGGCCAGGCAATGGAAGGCATAAAAAAGCTGGGTGAATTTGTGGATAGCATGTTGGTAATCAGTAATCAGCGGCTGCACAACATTTACGGCGATTTGCCAACCAGGCAGGCTTTTAAAATGGCCGACAATATTGTTACAACTGCTGTAAAAGGAGTGGCCGAAATCATAACAATTCACGGAAATGTAAATATCGACTATGCCGATGTAAAAACAGTGCTGCAGAAAAGCAACGTATTTATCATGGGAACTGGTTATGCATCAGGCGAAAACAGGGCAATGGAGGCGGTTAACCATGCGCTCGAATCGCCGCTGCTCGACAGCAATGATATTTACGGAACAAAAAATATATTGCTGAATATCATTTCAGGAAAACAGGAAATTACAATCGGCGAAATCGGCGAAATTATTGAAACCCTTCAGGAGCGTGCCGGTCAGGAAGCCGACATTATCTGGGGAAATGGGTACGACGAATCGCTCGGGGAGCAAGTCAGTATTACCATTCTTGCAACTGGGTTTATTACGAATCCTAATCAAACTTTGCGCCCAAAAGTTGAACCTGAAAAGTTCAATTTACACCAAAAAGTAAAACATGAAGTACAATCGAAGGAGCAGCCTGATTTTCCGTTCAATGATATTTCATTGGAAGAAAAAGAGGAAGTTGACGAGGAAAATATACGCGGGTTTGAATTTGAAATTGAAACCAAACAACCGGTTAAGCGTGAAAAAGGGATCGTAAAAACTGCAACTTTCATGGAAAGGTTAAAAGGAAAGGAAAAACCGAAAGCAAAGCGTAGCGAACCTGTTTCGGAAGCAAATGTCGATAACTGGTTTTTTAAGAATTTTGGTTTGGGAAAGTTGTTTGAAGACGATGAAGACCAGCCTTTAAAATAAATGCCTCAAAAACAATTAATCAGAAAAAAATGGATAAGAAAAAGGCAAACTTAACACATCAAAAGGGCCCGGGCGCCGAAATTAAAGTGATTGGCGTTGGTGGCGGGGGCGGAAACGCGGTTAATTATATGCACAGGCAGGGCATCCGTGATGTCGATTTTGTTATTTGCAACACCGATGCACAGGCCATGGAAACAAATCTGGTAGAAACCAGGGTTCAGTTGGGGGCTTCATTAACCGAAGGCCGGGGTGCGGGGAACAAACCTGAAGTTGGAAAACAAGCTGCTATTGAAAATATTGGAGATGTTATAAATGCACTTTCCAACCACACTAAAATGGTGTTTGTAACCGCAGGAATGGGCGGCGGAACCGGAACCGGCGCTGCACCTGTAATAGCAAAAGCATGTCAGGAATCTGGTTATTTAACGGTGGGCATTGTCACTATTCCTTTCAGGAGCGAAGGGCGGCGCAGAATCAAACAAGCCGCTGAAGGTATTGCCGAACTTGAAAAATATGTTGATTCGTTACTGGTGATTAACAATGAACGCATACGCGAAATGCATGGCGATTTAAGTATTTCCGAAGCATTTTCGCGCGCTGACAATGTCCTCGCCACGGCCGCCAAAGGTATTGCTGAGATTATTACAGTGCCAGGATATATAAACGTAGATTTTGCCGATGTTGAAACTGTAATGCGGAAAAGTGGCATGGCGCTTATGGGCACTGGCATTTCTTCGGGCGAAAACAGGGCGGAAGAAGCCGTGGAAAAAGCTTTAAACTCGCCGTTATTAAATAACAATGATATTCGAGGGGCAAAAAATATTTTACTGAACATCACTTCAGGAAATCTGGAGGTTACCATGGATGAGGTTGGTTTAATTACCGATATTGTTCAGAATAAAGCAGGATTCGATGCTGACCTCATTTGGGGAAATGGAAAAGATGATTCCCTTGGCGATAATTTGTCGGTAACAATCATTGCCACCGGATTCAGCACCAGCAATATTCCTGAATTAAATAAACAAACCCAGCAAGCTAAGGAAAAACATACATTAGTTGAAAAGGAAGTAGTTAAAAGCGCTGTCATTCAAAATAAGCCCCCTAAAAAGGATAGCATTTCAACTGAACAGAAATTCATCGAATTTATTGCAAACGGTGAAAAGATTATGGAAGCTGATGATTTTGAGTCCTTATATCCGGGCACTGCAAAAGAACGGCTTGGCATCCGCAAAAACCCAAAAGAAACTGATTATACCGATATGAGCGAGGAGGATGTGGATAATTTGGAAAGTATTCCGGCTTATGAGCGAAGGAAATTAAGAATGAACGATCCCCAATACAAAACGCAACGATCGCATTATTCGGTAACAAGCGAAAACAGAATTTCAGATAAAAACCGATATCTGCACGAGCAGGTAGATTAAAAAATTAAATTATGACACTTTCAGATAAAATAAACGATGATTTAAAAGGAGCAATGAAATCCCGCGAAAAAGAAAAACTGGAGGCATTGCGAAACATTAAAAAAGTCATTATCGAGGTAAAATCTGTTAAAGGGGCTGGCAGTGAGCTGGATGACGATGAGGTATTGAAAATTATCTCAAAACTTGCAAAACAGGGAAGCGAATCGGCTGCAATATACCGGCAGCAGGGCAGGAGCGATTTGCATGATCAGGAAATGTTCCAGGTGGGGGTATTCGAAAAATACCTGCCTGCCAAATTATCTGCTGAGGAACTTACCGGCAGCATTAAGGCAATTATTGCTGAATTGGGCGCTACTTCAATGAAGGATATGGGAAAGGTAATGGGCATGGCTTCAAAAAAACTGGCTGGTCTGGCCGATGGTAAGGACATTTCTGAAAAAGTGAAGGAACTATTGCAATAAAAATATTTTATAGGGGAGGGTTCTGCAGTGCCCTCCTGATTTTACCAACCATTTATATTAGAAAATAGGGTTTGCATTCGCAAACCCTATTCTGTATATTATTTTATAATTTATTAATCCTCTTCGTCGTCAACTCCAACAACATCATCATCGTCATCATCCATATCGTCATCGTCATCTGCAGCCATTTGGTCGGCTATGTGATCCATGTCGGCATATTTTTCTTCGTAGTCCTGCTTTACTTCATTTTTCAGGAATCCATCTTCATCAAAATCATCGTCCTCGTCAACAATCTGGACTGCTTCGTTTTCTGTCATCCGCAGCATATAATATTTATCTTCGGTTTCAAAAGGAAGAACAGTGATTTTCAATCCGTTTTTATCAAAGAAATGAATCAGGTGGTCGGCAAAACCATCGGCATAAACAAGTTTTATTTGTTGTTGAAGTTCTTTCTCGAGCTTGTTATAATCCTTAATAACTCTGGGTTTATTTGCTTTTTTATCCATTAGGTAAAATTGAAATATGGTAGCTTAATAATGAATTTTTGATTTTAAAACTTCAGCAAATAAAGATTTTACTATTGAATTATCCAACAGTTTTTCCTGTTTTTTTTAAATCTTTTTCCGTCGTCTGATTTTACCGTAAATACAGTCCTTGTCAGTGCACCAGTAACATTGATATCCCTTATGCTCTATATCCCTGCCAATGGCAACCATTCCACTTACCGATTTTATTGGCCACATCAGCGACGATTCGGAAAGCGTTACTCCACAAAAATTTTCAGGCAACAGGGAAAATAGTTTTTGCTGTTCAGCAACACTCCATTCGCAATATCCCGGCGAAAAGCTGTCAGAAATTTTTAATCCCGGTTTTTGCATTTCCTTTTCCAGCGCCTGAAGTGTTTTATCTGTGGCTTTTGCAACCGTAACCGAACCCAAAACATCAAAAATATAACCTGAGAGCGGATCGCCAATTTCCGATAAATTTCTTGAGTATTCGGTTATTTCAGCCCCGGCGGTAGAAACAAACAGTGCCAGCGAACAGGCGTTTTTAAACTGTATATTAACTATTTTCGAAGGGTTGAAAACCTGATCGCATATTCTAATTCCTTCACTGTCAATAACTACCTCTTCAGGATGAAAAACTTTATAACCTCCCCTGATATTACAAACTGAAGGGGCACGTTTAAATGCACTTTCAATTAACTCAGGAAAAGGTTCAGGCAGCTCATAATCTTCAAAACCAAGAGGTTCTTCAATGTCACTTTTTACAATTCCCAGCTCCTCAAATGTGTATTTAAATTCTTTTATCACTGGTTCAATTTTAGATGTGGTAATTTAATTATTTTAATTTGGCAAGTGAAACAAAAAAGAGGAAATACGTTGGTATTTCCTCTTTTCAATAGTAACCTGCAAATTTTACTCATCAAAAATTACGATTTTTTCGATTACATCACCTTGCCTTATTTTATCAATAACTTCAAGTCCTTCGTAAACTTTGCCAAAACAAGTATGATGCCTGTCTAAATGTTGGGTGCCTTGCCTGTTATGACAAATAAAGAATTGAGAACCACCGGTGTTTCTTCCGGCATGTGCCATCGAAAGTACGCCTCTGTCATGATACTGGTTTTTGCCATCAAGTTCACAGTCAACGTAGTAGCCTGGGCCACCTGCGCCAGTTCCATCAGGACAGCCTCCCTGAATTACGAAATTCGGTATAACCCTGTGAAAAGTCAGCCCGGCATAAAAGCCAGATTCAGCGAGTTTTATAAAATTCGCAACATTTTTTGGTGCATCTTCTTCAAAGAATTTTACCTTCATAATTCCTTTTGAGGTATGGATTTCTGCTTCTTTCATTACAGTCTTAATTTTTTAATTTCGCGACAAAAATAGAAAAACTTGTCACATAATACGAAACAGCGGTTCACCATATTTTATATATTAATATCTTTATGAAAATTTTATAAATCAAAATCCTTTTATTATGAACTCATTAACATGTCATTCCAGAAGAGAATTTATACGAAATGCTTCCTTATTAACCGGAAGTGCAATATTGGCCAATGGTTTGTTTAGCTCCTATAAAAATATGCCCGGTTCAGAAATGAAACTTGGTTTGGTTACATACCTTTGGGCAAAAGACTGGGATATTCCAACAATTATTCGCAACTGCACCGAAGCAAATATTTCAGGTGTTGAGTTAAGGGTTGAACATGCACATGGCGTAACACTCAGTTTATCGAAATCAGAAAGGATGGAAGTAAAAAATAAATTTGCTGACAGCCCTGTTCAAATTGTCGGTATGGGAACCAATGAAAAGTACGACTGGATTGATCCATTAAGATTAAAAACTTCAATTGATACAACCCAAACATGGTTGCACTTAAGTAAAGATATTGGAGGTTCGGGAGTTAAAGTAAAGCCCGACCAGTTTCACCACGGAATAGAAAGGGCAAAAACGCTTGAACAAATAGGAAAAGCCCTTAATGAACTTGGGATATATGCCAATAATATAGGGCAGAAAATCAGGCTCGAAGTTCATGGTGAAGGTACGCAGGAACTGCCAAACATTAAAACAATAATGGATTATGTTGAAAACGATGGAGCCACAGTATGTTGGAACTGTAACGACCAGGATTTAATTGGAGGAGGATTGGAATACAATTTTAATCTGGTTAAAAACAGGTTGGGCGACATTTGCCATGTTCGTGAAATGAATATTGGAAACTATCCATACCAGCAACTCATGGATATGTTTGTGAAAATGGGTTATAAAGGGTGGATTTTGCTTGAATGCAGAACCGATCCGGCAGACAAAGTAGCTGCCCTAAAGGAACAACGGGCGGTTTGGAAAGAGATGGTTTCCAATGCTCAAAAGAAGATTTAGGTTTATCAGAAAGCCACTTTAGCTCAGTTGGTAGAGCAGCTCATTCGTAATGAGCAGGTCGCGGGTTCGAGTCCCGCAATTGGCTCTGGTTACAGCATGAAATAACTATTATTGCCTGAAATTGCTGCATTTCAGGCAATTTTGTTAAAAGAGAATGTGGAAAAACGGATTGCAAAGGGCCTAAACGGAAAGGAGAAGGCTCAATAGCCTTCTCCTTAAATGTTAACCCCCAAACACACAATATGGGATGAATCCCAAATGCCTTACAAAGATAATTGTTTTTTGTAACAAACAAATTATATTATCAATAATTTTACACTTTTTAACAAATTAATTTCTGATATAAATAAGTTTCATCTTCACAATTGGTTTAATTGTCGAAATTATTGATCTGTTAAATTTGATTCAGACAGTTTTAAATTTTATTTTAACTTTATAGCATTATTAAATTGTGGTTATATGATATCTAAAAGTGTGATCTTGGTAATAGCTGGGTTGCTGAGTTTTTGCAATTGTTGGGGTCAATATCCTGAAATAGAAAATGAACTGGACAAAAAGGTGAAAGCATTTCTTAAGGATAATGCTGAAAATTGGAGCGACATGAATGTTCCCTTGGTTGATGGAAAAATTTTATATGATCTTATAATAAGGAACAAATACAAAAATGCCGTTGAAATTGGCACTTCAACCGGTCATTCGGCCATATGGGTTGCCTGGGCATTAAGTAAAACCGGAGGAAAGCTGATCACCATCGAAATTGATAAATCCCGTTATATGAAGGCAAAATCGAATTTTAAAAAGGCCGGCCTTGATAAATTTATCGATGCACGATTAGCCGATGCTCATGATCTCGTGCCTCAGTTGCCCGGAAATTATGATTTTGTATTTAGCGATGCCGACAAATACTGGTATAAAAACTACTTTATTGCGATGGATCCAAAACTTGAGGCAGGGGGATGTTTTACAGCGCACAATACCGCAATGAGAGCATCGGGAATAAAGGAATTTCTGGATTATGTGGAAAGTTTAAAAAATTACCATACCACAATTGATAAAACAAGCAGGGCAGGCATTTCAATCAGTTATAAAATCAGGGATAAATAGTTTACATTAAACTGATTAGCGGCGTAATTAATTTCTGTTTGCCTCAATTAGTTGTTGCAGCATCATATCAATTTGATTCTTGGTTTCCTGCTGTAGTTTTTTGTAGTCCGTATCAGAGACAGGCGCTCCATATTGCACAAAAACTTTAGATACTGGTTTCCCCATTTGCCTGAAAAAATGTGCCAGAAAAGTGTCATTCCCAACCCATGCATCATTTTCATCTTTATAGTGGATTGCCATTGGAATTACCGGAATTTTGGTATCGGCAGCGATTTTAAAGCTGCCATTTTTAAAAGGCTTGGTTAGCGGGCCTTTATATGAAGTTCCTTCGGGAAATAAAGTTACCGGGATACCTTTTTTAACCGATGCTTCAATAGCATTCATCGTTTTTATCAAACTTCTAATTTCAGACCGGTCAACCAAGATAGAATTTGTGATTTTGATTCCCACTTTTCCGAAAGGCCAGTTTTTTAATTCCTCTTTAGCAACCATTGCAGAAGGTGTTAGTGCAGCAACAATAAAAATATCGAGATAACTTCGGTGGTTTGGCATCAAAATAAAATTTTTGATTTCTGGAATTGCGTTTCTGATAATCCTGATTCCAAGAAAAAAACAGATACTTTTTCCCCAGGTACTCATCACCCATTGCTGCATTTTTCGGCTGAATCCAAAAAATTTAATCCACGCCAACCCAACGGTGACAACATAACCCGATATAATCAGAATAAATATAAGCCTAAGTAAAACTATCGGTGAAAATACAATAATCCTGAACAATTTCATTTTGCAAATATGACAAAAGTTTGATAACGATATTTTGTGATATAGTATTGTTATTTATTCTTAATTCGAAATTTGAATTAATTTTGAGGAAGTTTTGAAATCATAAAAATTTAAACTATCTGAATATTAATTACAAAATTATTCTATTCAATGGAAAACAAATTATCAAGAAGGCGGTTTATGAACACCGCAGCATTGGGTTTGGCAGGGATTACCTTTTTGCCATCCTTAAGTTCGTGTAAAAAAACCGCTGCTGAAGAAAGCATCCGTTTAGGATTTATCGGATTGGGGCGCCAGGCCATGTTTTTAATGAATGGCTTTTTACAGGTTCCCGGCGTTAAAATATTGGCCGGCTGCGACGTGTATGGCAGAAAACGTACTCGTTTTGAAAACAGGGTGAATGAGTTTTATACTGAAAAAAAGGTAAATGTGGAAGTGAAAACCTATGAACGTTTTCAGGAACTTTTGGCCCGTCAGGATATTGATGCAGTGGTTATTGCAACACCAGATCATTGGCACGCCTACATTGCTATTGCAGCTTGTAATGCCGGAAAAGATGTTTATTTGGAAAAGCCCATGACGTTTACCATCAAAGAAGGACAGGAACTGGTAAAAACTGTTAGATCTACCAACCGTGTGCTTGGTATCGGAAGCCAGCAACGTTCAGACCCAAATTTCCAACATGCAGTGAAACTTGTTCAAAGCGGGACTCTTGGATTAATAGAAAAAGTAAATGCGTATGTGGGTGCCCCGCCAACCCCTTATTTGCTGCCAGAAGAACAACTTCCTGAAGATTTAAACTGGGATTTGTGGTTGGGGCCACTCCCTGAAAGTATTCATTATAATAAAGAACTGAACCCGCCTATTTCCCTCGATCCACCAAAAGATGAGGAATTCTGGGGCGGCTGGCGCTGGTACAAGGAAATGGGCGGCGGTTTTACAACCGACTGGGGTGCGCACATGTTCGATATCGCTCAATGGGCATTGGGAATGGACCGCAACGGGCCGGTTGAAATTGCCCCCATTGGCGATGGTACTGAATTTATGACGTTTAAATATGCCTCAGGTACTATTTTGACTTCGGAACCTTTCGACGAAAAAATGACAAAAGGAGTTAAATTTCAGGGCGATAAAGGTTGGATTGAAGTTTCAAGAGATCATTATCTTGCCTCCGATGACGCTTTATTACCCCCTGCTTCGGAAAAACAAGATGATAATGTGCCTTACGAAACAAAAATTCCGCACCAGATTGATTTTATTGATGCATTAAAGGGCCGCAAAGATCCGTTGGTACCAGTTGAAACAGGGCATAGTACATGCACAATTTGTACACTTGGCAATATTGCCTGTGAACTTGGCCGTCCGGTGAAATGGGATCCGTCAACTGAAACATTTGTTGACGACGATGGTTCTGCAGCAGCATTACTGCATTATAATTACCGTGAACCTTGGAAGTTGTAAAATAATCAAAAAAAAACAGGGTGGAAATTCAACCCTGTTTTTTTTGAGGTCTCTGGCGGATTCGAACCGCCGTTCACGGTTTTGCAGACCGCTGCCTAGCCACTCGGCCAAGAGACCATTTTTTATTTTTGGTGTGCAAATCTAAGAATTTTTGCAATTCTTACAAGTACTTACAATGAAAAGAGATTATCCCCGGAGTTTCTGCCAGTTTGAATTTACACAGGCTAGCGATTTTGTCGATTTGCAACCTGCTAGTTTGGTGTCAGTTAAATACGATTTTGGGCTTTCCCACTCTAAAAGCCTGGTTTTGGTCCCCTTTGCACTGTTTTTTAAAACTTTGCCTTCGTTTAATATTTCTACAGCTAAAAACATGGATTTGTAATTCAAAAATTAATATTTCAAATTTACGGATAATTTGTTTGAAAAATTGGCTAAAAATCTGGTATTTGAAAATTTTTAAGATATTTTAAAACATAAAGTTACCTGATTAATGTAATACTGACTTTTTCAATTTCACCACCCATAGGTGCGTTCATTTTGGAAATTTTAATTTCAGCTTTATATATATCAGGAAACTGGTTGTATAATGCATCTAAAATTCTTTTTGCCACATTCTCAAGTAAATGCGATGGAATTTCCATCTCTTTTTTAACAATTTTGTAAGCGGCTTGGTAGTTTAATGCGTCATTTAAATTATCCGAAACAGCAGCTTTTTCCATATCGGTTTCAATACTAAGGTTAACCGTAAATTCATTTCCAACCACTTGTTCAGAATCGAAGTGGCCGTGAAATGCATAAAATTTCATCCCTTCTATTTCTATTATTCCCATCACTTTTTTTAGCGAAATTAAGAATAAGCGACAAAACCCAACAAAACAGAGAGGTTTTAATCGTTCTCACAAATCATTTTTTAATTTTGCACACAATTCGCACTGACAAAAACACAGGAAATGGCAGAAAATAATAATGCACCGGAAATTCTTGAAAATCAGAAAAAAGCCAATTTTATTCATGCTTTAATAGCCGATGATTTAAAAGAAGGTAAAAACAACAACAGGGTTCATACGCGTTTTCCACCTGAACCTAATGGTTATTTGCACATTGGCCATGCAAAATCAATTTGTCTGAATTTTGGGATAGCTGAAAAATTTGGGGGAAAATGTAACCTGCGGTTCGATGATACAAACCCAACCAAAGAGGAAACAGAATATGTTGATTCGATTATGGAAGATGTACGCTGGCTTGGTTTCGATTGGGAAGACCGGCTTTATTATGCTTCTGACTATTTTGGTAAGCTGCACGATTTTGCAGTTCAGCTAATAAGGGATAGAAAAGCTTATGTTGATGATCAGGATGCTGAAACCATCAGTAACCAGAAAGGAACACCTACACGGCCAGGAGTGGAAAGCCCGTTCAGAAACAGGCCGGTTGAAGAAAATATCGGTTTATTTTTGCGAATGACCAATGGCGAATTTGAAGAAGGAGACTGTGTTTTACGTGCAAAAATTGATATGAATTCGCCAAATATGCACATGCGCGACCCAATAATTTACCGGATTATCAAGGCACACCATCACCGTACAGGAAATAATTGGTGTGTTTACCCAATGTACGATTTTGCTCATGGACAATCCGATTTTTGGGAAGGAATCACACATTCAATTTGTACATTGGAATTTGAAGTTCACAGGCCGCTTTACAACTGGTTCATCGATCAGTTGCAGGAAACGGATTATCGCCCTTGCCAGATTGAGTTTGCCCGTTTAAACCTGACTTATACAGTGATGAGCAAACGAAAATTACTTGAACTTGTAAAAGATAAATATGTAAATGGATGGGACGACCCACGGATGCCCACAATTTCGGGTTTACGCAGGAGAGGCTACACACCTGAGTCGATCCGCAATTTTTCAGATCGTATTGGCGTTACCAAAGTTGATGGCATTAATGATGTTTCGTTGCTGGAGTACAGCTTACGCGAACACCTGAACAAAACTGCCCAGCGGGTAATGGGTGTTTTAAATCCGTTAAAAGTTATCATTACCAATTATCCTGAAAACCCTGAAGACCCTGATATGGGAACAAGAAAAGTGCCTTTTTCCAGGGAGTTATACATTGAACAGGAGGATTTTATGGAAAATCCGCCAAAAAAATTCTTCCGCTTATCACCCGGAACTGAAGTGCGGTTGCGTTATGCCTATTTTATTACATGCACCAACGTTGTAAAAGATGAAAACGGAAATCTAAAAGAGTTGCATTGTACTTACGATCCTGCTTCGAAAGGAGGAAATTCACCGGATGGCCGAAAAGTTAAATCAACCATTCATTGGGTGTCAGCCAGGCACGCCATCAAATCCGAAGTCAGGTTATATGATCGTTTATTTGTGGATGAAAATCCTGACGGGCACAAAGATGTTGATTTCAAGGAATTTATAAATCCCGATTCATTAAAAGTCCTCAGTAATTGCTTTGTGGAACCATTTATAAAAAATGCAAAGCCACTCGGCCATTTTCAGTTTGAACGGGTAGGTTATTTCAACCTCGATCCTGATTCAACAGCGGCAATGCCTGTATTTAATTTAACCGTGAATTTGCGCGATTCGTGGGCAAGGGAACAAAATAAAAACTCATAATATCACTCCTTTTTTTAATTTCTGGACCAAATAAATACATTTTACCGGTTCATCCCCTATGTTAACCGAATGTTAAGCGCTATGGTCTGCGACGAATAACTATATTTGATAGGTAAAAAATTCGTCATGGAAAGCAAGCCACAAAACAACAATTCAAAAGTAATTTTAGCCTGGGCGCTAATCGGGATTGGAATTTTTTGGATTTTACGGAAAATAGGTTTGTATTTTAATTTTCCAGATTTTTATTTTCAAAACATTTTTTTTCCTTTTAAAGACTTGTTTCACGATTTGAGACACTTTGTCTTTTCGTGGCAAATGGTTCTTATTATGGTGGGATTAATACTTATGGCAGGAAGGCGTTCAGCGGGAATAGTTCTAATTGCGGCTGGCGGAATTTTTTTATTGCCAAAATTCCTCATTGTACCCGGCTTAACATTTTCATTTTTTTTCCCGGTATTACTGGTTGTTTTGGGTGTGGCTTTAGTTACACGGAAATTGTGAATATATGGAGTTAAAATATTTTACGCTTATATCATTAAAATACAGATAAAATGGATAACCGGGTTTCAGAAAATAAAAGGGTTTATTTGGGGGTTTTTCTTATCGCAATCGGGGGCCTTTGGATTCTTGAAAGATTAAATTTGATACCTGATATTTGGGAAGATATATTTATTTCGTGGCAAATGCTGCTGATTGGAATTGGTGTGTTTTCGATCATTGGCGGAAACAAAACAACCGGTACTATCCTCATTGTCATTGGCGGGTTTTTTCTGATAGACGACATCTTTCTTATTCCCCGCGGATTGCGTCAAATTGGCTGGCCGTTGGTGATTATTGGCGTTGGTGTGGTTTTGCTAATAACTCACGGAAGAAAAAAATCTGCCCCTCAATTCAATAATCAAAAAAGCAATGTTGCGATGGACTATTTCGATGATTTTGTGGTTTTTGGCGGACGCGAGGTATTCATTAATTCTCAGAATTTTTTGGGAGGTAAAACAACTTCGATGTTCGGCGGTACAGAATATGATTTGCGACAGTCACAACTTTCCGAAAACGGGGCAGTTATTGATTGTCTTTGCATTTTTGGGGGTTGCGGGTTTAAAGTACCACCCGACTGGACGATAAAAAATGAAGTTACAGCTATTTTTGGGGCATTTTCCGATAAAAGGGGCGCCACGTTTGGGCAAATGATGTCTAATCCTTCAAAGACACTGATAATCAAAGGATTTTCTGCTTTTGGCGGTGTTGAAATCAAACATTTTTAGGAAATGGAATTTCGCCACCCCTTTTTAAATAATCCAAAACTGGCTCTTTTCTACGGCCTTTTTTGGTTGGTTTCTGCGCTGATAATGATGCTGATTTTGGTTTTTGCCAACGGCCTTGGTTACTGGGGCGCCATTGTTGAGGTTTTTTCTTCCATCATTGTTTTTGCCATAGTTGGCACTTCAATTTGGTATGTGGTCCGGTTCAGCACCCTGGAAAACAACAGTGCAGTCAGAATCTTGCTTTCGCACCTTATTGCAGCATCGATCATAGTATTTCTCTACATGTATCTGGGTGTTGTTTTAATAAAATTGCTGAATCCTGCGGCCATCGAATGGATGAATAGAGGATTTGTTAACCGTGTTTTTGGCGGTTACATGATGTATGTAATTTATGTGGTTTTTTTCTATGCCGTAAACTACTATTACAGTTTCAAAGAAAAGGTGCGGAACGAAGGTAAATTGATTGCACTCGTTAAGGAAGCCGAATTACACGCCCTGAAATCACAAATCAATCCCCATTTCCTGTTTAACAGCCTGAACAGTATTTCTTCGCTTACCATGACAAACCCGGCACGGGCACAGGAAATGGTGATTAACCTTTCACAACTTATGAGGTATTCGCTAAAACACGACCAAAGTGAGAAAGTGTCATTTAAACAGGAACTCGAAAACAATAATCTTTACCTGCAAATAGAGAAGGTAAGGTTTGGGAGCAAACTCGAACCGGTTTTTGAAATTGACGAAAACTGTTTGAAAGCAGAAATACCCAACATGATATTGCAGCCCATTTACGAAAATGCAATTAAATATGGCGTTTATGAAGCAACTGAACCAGTGGAAATTAAAACCGTTGCCAGGTGCAATGGGGAGTTGTTGCAAATAATCATAAGCAATCCTTACGACGCCAATGTTAAATCGAAAAAGGGTGAAGGAATTGGATTGCGAAATATTCGCGACAGGATGCAAATTATTTATGGAAACCCGTATTTGTTAAAACTCGAAGACAATAAAAAAGAATTTAAAGTAACTTTGGCCATACCACAAAAAACAAAACAAAATGCCTGAAAAACTACGTACCATAATTGTTGAAGACGAGGAATTAGCGCGTAACCTGATGAAATCGTTTTTAAGCCAAAATGATAAAATTGAAATTATAGCCGAATGCGAAAATGGATTTGAAGGCGTTAAAACCATTAACGAATTAAAACCCGATTTGGTTTTTTTAGATATTCAAATGCCCAAAATTACGGGTTTTGAACTGCTCGAACTACTCGAACACAAGCCACAGATTATTTTTGCCACAGCTTATGACCAGTTTGCAATTAAGGCTTTTGAGTTCAACGCTGCCGATTATTTGTTAAAACCATATTCAAAAGACAGATTGCTCGAAGCAGTGGACAAGGTTTTTGAGCGGGTACAGAAAGAGGGTATTTCTTCTGATGTGGCTGAGCGGGTTGAAAATTATCCGAAAGAGGATTTTTTGGACAGGGTAGTTGTGAAAGATCGGCATAAAATCCATATAATCCCGGTTGACCATATTCGTTATGTGGAATCGATGGATGATTATGTAATGATTTATTCCACCGAAGGACGCCACATGAAACAAAAAACAATGCACTATTTCGAAGATGCCCTTAATCCAAAACAATTTGTCCGCATTCACCGGTCGTACATTGTTAAAGTTGGCGAAATCAACGAAATTCAGCAATATGAAAAGGAGTCGTATATTGTAATTCTACACGACAAAACCAAGCTCAAAGTAAGCAAAACAGGTTACAAAAATTTAAAGGAAGTTCTTAATTTCTGAGCCTGTTTAAATCCAAATCTTTTGTTGGCAATGCTTTCTTCCTGTTTTTTCGGATATCACCGGGAACAGCATGATTCCTCCGCAACTCCCTGGTGGAAACTCTATCAAAATAAAAAATAAAGGTTGCTGTTTACGTGTTTTTTTCAGGTTAAAAAGTTTGACTTTTACTGTTACTTTTCAACCCAGTTCCTGAAAGCCATGTTTTTCAGGCGGCTGACAATGATTTCGGTGTTCAGTTTGGGGAGCAGTTTTACATGAAGTTTTCCTCCGAAATAATTCTCGATTTTAACAATTGAATCAATGTGAACGATGGTACTCCGGTTTGCCCTGAAAAACCCGGCGGGGTCAAGTTCTTCCTCCAGCGCTTCCAGCGTGGTTTCCAGCACGTGTTCTTTTTTTTCGTAAGTCACAGCCGACGTAACTTTGTTTTCGCTGTAAAAATAGGCCACATCCTTTACATCGAGTTTGTAAAAACCGTTAATTGCCGGCACCAGAAAGCGTTTTCTGTATTTGGTTTCACCGGTTTTAATGGCATTTAAAATTTCGTTGTAATCGACAGTGTGCTGTTTTTGTGAAAAATAATTTCTGTTTTCAAATTTCAGAATGGCATTTTCCAACTCAGTTTCCTTAATGGGTTTCAGCAGGTAATCGATGCTGTTCAACTTAAAAGCCTGAATGGCATAATTATCATAAGCTGTGGTAAAAATTACAGGGCTTTCAATCTCTGCCTTTTCAAAAATCGAAAAACAAACACCATCCTGTAATTGCACATCCATAAAAATAAGGTCGGGCGCGGATTGCGAAAAATACTCAACACCCTCTTTTATACTGGCTACCACTGCCGTAATTTTCCATTGCGGGCGCAATTCGGCAATCATTCCACCCAGCAAACGCTGGTTGTGCAATTCATCCTCAACAATTACAATATTTGTTTCCTTTTTCATAGCAATGGCAATTGTACTGCAAAAGTGGAACTGTTTTGTGTAATTACAATCTCCTTTTCTGAAAGAATTTTATAGCGTTGAACCAGGTTTTTCAATCCGTTTCGCGTTGAATATGACGACTCTTTGGGTTGCAGGTTATTTTTGACCGTTACAGAATCTTCATCCGAAAATATCTCCACCACAAGCGGATTTTCCTTTCCTGCAATGTTGTGTTTAATCGCATTTTCCACCAAAAGCTGGAGTGAAAGTGGCGGTATGCTTTTTTCTGTAATTGTATTACCGACATCTATTGTTATCTGAAAATTGCCGCCCAACCTTTCTTTGTGGATGGCGATAAAAGAGTGCAACAATTCAATTTCATCTTTCAGCCTTACAACTGTTTTTCCGCTGCTTTGCAAAACATACCGATAGAAATCGGTGAAATTCTGGGTAAATTCAACCGCTGCTTTCTGGTCGTAAATTATCATCGATTTCAGAATACTCAGGTTATTGAACAGGAAATGAGGGTTTAACTGGTCTTGCAACGCATTGTAATCGCCCATCAGTTTTGCCTGTTTCAGCTCTTCCAGTTCGCTTACCGATTGAATCCACTTTTCAGTAATGCGCAAACCAACGGAAAAAACTAAAAGAATAAAAATAAAAATCCCACCCAAAACCAGCATCAGTTTTACAACCGGTTCTTTCAGCAGGTTTCCGCTGTTCATTAAACTTTCGAAATACACTATTGCAACCCATGCAAACAAAACACTGAATAGGAGGTGCATGGCAATCCTTAATCCGATTTTTTCGGGTATCGGGAAGAAATGTTCAGCCACATTGTCGAGAAAAACGTTGATTTCGCTGCCAATGATAAAAATAAGAATGACCCTTAAATACTGAACGGTTGTAATTTCGATGGTGTTTTTAGGAGAAAAACTGACAGCAATAAAAAGAAATAAAACTCCGGTAAACCCTACAAGCAGCATCCGGATGGCAGTGTGTTTTAAGGTGTAGGTAGGCAGTTTGCTGATAAACAGCAGATTTTTCCCTATCATCGGTTTTTTGATATTTTTTTAAGCAGCCGAGGGGTTTATTTGTATCTGTCCACCAATTGCCCTTAATACTTTCATTATTGTTTCAAACTGAGGTTTAGCTCCATCAGATAATGCTTTGTATAAACTTGTTCTGCTTAATCCGGTTTCTTGAGCAATTTTTGTCATTCCGATTGATTTTGCCACATGTCCAATTGCTGTAATCACATCTGAATCATTTCCTTCAGCCAAAACAGCATTTAGATATTCTGCAATCATTTCGTTACTATCCAAATAGTCTGCTATATCAAATTTTGAAGTCTCCATATCTCTATTTTTTAATTCTTTTTAAAATTTCTTTAGCTCTTTCAATGTCTTTTTGTTGACTTGATTTGTCTCCTCCAATAAGTAAAATAATTATTTTTCCGTCTGATTCTTTAAAATAGACTCTGTACCCTTTAGCGTAGTCTATTTTTAATTCACGAATTCCATTACAAACAGGTTCATACTCTCCAAAATGTTCATCATTCTCAATCTTTTGAATTCGAAACAAGATTTTGGCTTTGGCTCTTATATCTTTTAATTTTCTTAGCCATTTGTCAAATTCGATTGTTTTCTCAATAGTGTACATTTATTTTGTGTATTCATTTGGATACAAATTTATGTAATCTTTTCTAATCACGAAAGGATTGATAAGGAATTTTAGGTATCATTTATATACTAATCCGATTTATTCGCCCCCCAGTCTGCCTGTAACTTTCAGGTAGGTTGTTTCCTTAATTTTGAAATCGGTTTTGGCGTCAATCAAATCGCTGTAAGTTTTTTGCCATTCGAGGCGGGCCATGAGCAAATCTGAAATAGTTTCGAAACCCAGTTCGTAATTGTCGTTGCTGATGCGCAGGTTTTCGTTGGCCTGTTCCAGCGCTTTTTCAGAAATACTGATTCGTAAAAAGGCATCCTGTAAATTCAGTTTGGCTTGTTTAGTCTGAAGTTCAAGCAATTTCCGGTTTTTTTCGAGCTCCAGCTCCTTGATTTCTTTGGTTGCTTTCGCCGAATTTACCTTGTTTTTGCCCTGCCCCCACTGGAATATCGGGATTTTCAACCCGGCCAGTATCATTTCGTAGCCATCATCAAAATCGATATCGCTTATTTTCATTCCGCCAAAGTAAAAGTATCCGGCGGTCAGCCCGAGTGTGGGCAAATAATCAGCCTGGACCAGCCTGATGTTTTGTTCTTCCATTTCAATATCTTTTTGCAGGGCCTTAAATTCGGGCCGCGCAGAAACATCCTCTCCGCCAAGTTGAGGTAAAATTTGCGCTGAACCTGCAATCAGTGAATCGTTTACCGAAATTAGTGTATCGAAACTGATTCCGGTTACCCGGCACAACGACATTCGCGTCAGTTCCAATCCGTTCCGGGCTTTTTGCAAATCGAGTTCAGCCTTGTTCAACTGCACCTGAACTTTTAAAACTTCGTTTTGATGTACCAGTCCTGTTTCAAAGGCATTGGTTACTTTTTCCAGCAAGGCTTTAAGAGATTCAACCGCGGTTTCGGCCAGTTTTACCTTTTCTTTCACCGACACGAAAAGCCAGTAGGTTTGTTCTGCTTCTGCCACGACGTTCATTTTTTGTATTTCGAGGTTGTAACCGGCCATTTCGTAACCAATGGCAGCCATTTTGTTGCCTGCCGAAATTTTTCCGCCGGTGTAAAGCGGCTGTTCAATGCTGACACCTGCAACGTAAGCGCCCTGCAAACTGATTTCAAGCGGGAACCAGGCGTACGAATTAAAAACCGGGTTTCCGTCGGCGCCAATAATGGGTTGCCCGTTCGGGCCGACCATTACATTTGGAACCAGTTGTCCGGTGGACAAATCGGGCACAGCGGTTGGCAGATACATATCCGATTTAATTTTGTCGGCCAGATAAAGCCCGGTTGCCATTCCCGAAACTGAAGGAAAATAATAACTGCGGGCGGCCAATTTTTCAGCATCCGCTTTTTCCAGTGTTTTCCCGGCAATCCTGATTTCCCCGCTTCGCTGTAAAGCCAGTTCCCTGCACTGTTCCAGCGACAGATTTACCTGGGCATTCGAAACGAATATGAACAGAACAGGTAGTGCAGTATATATTGTTTTTTGAATGAAAGTGTTCATAATTAATAGGTTAAAATTTTTACATTTTCCTCTTTGTGAATATTGTGGAGGACCGCGTAGAGAATAGGGACAAAAATTAAAGTGATGAGTGTGCCAACCAGCAATCCGCTGATAATGACCACCGCCATGCTGCTGTACATCGGATCGGTGAAAAGCGGCAACATTCCCAAAATAGTGGTAAACGAAGCCATGAGAACCGGTCTTGTACGCGAAATGGTGGCATTGATAATGGCCTGGTAACTGCCGTGTCCTTCATGAATTTGCTTTTGAATCTCGTCGAGCAGGACAATCGAATTTTTTATCAGCATACCCATTAATCCGATTGAGCCGATGATGGCCATAAAAGTAAACGGACGGTCGGAAATCAGCAGCCCTGGAACAATTCCGATGATTGCCAGCGGGATACAAACAATAACAATTACAGGCCTTTTGACGTCGTTGAACAAGAGTATCAGCGTAAAAATAATCAGCATAACCACCACCGGCAGATACCTGAAAATGTTGCGCAAAGCGGTGCTTTGCAACTCATATTCGCCAACCCATTTCATGCTGTACCCTTCGGGAATTTCGATTTTATTGATTTCGGGAATCAGGGTTTTCCGGAGCAAAGCCGGACTGTACCCCTCAATCGGGTCGCATTGCGCCTGGATACTGCGTTTGCTGTTTACCCGTTGAACCACACTTTCTTCCCAACCCAAATCAACACCTTGGGTAACAGCGCCCAGCGGAACGGGTTTTAGCAATTCGCCGGTAAGTTCTTCGGTGGTTTTTATGCCGTACATCAGGTTGGTAACATCCTCGTTTTTTATTTGCTGAAAATTGGGAATCATGTTCCAAACCGGAATGTTGTTCAGGTTTTCAATTTGCGAACCATCGCTGTTTCTCACTTTCATCACAATACCAAGTGGCGTTTCACCCTCATAAACCGTTCCCAGCGGCAATCCGTCGGTTGCGGCGAGTATGGCGTTACTCACATCGGAACGTGTTGTTGCCGTTCGTCGTGCTACATTTTGGTCGTACCGGGCAAACAGCGCTTTTCCCATCGGTTCCCAGTCGTTGCTAATGGTGTAAGTGTCAGCATACGGGTTTTGCCTCATTATTTCTTCCACCTGTTGGCTTAAATGTTTTAAAACAGCCGGGTCGGGCCCTGAAAATTCGGCTTCCACCAGATGAGTCGATTTCACCGACAGGTTGTATTTGCGGATTCGGAAATAAGCGTCGGGGTAATATTGCCGGATGTATTCCTCAAGCACCGGCTTCATTTTTACCATAGTTTTGTAATCTTCGAAATTGACAATCAACTCGCCGTAATTGTCGGCCACTTCTCCCATTGAACGGACCAGGCAATACCGGGTTGGCGTCATTCCACCGCTTGAAACCACCATTTTAACTTCTTCAAGTGTTAAAAAATAATCAGTAATTTCTGCCAAATCGGAGCTTACTTTATCTGGGCTGGTGCCATAAGGAAGTTTATATTCGATATAAACCTGGTTGTAGTTCATATCGGGGAAGAAAGTCTGTTTGACGAAGGTGAACCCATAAGCCGAAACCGCAAGCAGCAGTGTTGTGGCAATTACCGCGGTAACTTTGTGGCTCATAAAAAATGAAAGTGCACGGCTGAATGTGCGGTAAAAAACTCCGTCGAAAGGGTCCTTATTTTTCTTCTTATCCGGGATGGTCAGAAACTTTGCCGAAAACAGCGGAACCTGTGTCAGCGCCAGAATCCAGCTAATCAGCAGCGAAATGCACAATACCAAAAAAAGGTCGCGGGCATACGTTCCGGCGGTGTCTTTCGAAATAAACACAGGCAAAAATGCCGAAACAGCAATTAATGTTGCGCCAAGTAACGGCCAGGCCGTTCGTTTGGCCGGATTGACAAACGTGTTTTTATTTTTACCGTTTCGCTGTAAATCAACCAGTATTCCGTCAATAACAACAATTGCATTGTCAACCAGCATTCCCATTGCAACAATAAATGCTCCCAGGGAAATGCGTTGCATACTACCACCGGCAACCAGTAAAAACGGGAATGTACCTAAAATGGTGAGCAAAAGTCCGGTGCCAATAATCAATCCGCTCCTCAATCCCATGGTAATCATCAGCGACAAAACCACAATAATAACCGACTCAACCAGGTTAATCATAAATCCCCGGATAGCATCATTTACTTTATCGGGTTGAAACCATACTTTGGAGAATTCGAATCCAACAGGCATATTTTTCTGTAATTCAGCCAGTTGTTTGTCAACTCTTTTGCCAAGTTCCACAATGTTTTCGCCCGATTCCATTGATATGGAAATCCCGATGGCCTTTTTATTATCCATAAACAATGTATTCCGGAATGTTTCGGGATAAGTTTTCGAAATTTGGGCCAAATCCGAAAGTTTAATCAGTTTTCCACTAATGTCCTGTACCATCAGATTTTTTAAATCTTCAATTCCGGTGAGTTTATCGCTTACATTCACTTTCAGAAGCTGGTCGCCGGTGTGTACCGATCCCGGATAAACCATTGTATTTTGTCCCTGTATTGCGTTAATTACCTGTAAGGGAGAAACACCCATTTCTCCCATTTTTTCGTTTGAAAGCCTGATTTCGAGTTGCGGGGATTGTGTTCCGTAAATCTGAACTTTTCTCACACCTTCAACTTCAAGCATTCCGCGTTTGATGTAACCGGCATAGTCGTCCATTTCCTGGTAAGAGTAACCATCGGCGGTCATGGCATAAAACATCCCATAAACATCGGTAAAGTCGTCGATAACCATTGATTTCTGAGCGCCTTCAGGTAATTTGGTCTGAGCAGCTTCAACCTTTCTGCGTAAAAATTCCCACCGTTGCTGAATCTCATGCTGAGGCACTGTCATTTTCAGTTCAATATCTATTTCTGAAATGTTTGCCGATGATTTTGAGCGGATATTTTCAATGTCGGCCAGAGTGCTGATTTCTTCCTCTAAAACGCTGGTAACCTGCATCTCCACTTCGTGTGCCGAAGCCCCCGGGTAAATGGTGTAAACTTTGGCAAACATCACCACAATTTCCGGGTCTTCGAGTTTGCTGATGGCCTGGTACGACAGCACTCCTCCGGCAACAATGCATACCAGCAAAAACCAGAAAATGGGTTTATTTTTGAAAGCAATTTCTGAAATATGCATCACAAAAGCCCTCCTATATTGGTTTTGCCGGCGGTTTCAAGCAGTACCACTTTTTGGTTTTCCTTCAGCACATTTACCCCGGCAACCACTACTTTTTCGTTGCCGGTCAAACCGGTTGTAATCCTGATGTTTCCATTTCCGGTCAGCGCTTCGGGTTCAACCCTTCTTTTGTTTACCACAGAAGATTCAGGATTAAAAATCCAGACATACGTATTTCCATCCTTATAAAAAAGGGCTTCAACAGGTATTGAAAACGATTGCTCTGCCTGGTTTTTGTAATATATCACCACTTTTACATTCATCCCGGGCGCCAGTTTTTTGTTGAGTTGCGGGTCGAGGTTGAGATAGAGTTTGTAAAGCTGATTGTTGTCGGCTTTCATGGTGAATGAGGTGAGGATTAACGGCAGTTCTTCGTCCCCTGATTCGTTATTCTGACAGGTAAACGCTGTAAAATCGTTTCTTCTCACAAACAGCAACGCCGGAATGTCAACTTCAATTTTGTAAGTGTTAAGACTGATGAGCGTTGCAAAGGTCATCCCGGCATTTATCATTTCGCCCTTTTCGAAATTGATATGCTGAACATAGCCTGAAAAAGGGGCAAACAATTTGGTGTCGCGAAGCTGATTTTCGGCATGTTGCAGTTGGGCGGCAACCATTTTTTCTCCCGACACGGCTTTATCGTAATCGATGCCGGCAATGCTTTTGCGGTTGTACATTTCGCTGACGCGGCCGGTTTCGGATTTTACCTGCTCATACTGTGCCCGGGCCACATCAACCTGCACCTGGTAATCGCGTGGATCGATTTCGGCAATTAAATCGCCTTTTTTTACAAAGCTCCCTTCTTTTGCATAAATGGCCTTAACAGGGCCTGCCACGCGGAAAGCGAGGTTATTTTCCCGGTCTTCCCTGATAATTCCTGAAAATTCGCTTTTTAAAATGGGTTCGCCGGTTTCAACAGCGGCAACTTTTACTTTTCTGATGATTTCCTTTTTTTCAATTTTGGTATTGGTGCAACCTGCAAATGCAGCCACCAACAGAAATAACACGAGCCTGAATTTCATATCCGTTTATTTTAAGATTTTCTGTTTTTCCATACAAAGGAAATGCGTATCAGAAAACCTTTTCAGGATATTTTACCGGAATGATTAAATTGCAGACTGAAATGAAAAGAAGGAATTATTTTATATAATACAGTCCTGCTTCAGGCCCAAGCGGTATTTCCAGAAGAATCCAGACAATCAGCAATAAAGTCCAAAAGATGTAAAAAGTAATGGTGTAAGGCAGCATAGTTGCCATAATTGTACCAATACCGGCTTTTGCGTCATATTTCTGATAATAGACAATAATCAGTGCAAAATAACTCATCATTGGAGAAATTATATTGGTTACACTGTCGCCAATTCTGAAAACCGCCTGCGACAGCTCGGGCGAATACCCAAGCAACATAAACATCGGTATAAAAACAGGGGCCATAATTGCCCATTTTGCCGAGGCGCTTCCCATAAACAAATTGATAAAACCTGAAAGAAGCGTAAACATAATTACCAGCGGAATCAGCCCCAGATTTGCGCTTTGCAGCCAGTCGGCACCTTTTACCGCAATTAAAAATCCGAGGTTGCTCCATTTAAACCACGCCACAAACTGGGCAGCAAAAAATACAAGTACCAAAAACGAAATCAGGCTTTTAAAACTGGTGTTCATCCCCGAAATAACATCGTCGTGTTTTTTAAATGTTCCGGCAATATAACCGTATATAATGCCACAACTTCCGGCTACAATAAAAAGCACGGCAATGAAACCTTTAAAAACAGGAGAATGGAGAACCATATTATCCGCTCCTCGCAAAAAACCGTGGTCGGGAATCAGCCCCCAGGCCATTAAAGCCATAAAAAGCAGAAAAGTAAAACCAGTCCATTTCAATCCTTTTATTTCTTGTTTGGTCAGGTTTTTTATCTCTTCTTTTTCTACGTTGCCGGTGTACTTGCCCAGTTGAGGCTCAACAAATGCTTTGGTAACCCAAGTGCCAGCAATGGCAATAACAAAAGTTGAAACAGCCATAAAATAGTAGTTGGCGGTTGGCATTACATAATAATCAGGGTCGATAATCCGGGCGGCTTCGGTTGATAAACCGGCCAGCAGCGGGTCGATGGTACCAATAAACAGGTTGGCGCTGAACCCTCCGCTCACTCCGGCAAAAGCAGCCGACATGCCTGCTATGGGGTGGCGTCCCAAAGAATGAAAAATTACACCTGCCATAGGAATAATTAAAATATAGCCCAAATCGGATGCAACATTTGAGAGTACGCCGGTTAATACCACCATAAAAGTGATGGAGTTAAGCGGCGCTTTAATAAGCAGTGCGTTAATTGCCGCTTTTATTAATCCGCTGCTTTCTGCAATCCCAATTCCAAGTAAGGCAACCATTACAATCCCAAGCGGCGCAAAACCGGTGTAATTATTAACCATTCCAAGCAATATTTTGTGCAAACCTTCTTTCGAAATCAGGTTGATGACCTGAATTGATTCACCGGTTGCAGGATTTACCCCCGTCCAATCCAGCCAGTGGCCAATGGCTGAAAACAGCAGCGTAATCAGTGCAAAAATGCCAAACAACGCAGCCGGATGGGGAAGCGCATTCCCAATCCGTTCAATCGATTTCATTATCCGGTTATTATTTTTCATCATCATCGGGTTTTTTATAAACTGATATTCTTCCTGTTTTTACATAATTTTTACAGACCGAAACCATATTTCAGAATTCGGATGGCAAGATATTATTTTTCATCATTATTCCAAGTCAGGACAATCACTTTGGGAATAGGTTAACACAATGAATTAAGAGAAGGAAATCAGGACAGTGATTTTTGTTTAAGCTATTTCTCAGCAATTACCAGCATTTCAAAATCTTCGGTTGAGAGTTTGTCGTTTCGGGAGAAGGCCCCAAGTTTTGCCCCGTAAATATCAATTTTGCTGAATCCGAGTGTTTTAAGCAACCACGTTATTTCACTTGGTACATAATAACGTTCATTACAGTCAAGTACTTTTTTGTGGCCGTAATCGTCTTCAATCTCGGTAATGTTATGATCGCGAAAGGTCATTAAATCGAAATTGTTGCTGCGGTATGTCGCGTTACCGTCTTCAGAGGTTGCAGCGCAAAACTCTTCCACTGAATGATATAACGGAAATAAACCATTCAGTGTGGTGAAAATAAATTTGCTGTGGTGTTTGAGTGATTTTGTTACATTTCGCAAAACTTCAAAATTCATTTCATCGGTTTCCATCAACGGAAATCCGCCTTCGCAAAGCATAACAGCCAAATCGAATTCATTTTGAAACGGCAGATTCCTGGCGTCGTGTAACTGAAAATCGATAGTGAGATTTTCTTTTTTGGCTTTTTCGCGTGCCCAGGCCAGTTGCGATTCGGAAAGGTCGATGCCGGTTATGTGGTATCCCCGTTTGGCAAGCTCGATGGCATGTCGGCCTGTACCACAGCCAACATCAAGTATTTTAAAGGTTTTATTGAAGTTAATTTCTTTTTCAATAAAATCACACTCTCCCTGGGTTCCCCTGGTAAAATTCTCATTGTCATATTTTTGCGAGTAGTTCTCGAAAAGGGATTCGTACCATTGCTTTTTTCCTGTTACAGCCATTTTTTTCTTTTTAAATAATACAGCATTCCCAATACCACAACTGCCATCACTCCCAAAATTACGAAATATCCGTATTTATGTTTTAGCTCAGGCATATTGGAAAAGTTCATACCGTAAACCCCTGCAATAAATGTGAGTGGTATAAAAATAGAAGTCATTATGGTAAGCACCTTCATAATTTCGTTCATTTTATTGGATACGCTGTTGATGTACAGGTCGAGCAAACTCGATGTCATATCGCGGAATATTTCAACAGTCTCAACAACTTTAATTGTGTGGTCGTACAGGTCGCGGGTAAAAATCCTGTTGTTGCTGCCGAAGAGCAGGTCATCGAGTTTTTCAATGGATGCCACCATTTCGCGAAGAGGATAAACCGTGCGGCGTAACCCAAGCGTTTCGCGGCGGAAATTATGCAGTTTGGACAGCGTGCTTTTGTCGGGATTTTCGAGCAATTCAGTTTCAAGTTTTTCCAGTTTCTCGCCAAAAATTTCGAGTACCACAAAATAATGATCAATAATATTGTCGAGCAGCGCATACAACAAATAGTCGGCGCCCCGCTTACGCACCGAACCATTCCCCTCACGGATTCGCCTGCGCACACCATCGAAAACATCGCCCGACTTTTCCTGAAACGACACCAAAACATTATTTTTTAAAATAAAGCTGATTTGCTCGAATTCAATGATGTCATCCTTTTGGTCGAGATTGATTTCTTTTAAAACCACATGCAGATAATTCGCATATTCTTCTATTTTTGGCCGCTGCCCGATGCTCAGGATATCTTCCATCGATAGTTTGTGGATATCGAGAAAAGTGCAAATCTGCTCGATGGTTTTCTCGTCGTGCAGCCCGTCGATGTTTATCCATACCACGCCTTTTGTGCTGTTGATGAGTTTTATAAGCTCATCGGTAGTTTTTGCGCGTATTTCGTTTTCAAAAGTTTCATCGTAGTTAAACACGCAAATATCTACTTCAGCCATTTTTTGTACACCGGTAAATACGAGTGAGCCGGGAGGCATTCCAAGTTTCGATTTTTGTTTATGTTTTTTACGTTGCATGATGTTTATGATTTTTTAACTCGATGTTAGCTGAGTACAAACCTGCGGCTTGCATTGCCTGCTGTTGCCTTCAAATAATTGGGAGAGATGATTATAACGGATGCAGGTTGGAAAATTGTACAAGGGGTTTACGAACGAATAAACGCTGCCGGTTGCTGACAAAACAAAACTTACAGGTTTTTCGTTGTTCTGATTTATAACTGAAACGGTATAAACAATGTTGCTGTTTTTCATGGTAATATAGTGTATTCAGATATCAGCTTTTTAACCTGTTCCAGTTCGATGATTGTTTTCCGGTCATCGATTCAATTGTCAGTTTCAGCACAACAATAAATTCCACTTCTTTCGGGTCGAATTTCATGTTGGCTGGAGCGCCGTGCTGTTGCATGATTATATCGAGCGCCTGTTTTTTTTCGTCGAAACCGTTAACAATCTCAACTTTTCCGTAGCCGATAACGCTGCGGTACATTTGGCTCCATCGGCAGGCAATATCGCCTTCAACGGTGGCGGTTTCGTCTTCCACTTCAAAACAAACCACAGGGTTTTGCCGCAAAACCTCAATCTTTTTCCCGGCTGGTGCCGAGTGAATGTAAATACAGTTTTCGCTGTATCCGAAATTAAAGGGAAGTAAATAAGGCAATCCGTTGTCAATCATTGCCAGTCGCACAACAGTGGCTTGTTGTAAAATTGTTTTCAATGTTTTTGGGTCGGTAATCTCCTGGTTGGCTTTTCTCATGGTTAGTTATAAAAACCGGCTGACACCTGCAAATCGTTCACGCCCAGAGTGAAAAATGTAATTCGTTGTTCCATGTTATTTTTTCCTTTTCATTTTTTTCTTTGCCACGCTTTCTTCCACCCTGAAACGCACAATTTCGGCAATTAAATCATACGGAAGAGGCTGCCCCAGTGGAAACCGGACAGTTCCTTTCGAAAGCTTGTATTGTTGCAATTTGTTGCTGAAATGTGCAATTCCGGAAGCGCCCGGGTAAAACCCGATGTGGGTTTTGTAGGCTGAAAAATGCACAAGGTTGCGGGTCAGCACAAAAGTTGGAATACCGTATTTGATGGCTTCGGTGCAGCCCGGCGCTTCACGGCGGATGAGCGCCCTTAGTTCCTGTAAAACTGTCTGTACTTCTTTGGGAAATTGTGCAATAAAACTGTCGATGGATTCTGTTTGTTGCATAATTTAAGTTAATAAGGCTATTAATATATTAAAAATGATTTCGAAAGATAGCAAATTAATTTCTTGCGAAAGGTGGGTTAATCTTTCCCGAAAATTTGTATTTTCAATATTTTTTTCAGAGCTTTCACAAATGTGTGTTTTTGCCGGGCACACATGCGGTATAGTTAAATTCCGGTACAGTGGGTATTTGAACGGCACCGCCAGTATTAAAGGTAGTTGTAACTTGATAGGGAAGTTCTTCGAAATAGGCAACTAACCATATCGCCTAGCGTTACTCAATATAATAAAGAAATAGCCGACAATGGAAAAATTAGTAACATCAAATTTGAAATTAGGAATTATTGCAGGTGGACAACTGGGAAAAATGCTGATTCAGGAAGCAAGCAAATGGGACATAATAACTTATGTTTTAGACAAAGATGAAAATTGTCCGGCAAGTTGTATTGCCTCGCATTACGTTAAAGGAAGTAACTTAGATTTTGAATCAGTTTATCAATTTGGAAAATTATCAGATGTATTGACTTTTGAAATTGAGAATGTTAATATTGAAGCTCTTAAAAAACTAAAATCTGAAGGCCACAGAATTGTGCCCGACCCTGAAATATTGGAGTTAATACAAGACAAAGGGTTGCAGAAAGAGTTTTATAAAAAGAATGGAATTCCAATTTCCTCCTTTAAAATTTACGAATCGGGAACAGCTATTTTAAATGGCATTGAAAAAGGGGAAATAAAATTCCCTTTTGTTCAAAAATTAAGGAAGGGCGGATACGACGGGCGTGGAGTAGCAGTTATAAACGACAAAAACGATTTTACAAAAATACTTCCGGGGGCATCAGTAATTGAAGAAAAAATTGAGATAGTAAAGGAAATTGCAGTAATTGTGGCACGAAACAGAAAAGGCGAAATTAAATGCTTTCCTGTTGTTGAAATGCTTTTTGACCCACAGGCTAATCTTGTAGATAAATTAATTTGTCCGTCTTCAATAACAATTGAACAATCCGAAAAAGCAGTTACCCTTGCCAATGAAATTATTGAATTACTGAACATGGAAGGCCTGCTTGCTGTTGAGTTCTTTATAGATACAAAAGGCGAAGTAATTGTAAACGAAATTGCCCCACGTCCGCACAACAGCGGCCATCATACTATTGAAAGCATAATTACATCACAGTTTGAGCAACATCTGCGCGCAATATTAAACCTGCCATTGGGTAGTACAAAACTTAAATTGCCTTCGGTAATGATAAACATTTTAGGGGCAGAAGGCCACGAAGGACCTGTAATTTATGAGGGATTAACAGAGAGTATGGCAATTGACGGTGTAAAAATTCATTTATACGGAAAAAAAATAACTAAACCCTACCGAAAAATGGGGCACGTAACCATTCTGTCATCATCGTTGGAGTGTGCACTGAAAAAGGCGGAAAAAGTGAAACAATTTATAAAAGTAAAATCATGGAAAGAAAATCAATAACGAAAACCTATATTTATGACAAACTGATAGTTACGGTTTAAAAATAAGATGGATAATTCTTTTGGGATATTCTTTTTCTTCATTAATTGATTAGGAAATTGGCATCGGCTATAGTTTGTGTCCATTTATCAATGGAAATCCAGAAAACAGAACCTGGCTAAGTATAAAATTTTTACATTCGTCAGAAAAAGAATAATATAATGGTGTGAATAACGTTTACTTAATAATATTAATACCAATCAAATTATGGTAAAATTTATAAGAATTATTCTCGTGGTTGTAATAACTGCTGTTATTTTTTTCTCCTGTGGGGATTTGAACAGAAAAGTTGATGATAAGATTGACAAGTTGATGAAAAAAGCTGAGTCGTTAGACTCTTTGATAAACAAAGATGTCGATAAAGTTTTGCAGCTCGATTCACTTATTAACACCGGAAGTGAAAAGGCTAAAAAATTGGACTCCCTTATAAATAAATCAACTTCAAGGCTTGATTCCATTGTAAACAAGGTAATCAATCCTGCAAATTAATAATTTATAACAATTTATTTCTTTGTGATATGAAATGTCCTGGTTTCAGGGTAAATCTGGTTATGTGCAACCGAAGTTGGATTAAAACAGATTACTGACCTGATTGCAGGGATGTTTGGCTTGACCGTGGCGGACTTGATAAAATCATCGATCATTAATCGCAAAACATAATAAAATATCAGGTTGAAAATTTACATCAAAAACATTTTCATCCCAAGTAAATCCATTATCGTTTAAAAAAAAGAAAAGAGTTACAGGGCGAACGTTTTTATTTTTAAGTTTGGGGACAATTTAAAGAAATAAAAACCGTGGGCAATAAAATAGTAAGCATAGTAATGGGTTCTGACTCTGACTTGCCTGCAATGAAGCAGGCCGCCGAAATGCTTGATAAATTTGGTATCGGATACGAAATTGATATAGTTTCGGCACATCGAACTCCCGAAAAATTATATGAATTTGCATCAAATGCACATAAACGGGGAATTGTTACAATAATAGCAGGGGCAGGCGGGGCAGCCCATCTTCCAGGTATGGTGGCAGCCATATCGCCTCTGCCTGTAATCGGTGTGCCAATAAAATCAAGTAATTCAATTGACGGATGGGATTCTGTTCTTTCAATTTTGCAAATGCCGTCAGGGGTACCTGTTGCAACCGTGGCGCTGAACGGGGCAAAAAATGCGGGTATTCTTGCGGCCCAAATCGTTTCTGTTATGGATAATTCGGTGCGGGGCAAGATTATACAATATAAGCAAGAGCTTAAAGAACATGTAATTACTAAGTCGAAAAATTTGAAAACATAGGATGGATTTTTTTAAGGGCAGGAAAGCAGTTATAGCAACCAAGCATAAAAAGGAAGAAGTAATTGCCCCGATTCTTGAAAATGAATTGGGGCTAATTTGTGTTACACCTTATGGTTTGGATACTGACCAGTTAGGTACTTTTTCAGGAGAAATTAAACGATTAGACGACCCCATTGCCACCTTGCGAAAAAAATGCCAAATGGCCATAGAGGCAAGCGGAATAAATGTGGCAATAGCAAATGAAGGTTCGTTCGGCGCACACCCATCCATTTTTTTTGCAAAAGCTGATGACGAAATTATTATGCTTATGGATAAAGAAAATGGGATTGAGATAATTGAAAGGGAGTTAAGCCTAAAAACAAATTCCGACGGAACAGATATAAAATCCGTTGATGGGCTTATTGAATTCGCAAATAAAATTGGCTTCCCCTCTCATGGAATTATTCTAAAAAAGGCAAAAGATAACTTCTTGGGCATTATCAAAGAAAGTCGTACAATTGAAGAATTGATTGAAAATTACCACATCATAAAAAATGCAGATTGTTCAGCCTATGCTGAAACGGATATGAGGGCAATGAAAAACCCTACCAGAATGGATGTTATCGCTAAAGCTGCCGAAAAATTAGTTAGTAAAGTTAAATCCGTATGCCCCAATTGCAGTATCCCTGGTTTTGGAATAATAGATGCCCAAAGTGGCTTACCCTGTGAAATGTGCGGTTTACCAACACGGTCAACGCTTAAACATATTTACCGTTGCCAAAAATGTAATTTTCAAATGGAAAAAGTGTTTCCGTTTGGAAAACAGGTTGAAAACCCACAATATTGTGATTTTTGCAATCCATAAAATAAAGAAAAAATGAAAAAAATTTTAACAGTATTGGCGTCATTTGTTGTAATGCTTTGTATAGGTAGCGTATATGCGTGGAGCATAATTGCTTCAGAACTAATTGAAAATTATAACTTTTCGGCTTTTCAGTCTCAGGTAATATTCGGAGTTTTAATAGCCATATTCCCGGTTACAATGATTTTTGTCGGACAATTAGGCAAAAAAATAAATCACAAATATTTTGGTTACATTTCGGGCTTATTGTTCTTTTTAGGATATTTTTTGGCAAGCTATTCGCAAGGTAATTTTATTTTAATTTTGATCGGTATTGGAGTTCTGGCTGGAATAGCCACAGGTTTCGGTTATTGGGTTGCCCTCACTTCGCCAGTGCAATGGTTTCCCGAAAAAAAAGGCCTCATTACAGGCATAGCGGCTGCAGGTTTTGGTTTAGGCGCAGTATTTATGTCGGAAGTGTCCCAAATAATGATGTCCAATGGCAAAAATGTGCTGCAACTGCTCAATTTTGTTGGGATATTATACGGCCTGATTATATTAACTTTATCAAATTTTATTTTTCAAAAGCAAAACAAATCAGACAATAATGAAGAACATATTAAAGTATCACATTTTATAAGTTCAAAAATTTTTAGAAAACTTTTTCTCGGTGTATTCCTGGGAACCTTTGCCGGTTTACTTATTATTGGAAGTTTAAAAATTATTGGCGCTCAATACAACGTCTCAAACCAAAATCTGGTTCTTGGCGTAGCATTATTTGCCGTTGCAAACTTTTTTGGCAGGCTTATCTGGGGTTTCATTAGTGACTATTTTGGAGCAAGTTTAACTATATTTTTAGCTCTTTTATTTCAATCAATCGCAATAATTTCATTGAATATATTTACGTTGTCGGATGTTTTGTATTTATTGATTGTCGTGCTTATAGGTTTTGGATTTGGTGGAAACTTTGTTCTTTTTGCTAAGGAAACAGCTCAGGTGTTCGGAGTGAAAAATCTCGGCATAGTTTATCCTTATATATTTATAGGTTATGCAATTGCTGGCATAGCTGGCCCTTTTAGCGGTGGTTTTTTACGCGATTTTTCAGGTTCATTTTTCTATGCAATTATTTTGGCAAGTTTCATGAGCCTTGCAGGGAGTTTACTGTTTCTGAATCATTTCATTGCATTAAGAAAAAAAGAAAAATTGGTAAAGCAATAATGGACAGACTATAAAAAGCTGAACTTAATTGGCGACAAAATATTTTCAAATTTGATGAAGAAAGTTAAAAAAAGGGTTCCATTTTCTGGAACCCTTTTTATTCAGGCTTTAGAGCCTTCTTTCTGTTGAGCGGGAAACGGGGGTCGAACCCGCGACCCTCAGCTTGGGAAGCTGATGCTCTACCACTGAGCTACTCCCGCACTTTTTATTTATAACCCCTTTATTGCAGCGACAAATATAATGATTTACTTTTCTCTGTTGCAATAGTTTTAAACTTCGATTTTGAAAAACTGCCATTACAAGATTTACACCTTGAGCAATCAATGTTTAGGGCATTTGCGCCAGAGGCGGGCGGGCATTACTATGCAAACTGGTGTAAGCATTGTCGGGCGCCGGTAAATCTGGCTTTGCAGCCAGCGAACGAACCAGATCAAGTTTTGTTGCCCTCCGTTTTAAAGGTTAACCACATAACTTTCGTATAAATTTCCCAGGCCAGACGTTTCAGGCAGGGTGAAAGCCAATCGGGGATCTTCGTATTTCTGCAATTATAAATGAATGTGGTTTAAATGCTTTTTAACATCACAATTTTTCCATAATCCTGACAATTCTGCTTAAAATCAAACTTTATAAAAAATAACTTTGACATGCTTTATGTTCAAAAAATTATGAAGGATTTATTTCTAAAACCGATTTTTTTTTTTGTGTCATTTTTCACGCTGAATGTTTCCGCACAGGAAAATAAACACTGGAAGGTAGATTTCCGTGCCGATTTGTTTTCGAGGCATTTATGGCGGGGCGGCCAGCTTGGCGATGCGCCCGCGATTGAACCCGAAATCATGCTCACTAAAGGCAATTTCGGTTTTTCTGTTTGGGGCGCAACCACGTTTAACAATAGTTACAACGAAATTGATATTATACTGAATTACAATGTTTTGCCATTCCTGAACATTTCTTTTTACGATTACTACAATCCTGTACCCAATTCACAAAACCAATTCTGGAAATACAAAGGCAACGAAATGCGCCATTCTCTGGAACTTACCGCTGATTTGGGAAAGGATGATTTTCCGCTCACACTTCTTGCCGGAGTTTTTTTATACGGCGATAAAGATTCCATTACCTCAAATGAAAGGTTTTCAACTTACATTGAACCAGGTTACATTTTCAAAATCGCTAATCAGAATTTCCGGCTGTTTGCAGGGTTTACTCCATTTAACGGATATTACGCCGGGAACTTCGCTTTCATAAACGTTGGGGCCGCTTTTTCTGATTCATTTGCCATCAATCCAAAACTCGAATTGCCTGTTGAAATCACTTTTTGCACCAATCCATCCACCAACCAAACATGGTTTGTTGCTGGAATTGGGATAAAAAGCAGGAATTAGTTTTGCTAAATCAAGAAAAACTTTTTGATTTAGTATCTTCCGGAACTTTAATTAATTTTAAAGTATCTTATTCAAAAATAAATTCTTATGAAAAAGATGGTGGATATTAAATGGCTTACAACCGGGAAAAAGATTGGAAGGATGCTGAAAATGATTGATGACCCTGAAAGTATGCACGTAATCCGGAACTACTGGCACATAGAATGACCAAAATGAAAAAAACGAATTTAATCTTGGGGTTTATTTTAATCACCTTTGGCTGTACGGATACAAAACAGGCTAAACCTGTTTTGGATGAAGCCGTAAAAAGCACAGATATGGCTGCCGGTTATGAAAGTTCTTTTGTTTATAACGAAACGGAAGCTATTTGGGGTTTTATAACCGATACAGCGACAGGTAACGAAGAACTCACTCAATTAAAACCGGTTGAAAAAGATGTTTTAACAGGAGAATTAATGGAAGAAATCATTAATAAAACCTGGCCACGGGTTCAGATTAAATATCTTAAAACTTCGAATGACACCGCGTTTATTTCAATCACTGACAGTGAAATTTTAACGCAGCAAATGGGATCGGCAGGCGCTGAGAGTTTTATGGTTTCAACTGTATATTCATTCACAGAATTAAAGGGGATAAAATATGTTTCTTTTGATTTTGAGTTTGGAGACCATGCCAGCCCGGGTGTGTATAACAGAAATTCATGGGAATCAAATTAAAAAACCGATGAAGGCAATTATTCACACCAAATATGGTACTCCGGAAGTTCTACGGATGGCTGAAGTTCCAAAACCAACACCCAATGACAACGAAGTTCTTATAAAAATATATGCTGCCACTGTTAACCGTACCGACTGTGGGTTCAGGAGCGCTGAATACTTTATTTCGAGGTTCTTCAGCGGGTTGTTTAAACCCAAAAACCAGATTCTTGGGAACGAATTTGCAGGGGTTATTGAATCAACTGGTAAAAACGTTACGGCATTTCAATCCGGCGATAAAGTATTTGGTTATAACGATATAACATTTGGCGCACACGCTGAATATATGGTCATGCCTGAAACCGGCGCCATGACAACAATGCCGGCAAATTTAACTTTCGAAGAAGCTGCCTGCATTTCCGAAGGTGGCCACTACGCTTTGTGCGATATAAGGGCTGCAAAAGTAAAAGCAGGGCAAAATATTATGGTTTACGGAGCTTCCGGAGCTATTGGCTCGGCGGCCGTGCAACTGGCAAAATACTTTGGGGCAACGGTTACAGCAGTTTGCAACACAAAAAATGTTGAACTTGTAAAAAAGCTGGGTGCTGATGCGGTTGTGGATTACACCAAAGAAGATTTCACAAAAACCGGACAACCCTTTGATTTTGTGTTTGATGCTGTTGGTAAAACTTCTTTTGGAAAGTGCAAACCAATTCTGGGTAAAAACGGAATTTACATTTCAACCGAACTTGGCAAAAACGGCGCGAATGTTTTTCTGGCACTCAGCACCCCTCTTTATGGCGGTAAAAAAGTATTGTTTCCTTTACCAACCATCAGCCGTGAAGATGTGGGATTTTTAAAGGAACTGGTTATTAACGGCCACTTCAAACCTGTTATCGACAGGAGTTACAGGCTCGGCGAAATTGTGGAAGCCACCAAATATGTTGAAACCGGGCAGAAAACCGGAAATGTGGTGATTGTTGTTTTATCAGATTAAAGTAAATTGCATCAACTTAAATATCAAATTGCAGGTTCCTGAATTGAATTCGGAAGCCATTGACCAGGTGGTTGTGCTTGTCGTGAAGAAATAATAAATGGGTTTCCAACCGAACATAACATACTTATTCTGTGTTATTTATTTGCTTACCATATCAATACTTTATTTATGAAAACAGCATTCGCTATTCTTTTTTTTCTTGTTTCCCTTGTAACAGTTAGTGCACAAAAAACCAATCCGAATTACGACGAGGCGCTGGCCAAAAAACTGGGCGCCGACGATTACGGCATGAAAAAATATGTTCTCGTGATTCTGAAAACCGGCGAAAACACAACCGCCACCAGCGAAGAAACAAGCTCGGCTTTCAGGGGACACATGGAAAACATTAACCGACTTGCCGTGGAAGGAAAGCTGATTGTTGCCGGTCCAATGGGCAAAAACGAAAAAAATTACAGGGGCATATTTATTCTCGATGTACCAACGGTTGAGGAAGCTGGCAAGCTTGTGCAAACCGATCCGGCGGTGAGGGCCAAACTTCTGGACGTTGAATTATTCCCCTGGTATGGTTCGGCTGCGCTGGCTGATTACCTGCATGCATCCGACAAAATATGGAAAGTACGGCCATAAAAAATTGATGGATAATTTTATGAAATGAAAGCATATTTTATATTATTTTACATATTAAGTGTATTAATTTCAAATGCACAAAAAATTACTTACAGTAGCAATCTTCAACGTTCAACAGATAAAGAAATAACTGAGATTCAAAAGGTATGGAACAACTATACAAAAGCTTGTATGGTTGAATTAATTCAAACAAAAGACTCAATTTCACATACTTATTGGTGTTCAGATACAAATAGGAAAGGGAATATTGATTTTTTAAAATATTCAATTCATCCAACTTTTCCAATGTATTTATTGGGAGATATTTATACTTACGATATAAAAAAGATGAATGACAGTATCTTCGTGCTAAATAATATACTTTCAATTGAGGATAGTATAGGTAAAAATGTGTTATCAATTTTTAAGGTATGTGCAAAAAAAACAGGCAAGGGATATAAACTGTTCAATTATTTTGATTTTTATAAATCAAAACTGAATAATTACAATACGGAGTATATTTCATATTATTATCCTTGTGATTATGAATTTGATACTGGGGTTGCAGAAACAACCAATAAATTTTACGAGCGTTTAATTAGAGATTTTAAGTTATCGGAAAATCCGGTTATTTACATTCTCGGCGAAAATGTGGACCATGGAAATAATTTTATCGGATTTGATTTTACAGCAAAATCAAGTGTTTTAAAAAAGGCTGGGCTTTTTGTTTTTCCTAATATTATTTTATCCGCACAAATCGACCATTATCATGAGTTAATACATGTGCCGTTTTTAACCACTTTTCCAAAGGCAAATATGCTTTTTCATGAGGGAATAGCTACATATTTAGCAGGCGCTTCAGGTTATGGTTTTGAATTTCATTTAAATAAATTAAAAATCATGCTCGAAAAAAATCCATTAATTGATTTTACCAAACTTGACGGTCTTAATGAATTCGTTGATGATACCAATATATATTATACTGTTGGAGCAATATTTATTGAATATGCCAATCAAATTGGGGGAATGGGAAAGATAAAATCTCTTTTTCAGGCATCGGGATTAAATAATGATGTTTTTGCTGTAATCGAAAATGAGCTTGGAATAGAAAAAGTTAGATTTAATGATTTTATTAAGCAATATAAAAATTAACTAACTAATACTAATGTAAACAGAACAACACGGAAATTGAAATTAAATAATCGATAATTTGTTATTTATATAGCGGTAATTTAAGGCGAAACCAATGGGTTATTATTCAAAATATGAACTTTTAGCAATCGGGAGAAAAGCCATCGAAGAAGCCCTTGGAGAAAGCGGAAATGTTTGTTCTAAGGAGGTTGTAATGAAGGGCAAAACAAAAATACCCAAACCTTAAATTCGAATTGAAGGATTTGAATGGCTAATTTGTATGAAAGTGCTTTTTTCTTTGTAAGAGTTTCGTTTAATGTTAGTTATCAACACTTTTTTTGAAGAATGAAAAATTTAGGTTAGTAGTGTGTTAAAAACCAACCATCTCAAATTTCAAACGGAATTCAATCAATTTGCTATCTTTCGCCATCAAAACTGAGTTATGCCAAAGTTTCCACATTATCTTCAACCCGATGCCATGGACTGCGGCCCAACCTGTTTGCGGATTGTGGCAAAGCATTTCGGGCGGCATTATAATCTGGAAACCCTGCGCAACCTCACCTGGAAAACCCGCGAAGGTGTTTCACTGCTAACCATCAGCGATGCCGCCGAAAAAATCGGTTTTCGCACACAAGGCGTCAGGTTAGCAATTGACAAACTCCTGGAAATTCCGATGCCTGTGATTTTACACTGGAACCAGTATCATTTTGTTGTATTGTATAAAATTAAAAAGAAGACGAAGTCTTTTTTCTCCTCCCCTTCCGGGGGAGGCCGGGAGGGGGCTTCTTATTTCATTTCCGATCCCGCTCATGGACTCGTTGAATATAATTCCGAAGAATTTTTAAAGTGCTGGGCTTCAACTCAACAGGAAGGAGTACCGGCAGGCATTGCACTTTTGCTTGAACCCACTGCCGAGTTTTATAAAGAGGAGGGAGAAAAGGTGAACAAAGCTGGTTTCAAGTACCTGCTTACTTATCTTAAACCATACCGGAAATTGTTGACCCAACTGGTACTTGGGTTTCTCACCGGCAGTTTGCTCAGCCTTATTTTTCCGTTTTTAACCCAGGCCATTGTCGATGTGGGTATTGCGACAAACAACCTCAGTTTTATTGTTTTGGTCTTGATAGCGCAGTTGGTGCTCACTGTAAGCCAGACTGCCGTTGGGTTCATCCGTAGCTGGATAATGCTGCACACCAGCACCCGAGTCAGCATCTCGCTTATTTCCGACTTTCTCATCAAACTGATGAAACTGCCAATCCGCTTTTTCGATACCAAAATGATTGGCGACCTTCGGCAACGGATTGACGATAACCAGCGGATCCAGTCGTTTCTCACCGGGAACCTGATTAGCATGTCGTTCGGCATTTTCATTTTTATCATATACAGTTTTGTGATGGCTTATTACGACTGGTCAATCCTTTTGATATTTTATTTGGGAAGCGCATTGTACGTAGGTTGGATTTTGCTTTTTCTGAAAAAACGAAAAGAACTCGATTATAAACACTTTAGTGTGGCGGCTGCAAATCAAAGCAATGTTTACCAGTTGATAACCGGGATGCAGGAAATTAAATTGAACAACTGCGAAAAACAAAAACGGTGGGAGTGGGAACGCATTCAGGCCCGGCTGTTCAGGGTGGGCGTGAAAGGTTTAATGCTCACACAAAACCAACAGGCCGGTTCTACTTTAATTAACCAGGCAAAAAATATTATAATTTCGTTTATTGCTGCCAAAGCTGTGGTTGAGGGAAACATGACTTTGGGTATGATGATGGCCGTTCAATATATAATTGGCCAACTGAACAGCCCTATTAACGAATTTATTGGTTTTATACAGGCGGGGCAGGACGCAAAAATCAGCCTCGAACGATTGGGCGAAATTCATAACCGGGAGGAAGAAGAACAGGAAGGGGTGATGAAAAACGATGAATTGCCACAAAACAGGGACATCACAATAAAAAACCTGTCGTTTCATTACGAGGGGCCAAAGTCGCCGCGCGTACTCAACGATATTAATTTAACCATCCCCGAAAACAAAATAACAGCCATTGTCGGCGCCAGCGGAAGTGGCAAAACCACGCTGGTAAAACTTTTACTTGGGTTTTATCCTCCGGCAGAGGGAAAGATTGAAATCGGCGGGATCAACCTTCAGCAGTTTAACATGGAAATGTGGCGTGGAAACTGCGGGGCAGTTATGCAGGACGGTTTTGTTTTTTCTGATACCATTGCCAGCAATATTGCCGTTGGCGACGATGTTCCCGACCGCGATAAACTTTTTAAGGCGGTAACAATGGCAAACATTGTGGATTTTGTTGAAAACCTTCCGTTAAGGTACAATACCAAAATAGGGCAGGAGGGTTCAGGAATAAGCCAGGGGCAAAAACAACGCATACTTATAGCCCGTGTCATATATAAAAACCCCGGGTTTTTGTTTTTCGATGAAGCAACCAACTCGCTCGACGCCAATAACGAAAAGGTGATTGTTGAAAATCTGAATGATTTTTATATAGGAAAAACTGTAATTACTGTTGCGCACCGCCTGAGTACAGTAAAAAATGCAGACCAGATTGTTGTATTGGAAAAAGGGGAAATAGTTGAATTGGGTACACACAGCGAATTAGTTGCAAAAAGGGGAGAATATTATAACCTTGTAAAAAACCAGTTGGAACTGGGAACATAAAAGAGAAGCCCAATTCTGGCCTTCCCCGGGGGAAGGAGACGGGAAAAGTGAATTTTGAAGTTTAAAAGAATTCATTTGTCAGGATGAATGATATTTGATGGAGTTTTTTCTTTTTGTATTTTTGACATATAATGAAATCATTATGGAACTAACAATTAAAATAGATTACGCTCAAATTTTAAAACTGATTCATCAACTTCCAAAAAAGGATATTGAAAAGTTGACAAGGACTTTGCAGAGAGATTTAACTTTAAAAAAAACGGCTGAAAATATTCAGGAATTGGTACTTCAGTCGCCCACTTGGACAAAATCAGATTTTAATGATTTTCAGGAAGCCAGAAACTCTATCAATAAATCCAGAATTGCATGATTGTATTAGACTCTTCAGTATTAATAGAGTTATTCCGAAAGAAGGATAAACAAAATACCTTTTTTTATCAAATTTCAAATTTGCACACTGAGTTGTCGATTTCAGCAATTACTTATTACGAAGTTGGTGTCGGTAATAAAAAATCACATTCAGATTATTGGGATAAGCTTTGTGAAAGTCTGACTATTTTACCATTTGATAAAGCTTGTTCTGATTCGGCTATAAAAAATTTATTTAGAATTGCTGAAAAAGAATAAAATGATAGATTTAGCCGATATATTAATTGGTGCAACCGCCATGGCTTATGAAATGCCAATTGCAACGTTGAATTTAAAGCATTTTGAGCGGATTGAAAATTTGAACTTGATGAGATAATGTCAGAATCAACTAAAATAGAAATTCGCTCCGATGAAGTACAGGAAATAATGGGGACTCCTCCCCGTTGGATTGTAAGATGGGGAATTACCATTATTCTGATTGTGGTTGTTATTTTACTTGCAGGTAGTTATTTTTACAAATATCCCGATATTATCAACGCGCGGGTTACTATTGTTTCCGAAAATCCGCCTGTTTCCGTGGTTGCACGATCGGATGGGAAACTCGATAAAATTTTTGTTGCCGATAAACAAAAAGTCGAAGCCAATTCAATTTTAGCAATCATCGAGAATCCGGCAAATTATGAAGATGCTTACGAACTGATTGGGTTACTCGAAAGAATTCAGCCGTATTTTAGTCAACCCGGATTGTTGAGTACCCTTACGTTTAACAAGGAATACAGCCTTGGCCAGAATCATGCTTATTATTCGTCGCTGGTAAGCCAGCTTCGCGAATACCAAACGTCGGTAAGCTTCAATACTTACGAGCAGCGAATTAAGTCGCTGGAAAAACAGGTAACCGATTATGCCAATTATTACGAAAAACTCAGGCAGCAAATAAGCGTTTTAAACCAGGATTATATTCTGGCATCGAGCCAGTTTCACCGCGATTCGGTTTTGCATTTGCGGAAAGTGATGTCCGATGTCGATTTTGAAAAATCGCAGGCAGCCATGTTAAAGCAAAAATATGCTTACCGAAATGCGATGACCAACCTGGCAAGCACGCAAATAACAATGAACCAGTTGAAACAGCAAATTCAGGAACAAAAAGTGCTGAAAGCCGAAACTGAGAACAAGTTACTGGCTGCCCTCAAAGAAAAATATGATAACCTTGTTAACCAGTTAAAAGCGTGGGGGCAGGCTTTTGTATTGAAATCACCCATTGCAGGGCAGGTTACATTTACCAATTTCTGGAGTGTAAACCAGTTTGTGTCAGCCGGGAATGTGGTATTTAACGTGGTTCCTGAAAACAGGCAGGAAATTATCGGGAAAGCAACCGTTCCCATTGCTGGTGCAGGTAAAGTTGAAGTTGGGCAACGTGTCAACATTAAACTCGACAATTATCCCTACATGGAATACGGACTGCTGGAAGGGGAAATCACTAATATTTCAATGGTGCCGGTAACCAATGAAAAAGGTAGTTATTACACTGCTGAAATCAAATTGACCGATAACCTCGTAACCAATTATAAAAAAGAACTCCCGTTTAACCAGGAAATGCAGGGCGCTGCCGAAATCATCACCAAAGACCGCCGGTTAATCGAACGTTTGGTTGAACCGCTGGTATCCGTTTTTCGTGAGAGGTTTTAGTCAAAGTAATAGTTTGTTGCATGGAAATTGAAATCCCCAAAAACCAAATATCAAAATTCAATCTTGACACTGTTTTAATTTTGAAATTTTACAAATTGAGATTTATTCGTTTTTTGCTTTTTATCACATGAGATATCAATTATACCTTGTTTTCGAAGAATCTTAAATAAAACAATTGCTTTCAATTCATTTCAATTTTAATTTTTTGGAAAAAAAGATAAAATTGACATTGTACTTTAAATCAAAATAGTACTTTTGCACACCGTTTTTAGGGGGAGGTATGTATTTTTCCCTCATAAACGGTTGTTTTTAAGGAATTTTGCATACTTTTGCAGTCCGATTTTGAAAAGATTATTAACTATATAAAAAACAGGTATTTATGCCAACTATTCAACAGTTAGTTAGAAAAGGAAGACAAAGTAAAGTTGATAAGAGCAAATCTCCAGCTTTAGATTCATGCCCGCAACGTCGCGGGGTATGTGTCCGCGTTTACACAACAACGCCAAAAAAACCAAACTCGGCAATGCGAAAGGTAGCCAGGGTAAGGTTAACCAACAGTAAAGAGGTGAATGCCTACATTCCGGGTGAAGGCCACAACCTGCAGGAGCACTCAATTGTGCTGGTTCGCGGGGGCAGGGTAAAAGACCTTCCAGGGGTGCGTTACCACCTTATCCGCGGCGCACTTGATACTGCCGGTGTTAACGGACGTTCGCAGCGCCGTTCGAAATATGGCACAAAAAGACCCAAACCGGGGCAAGTGGCCGCACAAGCTAAAAAGAAATAAATAATTAATAACCTGTTATTTACAGTGGTTTGGTTGAGTAAATCTGACTCTAAAATGTCTTCCGGAGTTCAGGCTGAAGACCGCCTGAGGGCAACCAATTAAAATAACACTAAAAAAAGTAAAAATGAGAAAGTCGAAACCAAAGAAGAGACATCTGTTACCGGACCCAAAGTTCAACGATACATTGGTAACCCGGTTTGTCAACGATTTAATGGTGGATGGTAAAAAATCAACAGCTTACACTGTTTTTTACGATTCATTGGAAATGGTCGAAAAACGAGTGAAGGATACTGACTTAACTCCACTCGATGTTTGGAAAAAAGCATTGGAAAACATTACCCCTGCCGTTGAAGTAAAAAGCCGCAGGGTTGGTGGCGCCACATTCCAGGTACCTATGGAAATCAGGCCTGAAAGAAAAGAATCAATCAGTATTAAGAACATGATTCTGTTTGCCCGTAAACGTTCGGGTAAATCAATGGCCGATAAATTATCAGCAGAAATAGTTGCAGCTTTCAACCAGGAAGGCGGCGCTTATAAAAAGAAAGAAGATACTCACCGCATGGCTGATGCCAACCGTGCTTTCGCACATTTCAGGTTTTAGTTTAGCAAATTTATTGGATTGGATTAGGATTAGAAAATTATAAAATGGCTAAACAAGATTTGAATTTTACCAGGAACATTGGTATTATGGCGCACATTGATGCAGGGAAGACCACCGTTTCGGAGCGCATCCTGTTCTATACAGGATTGACCCACCGCATTGGTGAAGTGCATGATGGCGCTGCTACAATGGACTGGATGGAGCAGGAACAGGAAAGGGGAATTACGATTACTGCTGCTGCAACCACTACCTACTGGAAATATAAGGATGTTGAACACAAAATCAATATTATAGATACACCCGGACACGTTGATTTTACCGTTGAAGTTGAGCGATCACTACGTGTACTCGATGGCGCTGTTGCACTGTTTTGTGCCGTAGGGGGAGTTGAAGCGCAGTCGGAAACCGTATGGCGCCAGGCCGAAAAATACGGTGTGCCGCGAATCGCATTTGTAAATAAGATGGACCGTTCAGGCGCCGATTTTTTCAAGGTGTACGGCGAAATAAAAGAAAAACTAAGCGCAAATCCAGTTCCGGTGCAAATCCCAATTGGTGCTGAAGAAAAGTTTGAAGGCGTTATCGACCTTATCGAGATGAAAGCTGTACGCTGGTACGAAGATGAAAATAAGGTAACAGCTTTCAAATTGGAAGAAATTCCTGCCAATCTGGTTGAAATGGCTGTGGAGTGGAGGGGTAAACTGGTTGAATCGGTTGCTGAAGTTGACGATGAACTTTTGGAACGTTATTTCGAAGACTCTGAATCAATCACAAAAGATGAAATGCTTGCCGTTATCCGCAAAGCAACCATTGCCGGGGTAATAATCCCGATGATGTGTGGTTCAGCTTTTAAAAACAAGGGAGTACAACGCTTGCTCGATTCAGTTTGTGCATTCCTGCCAAGCCCGCTTGATAACGGTTATGTAACCGGTATTAATCCCTGGACTGGTAAGGAAGAAACACGTAATGCCGACGTTAATGAGCCGCTGGCTGCCCTGGCATTTAAAATTGCCACCGATCCATTTGTAGGTCGTCTGGCATACATCAGGGTTTATTCAGGTAAAATTGATGGTGGTATAACCGTTTTAAATACACGGACCGGCAAAAAAGAGCGCATTTCAAGGTTATATCAAATGGACTCGAATAAACAAAATCCAAAAGATTTTATAGAAGCGGGCGATATTTGCGCTGCTGTTGGGTTTAAAGATATCCGCACCGGCGATACACTTTGCGATTTATCGCATCCAATTGTGCTGGAAAGCATGGATTTTCCGGAACCCGTAATCGGAATTGCCATCGAACCAAAATCTCAGAAAGATATTGATAAACTCTCACAGGGATTATCAAAACTGGCAGAAGAAGATCCAACTTTCAGGGTAAATACCGATCCTGATTCCGGACAGACAGTTATTCGCGGAATGGGTGAGCTTCACCTCGAAATTCTTGTAGATCGCCTGCGCCGGGAGTTTAAGGTCGAATGTAACCAGGGGGCGCCCCAGGTTGCTTATAAAGAAGCAATCAGCAAGGTTGTTGAACTGCGTGAAGTCTTTAAGAAACAATCAGGTGGCCGTGGAAAATTTGCCGATATTATTGTGAAAATAGAACCGGCTGATGCAGGTACAGTTGGATTGACATTTATTGATGCAGTTAAGGGAGGCAGAATTCCAAAAGAATTTATTCCTCCGGTTCAGAAAGGATTTGAAAGTGCATTGTTAAACGGGCCGCTGGCTGGATTTCCGGTTGACAGTTTAAAAGTAACACTGCTCGATGGATCGTTCCATGCTGTTGACTCCGACCAGTTATCATTCGAAATATGTGCGCGCCAGGCATTCAGGAGTGCAGCATCAAAAGCTGGCCCTAAATTGCTTGAACCTATTATGAAACTCGAAATTGTAACTCCTGAGGAATACATGGGTGATATCATTGGGGATTTAAACCGTCGGCGCGGCGATGTATCAGGAATGGAAACCAAGGGCGGTGCAAAGGTAATTAGTGCCAAAGTTCCGCTGGCGGAGCAATTTGGTTATGTAACCGTATTGCGCACATTATCGTCGGGCAGGGCTACCTCTTCAATGGAATTTAGCCACTACCAGGAAGTACCTAAGGCTTTGGCCGAAAAAGTCCTTGAAAATATTAAAGGAAAAACTGATTTATTAAATTAATTATAACAATTTCTCACCATGAGTCAAAAGATCAGGATTAAGCTAAAATCGTACGATCACAACTTGGTTGACAAGTCGGCTGAAAAGATTGTAAAAACAGTTAAAACTACCGGGGCTATAGTAAGTGGACCAATCCCGCTGCCAACACACCGCAGGGTTTTTACAGTTTTAAGATCGACCTTCGTAAATAAAAAATCGAGGGAACAGTTTCAATTGTCTTCATACAAACGTCTGATCGACATTTACAGCTCAACCGCAAAAACAATCGACGCCTTAATGAAGCTGGAATTACCCAGTGGCGTTGAAGTAGAAATTAAAGTTTGATAACTAAAAGTAGTCGAAAATGGCTGGTATTATTGGAAAAAAAATCGGAATGACATCCGTATTCAGTGTTGAGGGGAAAAACATCCCATGCACTGTGATTGAAGCCGGTCCTTGTGTAATCACACAAGTGAAGACCGAAGAAACCGATGGCTATGAAGCGTTACAACTTGCTTACGGCGATAAAAAAGAAAAACACACGACGAAAGCGGAGTTGGGCCATTTTAAAAAGGCCGGTGCTACACCAAAACGCAAAGTGGCAGAGTTTAAAAACACCTACCAGGAAGAGTACGAATTGGGACAGGAAATCGAAGTAAACATTTTTCATGAAAATGATTATATTGATGTTGACGGAGTCTCAAAAGGAAAAGGTTTCCAGGGAGTAGTAAAAAGGCATAATTTCCGCGGGGTAAACGATGCCACACACGGACAGCACAACAGGTTGCGCGCGCCAGGTTCAATTGGAGCATCATCGTGGCCATCGCGAGTGTTTAAGGGAATGAGAATGGCCGGAAGAGATGGCGGAAAAACTGTTACCATCGAAAACCTGCTCATCCTGAAGGTAATTCCTGAAAAGAATTTAATTGTGGTAAAAGGTTCTGTACCCGGCGCCAAAGGTTCATACTTAATGCTAAGGAAACAATGGAAATAAGCGTACTGAATAAGGAAGGAAAAGAAACCGGAAGAAAAGTTGTTTTAAACGACGAGATTTTCGGTATTGAGCCAAGCGACCATGCCATTTACCTCGATGTGAAACAATACATGGCCAATCAAAGGCAGGGAACATCCAAATCGAAAGAACGTGCCGAAATAGCCGGAAGTACCCGCAAAATTAAGAAGCAAAAAGGTACTGGAGGAGCCCGCGCGGGGAGCATTAAATCTCCGTTATTTCGTGGTGGTGGTACTATATTTGGCCCGCGTCCGCGCAATTACGAGTTCAAACTGAACAAAAAAGTAAAACAACTCGCACGTAAATCGGCACTCACATATAAAGCGGCCGAAAACAGCATTCTGATCCTCGAGGATTTTAACCTCGACGCTCCGAAAACCAGGGAAATAGTGGCACTCAGAACAAATTTGCAAATTGCTGATAAAAAGTCACTTTTCGTATTACCAGTCGAAAATAATAGTATATATTTGTCCTCCAGAAATTTAAAGGATGTATCTGTTGTAACAGTTTCTGAATTAAATACTTACGAGATACTTAACGCAAAAACTATTGTAATCCTGGAAGGTTCAGTGAATAAAATAGAGGAAGCATTTAAACTTTAAGGCTTATAAGAAATGGATATTTTAATAAAACCATTAGTTACCGAAAAAATGACCCAGCATGCCGAGCGGTTCAATCGTTACGGTTTTAAGGTAAACCGGAAGGCAACAAAACCGCAGATTAAAAAGGCCATTGAAAGCCTTTACAGCGTAACTGTTGCCAACGTGAATACCCTGGTTCATGGCGGCAAAGTAAAGTCCAGGTTTACCAAAGGCGGTGTAATTACCGGCAAAACAAATGCTTACAAAAAAGCAATTGTTACCTTGGAAAAAGGACAAAGCATCGACTTTTATAGTAATATTTAATATAGAATGGCAGTAAGAAAATTAAAACCAGTAACACCGGGTCAAAGGCACAAAATTATTGGCGCCTTTGATACTATTACTGCATCTACGCCTGAAAAATCATTGTTGGAACCCATACGGAAAACTGGCGGACGGAACAACCAGGGACGTATGACAATGAGGTATATAGGTGGGGGACATAAACGCAAATACCGTATTATCGACTTTAAACGCGATAAAGACGGAATTGCAGCTGTTGTCGGTTCAATTCAGTACGATCCAAACCGTACCGCTCGCATTGCACTCCTTCAGTACGAAGACGGTGAAAAACGTTATATCGTGGCGCCCAACGGGTTGCAAGTTGGCCAAACGATTAAAAGCGGTTCGGGTATCGACCCTGAAATTGGAAATACGCTTTCCCTGGCTGAAATACCTCTTGGAACTTTGGTTCACAACATTGAATTACACCCCGGACAAGGCGGTGTAATGGCTCGTAGTGCAGGTGCTTATGCACAACTGACCTCACGTGATGGAAAATTCGCAATCTTGAAATTACCATCAGGCGAATCTCGTATGGTACTTACGTCCTGCAGGGCTACAGTAGGTGCTGTTGGAAATACAGAACATAACCTCGAAAAATCGGGTAAAGCCGGTCGTTCAAGGTGGTTGGGAAGAAGGCCACGTGTCCGTGGTGTTGTTATGAACCCGGTTGATCACCCAATGGGTGGTGGCGAAGGCCGAGCATCGGGTGGTCATCCAAGATCACGCAAAGGACTTTTGGCGAAAGGTTACAAAACCCGTTCGCCGAAAAAGGCTTCCAACAGGTATATTGTAGAACGCAGGAAAAAATAAAAAAGAGGAATAAATTATGAGTCGTTCATTAAAAAAAGGTCCTTTTATCGATTTTAAACTCGAAAGAAAAGTGTTGGCTTTAAACGAAACCAACAAAAAATCGGTTGTTAAAACATGGGTCAGGGCATCAGTAATTTCTCCTGATTTTGTTGGCCATACGATTGCAGTACACAACGGAAATAAATTTATTCCGGTTTATGTTACCGAAAACATGGTAGGCCATAAACTTGGGGAATTTGCGCCAACTCGTACATTCAGGGGTCATGCTGGCAATAAAAAGAGGTAAGGCATAAATGCCATTAATTTTAAAAGGAAAAGACAATGGGTGCCAGAAAAAGACTAGCAGCTGACAAAAGAAAAGAAGAAAAAAAACAACAATATTTTGCTGTTTTGAAAAACTGCCCTACATCTCCAAGAAAAATGAGGCTTGTAGCCGATTTAGTCCGCGGTATGGAGGTGAACAAAGCGTTGGATGTTTTGAAGTTCTCTTCAAAAGAAGCGTCTAACAGGGTGGAAAAACTTCTTCTATCGGCCGTTGCCAATTGGCAGGCTAAAAACGAAGGAGTTCGTTTAGAGGAAAATGAACTTTACGTAAAAACGATTATGGTAGATTCAGGCAGGATTCTGAAAAGGCTGCGTCCGGCTCCCCAGGGCCGTGCCCATCGCATCAGAAAACGCTCGAACCACGTAACCATTTACGTTGACAGGAAAGAAAGTGTTGTTGAAGAAAATCTTAATTCGTAATTCATGGGACAAAAAGTAAATCCGATTTCAAATCGTTTGGGGTTCATTAAAGGATGGGACTCAAACTGGTTCGGTGGCGACGATTATGGTGATAAACTGGTTGAAGACGCCAAAATCAGGGAATACCTGAACGCACGTTTGGCAAAAGCCAGCATATCAAAAATTGTAATTGAACGTACCCTGAAGTTAATCACTATCACAGTGCATACTTCACGCCCCGGAATTATTATTGGTAAAGGAGGACAGGAAGTTGACAAGCTGAAGGAAGAACTAAAAAAAGTTACCAGTAAAGAAGTTCAGATCAACATTTTCGAGATCAAACGCCCTGAACTCGATGCCAAAATTGTTGCAATCAACATTGCAAGGCAAATCGAAGGTAAAATAGCTTACCGCAGGGCTACAAAAATGGCTATTGCTTCAACCATGAGAATGGGGGCCGAAGGAATCAAAGTATTGGTTTCTGGCAGGTTAAACGGAGCAGAAATGGCTCGTTCTGAAATGTATAAAGATGGCCGTACCCCGCTTCACACTTTGCGTGCTGATATTGACTACGCATTGGCAGAAGCATCCACAAAAACCGGACTGATCGGAGTGAAAGTCTGGATTTGTAAAGGTATGGTATATGGAGTCCGCGATCTTTCGCCAAATTTCGGCCAGAAACCAGGAACCACTGGTGCAGAACGGAGGGAAAAGCCGGCAAATGCCGGAGGCGCTAACCGTGGACGTAGAAGAAAATAGTGGTTTAACACTCATAAATTTAACAGGATGTTACAGCCAAAAAAGGTAAAATTTAGAAGAGTTCAAAAGGGCCGGATGAAAGGTAATGCCCAGCGTGGCAATCAACTCGCATTTGGTTCGTTTGGAATAAAGTCGTTGGAAGAAGAGTGGATTACCGGCCGTCAGATTGAGGCAGCCAGGGTTGCGGTAACACGGTACATGCAACGGCAAGGACAGATTTGGATACGGATTTTTCCCGATAAACCCATTACCAAAAAACCAGCCGAAGTTCGTATGGGCAAAGGTAAAGGCGCTCCTGAGGCTTTCGTAGCCCCGGTAACCCCGGGCCGAATAATCATTGAAGCCGAAGGCGTTCCGTTCGAAATGGCCAAGGAAGCTTTAAGATTGGCAGCCCAGAAACTGCCGGTGAAAACAAAGTTTATTGTACGACGTGATTATGTTGAAGAACAAAAAGGTGAATAATGAAAACTTCTGAAATCAAAGAACTGACGGTAAAAGAAATCGTCGAAAAGTTACAGGTTGAAAAAGAAAACCTTGTACGCCTTAAGTTAAACCATGCAGTAAGCACGCTTGATAACCCGATGAAAATACAGGTTAGCAAAAAAGATATTGCCAGGTTGAAGACTGTTCTTCGCGAAAGAGAATTAAAAGAAAATAAGAATTAATTCACGATGGAAGAAAATCTAGTGAGAAATCTCAGGAAAGAGAAAGTCGGGGTAGTTGTCAGCGATAAAATGGACAAATCAATCGTTGTGGCTGTTAAACGTAAAGTGAAACACCCAATCTATGGTAAGTTCGTTAACAAAACAACAAAATTCCATGCCCACGATGAGAGTAATACCTGCAACACTGGCGATACTGTGCGGATTATGGAAACACGTCCGCTTAGCAAAACCAAATGTTGGAGATTAGTTGAAATAATTGAAAGAGCTAAGTAATCATGATACAACAAGAATCAAGATGTTCAGTAGCCGATAACAGTGGGGCCAAAACGGTTTTATGTATCCGTGTTTTAGGCGGCACAAGGAAGCGTTATGCTTCTTTGGGCGACACAATTATTGTAGCTGTTAAAAGTGCCATGCCGGGGGCCGATGTGAAAAAAGGCGCAGTATCACGCGCAATTGTAGTTCGCACGAAAAAAGAAAATCGCCGTGCCGACGGCTCATACATCCGTTTCGACGACAATGCAGTTGTACTGTTAAACGCCGCAAACGAAATGCGTGGAACACGTATTTTCGGCCCCGTTGCCCGTGAATTGCGCGATAAGAATATGAAAATAATTTCTCTCGCGCCAGAAGTATTGTAATTTAGAAAAAAGCTCGAAATGCAAAAAAAATTACACATAAAAAAAGGTGATACTGTGTTTGTGATTGCAGGGAACAACAAAGGCAAAAAAGGCCGTGTTCTCGAAATCATCACAAAAACAGAAAGAGCAATCGTAGAAGGTGTTAATATGATGAAAAAAAGTACCAAACCAAACGCGGCATCCCCGCAGGGTGGTATCATCGAAAAAGAAGCGCCTGTGCACATCTCAAACCTCATGCTGTTCGACGCCAAAGCTGGCGCTGCAACACGTGTTGGAAGGAGATTGAATGACAAAGGTAAATTAGTTCGTTTTTCCAAAAAATCAGGAGAGGAGATTAAGTAATGGCTCACATACCCACTCTGAAAAAGAAATATCAGGAAGAAGTAATTCCTGTATTAAAGAAAGAGTTTGATTACTCTTCTGTAATGCAGGTCCCGAAATTAGAGAAAATTGTGCTTAACCAGGGAGTTGGTGCAGCAATAGCCGATAAAAAGCTGATTGATGTTGCCACAACCGAAATGACAATGATTGCAGGCCAGAAGGCCATGCAAACCATGTCGAAAAAAGACATATCTAATTTCAAACTGAGGAAAAAAATGCCCATTGGCGTGCGTGTTACATTGCGTCGCGACCAAATGTATGAATTTCTCGACCGTTTAATTGCCGTGGCTCTGCCACGTATCCGCGATTTCCGCGGTATCGAAAGCAAAATGGACGGTCGGGGCAACTATACACTCGGCATTCCCGAGCAGATTGTTTTTCCGGAAATCGTTCTGGATAAAGTAAGCAAAATAAACGGGATGAACATTACCTTCGTTACCACTGCAAAAACCGACGAAGAAGGTTTTGCACTGTTAAAAGAATTAGGTTTACCATTTAAAAACGTTAAAAAAACTAAGTAATGGCCAAAGAATCAATGAAAGCCCGCGAAGTTAAGCGTGCAAAATTAGTTGAGAAATATGCCGAAAAACGGGCCAAACTTAAGGCGGAAGGCGATATGGTAGGTTTGCAAAAGCTACCAAAAAATTCGTCGAAAGTTCGTTTGCACAACAGGTGTAAACTTACCGGAAGACCAAAGGGTTATATGCGCCAATTCGGAATCAGCAGGATTGATTTTAGGGAAATGGCCTCCGAAGGCCTTATTCCGGGAGTTAAAAAGGCAAGTTGGTAATCGTTTAAAGAACTTGAAATAATGAGTAAAGTAACAGATCCAATAGCAGACTATCTCACAAGGTTAAGAAATGCAATACAGGCAAAACACCGGGTGGTTGACATACCCGCTTCGGGCATGAAGAAGGAAATAACAAAAATTCTGAAAGAAAAAGGTTATATCCTGAATTATAAATTCGAAGACGAGGTTGGCTACCAGGGTAACATTAAAATTGCATTGAAATATAACCCGGAGACAAAAGTATCTGCAATAAAAGCGTTAGAACGCATCAGTAAACCAGGGTTGCGCAACTACTGTCATACCGACGATATTCCGCGTGTGCTCAATGGTTTAGGCATAGCAATCATCTCAACATCGAAAGGTTTGGTTACCGATAAGGAAGCCAAAGAACTGAATATCGGTGGCGAAGTATTATGTTACGTGTATTAATAGGAGGAAAGTCATGTCAAGAATAGGTAAATTACCCGTAACAGTTCCGGCAGGGGTACAGGTTAAGGTGAACAACGAAAATGTTGTCACAGTAAAAGGTCCTCTCGGGGAATTGTCTCAAAAAGTTGACCCAAATATCTCAGTTTCAATCGAAAACGGGACTGTTGAACTAAAAAGGGCAGGCGATGAAAAAAGTCAGAAAGCAATGCATGGACTTTACAGGTCTTTAATCAACAATATGGTTGTTGGTGTGTCGAAAGGATACGAAGTAAAGTTGGAATTGGTTGGAGTAGGTTACAGGGCCGAAGTTGTCCAGAACAGCGTACTCGACCTTGTTTTGGGATTTGCCCACCACATCTATTTGCAGGTTCCTCCTGAAGTTAAGGTTGAAGCTAGATCTGATAAACGTAGCAATCCAATCATTACTTTAACAAGTAACGATAAACAATTAATTGGCCAGATAGCTGCAAAAATCAGATCATTCCGCATGCCCGAACCCTACAAGGGGAAAGGTATCAAGTTTGTTGGTGAAGTATTAAGGCGTAAGGCTGGTAAAACCTCTTCAAAATAATTCTTAATAATTCAATTATTATGGCATTAACAAAATTAGAGAGGCGCACAAAAATTAAAATGCGCGTACGCAAAATAGTATCAGGTACGGCCGATTGTCCACGCTTAAGCGTATTCAGAAGCAACAAGGAAATTTACGCTCAGTTAATTGATGATGCAAAAGGAGAAACTCTTTTAAATGCTTCATCGAAAGCAAAGGAAATCGCTGGCGCTGAAGGTACCAAAACGGAAAAAGCAGCAATGGTAGGCAAATTGGTTGCCGAAAAAGCATTAGCTGCAGGAATAAGTGCAGTAGTATTCGACAGAAACGGATACCTGTATCACGGAAGAGTAAAACAATTAGCTGACGCTGCCCGCGAAGGTGGCCTTAAATTCTAATCAATTATGGCGAAAATTAGCAATAAAGTAAAAACAAGCGACCTCGAATTAAAAGACAGGTTGGTAGCCATTAACCGCGTTACTAAAGTTACAAAAGGAGGGCGAACCTTCAGTTTCTCTGCTATTGTTGTTGTAGGTAACGAGGACGGAATTGTAGGTTGGGGACTCGGAAAAGCAAGCGAAGTAACAACAGCCATCTCGAAAGGGGTGGATGCAGCTAAAAAGAACCTCGTGAAAATACCGGTGATTCATGGAACTATCCCACACGAACAAACAGCAAAATTCGGCGGTGCAAACGTGCTGCTAAAACCAGCAACATCGGGTACCGGTGTAAAGGCAGGGGGTGCGATGCGCGCCGTGTTGGAAAGCGTGGGAATACATGATATTCTGGCTAAATCGAAAGGCTCTTCAAATCCTCATAACCTTGTTAAAGCAACTATGTCAGCTTTGCTCGAGTTACGCGATCCATATACAGTAGCCCAGCACAGAGGTGTTTCATTAGAAAAAGTTTTTAAAGGATAACACAGTTATGGCTAAAATAAAAATTACACAAGTAAAAAGTAGTATCGGTTCAACTAAACGCCAAAAATTAACTTTGGGAGCGTTAGGTTTAAAAAAATTAAACCGCCCTGTTGTTCACGAGGCTACACCTCAAATTGTTGGCATGGTCAACAAAATGAGGCATTTAATTAGTGTTGAAGAAGTTAATTAATATTTCAAATATCTGAAAAAAATGAATTTAAGTAACTTACAACCTGCTGAAGGAGCAACAACATCTCAGAAACGAATTGGAAGAGGCCAGGGTTCAGGCCGTGGCGGTACTTCAACCCGTGGACATAAGGGACAAAAATCAAGATCGGGCTATTCCAAGAAAATAGGTTTCGAAGGCGGCCAGATGCCTTTGCAGCGTGTTGTTCCTAAATCTGGATTTAAGAATATCAACAGGGTTGAATATACAGTAATCAACCTTGAAGAAATTCAGAAAATAGCTGAAAAGCGGAACACAACAGTTATCGACAGGGAATTCCTGATTTTGGCAGGTATGGCAAAAAGAAAAGACAGGATCAAAATTCTGGGTGGTGGTAGTTTAACCGCTAAACTGGAAGTTAAAGCACATGCCTTTTCAAAAAGCGCCAAAGAAGCAATAGAAAAAGTACTAGGAACCACAGAAATACTTTAAACCGTTATGAAACGATTTATAGAGACCCTAAAGAATATTTACAAGATCGAAGATCTAAGATTTCGCATCGGGACAACCTTGTTCCTCCTGTTAATTTACAGGTTGGGCTCATTTGTTTCGCTTCCGGGAATAGATCCTGCCCAATTGGAAAATCTGCAGTCGCAAACTGCCGATGGTTTATTAGGCTTGATTAACATGTTTTCGGGGGGTGCGTTTGCTCAGGCCTCTATCTTTGCTTTAGGAATTATGCCGTATATATCTGCCTCAATTGTGATCCAGTTGATGGGAATCGCAGTGCCCTATTTCCAGAGGTTGCAGAAAGAGGGCGAGTCAGGCAGAAGGAAAATCAATCAGATTACCCGGTATTTAACCGTTGTGATTTTAATTCCTCAGGCTTCGGCATATCTGGCTAATCTTAATATGCAGTTGCCCGATTCAGCCTTTGCAATGTCAGGGATATGGTTCACACTTCCTTCCATGGTAATGTTAACAGCAGGATCGATGTTTGTTCTTTGGTTGGGCGAACGTATTACCGATAAAGGCATTGGGAATGGTATTTCACTGATTATTATGATTGGTATTATTGCTAACTTGCCTCAGGCGATTTTGCAGGAATTTGCTTCCCGCATCAATCAACAGGGAGGTGGATTGGTTATGTTCCTTGTTGAATTTGTTATTCTGTTTTTCGTTTTCATGGCATCCATTCTGTTGGTTCAGGGAACCCGCAAAATACCGGTGCAGTATGCAAAACGGATTGTGGGCAACAAACAATATGGCGGAGTACGTCAGTACATCCCACTGAAAGTAAATGCAGCAGGTGTTATGCCCATTATTTTTGCCCAGGCAATTATGATGGTTCCTATTACATTAGTTGGTGTTGCTAATTCTGAAAACCTTCGTGGTGTTGCGGCTGCTCTTACAAACATCACCGGGTTTTGGTACAATTTTATACAATTTCTGTTAGTGGTAGCTTTTACTTATTTTTACACGGCTATTACTATTAATCCAACGCAAATGGCAGAAGACATGAAAAAGAACGGTGGTTTTATTCCGGGTATTAAACCAGGCAAGAAAACAGTTGAGTATCTCGATACGATCATGTCAAGGATAACTCTTCCGGGTTCTATTTTTCTGGGTTTGGTAACCATTCTTCCTGCTTTTGCAATGTTAATCGGAATTAACCAGTCGTTTGCACTGTTTTATGGCGGAACATCGCTGCTGATTCTGGTAGGGGTTGTGTTAGATACATTACAACAAATTGAAAGTCACCTGTTGATGCGCCATTATGACGGTTTGATGAAATCAGGCCGCATTAAAGGCCGTTCAGGTGGTTCAATGTAATTTGTAAAAAAGAGGTTTAAACCACTCATTAATTTATTAAAGGCAGTAATTAAAAGTATTTATGGCAAAACAATCTTCGATAGAACAAGATGGAACCATAATAGAGGCATTGTCGAATGCCATGTTTCGAGTTGAACTGGAGAATGGCCACGTAATTACAGGCCATATTTCAGGTAAAATGAGGATGCATTATATTAAAATATTGCCGGGCGATAAAGTAAAAGTGGAGATGTCTCCTTATGATTTAACTAAAGGTAGAATTACCTTTCGATACAAAAACTAAAGATCATTAAAAATGAAAGTTCGAGTTTCAGTTAAAAAACGCAGCGCCGACTGCAAAATCATTCGCAGGAAAGGGCGTTTATATGTGATTAATAAAAAGAACCCCAAGTTTAAACAACGCCAGGGGTAATTAATCTGAAAAAAAGTAAAATTTATGGCACGTATTGTTGGTGTTGATATTCCAAATAATAAAAGAGGTGAAATTGCGCTTACCTATATTTACGGTATTGGCCGCAACAGGGCAAACTCTGTTTTAAAAGAAGCAGGCGTTGACAGGGACCTTAAAGTACAGGATTGGGACGATGACCAGTTTGCAGCTGTTCGTACAGTAATTAATAACAGCTTCAAAGTTGAGGGAGAGTTGCGTTCCGAAGTTCAAATGAACATTAAACGGCTGATGGACATCGGTTGTTATCGTGGTATCCGTCATCGTATCGGGTTACCGGTACGCGGCCAAAGTACCAAGAACAATTCCCGTACCCGTAAAGGAAAACGCAAAACTGTTGCTAATAAAAAAATGGCCACTAAATAAGGATTTTAAATTATGGCAAAAAAAACAGTTACAAGCAGAAAGAGGGTTGTGGTGGTTGAAGCCAATGGAATGGCCCATGTACACTCATCTTTCAACAATATCATTGTTACGCTGACAAATATGAACGGAGAGGTAATCTCATGGTCGTCGGCGGGTAAAAAAGGATTCCGTGGTTCGAAAAAGAATACCCCGTATGCTGCCCAGGTAGCATCAGAAGAGTGTTCGAAAGCGGCTTATGACCTTGGACTTCGTAAAGTAAAAGTATTCGTAAAAGGCCCGGGCAATGGCCGGGAATCAGCAATCAGGGCAATGGCTACCATTGGCTTGCAGGTTACTGAAATTGTTGATTCAACACCGCTTCCGCACAACGGTTGCCGCCCGGCTAAAAGACGTCGTGTTTAATTTTAAAACGAAAAGGTAATGGCAAGATACAGAGGACCAAAATCAAAAATAGCCCGTAAATTCGGCGAGCCGATATTCGGGCCAGACAAAGTATTCGAACACAAAAATTATCCTCCCGGAATGCACGGGTTATCGTCGAAAAGGAGGAAAAAATCGGAATACGGTCTGCAGTTAAGAGAAAAACAAAAGGCTAAATATACCTATGGAATCCTGGAACGCCAGTTCCGTGGCCTGTTCCACAGGGCACAGGCTTCGAAAGGCGTAACCGGCGAAGTGTTGTTGCAGCTCCTCGAATCGAGGCTCGACAATGTGGTATTCCGCTTAGGTATTGCCAAAACACGGGCAGCCGCCCGTCAGTTTGTTTCACACAAACATATTGTGGTTAACGGAAATGTTGTAAATATTCCATCCTACTTGGTAAAACCGGGCGACGTTATTGGAGTCAGGGAAAAATCAAAAGCAATGGAAGAAATTACCGACTCATTGCATTCGCGCAGGAGTACTCGTTACGAGTGGCTGGAATGGGCCAACGATCAAATGGCCGGAAAATTCCTGAACCGCCCCGAACGCGCGGAAATTCCTGAAAATATCAAAGAACAACTTATCGTAGAGTTGTATTCAAAATAATTAATTTATAAGGTCATTATGGCAATATTAGCATTCCAAAAGCCTGACAAGGTGATTATGTTAGAATCCGATGATAAAATCGGAAAATTCGAGTTTCGCCCGCTGGAACCCGGTTACGGGATAACAATCGGTAACGCTTTACGTCGGATACTGCTATCATCACTCGAAGGGTATGCAATTACTACCGTTAAAATTGAAGGTGTTGACCATGAATTTTCTACGATTAAAGGTGTTATTGAAGATGTAACCGATATTATCCTTAATCTGAAACAGATTCGGTTTAAAAACGAGGTTGACGACTTTGACAATGAAAAGGTATCGGTAACAATCACCGGTCAGGAGGAATTTACCGCAGGCGACATTAACAAATTCATGACCAGTTTCAGGGTACTGAACCCAAAACTGGTAATTTGCCGGATGGAACCCGATGTGAAATTACATTTGGAGATTACCATTAGTAAAGGCCGCGGGTATGTTCCTTCAATTGAAAACAAACCTGCTGAAGCTGAATTTGGGGTAATCGCAATCGATTCAATTTTCACTCCCATAAAATCAGTGAAATACACTGTCGAAAATTTCCGTGTCGAACAGAAAACCGACTATGAAAAGCTGATAATTGAAATTCAAACCGATGGTTCTATTCAGCCAAAAGATGCTCTGAAAGAAGCCGCCAAAATCCTGATTTATCATTTCATGTTGTTTTCTGATGAAAAGATTACCATTGATTCTGACGAGAAATTTGCAAATGAAGAATTCGACGAGGAAGTGCTTCACATGCGCCAGCTCCTGAAAACGAAGCTGGTTGATATGGATTTGTCAGTTCGTGCATTGAATTGTTTAAAAGCCGCCGATGTGGACACATTGGGCGATTTGGTAACATACAACCGCAACGACCTGTTGAAATTCAGGAACTTTGGTAAGAAATCGCTTACCGAGTTGGATGATCTTTTGGAAAATATGGGGTTAAATTTTGGAATGGATATTTCGAAGTATAAACTGGACAAGGAGTAAGAAGCAATGAGACATAATAAAAAAATAAATCATTTAGGACGTAAAAGCGCACATCGGAAAGCAATGCTGGCAAACATGGCAAGTTCTCTCCTGGTTCACAAGAGAATTTCAACCACGCTCGCAAAAGCAAAAGCTTTACGCATGTACGTTGAACCGTTAATTACAAAAGCGAAAGACGATACAACACATTCGCGCAGGGTAGTATTCAGTTATTTACAGGATAAGGAAGCAGTATCGGAATTATTCCGTGAAATTTCTGCCAAAATAGCCGACCGCCCGGGTGGTTATACCCGAATCCTGAAAACCGGTAACCGGTTGGGCGACAACGCCGAAATGTGTATCATGGAACTGGTTGACTATAATGAGGCAATGCTTGCAGCCAAAGAAGATGCGGGAAAGGCCAAAAAACGCCGTTCACGTCGTGGCGGGGCAAAAAAGGATGAAGTTGCAGCGCCTGTAAAAGCAAAAGCGACCGAAAAGGCAAAACCAGCCGCAGCAAAGAAAGAAGTAAAAGTAGTTGAAGAGGCCAAGGTTATGGAAGAAGTGAAGGAAACACCGGTTGCTGAAACGGAAACACAAATTGAAGGTACAAAGGCAGAGGAAACTGCTGAAGAGAAAAAAGAAGATTAGGATTTTCTTTAAGATAACAAAAGCCGGTCCGCTGTTTGACAGACCGGCTTTTTAACGCTTGAATGTTTCCGGTTCAACGGTTTACTTACAATTCAACTGATGAATAATCCCAACAATTTTTAATCCTGTTTCCAAACATAATTCTGTTCTTCGTTATCAAAGATATTTGTTAATTATTCCTTGTGATACGTGAACCCCAAAACCAAAACGCTGTTATTCAGTATAGATTATAAAAACAGTAATGTCTAAAATATACGGTATCGTTTTTTTCTCCTTTTTATTGGTCTTTTTTTCCTGCACTCAAAAAGAGCAGTTTCCGATAAGGAAATCAGAAAAAGTGGCTTTTGAAAATGTAGTTGTAAACAGCCCTCTAATTAAGTTTAATCACTTTTCAATTGTTGATTCTGTTGAGGAAAATAATTTTAAGAGTGAATTGAACGGATTAACTCAATTCCTGCTTTGGTACGAAGAACAAAATTCCGGTTTTGATTTGGCAAAACTGGAAAGTTTATGGGGCAACATTCAAAATCAAAGCAGCGGTTTTAATTTGAATGAAGTTAAAAGCTGGATAGAAATTACGGGGTTTCTTTTGGAAATTACGGCAAATGCCATGTATGCACAGGAGCTGGAATCAATTGTATATCAAGACGGCTCAAGGTTTTCAGTTGATGAAATCAGAGAAATTGAAAACCATTTAACCCCATTTGTTTTTACGAAAAATGTCGATCACATTTACGTGAATTTGTTTGGAAATTCTACTGTAAAAAACGAACACACCTTAAAAGGCGCTGTTGAAATTACGCAGGAAACAGATTTTTCGGAAACGGGAAAAGTTCAAATCAAATTCAAAATGGAAAATAAGCGGTATATCGAATTGAATATCCGTATTCCTGAATGGGCAGAGGGCGCAACTGTGATAGAAAAAGGGGTAAAATATGTGGCTGTCCCCGGCGCTTACTGCCTGATTGCGAGAAAATGGAAAGAAGGTGATTTTGTTGAAATTACATTTCCATCCGAAAAAATACCAGCTTCATTCAAATCAAATTAAAGGAATCGGAATCAATGTCGTGAGTTAATAAATCCAGACTTCGACTTCACAACCAATGACAGATTTCAATTTTCTTGTCATCCCGACGAAAGAGATATTTACTAATCAAAGAGATTTCTCCTCGTTCCTTGTCGAAATGACAGCCTGATTCGAGCAATCTGTCATTTACACATTATGCCTAATGAAATTAGGTAAACCCTCAGTTTCACAGTCTCCCTGAGCGAAGTCGAAGGGTGTTCCTATTCTTGTTACATTTATTTCATTGCTTAACTCACATTGAAATCGGAATGGTAAAAAATATGACTATACCGGAATAATTTTTCCAGGAGAGAATTTTTAATCTTTAACTGAAAGAAATTCGGGTTTCCATGGTTAATTCGTATTTTTAGCCGCAAATAATAAAATGATGAGAAACCTGGGACTAATTTTAATTGTGATAGTTGCCACAATTGCAGCATGTGCCAAACCACAAAAAAATAGTATTGAAATGCCTTACAAAAGTGGAGATTTTGAAACCGTTATCGATGGAAAACCAACCCGGTTGCTTACCATGGAAAACAAAAACGGAATGGTAGTAACTTTAACCAATTACGGGGCCAAAATAGTGTCGGTTTATGTGCCTGACAGAAATGGCCAGTTAGCTGATGTTGTACTTGGCTTTAAATCAATTGCGGAGTATCAGCAATATGGCGCAAGTCATGGCGCTATTGTTGGCCCGTTTGCAAACCGTATTGCCAACGCCAGTTTCACAATCGACAGTGTTACTTACAATTTGCCTGTAAACAATGGCAAAAATTGTCTTCACTCAGGGCCCGACAGTTGGTACCGGAAAGTGTGGGACTTTCAGAAGGATGAAAATGTAACTGTTTTTACCCTGAAAAGCGCGGATGGGGAATTTGGGTTCCCCGGAAACAAAACAGCAAAAGTAACTTACACTTTAACCGGTGACAACGAACTGAAAATTGATTACGAGGTTACAACGGACAAACCTTGCCACATCAATGTTACCAACCACAGTTATTTTAATTTGCGTGGAGAAGGGAATGGCGATATTCTCGATCACATGCTTGTTATCAACGCAGATAAATCGACCCCGGTGACTGCTGAAATGATTCCAACCGGCGAAATTGCTGATATTCGCGGAACGGACCTTGATTTCACTTCGCCCCAAAGAATTGGCGAAAGAATAAATAACCAGCACCCGCAACTGGTTATTGCTTCGGGATATGATTTTAATTATGTCATCAACAAAAATGAGGATGAACTGGCATTCGCTGCCAGCGCTTTTGAACCCGAAAGCGGGCGTTACATGGAGGTTTTTACCACTGAGCCAGGCGTACAACTTTACACTGGTCAACATTTAAGAGGTATCGAAGTTGGGAAAGCAGGTGTGGCTTACACCAAACTAACCGGGTTCTGCCTGGAAACACAACATTTTCCGGATAGCCCGAACCAACCCGGATTTCCGTCAACATTGCTGAACCCGGGAGAAACTTTTAAATCGACAACGATTTACAAGTTTTCGGCGAAATAAATCGGTTTATTTTTTTACCCTTTTGTATTTGAACATTTTCAGCATCCAGGTCGGAAGCGGGTGATTTCCGCGTTTCCTCAGGTCGATGTACCAGCCTATTTTTTTGAGCAGCGGAATTTTGTGAGTTTCAACAAATTCAATCAAAGTACCTTCCGGCGCTTGTATGTAAGCAAAACTTCCGGCTGCCTCGCCCATATCAAAGGTTTCCATGGCATGGGCGCTGTCAACGGTAAACGGAAATCCCAAAGATTTAACTTTTTCCCTGAAAACATCGATACCGTTAATATCGAAGCAAAGATGGATAAAACCAGGGTCGCCCCAAATACGGCCTTCGTATATGTTCCGCGGTCCGCGGTTGAGTACCTGGACCAGTTCTATTACCGAACGGCCAAAAAACGGACTGAAAGCGCCAATTTTTACATCGGAATGTTTCAGCAAAACACGGCGGAACTGATGTTCCCCTCCCGCGATTCCGGCAAAATCTTCGAAAACGCCGGTTTTATCATAAACAACCTCATCGTATTGTAGAATGTCTTTATAAACTTTCATGCTTTCACCCATATCACGAACACCGATTACGGCACCAAGAATTCCGCCTGTAATTGATTTTTCTTTGATACTGAAAACCTCCTTTTCATTTTTTATTTCCCAAAGGTTTCCGAAAAGGTCTTTCATATAGAAATGTTCGTTACCAGCCGGATCTTTGTGAACAGGGCTCAAAAGATTTAATCCCGATTTGGTGAATTTATCATACGCCGCTTTAACATTTTTTGTTTTCAGTTTTCCTATGTTAATGCCCAAATCACCCAATTGAATTTCAAACTTACACGGTTCCGGTTTTTTCCCCGTGTGCTGCCATATCTCAAAACCTCCGCCTCCCTGCATATTTAATGCCAATACAGCATGGCGTTTTCTTGGTTTTCCGTTGGTGTGGGCCAGCATTAATTCGGCAGTGGCCTCTTCTTCAAACATCCTGATATCCATCGAAAAATGTTCGCGGTACCATTTCCATGCTTCGGCTACATTTTCAACCCCAACTCCCAATTGCTGTATTCCGTTAATTTTTGCTGACATTTCAACTTTCAACTTTCAACTTTCAACTTTGAACTTTCAACTTTGAACTCCAAACCCTAAACTACACCGGTTTTATCCTCGACGACAAATAATAGTACAATCCGGGGATAAACCTGCGAATATGAACCATAAGTAATTCATTGCCACCTACTAATATCTCTTTTTTATTTTTCTTTAAACCCCTGTAAATAATTTTTGCGGCCTTTTCTGCAGTAATCCCTTTATCTTGTCCTTCATCCATTTTTCCGTGCGTTTTTCCGTCTTTGGTTATGGCATTCACTGAAATATTGGTTTTTACACGTCCGGGAATTAAAATGGAAACCTGAATGTTGTTTTTAACATTTTCGGCGCGCAAACTTTCGAAAAATCCATGTAAAGCATGTTTTGTAGCTGAATACGATGAACGGTAAGGAAACCCAAATTTGCCCACCATACTCGATGTTACAGCAATTTGCCCGCCTCCGTTTTTAATCATTTCGGGTAAAACAGCTTTTGTAAGTGCAACTGCACCAAAAAAATTAATTTCAAAAATTTTGCGGTCAACAAACAGCGGGGTTTCGCTAACCAGCGAACGCTGACTGATTCCGGCAAACTGGCACAGGCAATCAATTTTCAGGTTTTTATTAAAAACTTGTTTTGCAGCGGATTCAACTGAATTTTGGTTACATAAATCCATGGGAACAATAAGTGTTGTACAATTATTTTTTGCACAAGCTTTGGCAACTTCTGCCAGTCCTTTTTCATCGATATCAGAAAGTATCAGGGTTGTGTCTTCCTTCGAAAGTTCAATTGCCATGGCTTTACCAATGCCCGATGAAGCGCCTGTAATCCAAACTGTTTTATTTTTAAAATCCATTTTTTTATTGAAAAACGTACGAAGATAACAGAATGTTTTATGACTGCAAAAATACAAAACCGTGATTTGTAAAACTTTGTATTTTTTGATTTTATACAATGAGATTCTGTTAAAATTAAAACTGAACGATTAAATTTGAACAAACTAAATCGATAAATGATGAAAGCAATTTTTCCGGTATTATTTCTATCTCTTCCGTTTATTTTGCAAGCACAGCAACCTGAAAAGGTTGTTGATGCACTGGTTTCACCCAAAGTGGCCGAACAGATAATTACAGTGGGCGGCCCAAATGCGCAGGTAGCCGTTTTTAACAACCAGTCCATCCAGTTTGCCATCGATGCTGTGGCAAAAACCGGCGGAACGGTGAAATTGAACCCGGGAGTTTATGAAATAACGGCCCCTGTGCGAATGAAGTCGAATGTAAAACTGGTTGGCTCAGGCAGGGAAACAATCCTGAAAAGAGGAAAGGGAATTCAAACCAAATATGTTATTGACGCCGATTTTGGCGAGCTAAAACTGACCGTTGAAAAAGCCGATGGTTTTGAAGTTGGGATGAAAGTGCAGGTAACTGACGATGAAAACAACAGTTGCTGGAATGTGTCAACTGCCTGCATTACTGATATTATAGACAATACAATTTATATTGACAAAGGTTTAATCCGCGATTACCGGTCTGATAAAAACGGGCTGGTTTCAAATGCTTCCTCGGTGATTGAAGCGCTCGATGTTGAGAATGCTTTGATTTCGAATTTAACTGCCGATGGGAACCGTTTTGAAAATTTCTTTGCCGATGGTTGTAACAGCGCAGGAATCCTGATTCTGCGTTCGAAAAAGGTAACGGTTGACAATGTTCACGTTAAAGATTTCAACGGCGAAGGGATCAGTTGGCAAATTACCGAAAATGTGACTATTAAAAACAGCGAGATATCGGGAAGCGGAAACACAGGCCTGCACCCGGGGACCGGTTCTCCGTTTTCAACCATCGAAAATAGCAACATTCACCACAACGATCGCGACGGGTTGTTTATTTGCTGGCGTGTTTACGAAAGCATAGTTTCGAACAACAAAATTCACCACAACGGACGGTTTGGAATTTGTACCGGGCACAAAGACACGGACGTTATTTTCAGCAAAAACCATATTTTTAATAATAAAAGCGATGGTATAAACCTGCGCGGCGAACGTGAATCAAATGCCCCGCACCGCAACACTTTTGTGAAAAATATCATCGAAAATAATGTTGGATTTGGCTTTTCGGTGAATTCTCCGGCCAAAGATTTGGTGTTGAAGGAAAACGAATTTAAAAATTCGGCCAAAACCCAAAAGGCAGCCATTTATATTTATGCCGGAGGTTCAACGCCAAAACTTGAAAATAACCGGTTCGACAAACACGAGTTGGGCGAAATGGTTTTTGAAAAGAAATAATTTGATGATGCATCGCTCAAAGAAATTTCAGTTGGCTAATTTTACCGGTTTCAAAATCGAAAAATCAAATTAAAAAATTAAGCAATATGGCAATAGTAAAACCATTCAAAGGGCTGCGGCCAACCCGCGAAATTGTTCAGGAACTGGCATGTTTGCCCTACGATGTTATGAACTCTGAAGAAGCCGCAAAAATGGCCGAAGGCAAGGAAAAATCGCTGCTGCGGATTACCAAAGCTGAAATTGAATGTCCAGGTGTCGATGACATTCATTCTGAAGTTGTTTATAATAAATCAGTAGAAAATTTTCTGAAATTTCAGCAAAATGGCTGGCTGGTTCAGGATGACGAAGCCAAATATTACGTTTACGCGCAAACCATGAACGGGCGTACACAATACGGAATTGTTGGCGCTGCCGCCTGTGCCGATTATGAAAACGGGATTATCAAAAAACACGAACTCACACGCCCGGAAAAGGAAGAAGATCGCATGGTTTTAACCCGTTATCTGAATGCCAATATCGAACCGGTATTTTTTGCTTATAAGGCAGTTCCCGAAATCGATAAAATTGTAAAATCGATAGTGGAAAAAAAACAGGCCGATTATGATTTTACCGCTGAAGATGGATTTGGCCATCATTTCTGGGTAATCATCAATCCCGAAACAAACCGTCAAATTGAAAAGCTTTTTACCGAAAAAGTTCCGTTTACTTATGTTGCCGACGGACATCACAGAACTGCTGCTGCTGCGCGGATTGGAATTGAAAAAACTGCACAAAATCCAAATCACACAGGCGATGAGGAATACAACTTTTTTATGGCCGTTCATTTTCCAGACAATCAATTGCATATTATCGACTACAACCGAACAGTGACCGATTTAAACGGTTTGTCAGACGAAGAATTTCTTTCAGAATTAAAAAAAGGTTTCGAAGTTGAAAATACGGGAACTGGTATTTATAAACCTCAGAAACTCCACGAGTTCAGTTTGTATCTTTCAGGCAACTGGTATAAACTGAATGCAAAACCCGGAACTTATAACGATTCTGATCCGATTGGAATTCTGGATGTTACCATTTTATCGAACCTGGTTTTGGGCCCGATTCTGGGTATTAAAGATTTGCGCACTTCGAAACGCATCGACTTTGTTGGTGGGATACGCGGAATGGGGGAATTGAAAAACCGTGTCGATTCGGGTGAAATGAAAGCAGCTTTTGCACTGTTCCCGGTATCGATGAAACAGCTCATCAATATTGCCGACAGCGGAAATATTATGCCGCCAAAAACCACCTGGTTCGAGCCAAAATTACGTTCGGGGTTGGTGATACATAAGTTGGAGTGATCGAAAAAAGACTTTGAGTTTTTAATTAAATAATCAAAATTCTTGGAGAACCAATAAATGAGTTTATTTCAAAAATCGGTAGAGAATAAGTATTTAAACGAATTAGATACGGCTCTTGTTGACAACAAATACAAGGATTTTCAGAACTATTTCGGTAATCCTGCCATTCAGGAAAACATCATAAACTCAAAAGAGGAGCAATTTCAGGAAGGATTTTTGCGTGAACTTTTTGTTTCGGTTTTTGGA